>JAPYUT010000100.1 GCA_029940475.1 Verrucomicrobiales bacterium | reverse complement strand
TGCTCCGGCACCTTTTCCGGAGTTCAAGGCCAAGCATCCTGGGCTCAACTAAACCCGCCCTGAACTTGTTCACTTGAGTTTAGGAGGAATGTGAAAAACGCCTTAATCCCGCAACTTGAGTGCATTACCGAGCCGCCGGAGCCTGTTTCCCAAATCCTGTTCCTCATCGACAGCAAACCAGCGGTTGGAGCCGTCGCCGAGGGAGCGGATGGTGATGACCTTTGCGGGCTTCGGCAGGATGAGGAAAAAGAAGCCACCGGAATCCTCGGGCGAGTTCCAGGTAGGCAGATAGAGCAACTCGGCCTTGCCGTTTTCGGAATTCCAGTTGGCGGCCGTGAGGGTAACATCGAGCGGTACGGGCGGTTGGTCATCCGCGCGCAACTCGAAGCCTGCCGTGCCCGCGGATGAAATCCAACCGACGCCGCCGGTGAAGGCGTAGACCATCTGGCCTCTGGCTTCCGTTGCGGGCGTTTGCCAGCGAAGCATGTGGCCGCGGGTTTGCTGGCGGAAGAAACGGCGCGCGACCGTGTCGCCGGCAAAGTTGTACCAGTCAGTGGTTTGCCCGTCGTCCTTCAACGCCTTGTCGATGGCAGACCGGGCGCGGGGCAGCAGCTTGCGGATGCGATCCACCACCGCTGCCTCAGCCTCGGATAAGTTGCCCGCACGCAGGCGCTCGGAAAGTTTGCGCAAGACCCCGTCAACACCACTGGGCAGTTTATTAAACGGCGCGGGTTGCTGGCCGGGCACGGCGGCAAACGGCTTGCCGGCGAGATCGGTGACAGCCTGCACGACAAGGTCTTCCACCCTGGGATCATAGCGACCGGGTTGCTCATAATAGACCTGTGAAAAATCCGCCTCGTAACCACCCTCGGCCAGCACGCGGCGGGAGGGGATGTAACCGGGCATGGCGTTGGCCCAGGCAGTGATCCACAGACGGCTCCAGTCCAGTTCGCGGTTCAGGCGCACGGAATAGTCCACCACCACCTCACCACCCAGAAACACCATCGCGAGGTCGTCTTTGAATTTCCACACGGACACCGGATAATCGACCGTCGGCTTCAGCTTGCCCTGTGCCTCAATACGGGCAAGCATGGCCTTGGCGAGTTGCTGATGAAATCCGCTGCCCTTGTGCAGCTGCTCTTGCCAATGCAGGCGCCCCTTGGGCTTGACGAGTGGCAACTGGACCTGCCGTGCGACCACTGTCGGCGGACCAGCCAGCGGCGTTGTGCGCCCGGACAATAGGCGCCGGATCTCGGCGGCGATGCTTTGGCCGTGTTGCCGGGCAATCTCGATATTGCCGCTGGGCTGCGGACCGACATCCGCGCCACAGCCAATGGTCATCAAGGCCACTGCCCCGGGAAAATTCTCCTCAATCGCCTCGTTCGCATACCCGGCCCAGTCGCCGCCTACCCGGTTGCGCGAGCCAACGCTCGTGCAGTGGCAGGCGTAGTTTGCCCACAAGGCGCGTACCCGGCCCTTGGTATCGCGCGCGACGAGCACGGGTAAACTGTGATCCACCGGCCCTCTGCGTTGGAAGCCGAACCCGGCCCACTGGCCGTTATTCAACACGCGCCGGTTGCCGCCGAAGCCCACTCGACCCTGCGCCCAGTCCAGCTCCATCGACTGCCGTTGCCTCAGCGCCGCCACTACGGCCACCTCCATTTGCCCGACGGCGAAGTCAGTGTAGTCGGCCATGTTCTTGCGTTGCGCGGCGTTCATGCGGCCGGCCCAGAGCACCGGCGCATAGCCGGTAAGGTTGGGGGCATTGTGCGTATGCGTGGACGCGACCACGAGGTGCTCGCGCGGAATGCCGTGCCTGGCCAAGCGCTCGGCCAGGCGGGCAGTGACAGCGGCGGGCACGCCACAGTTGTCAATGGCCACAACGGCAACGGGCTTTTCACTGCCGATGACCATTGCGCGTGCCCAGAGCTTGGTGTCGATGCCCTCATGCTCCATTCGGCGGCCACCGTAACCGGCCAGCACCACGGGACCCTTCGGCGTCACGTCGGTTTTCGCCACGCCCACCGCACAGAGCCGCATGCCCTGCTGGCAGCCGAGTAGGTCGGCCATTGCCTCCGTCTGCGTTAACTGGCTCGCAGGGCTTTGCGCCACACACCTCTGGGCTTGAATAGGCGGCAGCGACAGAGCCATCACGCTAAGCAGAAGCCATCGGGCGGGGATCATGCCCAAGAATGAAAGAGTTTGGCCGCTTTGTCACGTAAAGGATGCATGATAAACGACTACAAAAAATAAGTATTCTGCGAGAATATTTAAGTCAGCAAGCAGGGCTTATCCGTGCCACACAGGGTTGTTAAAATGCCACACGGAATTCAACTCGAAGCCGCTTCCGGTGATGATCGGTTCCAGTTAGCCGTGGTCAAGCTACCTGCAGGTCACTCCTTGTCTTAACCTACCTGAAATCTTATCCCGCGACACCACGGAAAAGGTTCTCGAGCAACTGTTGACCATTACCGCATCCCCGGGTGGCAATTTTCTCCCTTGTCGAGCGCAGTATTTTCTTCAAGGGGCGGATATAAGGGTGGGGTGAGAACAGGTGCCCGGCTACCGAGTGTGACTCAAGGCGTTGGTGGACAGCCTGGAAATTGCCATCAAGGCAATAAGCCTCCACCGGATCATTATTGACAAAAACACCACGGACATTGCCGCCATCACCCAGTGCCTCAACCTTGACGACCTCCAGCCCCGCCTGAACCGCCACTGCGGCCAGGGTAACCGTATTGAAGTTGTATAAATGCCCGATGTGCCACTTGGCGGCAGGAAAGCACCTGGTATACATCACGTTGGGAACCTCGATGATGAACTTCCCGCCCGGCTTGAGGAATCTCCTCAGTCGCTGGATTTCCAGGAGCGGGTTCTCCAAGTGCTCCAGGACATGGAAAAGCACAATGGCATCAAAGGATTCCGGCTCCAGGCTGGCGTCCTCAAAGAAACAAACATCCAGGTCCAGACCATATTGTTCACGGGCATATTCCGCATAGCCAATATTGGGCTCAATGCCATGGACTTGGTGCCCGCAATGCCGCAAGAGGCACATCAATTCCCCGCCTCCGGCACCCGCATCCAACACTTTGGCACCGTGCGGCACGTGCTCCCGAATCCCATGCCATCGCGACAGGGCAACTCGCCCAGCCCGGTAAATGTGTTTCATCTTCGGTATACGCGAACCCTTGTATTCGCTGCGATAATCTTCCCTGTAGAACTGCCGGACCGATTCATGGGACGGACGGGGGTCGGTGTAGACGAGGCCGGAGCGACGACTGATTACCGTGCGCAGCGGTTGACCGTGCCGGTCCCGCTCACACGCAACAACTGCCTCATGTTCTCCGCTGATGATGCAGGGGATTTCAGCTTGAATAACTTCCATTAAAAAAACGCACTCCGGTAGCGGTTCACTAGTGCCGTTGCCTCAGGGTGTCAATGCCACCATCAGACAACTGCTTTTGTGCCTTCACTGCATCAAAAAAATCTTTCCTGTCCATGCATACGCCAATACGATAACTGTCCGCTGCCTATCAAAAACAGACATGCAGGGATTGGAAATGAATCACGTTCAAGCAACAACCCGTCGCAGTTTCATCACAACTGCGTCACTGACTGCCGGCGCCCCCTTCATCAGCCGCCTCTCCTGGGCGGCTGGATCCCCCATGCAGAAACTTCAGTATGCGGCAATTGGGGCCGGTGGCCGTGGCGCAGCTGATATCAACTCGATTTCCGGGCACAAGAAAGTCCAGATGGTTGCAGCAGCCGATGTGGATTCCGGCGAACGCAAGAAGCTGGCGGCAAAAAAAGCGGGCGTGAAAACCTTTTCAGATTGGCGGGAGATGTTCCAGACCATGGGTAAGGGTATCGATATCGTCAGTGTGTCCACTCCCGACCACATGCATGGCATCATGGCCATGAGCGCCATGAACTTGGGCAAGCACGTCTACGTGCAGAAACCTTTGGCCCAAACCATCGGGGAATGCCGGGCTATGCAGGAAACCGCCCGTAGAAACAAGGTCATCGTCCAGATGGGCACCCAGGGGGCATCGAGCTTCAATGACAGGATGGCGGTTGGACTGGTGCAGGGCCAGTTCATTGGCAAGGTCACCGAAGCGTGGGTTTTCTGCGGGAAAAGCTGGGGAGACTCGAAATCACTCCCTGATCATCAGGATCCGGTTCCCGAAGGGCTGGACTGGGACGGGTGGCTTGGCGTGGGAGAGAAACGCCCCTACTTAGAAAAGTATTATCACCCCAAGACCTGGCGCAGGCGACAAGGTTTTGGAACGGGGACCCTGGGGGACATGGGTTGTCATATTTTTAATGCCATGTACCGGGGACTGGCTCTCACTGCCCCGAAAAGGGTGCGTTCCAGCACACCTGTTCCCAATCAATACAACTGGACCGGCAATGAACACGTCGAGTATGACTTTCCCGGGAGCAAATATACCGATGGCAACCTGAAGGTTTTCTGGGTAAGCGGCAAGCAACGTCCACCAAAGGAACTTACCGCACTTATCCCCGAGGGAATCAAATACCGGTTCGGGTGTTTGCTGAAAGGAGAAAAAGGGGCGCTCCTCTTAAGGCATGGGAGCAGCCCGGTGCTGTTGCCGGCAGAAAAATTCGCAGCAGTCAGGCCGCGGAAACTTGCGGCCATCGGCCATCATGATGCGTTCATTGATGCCGTCCTTGACGGCAACCCGGAACGATTATTGTCGCCAATTGATTATGCAGCGCCAATGACTGAGTTCATCCTGCTGGGAAACATTGCCATGCAGCACTCACCTAATTGGCTCGAGTGGGATGCCAAGCATGCAGTGATCACCAATCACAAGGATGCCAACCGGAACATCCACCGCACTTACCGGCCCGGTTGGGAAATTATGCAAGGATAACCAAATGATTTTTCGATCCCTTGCCATCCTGGTCTTCCTGTTCCCCGGCCTGCTCAGCGGACGCGAGAAACACAACGTCCTCTTCATCATCTCTGATGACCTGACCTCAACCGCCCTTGGCTGTTACGGCAACACATTGTGCAAGACTCCGAATATCGACAGGCTTGCCACTCAAGGAACGCTTTTTACCCGCGCTTATTGCCAGGCCACCTTCTGCGGGCCTTCACGCGCCTCCTTCATGTTCGGTTATTACCCCTATGCCAGCAAGGCATCGGGTTACACCAGTGGACGTAAAGAAGTCGGGGAAGACAAGGACAGCTGGGCGCAGCACTTCAAGAAAAATGGCTATCACAGTGCACGTATTTCAAAGGTGTTCCACATGGGAGTCCCGACGGATATCGGACCGGGTCGCGACGGCGCCGACGATCCCGCCTCCTGGAATGAGGCCTACAACAGCCCCGGCCCCGAGTCCAGGACACCCGGTTTCGGCGAAACGCTGCAGGATAATCCCGGCGGCCTCAAGAAAGGTGCGGCCGGAGGCAACCGCTTTTCAACCGTTGAGGCCGACGGGGATCACCTGGTTCACTCAGATGGGAAGACGGCAGAAAAAGCCGTCGCGCTCATCCATAAATACAGGGAGATGGACAAGCCGTTCTTTTTGGCCGTGGGATTCGTGCGACCGCATGTTCCCCTAGTGGCTCCAAGAAAATATTTTGAGCCCTACCCGGTCGATAAAATCATCCTCCCCCCAAAAGTTCCGGGCGACTGGGATGATATCCCCATGAACTCAGCCAACAGAAGAACCTCTGAAAAATGGCAAATGGACCTTACCCAGCAAAAGAAAGTGGTTCGCGCATATTACGCATCGGTCAGCTTCATGGATGCGATGACAGGAAAGGTGTTAAAGGCGCTGGAAGAGACCGGGCAGCGTGATAACACCATCGTCATCTTTACCAGTGACCATGGCTACCACCTGGGCGAACACGATCTATGGATGAAGGTAAGCGTTCACGAGGAGTCGGCCAAGGTGCCGCTCATTATCTGCGTGCCGGGAAAAAAGCCGGCGATTTGCCATTCCCTGGCGGAATTAATCGATCTCTACCCCACGGTCTCTAAACTATGCGGCTTGAAAATTCCCGGGAACATTCAGGGCAAGGACATCTCAGCCATGCTGGATGACCCTGCCGTTAAGGTCCGGGATGCCGCCCTGTCCAGTGGCAAAGGCAGGCTGCTGCGCACAGAAAACTGGGCCT
>JAPYUT010000040.1:7340-35809 GCA_029940475.1 Verrucomicrobiales bacterium | reverse complement strand
TAAAGCCGACAGACAGTCTCCGGGTCATCAAGTTCACGGCGCAGCTTATCGATACCCTCAAGGTCACGCGCAAGTGCAACCCCTACTTCATGCACGTTGCCGGCACCAAGTGTAAGCAACATGTCACCCCTCCGCAGGCGGGATCCTATTGCCAAGTGCGCAGTAAGGACATCGGCGGAATAATAAACTTCCTTTAGGCCGTTCTCACGCACGGCATCAACGATCATCTCACCGCTAACACCGGGAATTGGCTCTTCACTGGCGGCATAAATATCAGTCACATACAAGACATCAACCTCCTGAAAGGAGCTCCCGAATCGATCCCGCATAAGCTTGGTTCGTGTATAGCGATGGGGCTGAAAAACACAGATAAGCCGCTCGGGATTGGCTGCTCGCGCCGTTGCTATAGTGGCCTGAATTTCCGTTGGATGATGACCGTAATCGTCGACAACTATATAGTCAGCAGATCGGTAAAGGACTTCAAACCTGCGGCGAGCACCCCGAAACGTCCTCATCGCTTCAGCAATATCGTCAAACTCAGAACCAAGCAGGGTGGCAAGTGCAATTACCGCCAATGCGTTGAGCACGTTGTGTTCACCGGGGATTCCCAGGGTAATATTTCCAATCGGACAGCCACCCCGCAATACTTCAAAATCACTGCTGCGCTCTCTTATACTGAGAATTCTGGCACAAAAATCAAAACCGGTATCCCATCCGTAGGAAATGGAACCTTTCCTGGATTCACACAATGCCGATGCCTCAACATCATTCCCGCAATAAATCACTGCCCCTGCAGTTGCTTCAATAAACCGGCAAAATACCGGGCGAATTTCCTCAATGCCTGCGGGATAATAATCAAGATGTTCTTCCTCAACATTAAGGAGAATGGCAAGTTCAGGATTAAACTCCACCAGCGAACCGTCACTCTCATCCCCCTCAGCAACAAAATACTCTCCATCCCCGTCCCAGTGGGCATTGGTTCCCAGGATAGGAATCTCAGCTCCAACGTAATGGGACGGTTTAACACCCGCCGCCCGCAAAACATGGGCCGCAAGTGCTGCTGTCGTTGTCTTGCCGTGGGTCCCTGCAATGACAATGCCCTTCTTGCCCTCCATGATTAAAGCCATAGCCTCGGCACGACGCAACATCGGCAAGCCGGACTCCACGGCAGCATCGTAAATAATGTTGCCGGGCTTGATTGCGGAAGAAAAGATCACCAGTTGCGCATCACTGAGGGTTTCGGTGGAATGTGGACAATGAAAATCAAGGCCGACGCGCTGCAGTCGCTCCGTCTCCATCGTCCTGACGCGATCCGATCCGCTCACCCGATGCCCAAGCTCGATGAGCAACGATGCAACTCCACTCATTCCGGAGCCAGCAACACCAATCAGGTGTATTCTCATCGGACAGCTTGCACCTTGGTGCAGTCGCTCTGCAATTTGCTTATTCACGGCAACGCATTTCAATTGATTTACAGATATTTTCAGCGGCATTTCTTACTGCCAGTGCATCCATCGCCGTACTCATCTCGGCAAGCATTGCCCCGCTGTCCTGTGTTAATTCCTCAAACAACCTTCCAATGGAACGGGGCTCCAGGTCCTTTTCTTTCAACATTATGGCAGCATGATTCTCAGTATACACCTGGGCATTGAGAGTCTGGTGATCATCCGTTGCGTGCGGGTATGGAACTAGAATAGTCGGCAGGGCAAAAGCTGCCAGTTCAGCCAGGCTCGAAGCGCCGGAACGGGCAATGGCCAGGTCAGAGGCAGCGTAGGCAAAATGCATCTCATGACAAAATTCCGAGACGTAATGAGGCACGGATGCTGAACTGTAAACTGAGCTAATCTCTTTAACATCAGCAGAACCCGTGAGGTGAATCACCTGCATACCCATTTCGGAAATCTGTTTCATTGCTCCTGTAACTGCGCGGTTAATACCACGCGCCCCCTGACTGCCACCCATCACAAGAAGTGTCTTTCTGCCCTCCTCCAACCTGAAATGAGCGAGGGCATCCGCATGATCATGCTTTTGACGCATTATCTCCCGCAACGGCGTCCCGACCACCTCGGCATCCTTTCCTGGGAAATATCTTCGACATACGGAAAGTCCCAGTAAAACGCAATCCGCCCTGCGTGCAGCGATACGATTCGCCTTGCCGGGAAAAGCATTGGACTCGTGAATGAAAGTCTTTGTCCCATGCCTGCGCCCGGACATCAGGGGAGCCAGGGAGGTAAAGCCGCCCATACCCAGGACAGCATCCGCCTCAAATTCAGCTACAATCTTGTGGCAGCGGGAAAGTGTTCGTAAAAACCGCCAGGAAAAAGGAACCATCTTTGGTGACAGCAGTGAAGGCATTCCCGTGGCCGGGAGTGTCTCAAAGAGAAAGTCCTCATATCCCTTTGTGGCGAGGGTATCGATTTGCTTCTCGGAGATGAGCATCAGTGATTCTCCCCCCCGTGCACGCAATGCCTCAGCGACAGCAATACCCGGGAAGAGATGCCCGCCGGTTCCACCACAGGCAATGACAGTTCGTATGGCCATTTCAGGGGATGCTCTGCCTATATTCTGGGTACGGCACGACACCGATCGAACAACTTGCCATCTTCATCACTTTTGAGTGTGCTTCCCTGCCGGTAAATATTGAGAAGTATCCCTATGCCGGCGAGATTAAACAGGAGGTTTGATCCCCCATAACTGACAAACGGCAGCGGCAGACCTTTATTCGGCAATACGCCAGTGGTTACCCCGATGTTCAATGCCGCCTGGACTGTAATGAGAGTCACGATTCCGAACCCGAGGAGTTTCCCGAAGGAATCAGGCGCAGAATTGGCAATCAATACGCCAAATATGAGGACAACCACAAAGGCAAAGACAACAAGCAGCGTTGCCCTTGCTCCCAGTTCCTCACCAATCATCGGAAAAATGAAGTCCGTGTGCGCAAATGGAAGATACATCAACTTCTCACGCCCCTCACCCAATCCGAGTCCGCTTAATCCACCCTCCCCGAGCGCCAGTTTTGCCCGCCACTGCTGCAAGCCCAACCCTGTCTTGTGCGCCTCAAGGTCCATGAACGCAATAAACCTCTCCCAGCGGTTGGGATTGCGCCAAACTGCAAGCGCGAGAACCAACAATGACATCACTGCACTCCCGGCAAACAGCCAAACCCTGCTACCGGCCACAAATAACATGGTCAGCGTAACACAGGTAAGCAGTGCTGCGGTTCCCATGTCCGTCTCACAGGCTATCAACACAACCGGAATAAGTGCAATTCCAAGCGGATAAATGAATCCGGCACGCACTTCACGAATACGTTCTCCGACATGCGCACACCATCCGGCAATCATGAACACAACTGCAAGTTTGGCCATCTCGGAAGGTTGCAGTCTGGCAAAATCAAACCCAAACTCACCACCACCAACCCAGCGATATGCCCCGTTAGCCGGTTGGGCAAAGGGGTGAAAAAAACACAACACCAGCAAGATGCAAGCCACGCCAAACCAAATCCATCGCGACCGCTTCCAAAACCGATAGTCAATGACCGCGAAAAAAACGCAAGTAACACCCCCTAGAAGCAACCACACGAGCTGGCGATGGACATCATGATAAATATCTGCCCGGTCCGCAATAAACACACTGGTGCTGAGCAACATCACGATACCCAGCCCCAGTAGCGAAACCACCATGAGGACCAGAATATATGCGCTTTTTTCTCCCATCAGGATTGTCGGGGAAATTACCTCGCCTGTGCCTCTTTAAGGCATACGTAAAGTTTTCCCAACCTCCAGCTTTTGCGGGTCAACTCCCGGGTTGGCAGCCAGTAAATCATCCACACTCACTCCGTGTTTTCGGGAAATCGCATAGAGTGTATCCCCCTGAATTACAGTATGCCGCGAGGATGAACTTACTGCCGGCGGTAACACGGCAGGACGTGCACGCACAACCCGGGGACGGTCAGGTTTTTCCACGACTTTGGAAACAACATCTCCCGGATTGTTTGGCATCACTGAGCCAGCCAGAGGAAAAAAACCATCCTCCTGGGACGATCCTGCTGAAACAGCATCAGAAATTTCCGGTTTTTCACCGGAGAAAACCGATTGGCCTACGGCCAAACCGGCAGATTTAAGAGGTATAAACCCGTTGTCTCCATCAATTTCTGAAAACCCATCGGTAATACCTCCCGGTTCAGGCGTTGCTGCCACATCCGCGTTTCGAAAGGTCAACAAGGCCTTGGGAATACGAAGAATTCGCCCCTCCACCAGCGGATGCCGCTCATCAATGCTGTTGGCCGCAAGGAGCTCGGTCCTGGATATGTTATAGGAGCTTGCAATGACCCGGATAGTATCGTCCCTCTGGACGATATAACGCACGTAACCGTCATCACTTCGATCGCCAATCACCGAGGGGAATCCTGATCCTGCAGATTGCTGCACACCTTGCTTACGCAAAACCGCCGGTTGATCCGCATCAAGCTTCGCCATGCCCTCGCTCTCTGCCGTTGCACCCCGGGATGATTCAGGCTTAAACATCTCGAAGGCCAAGATTCCCCCAACTGCAACGACGTGCAGGATCAACACCACTATAAATGCTCTGGAGAGTTTTATATTAGGAACATCAGTATGCCAATCGCGCAAATGATCCGCTCGATCATCAACTTTCTGTGTTTTAGCGAACATGTCCACCCATGCGGGGCGCCTTCTTTTGTTTTCTGTTTTGCTTTTCTTCTTACTCATTTGATGTCGTTGGTTGGTTTAGATTATTAACGGCTTTGCAAAATGCCTCGCCACGGGCCTCGTAGCCGGAAAACATGTCAAAAGACGAAGTGCCGGGAGCCAACAGCACCGTTTGCCCGGGCCGGGCAAGAGCAACGGCAGCGTTAACGGCTTCCTGCATGTCGATTGCGGTCCGGCAATCAACATGCCCTCCCCACTCCTTCACCAGGGAATTGCGGATCTCACCGATCAGCACAATATGCTCGGCATATTCCGAGACACATGCCGTTAAGTCACCGAAAGGCAAACCTTTGTCCTTTCCTCCGGCAATTAAAATAATGCCCTCACCGTCGTGGAGTGAAATAAGCGCACTCTCAAGCGCATGCAGGTTCGTTGCCTTTGAATCATTTATGAAACAGACACCGTCAACATTACCGACAGGTTCACACCGGTGTGCCGGTGGACTGTAAGTGGTAATTGCCGCTGTCAATGAATCCGTCGAGTGGCCATGAATTCTGCCAACCGCAAGAGCCGCCATCACATTCTCCGCGTTATGCCTGCCTCTCATGGAAAGTTCATCCATGCTGATTAGAACCTCGGATCCCTGCATAATGGAATTGTTCTCAAAGTGATAATCGGCAGTCTCATCAAACGCGGAAAAAGTGCAGGTATTCGCTGCGATCCCCGTAATCCCGTCACGCAGATTCACCACGGCCCAGTCATCATTTGTTTGGTTCTTAAACAAGCGCATCTTTGCGGCTCGGTATTGCTCAACGCCCGGGTATCGATCAAGATGATCCGGAGCAAAATTAGTCCAAACCGCTACTCCCGGACGGAACTCCTCAACACTCTCCAACTGGAACGAGCTGATCTCCAAAGCCACCGTGGAATAGGTCCCTGAAGAACATACAATATCAGAAAGAGGACGACCGTAATTCCCGGCCGCTATCGTTGGTTCACCGCACCCGCTGAGCATCGTCTCAATCAGCTCAACAGTGGTCGTTTTCCCATTGGTGCCGGTTACACCTATGATTCGCGCGGCACAGAATGGAAACGCAAACTCAATTTCACCTATTAACGGTACACCGGCGAGAGTGAACCTGACGGCCAGTTCCCTATCAAGGGCAATGCCCGGGCTGATTACTGCCAAATCAAAACTCGAGGCATCCGCTGCCTGCGCTTCCCTGCCAATAACAACATCGTAGCCACCCTCACGCAATCCTGCTGCCGTGGATTCCAATTTTTCCGGGTCGCCATTGTCGATCACTGTCACCCGGGCACCCTCACGCCCGGCAAGCCTCGCTGCCGCTGCTCCGCTGCGTCCACAACCGAGCACGGCCACATTCTGTCCCTTGTATTTCAAAATTCTCTATCGCAGTTTCAATGTAGCCAAACCAAACAGCGCACAAAGCAGTGAGAGCATCCAGAATCTGACGATCACCTGGCTCTCATGCCAACCCTTTAACTCGAAGTGGTGATGAATCGGCGACATCCGGAAAATACGCTTGCCCCTTAACTTGAAACTGGCGACCTGCAGAATCACCGAAGCCGCCTCCATTACAAATACACCACCGACAATTATCAACACGGCTTCATGTTTTGAACAGATCGCCAGCGTTGCGAATGCTCCACCCAGAGCAAGCGATCCCGTGTCCCCCATAAATACCTTGGCCGGGTGACAGTTAAACCAGAGAAATCCCAGACCTGCCCCCACCAGGGCCAGGCACACGATGGAAAGTTCCCCGGCATAAGGACTATGCGGGATCAGTAGATACTTCTCACCAAGTTGCTGATTGCCTACAAGGTAACAAAAGGCGGCATAGGCAAGGGCAACCGTTATTGAACAACCAATCGCCAGTCCGTCCAGCCCATCGGTAAGATTAACTGCGTTCGAGCAACCCACGATTACCAGCACGAAGAACGGCAGGCACAACCAACCCATATCCTGCACCACCGGTCCCTTATGAAAGGGAACATGGAGTTCACGGATATATCCGGATATCGCCGGATGAAGGTACAGAAACAAACCTGCAGTGAACGCCACGACTATCTGCAGCATGATCTTTGTGCATGCGCTTATTCCTCTTGAATTTTTCTTAACAACTTTCCAATAGTCATCCACCATCCCAACCAAGCCCAGTCCGACAAAAACAAACATCACTGCCCAAACCAGAGGATTGGCAAGGTTGACAAGCAGTGCCACGCTGATCAACACGGTGAAAACAATCATCATTCCGCCCATCGTTGGCGTCCCGGCCTTTGCCCCGTGAAGTTCTGCCAGTTCGCGGACCTCTTCAGCAGAGCGCACGGGTTGACCGATTTTAAGTGCACTCAAGCGCCGGATAACACGCGGCCCAATAAGCAAGCTTAAAACAAAAGCAAAAATACAGGCCACTCCCGCTCTTGGGGTAATGTAGCGCAACAGCCTCACATCAAGCCCGAATGCGTCTTTCAACCAGTCATATAGCCAGAGAATCATAACCTTATCCAAGTTCCTCCAATACTCTCTCCATCGCGAAGCAACGGCTGCCTTTTACTAAAACAATATCTCCCGAACGAGCCTCTCGGCTCAGGAATTCCGCACATTCCCCATGGCTCTCAAAATGTTGCGCGCGACCCGGAACTTTACAATCTGCACCGGCATGCACCGGCGCGGCCAGTTCACCAACACTCAGAATACAGTCAATCCCGGCACAAGCCGCCGCCTCTCCGACTTTACGGTGCTCTATATCCGAAATTTCACCGAGCTCTGCCATGCCTCCAATCACAACGATACGACGTCCATCACACTTCAAATCGGCAAGGGCATTGAGTGCTGCGCGCATCGAATCCGGATTTGAATTGTAGCTGTCATCAATATAGGCCACACCTCCCAGGTCTTTCTGTTGCATGCGGCCTGCAGTTAACTTTGCCCGACTCAACCCACGCGCAATAACCTCCAGTGATAATCCAAGATGCGAACCAACTGCTGTCGCCAGCAAGGCATTTATAATCATATGACGCCCGGGTGCGGCAATGAATGCAGGGTGTTTCTCACCATTGGCAACAATGGTGAATTCAACTCCGGTTCCTGTTTGTTCAACAGCCACCGCCCTGAAGTCACCGACACCAAATCCAACCGTAACAACACGCGCAGAACTGCGCCTGGAAATTGAAGCAGCGTAACGATCCTCTCCATTGAGAATAACCAATCCCTCTTCTCCTACAGCCTCCGCCAGCATGCCCTTCTCCCGCGCAATCGCCTCCCGGGATTTCATTGATTCGATGTGAGCTAGGCCGACGTTGGTTATGACTCCAACATCAGGTGATGCGATGGCAGCCAATTGCTTGATTTCTCCGGGCATGCTCATCCCCATTTCCCAAACGCCAAACTCATGGGAATCGTCGGCAGCAAGTATCGACAAGGGCAGCCCTATATGATTATTGAGATTACCCACAGTGGCGCTCACAGAAAATTCTTCACTTAAAACCGAAGCAATGAAATCCTTGGTTGTAGTCTTGCCGTTACTGCCGGTTATCCCGATGCAGGTCAGTCCAAGATCCATGCGGTAATTGCGTGCCAGCAACTGCAATGCACCATGCGTATCCTCCACCCTTACAACCGCACATCCCTCGGGATTATTGCCCTTCCTCTCCATGTCTATCATGACGGCAACAGCGCCGGCATCAATTGCCGTCGCGATAAAATCGTGTCCATCGAAATTCTCACCGCGCAAAGCAACAAAGAGTGCCCCTTCGCAAAGTGTGCGTGTATCAGTTGAGACTGAATTCACCTTATCCTCAGGACACCCCGCCCCAAGAAATCCTCCCGAAAAATCAGTAACCGCTGCCAGGGAAAGATGCTTCAATCCTCCCTCCAATCCGTTGACTCGTCATTCAATTCCCCACGAGAATCCTCTTGCCGTTGTTTCTCCTTCATTTCCATTTCCTCACGCTTTTCGCGCACCATATCAGCCCGGACATGATCCCGATCCCTGAGCATTTGGCGCGCCACCTCGCGGTCATCAAAGGCAATTCTATGGTCGGCAAACTCCTGATAATCCTCATGCCCTTTGCCGGCAATGAGGAGAATGTCCCGGGGAATTAGATACGACACTCCCAACCCGATCGCTTCACGGCGATCAACCACACTCTCAAAGTGCTCGCCTTTGAACCCGGCCTCTATGTCGGATATTATCTCCTGAGGATCCTCATCACGCGGATTATCAGAGGTAATAATCACATAATGCGCCAAACGGGCGGCAATAGCCCCCATCTCTGCACGCTTTTCTGTATCCCTGTTTCCTCCACATCCGAAAACAACAATCAAGCGGCGGGGGTCAAGTCCGAGCAGGGTTGTCAGTGTGTTTTCCAGAGCATCAGGCGTATGGGCATAATCGACATAAACATGGAAAGCCCTGTTATCGGAAACACTCTCGAGGCGACCGGGCACCTGTGGCAGGTCCGCAAGATGCGTGACTGCCTCCCGCAGGTTCAGGCCCATTCCCACTCCCGCAGCCAGAGCGGCGAGGGCATTGTATACATTAAACTTGCCGATCAATGGAATCTTTGCCCGCAGCTGCCTGCCTGAAACCTGGAGATTGAAGTCTATCCCGTCACGGCTCTGGCGCAGATCGCTGGCAAGATAATCCGCGCCAATCCCAAGGCCATAGGAAACCGCCGAAGCGCGCCCCCTGGGGAAATCGTTAAGCAATTTTCTGCCCGATGGATCATCTCTATTAATAACAGCGAGAGACTTTTTCTTTCCGCCGCGGGAGGAGATCTGATCAAAGAATTCACGCTTGGCGGCGAAATACGAACTCATGTCACCATGGAAGTCGAGATGATCACGAGATAGGTTGGTGAAAATCGCGACGTCAAACCGCACATCAGCAGTCCTTTTCAAGGCAATCCCGTGCGATGACACCTCTATTGCCGCAGCGACGCATCCGTTGTCCACCATCCTCGCAAGATAGCCCTGCAAATCCGCCGACTCAGGTGTCGTGCGGGTAACAGTGACATCTTCCCCGCCAAGATCATATTTTACCGTGCCAAGCAAACCACACCGCCGATGGGCGGCATTGAGCAAATGACAGAGCAATAATGCAGTGGTCGTCTTGCCGTTGGTTCCCGTGACTCCTGCAACCTTAAGCGATGCCGACGGACTGCCATGAAACACATCAGCAATTGCCGACATGGCGCTCCGGCCATCCCTTACCCCGACTGTCGGCACTTCAAGTTCAGCCCCATCCCGATCAACAACAACCGCAGCAGCACGTAATTTGATTGCCTGTCCGATGTATTCATGCCCGTCAGCCTTGTTACCGTTAATCGCAAAGAACAGCGCTCCTTCTGAGGCCTTTCGCGAGTCATAACACAACGAACTGATCTCCGGATCGCTTTCCCCGGAAACAACCGCGCCGTTCACTGCCTCTACTAATATTTTCAATCGCATCAGGTCATCAAAAAAACTATCAGTAACGCCCTCCCTGAATACCTGCCGAGCGGCGCACGCTTTTAAGCACCCGGGGCGGCAAAGCCGTTGGCTTTATGCCCATGCAGGGCATCGCCGCTGATGCAATCTCGGAAAAGATAGGCGCAGCAACTGTGCCGCCATACCGCGCTGCATTCTGCGGATCATCAACTACAATAATGCCTGCAAGGCGGGGATTCCCTGCCGGAAGAAATCCCATGAAAGAGACCACGTAACGTCCATGGTAATACCCCTTATTTCGCGGGTGACGAAGTTTCCGGGCGGTTCCAGTCTTGCCCGCGACCACGAATCCATCGACCGTTGCATTCTCTCCGGTGCCACCATCGGCAACGACTGCAGTAAGCGCGGTCACCAGCATATTTGCCGCTTCCTCGCTGACCACACGGCGAATTTGCTTAGGCTGCAACTGATAAAGCAACTCCCCTTCCGGTGACAGCACCTTCTGGATAATCTGCGGCTTCATCAACTTGCCTCTGTTGGCAATTGCCGAGAGTGCAGATACCATCTGCAGCGCAGTGACATCCACCTCGTACCCCATGGCAATTCTCGAGAGTGAAGTCCTGCTCCAGGCTCTATCTTTCGGCCCGGTAACCATGCCCGAGGCCTCCGCGGTAAGTTCTATTCCCGTGCGGGCTCCAAAGCCAAAATTCCTTATGTATTCATTGAAAGTGCCGATTCCCGCCCTGTCCTCCACCTTCTTGGCGATAAAGAAAGCCCCTATATTACTGGATTGGGAAAGGATTTCCTGTGAGCTGAGATAAGAAAAAGCACGGTGATCCCTGAGAAACATGCCGGGCGCATGGTATTTCCCATTGTGACAGAAAAATATCGAGTCCAGCGTGATAAGCTGCCTATCAAAAGCGGCTGCAAGCGCCACTATCTTGAAAGTCGACCCCGGTTCATATCTATCGGAAATCGGATGAATCTTGCGTATTCCCTCGCGCGTTTCCTGATCAAAGTGAGGCCTGCTTGCCATGGCCAATACCTCCCCGGTGGACGGATCCATAAATACCGCCATGATCTTCTCGGGGACAAATTGCACAACCGCCTTCTGCAGGGCAGCCTCAACAATTTCCTGCAGGCCCATGTTAATGGTAAGCTCAACGTTCGCACCATCCACAGGCAAAGACTCCGCGTTAAGCCCTGATAAAACTTCACTTGAACGACGGGTTCGCTCTACAGTCCTGTATCCCGTAACTCCCGCGAGTTGCTTATCAAGCGCACCTTCAATCCCCTCACGTCCGACATTCTCCGCATCGGTATATCCAAGCACCTGGGCCAAACGACCCGGATTCGGGTAATGCCTCTTCATTGAATCCTTGAAGCTGAATCCGCCTATGCCCCGTTCCCTGAACATCGAGCGCATTCTTTCAGCCCTGTCGAACTCAAGGTCACGGCATACCACCACATGATCCCTGTCGGCTCCCTCGGCAACAATATCCCTGACCCTCACGCCATCACTACCCAGCAATTCACTCAATGCATTGTCCGTAATTTCAATGAATCGCCTGCGAACCCTATCATCATCAAAGCGCCGTGCCACTTCCCTTACGCTGATACCTTCAGCGACTGCTACTGCCTTGCGGCAAACATGGATATCAATCAGATGATAACGGTCAGCGATGACATCACTCACATGCCTGTTTTGCACGAGGGCTTCACCATGGCGATCAAATATCAGGCCACGCGTTGCCGGCAGGTGTTCACGCTTCAAGCGCTCGGTCTTCGCGATCTTCGAAAGCCGCTCATGATTCACCACCTGCACATAAACAACCCTCACAGACAGCGCGCTGAACGCCACTACAAGAAAAGCGGTAACTGCAAAAGTGCGTCTGTATACGGAACGGCTATCCACCTGTGAGGCTAATATTAATGATGATTCTCGGATTCCAAATTGTTGCCAAATGCCAATGCTTCCGGTAACTCTGCAGGCAATCCGGAAAGCTCTTCACTGCTCATGATCGGCACAAGCTTGCTGCCATACCTGAGCAGACTGGCGGTCAAGACACGGCGATCACAAAGCACGGCAATCCGCAGATCAATGGTATCCACCTCCTTTTCCATGGTTACTATCTTCTCCTCAAGCGTTCTGCGCAGATCACTACGTTCAATATGAGCGTTCTTGATGCCTACAAATCCACACGCAACAACTGCGACAACCACCGCAAGAGAGAACAATGATATAATTGAACCGACATCAAGTCGGCGTTGATAACGTTTACGATTCTTCGCCATGACTTGTCAGGATTTCGGAACTGCCGTTTGTAATCTCTCAGCCACACGCAACCTCGCACTGCGGGCACGCGGGTTGCTCTTTATTTCATCAGGCGATGGGGTCAACCCTTTCTGCATGACAAGCTTAAAATAATGCTCGGGATTCGCCTTCGGCGCCGGCCACTCAGGGCGGTCGAGTTGCGCTTTACTGCATCTCTTGAGATATGACTTCACTATCCGGTCCTCCAGCGAGTGAAAAGAAATGACAACCAGACGGCCACCGGGACGCAACCAGCGCGGCACCTCCGTCAGAGCTTCCTCAAGAGCACGCAACTCGTTGTTAACGGCTATGCGGAGAGCCTGGAACACACGGGTTGCAGGATGGATTTTACCCCTGCGAGGCATCATCGACTCTACAAATTCAGCAAGGTCAGTGGTGCATTGAAACGGCTTCACCAAACGGCGCTCGACAATGCCACGGGCAATCTTGCGTGAAGCCCGCTCCTCACCATACTGATAAAACACCCGGGCCAACTCCTCTTCCTCACAGGTATTGACGAGTTCTGCCGCAGTAACCTCGGCATCCGGATCCATCCGCATATCCAACGGACCGGGCTTGGTAAAAGAAAATCCCCGATCGGCGTCATCAACCTGCCGCGAGGATATCCCAAGATCCAATAACACCCCATCCAGACCGCTTATACCGATGGTTTCCAGAATATCTCCAAACTCCCTGAAATTTCCCTGTATTGCCCCGAAGCTGTCCCGGTAATCAGTAAGACGGGCACGTGCGAATGACAGCGCCGCCGGATCCTGGTCCAGTCCGATTACCCTTGCCCCAATGCGTAAAAGTTGCTCTGAATGCCCGCCGCCGCCGAGAGTTGCGTCCAGATACAACTTGTCGCGCTGAGGTGCCAGGTAATGAGTCACCTCTTCAAGTAAAACCGGCAGGTGATAGTCGTTGCCACTACCGCGTGCACGCTTAAAACGCGACTTGTTATCCGATGACGGCCCACCGGGTGACGCCTCATTTCGATTGCCAAACAAATTAGGCCTTGGCGCACAGCCAACAGGCCATTGGCTCAGGTGGTATCGTGCATTGATGCCGGCGATTACGGATGGCCTCAGGATGTTCGGAGACAGAAACCTTGATAAGAGCTTCCTCATTTTCTGCGCTGCTTTGTTGTTGATAATTGGTCAAATACTTCTAGTTGGCGTTGAGGTTCCTTAAAGAGTGAGGGAAAAATCTACAGGCCTGCCCGGTCGGCAATTTCAGCGAAGGTGCTTTCCTCTTCGCGGCAGTTACGCTGCCAGTTCTCAGGTTTCCAAACTTCAATACGTGCACCGCCCCCTGCCAACACCACCTCTCCGCGCAAACCAAGATCGACACAGATTTCTGCAGGCAGCACCAAGCGCCCCTGGCGATCAAGGATACAGGAAGTGGCGCGGGAAAACAGTTGCCTGCTGTATTGACGCTGCTGCGCCCGGCTGTAATCCTTGATAGGTTCCAGGTCAGTGGCCATCCTCTGCAACTCGGCGGCAGGGAGCAGAACGAGAAAAGATCTCCGCGGATCAGGCAACGCAAAGAACTCTGAAAGTTCCGTGTGCCGCCAGCGGGAGGGCACCGTGACACGATGATTGTCATCCAGCACGTGCTGGAGAGTACCGGCAAACAATCGGAGTTCTGAATTTTCAGCTAAATCAACCACAATGCACACATTGGAACCAATATGCCCCAATATGCCCCAATCTGACCCGCAAGAGCTATTTGGTCAATGGCGTTTTTATGACTAATTGAATAAAAATAGCTAGTCGGAAAAAATTGAGGTTTTTAGGAAAAATTGATGCCCTTTCCCAAGCAAATGAACTGAATCACATGATTCCCGACTTGTGATCATCATCAAAAAAGCCGGATCGTATAGTGAGCTAAGGCAAATAGCTGTTCACTTGAATACCTTGAAAAAAACTCAGGTGAATCTTTTTGAGCCATTCAGCCGACTGCCAAACCGGCAATTCCCGAAACTTCAACCTGAAGTCACTATTGATTAGCTCGTGCTTCCGCTGCCCAAAAAAAATCAATCCGCTTCGGTCACCAAGCCAAGCGGCATTTCCTATGGGTAGAACTGGCGAATTCGCCCGTTGTATGCATCGACTGTCAGCGTGATGAACTCTCCCATCACCGGCTTGCTGTCAGACTCACGCACAATGGTCAATGTCCAGTGAGCCATGTCAACCGTGGCCAGGTTGGTGGCACCGTTAGGACGAAACTCAAAGGCGACATAATCCGCATTATCCGCGCGCGGGATATCAGCACTGCCCTGCTCCAGGGCATCGGAATTGACAAGCGTGCTGAATTCTCCCTCGGCAAGCACAAAAGGTAACTGGAAACTCACCACATCGGTTACCACTTTTTCCTCAATCACCTGGTTATGATCCTCCGGGCTGGTGATCACCTGAACCGCCTGATAACTGCGAAAGTGTTCCTCGATTCCCGGGCTGTCGGGTTCGTCATAACGGAAAAACCGAAACTCCACCGGATGGTTATGGGTAATTGCCACCTGCTGTGCATTGGCCAGTGCACGCTCCAGGTTATCGGCTGCCTGCTTGAGCTTGGAGCCCTTCAGCACAGGCTCCAGGTTGGGAACCGTGAACGTCACGATAACCGCGATTATAGCGAGAACCACGAGGATCTCAATGAGGGTGAATCCCCCTTCATTGCGCTTGGGTAATTTCATCAGATGTGCGTTTTGTTTTTACAGTCGCTACCTCAGGAATTGCGGATCACTGAATTTTGATGCCCTTATGGCTACCGTCTCGTTAAATACCCGGTAAATGATTTTCTTATCAATGAGAGTCTTCTCAAGCTGGCCTAGATCCTGCCTGTAAGTTGCCACATTGGTGAACAAATTCGGGGTAACCAATTCCTCCAGGCTTCCGTGAACCTGTTCATTACGCATGGCGGAGGCCTCATCAATGGCCACCATGGTTACCTCAACAAGGGGCGGCAGCTGGTGCTTGGTCTCATCCCTGGGGTTATTGATCTTCTGGAAGCGACGACTGTCATATTCATAATTCGGGGCAAGAACCAATGCACCCGGTTTCTCGGAACGCTTGGGTTCAATGATCAGGGCAATGATATTCTCGGCAATCGGTCGCGAAAAAGGGATGCCGCCGGCGGAGTTTAGATGGATTTGCTTTGTAAACCAGTCGGTGGTGTAGCGCGACCTGAGGTTAGCCCCATACACTTCCATATTCTCGGTCGGTGGCCGGAACTCCATCAGGCGGTAACGCTCCCTGGAGGTATCCGCATAATCATATGAACTCAGGAAACTCGGGATCTGGTCATTGTCATTACCGCGCTTGATGTAATAACCCCAGCTGTTAAGAAGACTACCAAGCGCCTGATTCTCCGGCCTCAGGGAAAATCCAAGAGGAGCCTGGAAAAACACACAGTGAGTCGAGAAATTTCCTCCGTTTAATAAGGTTTGTGCCCGGCCATTGACATAATGAAGATCAGATTTTCTCTCGTAACCTGTTGGTTTCAATGTCGAATTGTTATTCGGATACTGATAATCAAAATAGGTATTGAGCATTGCCTGCCCGATCCGGCGGGTGAGCCCCTCAAAGGCAACACGCGCCTCCTTGAACGTGGAAGCCCTCGCCCTCGAACTCTGGAATGTTTTCTGAGTGGTATCAAGCATCTGGAAAACCAGCAACATGATCAGTGCCAACACGGTCATTGAGACCATCAACTCAAGCAGGGTAAATGCCGGCTGTAAGCCTCGATGCCTGTTGTGCGGATATTTCATCGGTTGATGTGATGTGATTTTTTGTAGATCCCGAAGGACTGGTTAAACTTCAACAAGGCGACAAGTTACGATTTGTCCTGTCCGGTGAAAACCACAAGGGTGGAATACCTGTTGTAGGGACTTTGGTAGGAATCGTTCTGCCCTCCCTCTTCAAGGGGAGGATCGCTGAAGTCAGGCTTACCGGGGTCGTTGGAAACCTTGATAATCACCCGCTTCAAATACTCGCTCGCCTTAGCTCCCGGAATTTCAGGGTTGCCGCTTTCGACCTCTATGCGGGCAGTATATACGTGGTTGCCACCGCTCTGCAACTCGGTGCCCATATCGTTATAATAACGCTGTTTATTATTAAACAGCCCGATATCCTCAAACTCCGCGAGTTGCACCTCCCCGATTAACTGTTGGGCAATGCGTGCCCCAACCGTCCCGCGCCCGGCTTCACTGAGGATCCTCGACCCGGTGGGTAAGAGCCCAAGAAGCGCAATCAACACGGTGGCGACAATACCGATGGCAAGAACCGTCTCAATCAGGGTAAATGCGCGATCTGCACAGAAAATACCACGGGGTTGCTTTGACATTGGGGCGTGCATAACAATTAAGGGCTAATCGATTGATTATGGGGAGGTTGAGCAAGGAAACTGTTGGAAACTTTGCTTTGTCTGACAGATGTTAGAATTTACAATGCATATACGCAAGGAAATTTCAGGGGGATTATCTTATTACTTCTCATTGCCTTTATCCTAAGGGACTGGAATGGCATCTCAGGCCCCTTAAAATAAGGGCTAAAACAACCTTGAGATCCTACTCCAAGCCACTCTCGGTGCAGCTTACTGCAGGATTACCTTGTAGCTTTCGACCTTCACGCGCCCGAAACCCGAGGGAGTGCCATTCACCGGGTTAATGTAACGTGCGGTAATCGTGACTGTGTCATCTTCATTAATCTCGGCATCGCCGATCTGCTCATAAGTATCTGCCCCGGGAGCCGCATCATCCCAGTTGATACCGTCCAAGGAAAACTGCGGAATATACTTGATGTCAAGCAGGTTGAACCCGCCATACGGACTGTCGAGGGTTCCCTCCGTGGGCATATTCAGCTGACGCCAGGTCATCTCAAACCACAACTGTCCTGATTCCTCAACCACGCGTGCAGTTGGCATTAGCGATTGTCCACTGGATGCTGTGTGCCCCGGCACTTCGGCATCGCCGCCAAAAGCATACTCAATGTAATTGGAGAGACCGTCGGCATCCGGGTCTTCCAGGTAAAACCCTTCATCATTAAGATCGTAAGATGTCGTCAACAGAACCCATGATTCGTAAGAATCCACTTTGATAGGGGTTCCTACGATCTTGAAATTGTCAAAGAAGATAGCCTCGGTATCCTCGTTGCATCTCGCCTCATAGGTAAAGGAGTAACTGTTCGCCGTAGAGTCGATCGGGAAGTAATACCTGTAATACGAGCCGTTAATGCCCCGGTTGAGATCATTCAGGTTAAGCGGGGGATCATTGCGCGGGGCAACCGCGTTGGTGGTTCCCTCCAACTGGCAGGAAAAC
Source organism: Verrucomicrobiales bacterium (assembly GCA_029940475.1). Taxonomy (GTDB): domain Bacteria; phylum Verrucomicrobiota; class Verrucomicrobiia; order Verrucomicrobiales; family DEV007; genus CACIUL01. The sequence goes on along the minus strand of JAPYUT010000040.1, from coordinate 18,056 downwards.
AGAAAGTCTGAACCCCTGCCCAGGTTGAGTGCATGAATTGCCAGGATATTTTCCCCGTTGAGCAATTTGTTCAGGTGATTATTCAACGGATAATCCACCATCGTGATCGCCACCGAGTCAATGTTGCTTGCGGTCGCCCCTGAATTCCACAGTGCAACGGCGGGCGCCTTGAACGTTGCCACCATCTCGCCGTTCAGGTAGGCAACAAAGCCGTCATCAACGCGGGCGCCAAGTGTGAGCGCACTGAAAAGACTCTTGTCCTCAACGACAAAGGGAATCCTCAGGTATGCGCTCGAACTGATGCTCATTTCCTGCTCAAGATCCAGGCAAATGTATGCATCAAAAGTATCCGTTCCCGGCGGCTTGTTGCGCGCGTAACCGATCCCTCCGCCAACAACCTGGCCCAAATCATTCACCTTCTCCACACCCACCCAGCCGGCATCATTATAATTGAGCTCGATCCAGGCTGTGCCAATGTCCGCTGAGGGCACCAGAAGCTTTTTAACCGCATCCTCAGTCACAAGGGGTTCAGTGATGAATTGGACTCCACCCCCCGCCCCGCCGGTAAGATTGAGTTCCTGCTTCTTGGTATAGGCATTGCCATCAGTGCTGGTATGGCTGAAAAACTTGATGTAGTCCTGGTTCGCCTCAAAGCCGTTACCGGGAGCTATCCCGGCCTCTGGCCAACCGCCGTCATAAGTGCGCACATCAAATGAAACCACACAATCCACGTAATTGCGCAGGTCGATGCGGTACTTGAGAGGGTCGGCAAGCGGGTCAACGGTGTTGATCTGGTTAAACACCTCATGCCAGTCATTGGTAATTGAAAAGCAGTTGCCCTCGGCAAAGCCAATACCGGTATCGGAAAGAGGTAAAGCAGTATACCACTCATAATTGGCAACCCCGCCCAGGAAACCGGAAGCGCCATTGCGGTCCCGGCTGCTCCAGCCAAGGTCATTGTTAAAGAGCAGGCTTGGTGAAAAACTTGTCTCAGCCGTTCCGGAATCCTCAAAAGTAATCTCCTGCGGAGGATGGTAGAAACCGTATGTGGGAGCGACATTGTATGCACTGAGGCCGAGGTCAAAACTTATGTCTGAACTCGATGTGCTAGACTGGTGAACCGAGACGGCCAACAGGTTACTGCCCACCTGCAACTTTCCGCTGCCATCAATCCCGAACGGAAAAAAAGTGGATTCCGTAGCACCCCCTGCCGCAGCAGTCGCCAGGCTCAGGTAGGTAATTGTCCCCAGTGGCATTCCGTCACGATGAATTTCCTCGCCATTGAGATAAATAACCGCACCGTCATCACGTTTCAGCCTCAGCAGGAGTTGATAGAAAGGATCATCACCCTGCAGGCCGTTGAGCTGCCCCGCGGAAACATTAAAGCTCTTGCGAAAATAATACGTCCGATACTGTGCGCCTGAAGGCCCCTTGTTAATTACGGTCACTTCATTATTATCACCAAAGCCAAGTTCGGCGGCACCTGAAGCCCACCCCGAATCATTAAATCCGATTTCCTTCCAGGCAGTTCCCTGGTTCGATCCGTTATCCAGGTATTTCCATACACTTCCCTCTGAAACGAGGGATACTTGATTCTGGGCAACGACAACAGGAAGGCTGATGACAAGAAGAATAAATACAGCCGGGACTTTAATGAACAATTTCATGACATGGGGCAATGTTGGGGGCTTGAGGGAATTGGAGGTCATGTAGAGACCTTGTATCTATATAATGACACTAACAGGGGCTGGAATCAAGATTTCAGGATCGATTCCGGCTTTCAAAGTGGGGGAAACCCGAGTTACCATACTGGCTTTCGCGACAGTGAACCTCCTTGCCGTCGCCACCACATGCCCTCTATATTGGAATAATCTGCATTCGCTCTTCCATGTGTAAGCAAATCATACCGCTGCTTATTGCCATGCTCGCCACCACAGCGGTCATCCATTCCGCACGTCCTGAGCGCTTCAGTTACAAGGGTAAAACCTACCAGGTAGTGAAGATAATCGATGTCAAAGGCTCAGATGTCACCCTGCGCACCGACAAAGGTGAACAGGTCAGCGTCCCGGTGCGCTTTCTGTCATTCACACTTCGTGACAAGGCGGAAGAATTCCTCAAGGCAAAGAATGCCGCGGCAATGACCATCGACGGCATTGCCAGTGTAGACGCCAGGAACCTCGAGCTCTCGCTCATGCAGGCTGCACGTGAGGGAACCGCCATCAAGCGCTGGATCGCTGGAACCGTCTCAAACGAAAGCCCTGAGGATGGTATCCTCATCTTCTCCTCATCCACCGCGCTACCCGTAAAATTCGATCGCAAGGGCAATCCACTGCCCCAGAACAGGGTCAAGAAATCGGCGATCTTCATCGAAGGGGTGGTGCTTCTTGACGGAAGCCGCAGGCACGCCCCGAATACCCTGGTGGAATACTTCGCGTGGGACACCGGGGAACGTGTCGAAATCAAAAGTCAGCTGGTTCCCCGCCTGACACTGAAACCACAGGATCCAAAGGCACTATTTGGAGAACGCCCCTGGACAAATTCCGATGGCAAAACACTTACCGCGGCGCTGCTGTCAATTAAGGAGAAAACCGGTCAGTTCCAGCGTGCCGATGGCAGCCGGTTTGCCTATCCCATCGGCAAGCTTACCTCCACAGATCAGCAGTTAATCGAAAAAGCAGTGCAGCAACGCCTGAAAAAGCTCAAGTCAACTCTCTGATAAAAGGATTGAAATACCGGAGGAAATCCCTCTTAAAAATCACAATCTACTCAAAAAGCACGTTGACCTCAATGTATATCAATTGTAAAACATGAATATATTGAATATTTTCGTTCGGCCTTTATCTTCTCATATCATTAGATTATACATTTCAAGACACAGAAGGTCCGGTTAACACATTCACCGCCAACTTCCTTACCCCATCCCGCGCTAAGCATCCGCCAGTTTTCTCTCACCTTTCCAACACCAGCTTGATTGCCCGTATGAACTCGAAAACATCACCAAGTCACCCGCAAAGAAAAGCAAAACCCGGCACACCCGGATCACGCCGCCAAAAGCGCGAACAAAAGCAAAGTGGCATCGCCATCATCACGGTCCTTTCTGTATTGCTGCTGATGTCTGTGCTGATGCTGGGCTTCTTCTCTGCTGCCACCTCCGAGCTGGAATCCTCCAAGTATTACGCTTCAAGCCTGCGTACCCGCCAGCTTACCGATATCGTGACCAACATGGTCATCGCGCAAATTCGCGAGGCAACAGCCGAGGAAAAAGGTGCAGGCACCCACTTCACCTGGTCCTCGCAACCCGGCTGCATCACCACCTTCTCCAACCGGGGAACCACCTACGATTCCCTTGCCGTTGCAAAATACAAGCTCTACTCGGCCGCAGACATGCAGGTGGATGCCAGGGAAAAACTGGCTGAAGACCTGGCTCCTGACTGGAACACCCGGTCTGCCCAGTATGTCGACCTCAACTCGCCACTCTACTCACAACGCCAGAGCGAGCTCTACTTCCCGATTGTCGACCCGCGTGCCCAGCAGAGCACCAACCAGTCAAGCCCGAGTAACGTCGAGGGGTTCAGCTATGTCTCAACGAGTTCGAACGGAGACCAGATCCATGGCATCCGCCTGCCGGGCAGCGATTCCAATACCCAGCGAGTGCCAATGCCTGTCCAGTGGCTCTATCTCCTGGATGACGGCACCATCGGCCACCTCAATGAGGTCAACAAGTTTGTCGCCACCTCCGGATCCGGCATCGCGGGGAAACTCAATCCCATCGTGTCCCGCGTCGCCTTCTGGACAGATGACGAAAGTTGCAAGATCAACGTCAACACTGCCTCGGAGGGCGTCCCCTGGGATATTCCCCGTTACGACTCCCCCCAGGAACGCGAATACGCTGTAAAAAACAAACAGCCGGTGCAGAGGGAAACCAGCCGCTTCCCGGGACACCCGTCAATGGTCAGCCTGTCCTCGGTTTTCTACCCGCATCAGGATATCACCAAAGACAGGCAAAAACTCAAGAGCATCTATGACCTGGTGCCCAAGATTGAATATCAGGGATCCTCCGCCTCCGGGCGACCCAATATCTCGGGCGGACCGGAAGCTTCCGGAGTGCGATGGGATGATGACCGACTTTTCGCGACCTATGATGAGGTGCTCTATCGCCACAAGACCGGTTCCGGACCCCGTGTGGAAAACACCACCTTCACCAGCAATTCCATCAGCAGGAGAAAGCTGGAACAATCCCGCTTCTTCCTCACCGCCAATAGCGTTGCCCCGGAAATCACGCTCTTCGGCACGCCGAAGATGACCATGTGGCCCACCTTTACCGACAGCAATCAAAATACCTACTTCGATAACCTGATCACCGCCATCTCATCCGTTGGCACTAACTACCGCAAGTATTACTGGCAGCGCAGAAGCAGCGGTAGTCGCCACCATGAGGTCTATGTCAACACCAGTGGTCACAACCTGCAACTTCTGGACAGCTATCTGATGAACCTCATCTCCCCGTCCAACGCAATACCCGGCTTCGGCGGCAGCTTCGGGAAAAAATACCGGCCGGGACCCTATGATGACGGCAAGCAAATCCTCACCCAGTTGTGGGACTATGTGCGTACCACCAACCTCAATGACCCCCGTAACCCAAACAAGTATACCCGTGGCAGGGGTGCGCCGGGTTACGGTCAGGTCGCCGGCTGCTGCCTGTGCGGAGGAACCACCCCGCACAAGACCCGGTGGGATAAGCCCGGCCTGAAATTCCCGCGCGGATTCGGCCGCCTTTATACCCTGAGTGAAGTAGCCTTTGTATTCAAGACCACTGCCACCCGCGCCGCCGACGGTAACTCCGGGCAGGGTCACAAGTGGCAATTGCTGACGCCCGGTCAAGTGCGCGTTGAGGTCGGTATTCTCCTTGAAACCTTCTGCCCGAGCCATGGTTTTTCAAAGATGATCCCCTACAGCTCGCTGCAAATCGTTGGTGGTCGTTTCGGCAACACCAACCCCATTCCCGGTAACAGGAATCCCATTAATTCCCTTGCCGACATGAAAATCAACGGTGAGTCGATCGGCTACTTGAGAAATAGCTATACCCCCGCGATCACCTCTGTCCTCCCCGGATTCCGCGGCTGGGGTGCCCACGGCGGTCCACGGTTATTTTCACAGAACGCACTTTATTTCCAGAAGTATAATGGCAACCAGCCGGATCCTCAATTTGAGCGTGGCGTCCCCGCCACTCCCCAAGGCGGTAAATTAAAGATCACCATTGACGGCGCACCTGACCGCCTGCCCAGCAGCACTCCTGACTTGCGAATCGTGCTCTATGATAACAGTAATGGTGCCGCCAATCAGGATGTCAACAACCTGATCCAGGTGTTTGAAATTGACTTGCCCAATGAGTTCACTATTCCTGTCCCGAAGTATGCCAACTCCAACGGCTGGCAACAGGTAATCTCTAGCAGCCGGAACAATCAGTCTGCACTGATCACCGATGACATGGTGGTGCGCTCAATGGTTGTCAGTCACAGTGACTTCCGCCTGCTTTGTGCCAAGCGCGTGATTGAGAATCACGTCTTCCAGCCGCACCCCGGCTTCGGCAAAGCACCCGGTTATAACAGTGGTGAAAGACACGCCCACAGCCTGGTGGACCCGAACGGCTTCAAGTATACCGGCTTCTCCAACGAAAGGGAGTTTATTGATGGCGCGGGCTACTCCGAGACAGCACAACCGGATTTCCCGATTTCTCCTGACAGCCCGAATTACTTTGTCGATGTGCGCGGCAATCCCCGCACTGATTACAAGTTCTCCGTTGACCCCATGGTCACCGGCGACTGGGACAACGGTGTCGCCATGCAGATGGACGGCCCCTACGTCAACAGGGGCGATGACGGCAACCAGCCCGGCGGCAACGAGAATCCTTACTTTGATGAGCGTGCAATATCAACAAATGATGTCACCTCAAGTGCCTACTTCTCACCCAACCGCGTAATCTGCGGCCCGGGAATGTTCGGCTCCATGTCCACCGGCGTGCAGTCGGAAATCCCATGGCGCACGCTGCTCTTCCGTCCTGATTCCCAGCACTTCGGGGCAGCCGATCACCCCAATGTCGGTGACCCGCCGGATCACCTGTTCATGGATCTCTTCTGGATGCCCGTCGTTGAACCTTACGCCATCTCGATGCCCCTGGCGACCCGCGGCAAGATCAACCTCAACACGCAGATCGTGCCCTTTGACTATATCAAGCGCAACACCGCCATGCATGCGCTGATGAAGGCCGAGCGAGTGGTCGCAATACCGACCAACGCAGGATCCAGGTATAAAAAGGCAAACGGCGGCAGTGACCGCTGGCGCAGAAAGATCGATGCCTACGAGACCATGCTGCAATGGGAGGACAAGTTTAAAAACAACAGGTTATTCCGTTCCCCCACTGAAATCTGTGAGATGTACCTGGTGCCCGAGGGTGAAAAGCTCGGCACCATGAGCGCAAAGGACTACCCCAATATGCGCAAGTTCTGGGAGGAAAACCGCTTGACCGGCGACAATACCAAGGAACGTCCATACGCAAACATGCAGCCGCGACTGACCACAAAATCAAACATCTACCGTGTGCACATGATTGTGCAGACGCTTCAGAAAGTCCGCAGCAGTGACCCCAAGAAATTTAACCCCGCGAAGGACAGGGTCACCGGGCAGTGGCGCGGCTCGGCCATTATTGAACGATTCATCGATCCGAGTGACCGCAATATTCCCGATTACTTTAATGACAAGAACTTCAGGAAAGACTCCCTTGAGAAATTCTACAACTACCGCGTCCTGCACTTGAAGCAGTTTGCCACTTAACAGCAAATGCCGGATCCCCGGTTTCCACCGCAAAAAATCTTAAAGGACACCCTGCTAAAAGGGTGTCCTTTTCTCTTTCTCTGCAAATCTTTCCGGCAGCTTGGGGCTAGGCGCTGAGTGTCACTGAGGAAGCATTGGGCTCAAGGAACAAGCGCCAGCTCTCATGATATCCTTTGTGCACTTCCCGCTGCAGGCTGACAAGGGGACGCCAGTGGGGAGCAACCGGCTTCTTCATTGGTGCCATCCGAGCCTCCGAGGGCAGTTTGTTGCCCTTCTTGGTATTACAGCGAATGCACGAGCAAACAATATTCTCCCAACTCGTGGCACCTCCCTTGTCCCGTGGAATCACATGGTCCAGGTTCAGCTCCCGGTTCTCGAAGCGCTTACCGCAATACTGGCAAACATGGTCATCACGCTGAAAAACATTCTCACGGGAAAACTTGATCTCCTTCCTGGGAAAGCGGTCAAACACCGTGAGCACAATGATTGTCGGCAGCCAAAACCAGTCGGAAACCGTATGCACCACCGGCCAGCCTTCCGGCCCGTCCTCAAGGCGTGCCCAGGATTCAAAATTGTGCGTTGAGAACAGGTTATCCTCAAAAGTCCCGACCACCTGGGCATGCCCTAGAAACAAAAGCCCTATAGCACGCCGTGCCGTGCATACATTCACCGGCTGCCAGAGCCGGTTGAGCACAAGTACCTGATTGTCGAAGGAATTGGACACGGCAAGTAATCAGTAATTCCCTGAAAGACTAGCCACCTGAACCCGTCCGGCAACAGTAATCCAAGGATATTTGAGACTCGTCCGGGCTGAATAAGGCTAAAAAGTCTCCCTCTAATGCCTATATTTATGTAAATTTTATTTTCCGCTGGCGAACTGCTGGCTATAATGCCTGCCCCCGCCAAGATGCCCTACAAAAGCATAGTACCACAATCTGCCCGCAGGATCTGCATTTTAATCACCGCGATCTTAACTTCACTGGTGCTTAATTCTCTTTCCCAGGACGCGGGCACCGTCTATCTCGAGGCCTACCTGCAGGTGGAGGATGCCGAAAAGCTTGAGTTGCAGGGACACTTCTCACAGGCACACCGTAAATACAGCGATGCAAAAAACATCCTCGACACCATTGCGCGCAACCACAGGGACTGGCGTCCCGAGGTGCTGACCTACCGGCGCAGAAAGGTCAACGAGGCAATTGAACGTTGCCGGGCACGCATCCCGCAGGCTGCCCTTGATAATCCTGCCCATGAGCAGCATCCGCCTAATGTCACCGCGCCACGTTCTCTTCTCGAGCAAAAAGATAGCCACATCCGCCGGCTTGAGGGAATCCGGGAGCAACTGCTTAAAAAACTTCAGGCAACCCAGGGTGACTTTGAGAAAACCCGGCTAAATCTGCAAACCTCGCAGGATGCCCATGCAAGCCTGACACAGGAACTGACCAAGGCCCGGGAATCTCTCAAGTCCCTCGGCAATCAGCCCGAGCAAGCCAAGCGCCTTGGGACAACAATCGAGCGTCTCAACAATGAACTGGCAATCGCCAACGAGTCTCTGGGTGCCGCGAACAAAAAGATTAAGCACCTCACCGGGGAAAAGAAACGCGACACTGACAGGCAGGCAGTCCTGCAGGCCCAATACGATGAACTTCTCAATGAGAAAGCCCGCATGAGTGCACTCCTCAAGGCCTCGGAAGACCAGGACATTAAACGTCTGCTCTCTGAGAACATGGCGCTCAGCGAAGAACTTTCGACCGCCAAGAAAGAGATCCAGCGCCTCGCCGGGGAAAAGAAACGTGACACGGAACAGATCGCCGCACTGCGTAAGCGCCTCACCGGTGTTGAGCAACGACTCGCCGCCATTCAGCAAGAGAACAGTGACTACCAGCAACGAATTGCCGGCTTGTCATCAAAACTCAGGAATACCGAGGACAATCTCGAGAAGGTTCTAGGTGATCCCGAAACCGGGAACCAAATCGCCAAGGCTGCACTTACCGAGAACAAGGTTTTACGTGCAATCGTCAAGCGACAAATCATGCTGCAGGCCTGGCGCAAACAAGCCAAGGAGCTGGTCCTCGCTGAGCTAAACCGCCACGAATCCGTCTCACAGGGACTAATCATTCAGATCGAAAAACTCGCCGAAAATGGAACCGTTCTCACACCCGATGAACAGGAACTTCTCAAGGGAAGCCTGCTTGGTGATCTTGGCGGAAGCGGACTTATCATACACCAGGGCGGCAACGAAGTTGAACCTGTTTACCCGCAACTCCAGGCAGACAATAACGGAAAACTCACGAAGCTGGGCCTCAACGACAACCTCACTGCGTTTGCGCGGGCAATCGCATCGGATTTCTCCAAGGGCAACTACCAGAAATGTGAACAGGGTTACGCCGAGCTGCTTAAGATTGCCCCGGCTAACGTCTATACCCTGCGCAACATGGGGATCACTAAAATGCGACTGGACAAAGGAAATGAAGCTGAGCAGTTGTTTAATACGGCCATCACCCACAATCCGGACGATGATTATTCCCATTTCATTCTTGGAGTTTACTACTACCGCAACGGGCTTAATGACCTGGCATTACAGAGCATCGACCGTGGACTCCAGATCGCGCCTGACAATGCCAAGGCACACCACTACCTAGGTGCCATCTGTATTGAGCGGGGCTTGCGTGAACGGGCCCGTGAGGAGTTCCAGAGAGTAATCGCCATTGATCCTTCCTTTGGTGATGCCTACTACAATCTCGCCTACCTGTATGTTACCGATTCTCCTCCACGACTTGTGCGTGCCCGCAATTATTATTTGGAAGCCCAAAAAAACGGAACTGCCGCCGATACCGCCATGGATCGTAAACTGGGCACCTGACCGCTTAATTTTTTCATTCATCCAAACCTGCATAGCCGGCAGAAAAATCCCTTGGAGGTATTGTTATCCGGCAATTAATGTCCCCACCCCGCAGCACAGAAACCCGCTTTACCTTTTACACACGATGTTAAGTTTTATACGCACCCAACAAAAATGGCTGATGTTCCTGGTGGCAGCTGTCGTCATTGTCGCCTTCACCTTCTTTTACGACGCCGGTAAGGCCGGGCAGGATCCACGCACCGCAAAGCTGTTTGAAATCGACGGGGAAAGCTACAACCAGTTTGATTTTGAAAAGCTGAAAAACCTGTATTACCTGACCTTTCAGATGGGTTACCAGGAAATGACATTAAAACTCTCCAGTGAGAGTGCCGGCTTAGGATCTGTCGGCAGCCTACAGGCCTTCGCCTACAACCTCACCATCTTCCGTCAGCAGGCAGATGCCCTCGGAATTTCCGCCTCGAATGAAGAAGTGCTTAAGGAAATCCGCCGCATAAGAGCTTTTCAATCGAGAGAATTCAACGGCTTTGATGCAAACGGGTTCGATAATTTCATTTCCAATGTTCTTCCCAGGTATGGCATGAAAGATGAGGATTTCTTCGAGCTGGTGCGTGATAAAATCCGCCTGGACAAGTTCAGTGAAGTTCTCGTTGCAGGCGTCAGCCCCTCAAACATTGAAATCAATGCCCGCTACCGGCAACAAAATCAGAGCGTTGTCACTTATGTGATCACCGAGTCTCTCGAGGAGACCAAAAAAACAATCGAGGTTACTGAGGAAAAAATTAAAGAACGCTACCAGGAAAACATCGATGCCGGATCTTTACAAAGCCCCGAAAAACGCAGCGTTGAGTATGCCTTCTTTCCAAACCCTACATATATAAAGCCGCTCCCCGCGCCTGTTTTATTACCGCCGGTTGCTCAACCTATACCTGCAAGCCCTCCCGCTTCACCAGGCACTCTAAAACCCGCACCGGAAAGTGCTCCCGAGCCAAATCCCGCGCCAAAGCCCGCTCCGGAAAGCACTCCCG
>JAPYUT010000040.1:0-7240 GCA_029940475.1 Verrucomicrobiales bacterium | reverse complement strand
ACCTGCTGCCGAACCTGCTGCCGAACCTGCTGCCGAACCTGCTGCCGAACCTGCTCCGGGAAACACTCCCACTACACCACCCACTCCTGTCATCACGGAAGAGGAAAAGACCAAGCTCAATGAGGAATATTATACCTTTATCACCGGGTTCCTGGAAAAATCACGCACCGAAGACGCCGATTTTTCTGCCCTTGCCAGAGCATATACTGAGCAATCAAAGGGAACAAAAACAGAAGTCATTTACCGGAAACTGGATGCCTTCAGCCAACTCGACACACCTGAGGAGTTGCAGGGGAAGGATCAGGTAATAAGCCGCATTTTTTCCGAGTTGTCCGGCAACAAAAAAATTATCACACCCAACGACGCCACAGGTCACTGGGTCATTCATCTTCTTCAGATTGAAGAACCGCAACCACTCACCCTTGATCAAGCCCGGGAACAGGTTAAAGAAGCCCTTACCGGGGACTTAGCCCTTGAATCCATTGACGAAAAGCTCAAAACCGCCAGGGAAAAACTGACCGGCTCGACAAAAGACGGTGCCACCTTCAAGGCAGCGGCAGAAGCGCTTGGATTCACCGTTGAGAGAATCGCCTATGACCGCTTCCCCCCGGCTAACCCGAAAATTAACACCAACAAACTCAGGGACACGGTAAATGAAACTGTCGCCGGCCGGATCAGTGAACCTCAACACGATTCTGAAAAAGGCGGTATGCTGCTTTATGTCGCCGAGAAATCAGTGAAGGACGAGGGTGCTGCCACCCAGCCAAAGAAAGACAATATTGCAAGATCACTGAGAAGTGGCGGCCTGTTCTCTCCAAGCTATAAGCTCTGGTTATTCCGCTCCTGGCTTAAGCAGGCACGCAAAGATGCAAACCCGCTCCCTGTAGTCCTGCCACAGGGCATCTTTGGAAGTTGAACCGGATGCCGGGAGGAGGACGAATAACCTGGCAATGCCCGAAAGCGCAGAATCGCAGTATGAGGATAACTGCGGTGACTTCGCCCTTGGAGATCTTAAGACGGCAAAGTGAAGAAAGAGTAGTCAGCAGCGGGCAATCGTTGTTCAGTATACCGGCACCTTTAGTTCTAGAGCTTAGCTGAAAACCCGTCCACCGAACACCACTTCGTATGCGAAGGATCCTCGTCACCTCTGCCCTCCCTTACGCAAACGGGCACATCCATATAGGACATCTTGTCGAGTATATCCAGACGGATATCTGGGTGCGTTTCCAGAAACTGCGGGGCAACCGCTGCATTTACCTTTGTGCTGATGACACGCATGGCACCGCGATCATGATCCGTGCCAATCAGGAAAAGCGCGCAGAAACAGAGCTGATTGCCGAGATGGCAGAAGCCCACCAGCAGGATTTTGCAGGATTCTCCATCCGCTTTGACCACTATGGAAGCACCAACAGTGAAGCCAACCGCAGCACCTGCGAGCAAATTTGGTTGGCACTGCGCAAGGCGGACATGGTGGTCGAAAGGGAAATTGAACAACTCTACGACACGGAAAAAGGCATCTTCCTCGCAGACCGCATGGTTCGCGGAAATTGTCCCCACTGTAAATCGCCCGATCAACCGGGAGACAACTGTTCAAATTGCGGGGCAACGTATTCTCCCAAAGAACTCATCAATGCAATCAGCACCATCTCGGGAACCACCCCCGAGTCACGATGTGCATCTCATCTCTTTGTCCAGGTCGAGAAACTTCATGACTTCCTCGAAGAGTGGACCCAGAGCGGCACGCTCCCTAAGGAAAGTGCCAACTACCTGAAAAACTATTTTCTCAATAAAGAACTTAAGGACTGGGACATCTCACGCCCGGCCCCCTATTTCGGCTTCGAGATCCCGGACAGCCCGGGCAACTACTGGTATGTCTGGTTTGATGCGCCAATCGGCTATATTGCCGCAACCCTCGAGTGGTGTGAGCTCACAGGCGAAAAAACCGATGCCTGGTGGCGCGGGGACAATGCGGAGATCCACCACTTCATCGGCAAGGACATCCAGTATTTCCACACCCTGTTCTGGCCGGCAATGCTGAAGGTTGCCGGTTACTCATTACCAGAAAGAATTCACATCCATGGTTTCCTCACCGTCGGCGGTCAGAAAATGGCAAAAAGTAAGGGGACCTTCATTCGTGCCGCAACCTACCTCAGGCACCTGAACCCCGAGGCGCTGCGTTACTACTACGCCAGCCGGCTATCCAGCAAGATCGAGGACATCGACCTTAACCTTGAGGACTTCACGACAAAGGTGAACTCCGACCTCGTGGGCAAGGTCATTAATCTCGCCAGCCGGAGTGCCAAATTTGTCGCCGATACCGGGCTCTCAGCGAGCTATCCCGATGACGGCGGCCTCTTTGCCGCGGGCGCGTCCGAAGGTGAGGCAATCGCTGCCGCCTATGAAGCCGGGGACTACTCCCTTGCCATGCGCCGTATTCTCGAGCTTGCAGACAGGGCAAACCCCTATGTTGAGCAGAATGCCCCATGGGAACTGCGCAAGGATCCCTCTAAAGCAGCAGAACTCCAGGACGTCTGCAGCGTGGCGTTGAACCTCTTCCGGCAACTGGTAATCTACCTTGCCCCTGTTCTCCCGGACATTGCTGAAAAAGCGGGAGAGCTTTTCGGCGAACCCCTCGACTCATGGGAACAGGCACAGCAACCACTCACCGGCACCAAGATCAGCAAATTTAAACACATGATGCAGCGCATCGACCCGAAGAACGTCCAAGCCATGACCGAAGAAAGCAAAGAAGAAGCCGCCCTTGATACGACATCACAAGATCCGCAATCCCGCAACTATGAGGACAGTGCCGCACCACTCAAGGAAGAACCGCTGGAAGAGGAGATCAACTTTGAGGATTTCATGAAAGCCGACCTGCGCATTGCCCGGGTCGTTGAGGCCAAAGAAGTGCCTGAGTCACGTAAGTTGCTTCAGCTCACGCTCAGCCTCGGCGGCGACGAGCGGCGCAACGTCTTTGCCGGTATTAAAGCTGCCTACGACCCGGTTGACCTTATTGGTCGTCTTGTCGTGTTGGCCGCCAATCTCGCACCGCGCAAGATGAAATTTGGCGTCAGTGAAGGCATGGTGATTGCCTCAGGAGGAGGTGGCAAGGAGGTATTCCTGCTCTCGCCCGATGAAGGAGCGCTGCCCGGGCAGCGACTGCATTGATCATGGCCCACGGAAAATCCCCAACCCGTATCACGGCCGGGAGCCTAGCCCTCAATAATGACCTCTTCCTTGCCCTCCGGTTCATTCTCCGGGGTAAAGAGGAACTTAATATCCTTCATCTCCAGATTGCGCGAGAACGCCTCTTCGCCAAGCACATCACCTAGCATCTGCCGCTTTTGCTCCTGCAAAACGCGCACTTTTTCCTCCACCGTGTCCCGAATCAGTAAGCGGTATGCGATTACCTTGTTTTTCTGGCCGATACGATGCGTGCGGTCAATCGCCTGGTTTTCCACAGCCGGGTTCCACCACGGATCATAAAGGATCACATAAGAAGCGGCCGTAAGGTTCAAGCCGCTGCCGCCAGCCTTGAGTGAAAGCAGGAATACTGAAGCATCATCCGTTGTCTGAAAATCCTCAATAACCTTGCCGCGCTCCTTCGTTTGCCCGGTGAGATAGGAGTAAGGTCGATCCTCGTTTTCCAGTCTCCCCTTGATGATATCAAGCATCTTCACAAACTGCGAGAATACAAGCACCTTATGGCCTTCCTCCCGGAGTTGATTAAGCAGGTAAAACAAGGCATCAAGCTTGGCACTTCCAGCATCAAGTTGAGCGGGATCGACAAGGCCGGGGTGGCAACATATCTGGCGCAGTCGCATAAGGGTTTGCAGGACCACAAGACTGTTTTTGCGCAGCTCTTTTTCAGAACCAAGGCCAAGCAGCGTCTTCTGGGCTTTCTCAAGTTCCAATCGATAAAGCTCAGCCTGCCCCCCTTCCATCTTACAATATACCTCCTCCTCAATACGGGGGGGAAGATCCATCGCAACCTGCCCTTTTGTACGACGCAGTAAAAATGGCCGCAACCGGGCTGAAAGTCTTCCCTGAGCACTGCCATCTTTTCTCCGGTCAAAGCGATCGCGGAAATATTTCCGGTCACCAAGGACACCGGGCATGGCGAACGCCATCAATGACCACACATCAAGCAAACGGTTCTCAATAGGCGTTCCGGTCAGCACCACACGATTTTCAGACTGCAGTTTACGCGCAGCCTTTGCCGCCTTGGAGTCCGGGTTCTTGATTTGTTGCCCTTCATCCAGGATCACCGCAAGCCACTCCTGCTTTGTAAGTATCTCCTCCCCCACCCTTAACTGGGCGTAGTTTAGAACAAGCAGGTCTACATCACGCTTCAGGGCATCAATGTTAAGATCCTCCTTTGAGCGTAAAATCTGGATGCGAAGCTCCGGGGAGAACTTATCAACTTCACTCGCCCAGACATCGAGTACTGACTTCGGGCACACCACCAACACCGGCGGCGGCGTCCCTTCACAACGGGCACGCAACCAGAGGATCCAGCACAGGCTCTGTACCGTCTTGCCAAGCCCCATGTCATCGGCAAGCACTCCGCCAAAGCCGTTAGTGGCAAGATAGGAAAGAAAATGAAACCCTTCCACCTGGTAGGGACGCAATTCCGCCTTCAGGTTTGATGGGATCGCCGGCCTTACCCGCAATTTTACCTCCTCCGAACGCTTACAGATCCTGTCCCAGGCCTGGGGATCAAACACCTCCTTCACCGCCGGGTCATTAAGTTGCAGGGCATGCATCCTGTGGCTCTCGCCGGATAAGTCGAATGGATCAATTCCAAGACGTGTGACTGCCTCCTGTTGTCCTTCCCCAAGATCAAATTCAACGCGCATCCATCCTCCTGACTTGGTACGAACAAAATCACCGCGTGCGGCCACCAGTGCGCGCATCTCCTCCGCAGAGAGATCATGTCCCTCTACTTCCACCACCACTTTCAGGTCAAACCAGTCAATCTCCTCGCTAACGACCTCAAAGCGCAAGGAGGCCTTTACCGGGTCACTAAGCAGGCTCGCGACCAGTTCATCAGGCTCCAGCCTGATCTCGCTTGGCAGCGCTGTCGCCCAATCAGAAAACTTCTTCGGGAACGTCCGCGTCACTCTCATCTTGAAAGCTTCATGCCCCTCATCAAACGAGCTCGTCACCTCGTCAATCATCGGCTCAATCCGGTGTAGCATCCCCCGGTCATAATGAGCAATTCTGCCGTCTTGACGGGATTCATCCTCAACAACCCGCCAACCTTCCCTGTCAAGTATCTCACGACGCTTCCCCTCGCCATCGGCAGCCTCCACCTTAAGCAGGAGGTGTTCGCTTTCAGCTGCACTGAGCCCGTGCATGATTGACGCGCTCAGGGTAATCGTCATCATTGAGTCATCGATTCGATCCGCCAATGCGGGGGCAATCTCGCTGCCGCTGCGTATCAAAAACTCCACGCCGGTGGCTGATTCTATCACCTTAGCAGGTATGCTGTAGGAAGGTAAAACCTCGGTGTCATCGCTCCAACCTCGAGGACCCGGGAAAATCGCCTCATCGGAAAGATACAAATCCTTCGCCCCGCGCAATAAGCGCAATGCATGCGGAACCACTTCACCATCCATCATCAGCAGTTCCAGCCGCCAGCATGCTGTAGAGGCAGACTCATCCGGCACACAACTCCAGCGCAACTCCCCGCCATTACGGTCAAAGGGTTTCTCGTCAAGGTCGACAAGCTTTGAGGAAAGGGAATCTGTCCGGAATAACTCGTTGAGGAAACGTCCGGCAAATCCCAGTTCAAGACGGATGTCCTCCGTGCCGGCCTTACCCCGGTAATTAAGGTAAGATGCCCAGAGTAAATCAGAATTACCATCCAGCTCAAGGCGCCCGGCATCATGTTTATCAATCAGTTCAAGAATCCCCGGACTCTCAAGCGTTACGAAGGACTCCTCCCCCTTGCCTTTCCACTGAAGTCGCGCCTCGTTGGTCGTGACCTCAAGGCGAAGCTCGCCAACCATGCGGTCGGAATCCGGACCCGCACCCTCAGCGAATGCACCAATACGCTCACTCCACCTTTCAACCTCACGCTCATACTCCCAGCTCATCAATTTCGAGCGGACATGCTCAAGGTCGGTAACCCCTGTCATGAACCGGGGAAACTCAAACCCGCGTTTGTCGAGAGCATATGCGATATAGTTCCAGAACTCGGCGATGTTCGCCGGCGGTGAAGGCCAAAGTTCCAGGGCCTCATAGCCAGCAACCTCCCAGCGTGGTTCAAGTCGCAACAGGTCATGGTCAAACATTTCGCCCTCGACCGCAAAGCGGCGATAACGCTTCTCAAGCTTTGCCAGGTAGGCTTCTTCGGTACCGGAAAGTTCCCTGCCAAGTTTCTCCTCCAGGAGAATAGGCAGGGGAGTATCACCGATTTCATTGGGCGATTCCGGTAAGTTCCGGCCGCGATCAAGTCGCTCAAGCATCGTGGCATAGAGTCCCGGGCAATCCCTGCCTTCTGCTGAAGTTGATTCCCCCTCCCATCCGTCACCACGCAGCATGAGGCTCGTCTCCATGCCCTCGCCGCTTCCCGGTGACTCGACCCGACCCCGAATCAGGAGATAGTTCCCGAAAATCTGGGAAACACGCCCTTCACGATGCCATTCTTCACCCCTCGCTCGGGATTCTTCGGAAAAACTATTCAGGAAATCGAGGGTAGCCCGATCAGGATTGGTCATTGCTTAAGTCTTATCAGGAGCGCTGAGCGATTTCCCCGGACAGCGCGAACCGGAAATCAACACCATGGACGGCGTGCTGGCAACCTTTAGCAGACAACTCGCGCGATTATTTTCCCCGGGGCTAACTCTTTGTTGGCAGTCTATCCTGCCGGCGAGGCACTAAAATCATCACCTCAAGGACTCCGGAGCTTAAAGACAATCCTCCTGACATTCTCTATGCCGATCTCAGGATCAGGATACCATCAGCTTCTTTGGACAATCACTCCCCCTGCTAACGGGTTAACCGATGTTTCGCCTTCAATAAGATAACAATACGCTCAAATACCAAAGATGACACTTGCCACAAGGCCTTATTTTTTTAAAAATTTTAATAGACCATTAACCTCACGTAAAAACCTCTAGCAACCCCTGCTTATATAAAACACCTTGAAGCCCACTTAACCATGAAAGCAAAAGACCTCACTCTCTTCCCGTCCATCGTAATCATCGCCGTCAGCATTCTCCTGCCCCTGCAA
>JAPYUT010000039.1:33859-36445 GCA_029940475.1 Verrucomicrobiales bacterium | reverse complement strand
CCACCCTGCCTGCGCATTTCCGCATGCAAACAAGGCAATGGCAGTAAACACAAATATTGCTGCCTTTATGCTCATGATATCTGGCGATCTTCCGGGGACTCTTCCCGATCATTCATTGCCACATTCACTATAGAGTGCATTTAAGGAAAGTGAAAAGGCTTACTTCACCCACCATGACAAGGACTGCCTCCAATGCCGCCGCAAAATCACTGTGTCTGCCTGATGCGGAAAAATGTTTACCTGCCGTTAACCGAGGGCAAAGCCCGCCAGCCTCCGGCCAGGATTTTTTCCAGCCTATCCACCACCCCGGCCTGTCCTTTAACTCCTGCAATGTTGTGCATTTCCGATGGGTCCAGCCGCTGGTCATAAAGCTCCCGGGCAAGGATGCTGCCGGTTTTCCAGTCCCGCCATTGCACATAGCGATAATTTCTTGTGCGCACCGCATAGCCCATGATGTCGCCACGCCCGCTGTGGCGATGCCCCATGTAACTGCGCGGATACTGGCTGAAGACAGCCGCCTTCCAGGGGCGCTTCGGCTTTGTCAAAAGCGGCATCAGGCTTGTCCCCTCCATTCCCGGCGCAGGCTCAAGCCCGCAGGCATCCACAAGGGTCGGGTAAATGTCAACCAGTTCAACGAGGGCATCTGTGCTTGAACCGGGATTTTGCTGGCCGGGAACAGCGAAGATCAGGGGCACCCGGGTGGACAACTCATAGTTGTTTGCCTTGGTCCACAAGCCCTGCTCACCGAGGTGATAACCATGGTCTCCCCACAGGCAGATCACGGTGTTCTCCTCAAGGTCAAGAATCCTTAATTCCTTCAGTAAGTTTCCAAGCAGCGCGTCGACGTAACTAATGCAAGCGTAATAGCCGTGGCGCAGTTCCTGAATTTTTTCTTCGCTGATTTGCCCGTCAGCGGGAATATCGGAATAGCCTTCCAGTTCCCTCCAGCTGCGGACAGCAAGTTCAGGAGCCCCCTCGGGATGCGATATTGAAGCCGGCAAGGGAATCGCCTCGCGAGAATAAAGTTCCCAGTATTTCTTGGGCGCGCAGAACGGCAGGTGCGGCTTGCGAAACCCCACTGCAAGAAAAAACGGCCTGGCTCCTTTCTTCAACTCCTTGAGTGCCACCCGTGATGCATCGCAGACAATGCCGTCGATGTAGACATTGTCGGTAACATCAGCGGACTCTGCCGCCGCCCGTTTAAGGCCTTTGCCCTTGAGATTTTCAACACTTGCGTAACGCACCGCGGGATCGCGAACCTCGGCATGGATCGCCGCCTGCGACCACGATGGAGTATCCCTGGATGGCCTGCCGCTGCCATGGTAGATCTTGCCGATGGAACGCGTGCTGTAGCCGTGCTTCCTGAAATGCTGAGGCAGGCTAACCACGTTCGGAAGAGCTTCCCGAAAATGCGTCTTCAGGTCCCAGACACGGGTGGTATCAGGGCGACGCCCGGTCATCAACGAGAGTCGCGAAGGACCACACACCGCCTGCTGGCAATAAGCGCGTTCGAACACGGTCCCACGCCTTGCCAGACGGTCAATGTTCGGCGTGATCGCCACCCTGTCACCATAACAGCCGAGCGCAGGGCGTAGGTCATCAATGGCAATAAAAAGAACATTCGGTCTACCGTCAGCCTCAACAATACCCTGCTTGCCCGGCGCAAATACAATTGCTGACAAAGACAGCAGGAGGCAATACAGAATTTTCACGCGTTTCAATGAACGTATCCTGTCACCGCACAGCCCCTCACACATGCCTGTCCCTTTAAAGGGAACATGCCGCGCGCGCAATGATTATTGCTCCCATTTGGGCCACAACAAACCACGGAGCTGAACCCTGAAGGTGTTCACTCTATCCGCACGACTATCCTGTAATCACCACTGTTGCCGAACAGCATCAAACAAAAGCGACCGTGCCTTGCTCTCTAAAAAGCAGCAATCATCGCTATTAGGAATAGCAAAATATAAATACCAATGGTGACAATCGCCACAATCCCGACGAAGGCCCAGAACGAACACTGCGCATCAAGTGCGCTGATAAGGTCTTGCTCGGAATGGCTTTCCCGTAAGGATGCTATCCGGCTGGCATATTGGGTGAGCTTCAGGGCTGGAAAGAAATAAAGGCCCGCCAACACCAGGTATATAAAACCGATAAAGATCCCCATGCCAGCGGCACCCTGGTAGTTAAATGCTCTCGACCCGGCCACCATCATCACCAGCCCTACCAACACCAGGAAACCGCATCCAATAAACCCGAGAATTGAGAGGAAGTGCACCCATCCCTGGATTCTCATTGGCTCTCTGAAACTTTTCCAAGCTGTTGCGCTGCAACGAGTAGCATCGGGCCAACAAAAAATGCCTTGCCGATGAAATATAGCCCGATGGCAATCGACAACCGATCATTATTGGCTTCTATCCAATTTTGGTCTCCCGTTAAAATGGGCCATAATATCCACAATCCGCCGCAAATACAGCTTAGAAATGCAAGAGCGGCTGAGATTCGTGCCAATATTTTCAATCGTGTAATCATGTCTTCAGCCAGTATCCGCGAAGTCACAAGGGGCATCGGTTGAGGTGACATCGG
>JAPYUT010000039.1:22175-33759 GCA_029940475.1 Verrucomicrobiales bacterium | reverse complement strand
GGTGACATCGGAGGGGGTGACATCGGAGGGGGTGACATCGGTGGAGGTGACATCGGAGGGGGTGACACAGGAGGCAACCCGGGAAGCGTTAATTTACCGGAGCAGTGCGGGCAGACAACAACCTGTCCGGAACGGTTGGCATCCACACTCGACTCCCCATTGCAATGGGGACAACTAATCGATATCTCATCACTCATGATGACAAGAGGCTATCCTGCAGAATGGGAGATTGGAAGCACAAAAATGACACCATAACAATAGCTTCTGCCGTTGCTCACCAAGTCCTGCACGAACGACCCCTGAACCAAAACGTCACTCAGGCAATGATCTTGTGGATCACTGTCCCTGCGACATCAGTCAACCGGAAATCACGCCCGCTGAAATGATAGGTAAGTTGCTCATGGTTGATTCCCATCAGGTGCAGAATTGTGGCATGCACGTCATGCACTGATGTGCGGTCAACCGCGGCGTGGTAGCCGATCTCGTCGGTTTCCCCGTAGCTTGTCCCTCCCTTGATGCCACCACCGGCCATCCACATGGTAAAGCCGAAAGGATGATGATCACGGCCACTACCTCCCTGCTTGTGCGGCGTGCGTCCGAATTCCCCTCCCCACACAACCAGCGTCTCATCAAGCAGCCCCCGCTGTTCCAGGTCCTGAAGTAACCCTGCCATGGGCTGATCCGTCGCCGCACAATGCTTGTTATGGTTGCCGGTTATGTTGCCATGTGCATCCCAGGTATTGTCACCATGACCGCCGCCTGAGTAGAGTTGCACAAAGCGCACTCCACGCTCAACAAGACGCCTAGCCATCAGGCACTGGCCGCCGAAATATTCCCCGGGGTTACCCGGCTCAATTCCATAGAGTTTCCGGGTCGCGTCATTCTCCCGGGAAATATCAAGCGCCTCGGGAGCCGCCGCCTGCATTCGGTAGGCAAGCTCAAAGGATTCAATGCGGGCCTCGAGTGCGTTATCAGCAGGATGATCCGCCATGTGCCGACGGTTGATTTTACCGGCATAATCAAGCAGTTGTCGCTGCTGCGGGTCCCCTAGTTTTTCCGGCCTGTTGAGGTTGAGAATCGGCGTGCCACGTGAACGCACCGGGGTTCCCTGGAAGGCACCGGGAAGAAAGCCTGATCCCCAGTTCGGGGCACCTCCAATCGGCCCTCCCCGGTAATCATACATTACCACAAACCCGGGCAGGTCCTGATTGTCAGTACCGAGCCCATAGGTCACCCACGATCCCAGGCTTGGAAAGCCGGTGCGGATCATTCCGGTATTGACCTCAAAAAGTGCCGGGGCATGGCTGATGGAATGCCCATATACACCACGCAACATCGCAGTGTGGTCAATCACGCGGGAAAGATGCGGGTAACGCTCAGACACCCAGTGCCCACTCTGCCCGTGCCGCGCAAACTTGTAAGGTGAGGGGAAAAGTCCACCGCTGCTGCGTGCTCCCTTGGTATCGACCACCTCACTAACCTTTTTCCCCGCGTGTTTCTCGAGGTCGGGCTTGTAGTCAAAAAGGTCCACATGGCTTGGCCCGCCATACATGAAGAGGAAAATGACACTCTTGGCACGGCAGGCAAAATGAGGCGACCCCGGCAACAACGGCAACTGCGACCCTCCCGCCGGCGAGCCCGGCTTAGCCAATAATTTCTCATCCGACATCAGCCCGGCGAGGGCCAGCGATCCAAATCCGCAACCGGCACGCGAAAGCATCTCGCGCCTCGTGATCATGCCGGCAATTCCCTGCCCGTCAGTCGACATAGGCAAATTCATTAAGGGTAAAAAGAATGTGGCAGAAATTCTCGACATTCTGCCCTTCCCGGGCAAGCAAATCCACACTGAGCTCAACCTCTGCCTTGGTGGGGTTCCGTGAGAAAGCCAGCCAGTAAGCCTCCTCAACAATAGCTCGCGTGTTCTGCGTGCCATCCGTGGAAGGCGCATCCTTGGCAGCGGCAACAACCCGGGCAGTAAAATGTCCAGCCTGGTCACGCACGAACTTGTTGTTCAGCAACAGCAAGGCCTGCGTTGCAACTGTGGTCTGCTCGCGCACACCGCGACTCTGCATCGCATCAGGAACATCAAATATCTCAAAAAACGGCACACGCATGGAGCGCCGCATGAACACATAAATGCTGCGACGCCAGGTGCCAGGGCCATCCTTTACATTGGTGGGCCACTTGTTGGTCGACCCGGTCTTGATCGCATCATTGGATACCCATGGCTTGACACTCGGCCCGTAAAGCTTGCGGTTAAGGGTTCCCGCCGTGTTCATGATGGCATCGCGCAGGATCTCGGCCTCAAGACGTCGCGTTTGCCGGCGCCACAACAGCTCGTTCCCCGGGTTAATCCCATGTCTCTTCTGATCCCACTGCGTGTTCTGCATATAAACCGAACTGCTCATGATCAGGTGGTGTATCGGCTTTAGCCGCCAGCCCCCCCTGACAAGTTCACCGGCAAGCCAGTCCAGTAACTCAGGATGCGTTGGCTCATCGCCCACACTGCCAAAGTTGTTGCTGCTCTTCACCAGGCCAACACCAAAGTGATGCTGCCAAAGACGGTTCACGATCACCCTTGCCAACAGGGATCCTGCCCCTTGCTTGACATCCGTCAGCCACTGGGCCAGACCGGGCCTGCCGTCCCCGCTCTTTCTTTCGCTCGAATTGATCCAACCCGCAACGTCACCGTCCCCTGGACCCAAGGCCGTTAACACGCCAAACCCAACATCACCTTCTTTTTGCTCAACGTCTCCACGCTTGAGTAGCGGGTTTTTTCGCTTGTTGCCAGCATGCCATGTGAGTGCCTTCACCTCAGCACCGGAACCGCCAATTGCAACCTTGCGATCCCCGGGCTTGCCCGGCAGGAAAAACCCGACAAGGCGGTAATAATCACGCTGGGAGATCGGGTCATACTTGTGGTCATGGCACCTGGCACAACCAATCGTCAACCCAAGGAAAGCCGCCCCTGTGGCCGAGACAATGTCATCCATCTTGTCATAGGTCGCTTTCTCCCTGTCGACGCCATCGACATTGGTCACGGTCGATCCTGAGGTGATGAATCCGGTAAGTGCCATGGCCAGTGGATCATCACCCTGCAACACATCACCGGCAACCTGCCAGCGGGCAAACTGATCAAAAGGCATGTCCTCATTGAGCGCACGTATAACCGCGTCACGATAAGTCCAGGCGCTCGGACGCTCGTTATCACTCTCATAGCCGTGACTCTCACCAAAACGCGCGACATCAAGCCAGTGCCGTCCCCAGCGTTCGCCGTAATGGGGACTGGCAAGAAGTCGCGTAATCATTTTCCCATAAGCATCAGGCGATTTGCTCGTGACAAAGTCCGCCACCTCTTCCCGCGTCGGGGCAAGGCCTATCAGGTCAAAGTAAACCCGGCGAATCAACGTTTTACGGTCAGCAGGCGCGTTGGGTGCAATACCCTTTTCCCGGGCCTTGGCCAACACGAAATGATCAATATTATTCCGGGCCCACTGCTTACCATTGACCGGCGGAACCTTTATCGGTTCCAGGGAGTGAAAAGCCCAGTATTCAGATTCCTGCGCCACTCCAGGCAGGATCGGAAGCATCATCGAACTCAAAAAAAACAAAAGTCGCCTCATAGGTGAACCCGTCATGATCAAGTTATGAATTACTTCCATGAGTGCAGAAAAAATGGAGTCTGCAACTACCTTCAACGCTTTCCATGCACAAAGCTGAGAGTCACAATTACCAGTCAATGTCGCCATTCCCAAAGGATACAAGGCGGTTAAAACCGTCAGTTCTCTTCCACCTCCTCTTTGGGCACAATAGTGAAAGATACCAGTTTCAGTTCTTGCCTGGTGACGTCATGACATGAGATCACTGGGCGACCATTGGGAGCATACCCAAGGGAAGTTATTTCACCCACTAACCCGGCAGGATACAACGTTTCAACCTGCCAATTATCCGCAGAACGCGTCAGGTAAATCAAGCGCTGCTCCTTATATTCACAGCAGGAAATTGCCGGTCGTCCGTTTGTTCCCCTGCTCAACGACGACACCTGACCGATGTTCTCTGTGCCCTCTATCGTTTCAACGTGCCAATTTTCCCCAGCTATTGCATCATACTTGAAGTTCTCGAGCGCGGCTTCATATACCGCGTATTTCAGGTTGCCGTTGGTGTCATCGAGATACGAGATGGCAGGCTTGCCATCAACCCCGTGAATAAGGGATCCTCTCTTGCCCACATCAGCTTTGTTGTCCTGTGTCCCGGGAACACTGCCGTCATCAACCGTCACAACACGCCATTCATCTTCAAAGTATAGCGCGCATTTGAGGTTATCTTCACCAAAATCATAATAGGAAATGACAGGATGTCCCTCAGGACCATGGCTCAGGCAATTGTATTGCCCAACCTTCCCTGTGCTGTCCACCACCGATCTCACCCAGCGGGTGCCATTATAGGCGGCATATTTAAGGTCTGCGTTGGAGCGGTCATAATAAGAGATCGCAGGACGCCCGTCAGGACCATGGCTTAAACTGGAATACCTGCCGACATTATCTTCACTGTCGACAGTGGTGGTCATCCACTTCCCGCCATCATAAAGCGCATATTTAAGGGTCCGGTTTGTTGCATCATAATACGAAATGGCAAGTTTCCCGTCAGGATCGTGGCTTAACGAGGGAGCAATACCCACATCCCCTAAACTGTCCACAACATCAATCCTCCAGGAAATCCTCGCACCATCCACGGTAGACACAGCGCATTTCAAGTCACCTTTAGTCGCGTCATAATAGGCAATGGCAAGTTGCCCCTCCGGGCCATAGCTTAACGAGTTGTAACGACCGACATCCCCTACGGAATCCACCGTGCTTGCCTGCCAGGCGAGGACAACCGGGATTGTGATATCCAGTTCAGGTTCCGTTTCCGTTGCCGTCACAATCTCTGCCGGAACAGGCCCGGGCGTGGTCACGTTCTTCTTCTTGGAAGCCTTATCCTGTACAGGCTTTTCGCTACACCCTGCCAACAGCAGAGCGCATACAGTGATTAACGTTAGTCTCATGACGTGGAAGCTAACATCTAGAAAACAGGCAACCAATTAAAAGATCAGGTTAGTTTACGCGCATTGTGAGTACACTGTGCATCATATCGAAAATTACAGTGCAACCTAAGCTCAGGGCAGAATAATCCACGGATGATGGATCCAATACATGCTTGCCTACCTAATGGCAAAGCAAGCAAACTCCTCCACAAGTCCCTCGCTCAAAGGCGAATTCGGTTTACAGCACCAAGCTGCGGACTTATAATCTGAATTCCTCATGAATCGGATCGTTACCGCCATTTTCGCGATTCTAGGTATACTCGCCATGAGTATGCCGGGCGACACATGTTTTCTTTGGGCTGGACTGGGCGTCGATCATCACCACCATGGTAGCGCTGAATCTGTAGAGCAGGATACCGCGTGCTTTCACGAGCACGACTGCACAAAGCGCGACGAGCAACCCGACCTGCCATGCGAGTCCGGGGATGACACTGTAATGCAGGCCGGATCCGGCATCTTCAAGTTAAATACCCAATTACTGCCCACGGGCACTGACTATCCACACGCATGGGCAAAAACACCCGAAGCATCACCGACCTGTGGCATCAACAGTTCTGTCAGCGCAATCCTTCACGGAAACCTCGATGCACTACCTCCCCCGACAGAGGCACGCCTCTGCCGTTTCCTGATCTGAACTCACGTTAATTGCGCGCCGTATTTCCCGCGGCGCCGGCATTGTCGTGCACATGGCTCCTTCTTGAGTCCCTTTGCGCATCCATCCAGGTAACCTGCATGCCTTCCAAGATCATAACCCTTCTCATCTCATGTATTCCAAATTTATAATTACAGCCTTGCTGGTATTTTCAGCACGCTGCCTTGATGGCGCCGATGCTCCGGTGCCTGTCGGGCCCGATGCTGCTGTCGCAAGGGCTCTGACTG
Source organism: Verrucomicrobiales bacterium (assembly GCA_029940475.1). Lineage (GTDB taxonomy): Bacteria > Verrucomicrobiota > Verrucomicrobiia > Verrucomicrobiales > DEV007 > CACIUL01. The sequence goes on along the minus strand of JAPYUT010000039.1, from coordinate 27,797 downwards.
CCAACAAACACCTGCACGCTGCGCAACTGGAACTGCGGCGCGCGCGCGTCCAGCTTTATTGGGAAGGCCGGCTCGATAATCCCGAACTCGAGTTCGCAGCAGCAGATGACACCTTCGGTAACGGTGAGGGTGAGGCGACCTTCGAAATCGCCTTTGTACAGAAATTTCCCCTGACCTCACGACTTCGCAGTGCCAAAGAATTGCGCCGGGTACAGGTAGCACTGGCCCAGACGGAAATTAACGAACGTCGCCGGACGCTGGCAAACCAAGTGAGGCGTGCCTGCATCGAATATGCAGCAACCCGTGGCAAGATCAGTCTCTATTCGCAACTCGCCAGGATCAATGAAGAGATTGTGACGTTTCTCTCAGCAGTCGCCGAACGCGGTGAAGCGTCCCGGCTCGACGTTGCCGGCGCCCGCCTTTCCGGAAATTCACTGCATCGGGAAAGCAAAGCCGCCACCGCAGAAAGCGAACGCTGGCTCGGCAGGCTGCGCTCCCTGCTGGGGCTCAAAGCCGATGCCGAGTTAACACTTGATGTTGATCTTAACTTACCTGCCAAGCCCCCTTCACTCAGGCTCAATCTCGGCAACGTGCTCATTCAGCGCCCTGACTACCAGGCAACCCTGATCGGGAGTAATGTTGCCCGTGCTGAACTCACTCTTGCCGAGGCCGGCAGCCTCGAGGATCTAGCGGTAAAACTCTTCGCTGAACACGAACGGACCACCGATGATCCGGGCGGGCTTAATGACAACACCATAATCGGACTCGGGTTTTCCTTTCCCCTGCCCCTGCGCAAGAGGAACCAACCGGCAATCGAATCCGCCAGAATAGATATCGCTCAACGCCGACTCGAATCCGATGCCATGGCTTTAAAGATCGAGAATGAAATCGCTGTCGCCCGCGCGACACGCAACACTGCATTCGAGGCGGCCCGCGATGCCTCAGGGGAAATCCTCGAACTCGCCGACAGTAACCTGCAGGGATACCGGGACGCCTACTCGGCCGGCCAGGCGAGTTTCACCCAGGTACAACGCGCCCAGGAGCAAAAACTGGAACTGGAAAAAGCCGCACTGGAACTCGCCCGTGAATACCACCTGGCCGATATCACGCTGAAATATGCCGCAGCGGCAGATCCCTTCACCAATTACACAGCAGGAGATCACACTAAAACACCTGGAAAAACCAACCCATGAAATACCTGCCCTATTTACCGGCTGCGCTGTGCGCTGTGATTCCTTCGCTATCCCACGGGGAGGACGCAATCGACCCGGCCCGGATGGCCAATACTGTCATCCTTAAAAAAATCGAGATTGAAAATCTCGGTATTGAAACCGTCAAGGTGCATCGCGCTGAATTTGAGGAAACGATTTTTGCCCTCGGACGAATCAAGTCGATTCCCTCAAAACGCTGCATCGTCAGCAGTCGCATCCCCGGTCGCATCATTGAGATCCACGCCTTTGAAGGTGATACTGTGATCACGGGACAGCCGGTCGTGAAGATCGAGAGCCGGCAACCCGGAAACCCGCCGCCGGCAATCTCCCTGACCGCCCCCTCCGGGGGACTGGTGATGGCGACACACTCCAGCCTCGGTGAGCCTGTCGAGCCGGATACCGACATCCTCGAGATCATCGACTTGTCCCAGGTTTACGCCGTCGCACGCGTACCCGAAGACCAGGCCGGGAACATCAAGACCGGCACTAGGGCGCGGATCACCGTCCCCGCGTTGCCCGGTGAACAGTTTCAGGGGGAATTGCTACGCTTCGGGACGACCGCCGATCGCGCGAGCGGGACAATTGACGCCTTCTTCCTCCTCAAGGGACTCGACGGGAGAATCCGGCCGGAGATGCGGACCGAATTCTCGATGGTTGTCAGTAACCGCGAGAAGGTGATGGCGGTGCCAAAGCAGGCACTGCAGGGGGACAACGTCGCGCCTTTCGTGTTCGTCAAAGATCTCGAGTTGAAAAATGCCTTCGTGAAGGCCCCGGTACGAACCGGCGCGCGCAACGACCAGTATGTTGAGATTCTCAGCGGCCTGTTCCCAGCTGACGACGTGGTAACCAAGGGGGCATACCCGCTGGCTTTTGCGGGTGCAGGAAGTATTTCACTCAAAGATGCCCTGGATGCGGCGCATGGTCACGAGCACAACGAGGATGGCTCGGAAGTGACTGCCGAACAAAAGAAAACCCGCAAATCCGGAGAAGAAAATGCTACCAATACCGGTCCGTTGACCCTGTTCCTGGCAATCCTGAGCGTGCTATTGACGATACTGCTGGTCCTCAGCATTGTCCTGCGGCGCGGCACGAAACCTCTACCTGCAAACAGCGGCGATGCTTAACTGGTTGATCAGGATTTCGCTCGCCCACCGCGCCGCCGTTCTCGGGGGCGCGGCACTGCTGCTTGTCTTCGGCGCGCGTGCGATGTTCCAGCTCCCGGTCGAGGTTCTCCCAGACCTCACCAAGCCAACCGTGATCATCCTTACCGAGGCTCCCGGACTCGCACCGGAGGAGGTTGAAACCCTCGTCACGGTTCCCATGGAGAGCGCGCTGATGGGTGTGTCCGGTGTCACCCGGCTGCGCTCAACCTCTGATGTCGCCCTGTCACTTATCTTTGTCGAATTTGACTGGGGAACGGATATTTACCGGGCACGTCAGTTTGTACAGGAACGTCTGCAGTCGGCAACCGGCGCCCTGCCTGAAGGCGTCCTTCCCTTCATGACACCGGTCGCATCACTGATGGGCGAAATCATGCTGGTGGGAATACGAAGCAAAGACGACTCCATCGACCCGCGCGACCTCCGTACCATGGCTGACTGGACGCTGAGGCGCCGGCTGCAGGGCATCCCCGGGGTGGCAGAGGTCCTCGGAATGGGCGGCGGCGTGAAGCAGGTGCAGGTGCAGCCGAACCCCGACCGCATGCGTGCCATGGGGGTTTCCTTTGAGGAGTTGCGCGAGGCTGCCAGTGAATCGGCAAGTAATACCACCGGAGGTTTCCTGACCTCCGGGCCGCAGGAGATCATGGTGCGCAACCTCGCCATGTCGACCGACCTTGACGCCATCGCCGCTACCGTAATCAAGTCCGTCAATGATCGTCCGCTGCGAATATCCGATGTCGCCGATGTCCTCTGGGACGTCGAGCCCATGCGCGGTGATGCCGCCGTCAACGGATCCCCCGGCGTCATCCTGAGCGTCACCAAGGCACCCGGGTTTGATACCCTGGAACTCACCGGGAAAGTAGAGGAAGAGCTCGAGAAACTGCGCAAAACGATGCCGGAAGGAGTGGAGATTGAACCTCTTTTCCGTCAGGCCGATTTTATCGAGCATGCCATAGGAAACCTCGAGGAGGCGATCCGCGACGGGGCAATCATGGTCACCCTGATCCTGTTCCTCTTCCTGCTCAACTTGCGCACGACATTCATCACCCTCACTGCAATGCCGTTGTCCTTTGCCATCACCCTGATCGTCTTCCAGAGGTTCGGGATAAGCGTCAACTCGATGACCCTAGGCGGCCTTGCTGTCGCCATCGGGATGGTGGTGGATGATGCGATTGTCGGCATGGAAAACGTTTTCCGCAGACTGAGAGAAAACGCATCCCTAGCAGCGCCAGAGGCGAGGCTTCCAGTCATTGCCAGCGCATCCAGCGAAGTGCGCAACAGCATCCTCTACGCCACGATACTGATCATCCTGGTCTTTCTGCCCCTGCTGGGATTAACCGGTGTTGAAGGTCGAATTTTTGCCCCGATCGCCATCGCCACCATCGTCAGCATGGCCGCCTCCTTCCTGGTTTCAGTCACCGTCATCCCGGTGCTTTGCTCGCTGCTGCTCAAGCCAAAGCAAGGCAGGGAACACAGGGATGGAATCGTGGTGCGCAGCCTGAAATGGCTACACAGGAATACCTGGCTTCGGCTCGCGCTCAACCAGCCAATAGTTCTCCTCGCGACAGCCGCGACATTCCTTGCCGCTGCGTTCACGCTCTACCCGCTCATGGGCAAGGATTTTCTCCCCGCCTTCAAGGAGGAGACTGCCCTGGTTTCGCTGACAGCGGCACCGGGCACCTCACTCAGGCAAACCAATGAACTGGCCGCTGTTGCCGACCGCCTGTTGCTTGCAATCCCCGAGGTTCGCAAGGTGGGTCGCCGCGTCGGCCGTGCCGAGAGGGGCGACCACGTGGTGCCGGTATCGACGGTCGAGTTCGATATCGACTTCGATTTCAATGACAGTAAGCGTTCGCGTGCCCAGGTGTTCGCAGACATTCGCGGCAGGGTTCGCGATATTCCGGGCACCTTTAGCGTTCTCACCGGGCCGCTGGCGGATCGCATCGGCCACATGCTAAGCGGAGTCTCGGCAAAAGTTGCAATCAAGGTGTTCGGTGACGACCTGGGCGAAATCCGCCGTATCGGCAACGATATCCAAGAAATCGCGCGTGGAATCCCTGGCTTTGAAGCCGCCCGCGTTGAGCAACAGGCACCCATCCCGCAAATGCGGATCGAAATCAACCGGGACAGGGCACTCGCTTACGGTGTGAGGCCGGGTGCCCTCAATGAGCAATTGTCGTCCCTCATCGGCGGTGAAAATATCGCGGAACTCTACGAGGGACAACGCACCATCGATCTCGTTATCCGGCTCCCAGAGGCATGGCGCGAGTCGCCAGCGCGGCTTGCAAGGATGCTTATCGAGAATGAAGGCGGTCAACTCATCCCCCTCAACCTGGTTGCCGATATTCGCGAAGCGAAAGGACCCAATGTCATCCAGCGCGAGGACACACAGCGGCGGTTCGTGGTCAGCATCAATCCCACCGAACGTGACCTCTCGGGCCTTGTGGAACAACTCCAGGCTGAGGTCGCGGCCAAAGTGGAAATCCCGGATGGCTATGATGTCAGGTTCGAGGGAGAATATAAAGCGCAGCAGGATGCGACGAAAAGAATCGCGCTTCTCAGCGCCGCCGTGTTTATCCTGATCGCGTTCCTCCTCTATGGCTATTTCAAAACCCCGTTTTTTGCCGCGCAGGTCCTTTGCGACATCCAGCTGGCCTTCATCGGGGGCCTGACTTTCACCTGGATCATGCTGGACAATATCAGCATCGCCACACTGGTCGGGCTCATCGCTGTCGCCGGTATCGCCTCACGCAACAGCATCCTGCTCATCTCACACTACCTCCACCTCATGCGCCACGAGGGGGAAAGTTTCACCCGAAAGATGGTGGAACGTGCAACCCTGGAGCGGCTGGTTCCGGTCCTCATGACGGCACTCGCCACCGGCATCGCCCTGGTACCGCTGGTTCTGGCCGCCGACGCTCCCGGGAAAGAAATTCTTCACCCCATCGCCGTTGTGATCGTCGGGGGACTGGTCACCTCTACCCTCCTCGGCCTGGGCGTGACGCCGGCTGTGTTCTACGCCTTTGGAAGGCGTGCCGCTGAACGCTCCGTGAGTTTAAAGTCATCTGCCTCAGACTGAGGCAGAATTCTCATCGCACCATAACCTGAACATAGAAAAACATGAAAACCAGAACACAATACCTGACAACCATCGCCGCGGCAGCCATCGCCGCGTTTGGACTTTCCTCCTGCAGCAAGGATGACCACAAACACACCGAGGAAGGCAACAAGCATACCGAGGAAGGCCACAA
>JAPYUT010000039.1:19886-22075 GCA_029940475.1 Verrucomicrobiales bacterium | reverse complement strand
ACAAGCATACCGAGGAAGGCCACAAACACGCCGAGGAAGGCCACAAACACGCCGAGGAAGGCCACAAGCATACCGAGGAAGGCAACAAGCACGCCGAGGAAGGTCACCATCATGCAAAAAAGGCCGGCCCGAACGGCGGCCGGGTAATAACAGCTTTCGAGCCTCACGCCGAGTTTTTCGTGACCGGGGAGCGCAAGGTGCGCATCACCTTTGTCGATGACGACTTCAAGCCGGTTGCAGCCGCCACACAGGTGGCTTCCGTGATCGCGGGGGATCGTGCGAATCCGACGGAACTATCCTTCGCGGCTGACGGCGACACCCTGCTCTCCGATAAGGCGCTGCCCGCCGGTGATAATTTCCCGGTAGTCGTCCTGATCAAGGCCGGAACTGACAGTGATGAAGTCATTGCGAATTTCCAGTGCAACTTGAAAGATTGCCCGACCTGCGATTTCAAGGAATACGCCTGTATCTGCGACCACGACGAGGAATAACAAGCCAATCCAAACACCCCCGGATCAAGCCCGGAGTGCACCGCATATGAGGGGACTCCGGGCATACAATGCCCATTTCATATTTGAAGCGTTGGGTTTTTTTGAACTTTTCCAATAGCAATCGGTCTAAAAAATCAATACACCGCCCCCCTGCACCTGTTGAACCGACAAAAAAATGAACCCCGCGAGAGCGATTCCTCATTCAGCCTGACAGGTTCCGTCAAATTACAGTGGCTCCGATTGACAAACCTGTTGGCAAGTCGACTAATTGTAATTTATGATGGAGCCGGTAATATCACATGATGATTCAACAAATACGCGCATTTATTCTGGTTGCCTCCGTGACTTTGCTGGCAATTCCATCGGTTATCGCACAGGACGGAGTTTCCGAGGTTCCGGCCTGAGCATTGTGACCAGGCGAAGGCGGCACCGTGAGTGGCGCAACAGAACAAACTGCCGGGGGAAACTCCATCAGGGGGTCAATCAGTTCACGCTGGATCCCGGACAAAGGAGATGCCGGTAAACTCTACGGCTCAGTGGCCTTCTGGCTGACTGACAATTTCTCACTCGGACTGGACTACCGACCCCTGGCTGACAAGGTCGGGATCACCGGGACCTGGCGAGCCTTCTCCGAGGATCCCGGCAGCTGGAAACCTGCACTTATTTTCGGTACCATGGTCGATGACTTCCGCATTAGCGGACGCGAAATCGAGAGCCGCGCATTTTTTGGTACCTTAAGCAAGGCACTGCCGCCCATTGATGCACTCAACCTCACGCTCTCCCCGTATGTTGGCGCTGCCTACATTGATAAGTCACAGGAACTGCGCCCGGTCGGCGGTATCACCCTGCGCCACCAGTTATTCTCCTTGATGGTGCAATACAGCGGCACAGACACACACCTTTCCCTGAGCCGGAAAATCACCGGCGATCTAGGCGCAAGCTTCATACTGTGGGGCATGGAGATGCCGGGAATAGCCCTGCGGTGGCGCTTCTAGCGCCACCTTTACCCTAGCCGGTGTAAAGATTTCAAAGTGGAAATCAATTGTGGCCTTCACGCCTGAAATACTGTCAAAACCCTTATCCCGGATAGGGATAAAAGTAATTACTTAATGCTTCCCGAATTTCACTAGAATTCGCGAACGTTTCAAGATGCATTCATCCTGGAATCACGCGTTTTACCGGATCAAGGCAAAGCGATAGAAACGCTTGCCTTCAGGAAGTGGCAGGGTCTGCTTGATCACCTCCTCCACGGGCGTCCAATGCGACAGGTCCTCGCTTTCCTCAATCCTGAGGCTAAGGGTTACCTCCCCTTTTCCATCCTCATTAATCTTGAAGATGACCGCCGCGGGCCTGCCTTCCATTAATTCCTCCATCGTTGGTCGCTTTTCCAGCAACGCGATTTTCTCGTCCCTTTCAACGATTGCCGCCCGCAAGGCGGGAAGCTGTGCGGACAGTTGCTCAAGTTGCGCATTCATCCCGGTCAGCACCTCCTTAATTGATTGAATCTCAATATCTTTGAGCTCCCGGTCATCTTCCAGAGCACCCAGTCGCACCTCGCAGTTGTCGCCGGCATCAATCAAGAGGCCAAGCTTTGACTCATGCTCCCCTGTCACTTCCTCAAGATTACCCAGGCGCACCTCGCGGTTGTCGCCGGCATCAATCAAGAGGCCAAGCTTTGACTCATGCTCCCCTGTCACT
>JAPYUT010000039.1:0-19786 GCA_029940475.1 Verrucomicrobiales bacterium | reverse complement strand
GTTGTCGCCGGCATCAATCAAGAGGCCAAGCTTTGACTCATGCTCCCCTGTCACTTCCTCAAGATTACCCAGGCGCACCTCGCGGTTGTCGCCGGCATCAATCAAGAGGCCAAGCTTTGACTCATGCTCTCCTGCCACTTCCTCAAGGGCAACAACCTTCAAATAAGTTCCACGCCCTGCACCAGCGATTACCGGAGCCATATTTGCATCTGAAATCCTGACTCCATCGAGCCCGGCACCGGAAAGATTCACTCCGTCAAGCCTGCACCCAATGAGTGATGCCATGCTCAGGTCCGCCCCCTCAAGGTTGGCATCGCGGAGATCCGCATTTTCAAGGTTAGCCCCCTTGAGATCAGCTCCCTTGAGATCAGCACCTCTCAAGTCAACTCCCGGACCAATTTGATAATCATTAACAACCCCGGTTCCATCCTCTCGCAACTGAGACAATGCCGGCAATGCACTGAACACATGCATTAGGAAAATTAAAACCGGGAACACAAATCGCAATCGCTTGAACATGGTAATCCTGCCAACCGAAGCATTGACATTTCCAGGAAACTTAAAGAAAGGAAGTAAGAAAAATCTCATCATGGTGAATGGTTTACCGTCCTTTGACGATCGTAACCTGATCTGCATGCAATATTTTTCCCCGCCGCTTGACATCAACAGAAGGAAATTATCGTGAACCCCCTTATACAGACTTGTCAGCCGAAGCATGTCGCATTAGTGGCCACTTTATACTAGTCACGCCCCGATTAATGTTGCCTTGCCATCAAGGTAAACTCCGAGTATTCAAGTTTTCCCCGTGCCGGGTATCTTTGAAAAAGTTATGAAAAGACGGCATCTCTTCGAATTTCACGAGCGCAATGAATGTCCGGGATTTATAAGGGATTCCGTGGTGGAAGCACTTGGTCATGGTCTTCGGTGGAGTGGTTTCGCCGACGTCATGGGGCCTGCGTTTGAGGAGTTTCTTCACTCCGCAGGACCGACTGAGATCCTCGATCTCTGCAGTGGCAGTGGGCAACCGACGTCAAGCCTGGTAAAATGGCTCAGGAGACGCGGTTTCACAGGTGCCGCATTACCGCGATTTATCCTCTCGGACCTCTTCCCCAACCACGCAACCCTGGCAAGCACCCGGAGTGAAGATCCCGATGCATTGAGTTTTCATCCTGATCCTGTCAACGCGACTGAGGTTACCCGGGACATTGATCACGATGCCAGGATGCTGGTTAACGCATTTCATCATTTCAATACACGACAAGCCCGGAAAATCCTGGAAAATTGTTCCTCCGGGAAGAAAAGTATCTTCATCTTTGAATGCTCCCCGCGGGGATGGTTCAGGCTCATGACACTGGCTCTTAGCATGCCCACTGTTCCTCTTGCCCTGTTGGCCAATCCCTTCCTGGCTCCCCGCCAGAAACTTCTTAAGTTTGCCTTTACCTACCTGTGCCCACTGATTCCTCTTGCCTTCATATGGGATAGCATCGCGACTAATTTGAGGACATATTCGGAACCGGAATGGATAAGCCTTACAGAATCCATCCCGGGTTATCGATGGACCTACCTTGAATGCCCATTTGGCAGGGGGGCACGTGCTGTCGCCTGTTTCGGCGTCCCTCAACCCCATTGACGGCTGAGGGTGATCACAAAAGTTCGCTGTAAAAACCAACAATAGCCCCGTATTACCGCAGCACTACTGACGCCGTCAACGTTCGCTTTCCTCCATCAATTAAGCTATCATGGCCTTAACTCCCAACAAACAAGAGCCCCCCATGAATTGCCATCTCATCCCCCACCACCTACACCGGACAACCCGCCACTTGAAAACCCTCGCGGTGCTGGCAGGCGGATTATTCACCTGCTGCACGGGAAATGTTTTCAGTCACGGGTCAATCAGTGACCCTGTCAGTCGTGCTTATCGCATCTTCCAGGAAAATCCCGAGTCTCCAAAAAGTGCAGTCTCTGCCGCCGCAATCGCAACAGCCGGCACCCAGGCATTCTACGACTGGCATGAGATCAGCCGTATGGTCCCGGAATATGACCCCGAGAGCATTGCAGCCTACCGTGCCATCATCCCCGATGGTCAACTGGCAGGGGCAGGACGCGCCAAATACGCCGGCCTGGACCTGGTGCGTGAGGACTGGCCCGCCACCGCCGTCAACCCTGGGCTTTACCCCGTGGTGTTTGATGCATGGGCACCGCACGATCCGAGTTACTTCCTGGCATTCATCACGCACGAGGGATGGAGACCGGATCAACCGCTGAGATGGGACGACCTCGAGCCTCTCCCAGGAGCGCAGCAGGTGGTTCGCGATGACCATTACTACCGGTTCACCGTCGATTTTCCGCAACGCACAGGACATCATGTGCTCTACGTGATATGGCAAAGGATTGACCCCGCCGGCGAAGTCTTCTTTTCCGCAAGTGACATTGACTTTGGCGACGGCAACGGCAACGGCAACGGCAATCCCGATAACAAGCCTCCATTCAAAGATCTCAGGGTCGAGGTGGACTTCTCCATTCAAAGCGACTGGAGCTCCGGGTTTAACGCTGAAGTACAAATCACCAACCTCGCAGACCATCCGATCAACTCCTGGGAACTGGAGTTTGAAATTGAGCAGGAAATCTCGTCCTTCTGGAATGCGGAACTTGTCAGCCATGAGGGCAACCACTACACGGTACGCCACGCGGGATGGAACCAGTCAATTCCCGCGGGCGGATCGGTTATCTTCGGATTTTCAGCAACTCCCGGAAACCTGGAAACCATCAACCCCTCACATCTTTCCCTCAACGGGATTTCCCTCGACACACATGCACACGCAGACCCGCAGCATACTTTCCTGCTGAATGTAAGCGCCATCCGCCTGGCCTCCGGTGCAATTGACCGGCTTAACCTGAGCTTTCCAGCAAGCAGTGGCAATTCCTACGTAATCGAGGAATCCGCCGATCTGATTACCTGGGAGCCCCGCGAATCCGGCATCCCCGGCGAAGACGGCACCATTGAACGCGAATATCCTGCGGCAGGCAGCATGACGCGCTTCTTCCGCGCCCGCCAGGAGCATCAATAATGCTTCTCCCTTACCGAAGACGCTGAAGCGCGAACAACTCGACATCAACGGGCTCTGCCACGCATGCGTGCGCGGCGTCATCATCCGGCATGACTATTCCATTCCATGAGGCAGTACCAACGTCCCAGCCGTCCAGTCCCTCATGACTGAAGCGGTAGGGATCGTGATGAACCCTGCCGCTATACAGCCTTTCTTTCCGGGAGGAATGACTGAAAAACAAGTATCGCTCCAGGAGGAAAAACTCCAGGGACCCGGGCTCGGCAGCAACAGTATCAGCACTGCACTTGCAGGCATAATGCACGGTATTAACTCCCGCAAACCGGCGACGAACCCGATAAGAAACGGATTCATCAACCCTCGCCCTGATTGAGGCCCAGAAGTAAGGCAGGTGGAACGCTAAACGGGCAGCCTTGTGCGCCAGCCACCGGTCGGTATCAAGGGAATAGAACCAAACCCCCGGTGTTCCGGATTCATCGTGAACATACGTACGCACGTTGCACTCCAGGAAATTCGAGATATAGGGCAATGAAGGCAATCCGCGGAACCTGACCCGCCGCATAAAAAAAGGTACAATCCCGATATAAGCTTTGCCTTCGTGGCAATCGACGGACAATCCCGCCGGCAGGCTCTGCCGGACGGTTTCCGGGTCGACCTCCCAGTGAAGAAAAAGCAGATTTTCCCAACGCTGAAACATGATCGGCACGCGATGTTGCGGGCGGTGGCGAACTGACAGCCGCTGTTGAGGAGAAGGTATTAGCATCGGCCTTGAATTCACTCCCGGCGGGGTTCAACCCGCAGGAGATTCCGGACAAAGAAATCCTGGCGACACCGGTAATAGTCACACCTGATCAGGTGATTTAAGCTTGAACGAAGATCTCTCATTAGCTTGGTGCTGTGCGTTGTCGGGGCATCGCCGGGGCCGTTGAAATCCCCTGGAAACCCGCACGATCAGCTTATAATCTCCTTTATCACCCGGCATTGCTCAACCCCGGTCAGCTTCTGATCAAGCCCCTGGAACGGGAAGCTCAACTTGCGGTGATCAACACCAAGCAGGTGGAGCATGGTGGCATGCAGGTCGCGAACGTGCACGGGATTCTCGACAACGTTATAGCTGAACTCATCGGTCTTTCCATAGTGCATTCCTCCCTTGATCCCACCTCCGGCAAGCCATCCGGAGAAGCAGCGGGGATGATGATCGCGGCCATAAACCTCACGTGTGATGTTGCCCTGCCCAAACACTGTGCGCCCGAATTCACCGGCAAAGACAACCAGGGTATCATCAAGCAGTCCACGCGCCTTGAGATCCTTCAACAAAGCCGCGGTGGGTTGGTCAACATCACGGCACTGCCCCCTCATGTTGTCAGGTAGACGGGAGTGGTGATCCCAGCCACGGTGGAAAAGCTGTACAAAACGGACATTGCGCTCCGTCATCCTGCGGGCAAGAAGGCAATTCCTGGCGTAGGAACCCGGCTTGTGCACCTCCGGGCCGTACATCTCCAGAATTTCCTTGGGCTCCCCGGAAATATCGCTGAGTTCCGGGACGGATGACTGCATGCGAAAAGCCATCTCCTGCTGGGCGATGGTCGTCTCGATCTCGGGATCGCCGATTTCAGCATGATGCTTGTGGTTTAACTCGGCAAGCGAGTCCAGCATACGGCGACGAATACCACTATCAATCCCCTTTGGATTGGACAGGAACAATACCGGGTCACCCGTCGTCTGGAAAGACGTTCCCTGGTATCTTGAGGGAAGGAACCCGCTGCCCCACAAGCGCGCATAAAGTGCCTGGACGTTAACCCGACCGCTCCAGAAAGCCGAGGGCATGACGACAAAGTCCGGCAGGTCCTTGTTCAACGATCCCAAGCCATAGCTCAACCAGGCCCCCATGCTCGGCTTACCCGGGATTTCCGATCCCGTGCAGAAGGATGTCTTGCCGGGATCGTGGTTGATCGCGTTGGTGTTGAAAGAGTGGATAAGGCACAGCTCATCCGCCACCGCAGAAAGGTGGGGAAGCAACTCACTCATCCAGATCCCGCTCTTGCCCTGTCGGGCAAAGTTGAACATCGTTGGCGCAATCAACTGTTGTCTGCCGCGGGTCATCGTGGTCACCCGCTGGCCCTTGCTTACCGACTTTGGCAACTCGGTCTTAAAGAGCTTGTGCAGGTCAGGCTTATAGTCAAACAGATCGACCTGGCTCGGGGCACCCGCCATGAAAAGGAAGATAATCCTTTTCGCACTTGGCTTGGATTGCAGAACCGGCTCAGCGGCAAGACCCCGGCTGGAGACCAGTGAGGAAAAGGCAGTAGCCCCAAGACCCATGCCGGAGTTCAACAGGAATGATCGGCGCGACTGAATATCTGCGTGCCCGGTCAGTTGGTCTGTCATTTCATTCACGTGTTTTGACAATATCAAGGTTATAGAGAGCGTTGACGAGGACAGTCCACGCAGCAAGTTGCGCTTTCTTGCCGGCATCCTTCAGGTTCATGCCACTGCAGATTCCATCGGCCAGGGCAGGATTTTCAAGATACCCTTCGTTAAGGTTTTTAACGAGCGCTGAAAGAACGACCTGTTCCCGATCATCCGGCAGTTTCGAGGTCACCGTCTCGTAGGCAAATGCCAACCTTTGTACCGCGCTCGCCTCTTCAGGCCCAAGAGCCTTCCGCGCAAGCTCCCGTGCAGCCTTCAGGTATTCGCTTTCATTCAAGAGCAACAGAGCTTGCGAAGGCGTATTGGTACGCTCACGGCGTGCGATACATGCGTCCCTGATCGGGGCATTGAGGATAGTCATCTGTGGTGGCGGCATCCCGCGCTTCCAATAAGTGTACAGGCTGCGACGGTAGATAGCTTCTCCTGTGTCGGGCTTGAATCGCTCCCCGATCATGGTGACTGCCTTCCAAAGGCCATCGGGCTGCGGAGGTTTAACACTCCTGCCATACATGGTGTTTACCAGCAATCCGCTGGTGGCAAGAATCTGATCACGGATCATTTCGGCATCCATCCGGAAGCGCGATCCCCGTGCCAGTAGGCGGTTTTCCGGATCCTTCTTAAATTGTTCCGGCATAGAGACGGACGATTGTCGGTAAGTTCTCGACATCACGATCTGCTTAACCAGCGCCTTGATGTCCCAACCGGATTCGATAAACGAGACCGTGAGGTAATCGAGCAACTCGGGATGACTGGGAATCTCGCCCTGTGTCCCCAGGTTTTCAGAAGTTTTCACCAGGCCGACACCGAAGAGTTGCTGCCAGAAGCGATTGACCGCCACTCGCGCAGTCAAGGGATTCTCCCGCTCGACAAACCACTCCGCAAGATCCAGCCGCGACGCGCGTTCACCATCCTTCTTCAGGGTCGGCAGGAACCCGGGTGTATTGCGCTCCACCTCTTCGCCGGGATCATCATACTGCCCGCGCTTCATGATGTGCGCCTTACGCGCCTCCTTGCGCTCCTTCATCACCATCGCCCGGGGAATATCCCGGTCGAGTTGATCACGGTCCTTTTTCAGGTTGTTTTGTTCGGCAACCAAATCCCTTGCCGCCTGCATGAGCGCCTTTTTTTTCTCCGGGTCGCCTTCATCAGTCGCCGTTTTCTTTGCCTTATTGACCTCGGGATCGAGTTTGGCAAGTTGCTCATTGAGCTTGCTGAGCCTGCTCTTCTGCTCCGGTGTCCCAAGCAACGCGAAAGGCGGTTGCAAGCCATTCTTAGGAGCGCCACCGGTCTCCGCAGCCGCATCAATGTTATTAAAAAATGCAAACAATGAATAAAAATCCTGCTGGGTGAGCGGGTCGTATTTATGATCGTGACACGAGGCACAATGGACAGTCATGCCCATGAAGGTAGTGCCGACGGCAGTTACCCGGTCGACCACGTTCTTGAAGAAACTTTCCTCCGGTAACGCGGTACCACGGTCAATGATCAGGTGCAGGCGATTAAAGCCTGATGCCGCCAACTGGTCATTGTTGGCCCCGGGAAACAAGTCGCCGGCTAACTGGTAACGAACAAAATCGTCATAGCCCAGGTTGTCATTGAATGCCCTGATCACCCAATCCCGGTAGGGGGAATGATTGCGGAAGAAGTCCTTGTGCATGCCATTGGTATCAGCAAAGCGCACCAGGTCCAGCCAGTAGCGGGCCATGTGTTCACCATATCCCCCACTGGCAATCAGGCGCTCAACGAGTTGCCCGTAGGCATTGGGATTGTTATCGGCCACGAACGCCCGCACCTCATTGCGGCTGGGGGGTAACCCGGTCAAGTCAAAGCTGACACGGCGAATCAGTGTGCGCTTGTCCGCCTCCTGCGATGGCTCAAGCCCGGCGGTTTCCAGTCGCCTTAAAACATGCAGGTCAACCGGTTGCTTGCTCCATCCTTTATTCTTCACCTGCGGAATATCAGGCATTCTCGCAGGCACAAATGACCAAAAAACTTCATATCGTGCACCAGCCTCAATCCAGTCCTTAACAAGCTCCTGTTCCTCCTTGGAAAGTGGCTTCTTGTGCGCCTTCGGGGGCGGCATCACATCCTCAGCGTCCTTCGCGGTGATCCGGTGCCACAGATTACTTTCTGCAATCGAGCCCGGCTTGATCGCAGCCGAGCCGTCCAGGGTTCGATACGCCCCGTCCTTGCCATCCGACCGGTCCAGTCGCAGCTTCGACTTGCGCTCATCCGCATCCGGTCCGTGGCAAGCAAAGCATCGGTCGGCAAGAATCGGGCGAATATCGCGATTGAAGGAAATGTCCCGGGCAAAGGCGGTAAGCGGAGCCGCAAGGCATAATGCCCAGGTGCACGGAAAAATCAGTAATTCCCGCTTGGATTTCCCCCGAAAAATCATCACCACTGAACACTAGGGGAATGTCCCATGATGGTCACGAAAAGAAATACGAATTAAGTCATGCAAATAAGCCCGGGGAGCCAACAGGAAATTATGCCCTACAGGCATTGACCTTAATCAGGCACTTCTCTGCGCGTCAATTGCACTCGCCCAGGCATCACGTTCAAAGGTCACAAACCGATATTCCCTGCCGGTTTCAGTGTGGACGGCAAGCGAGTTCGGCCAGATCGGGATACAGCCAAGGAATTTCGTCCAGCATTTTTCTGATGAGCGGATATCCGGGAGTTCAATCTCTGTCGTGCCGCGCTGGAAATTGATTGCGTGCGCTTCAAATACCAGGCGCTGATTCGTCAGGTAGAGTTTGCTTCCCACCGTTTCAATTCCCTTCTGAAGGTTTGCCCCTCTCTTTCTGATGAGTTTCTCTCTTTCTCTCAGTTCAGTCTTCATGCTGTCCTCCTGGTCCACAGATATTAATAACTATTGCCGTCACCCCGCGTGCGTGACAATTACAAAAAACGGATTATTTTATACATACCCAAAGCCGCGACATCATGAACCCGGGGGACACGACAGAGACCGGGGACGCTCTCCTGCAATAGAGATAGGGATAAGCGTGAGCACAACAACTGACACGCCTTAACAGTCCGCGCCCGAGCCATCTTTTTGCGCAATCACCCGGGGAAAATCTCACTTCTTCTTTTTCCCCGCCTTAACTTTCCCGGTCGGTCCGGACATCGGCGGAGTCTCGAAGAACTTTCCGTCCTTGATCAGGCGGGGATCATTTGTCACGGCAAGTTCATTCATCAGCTGATCACGGAGCGCGGCAGCGATCTCCTTGTATCCAGGATCGGCAACCACGTTCTTCATCTGGTGAGGATCGTCCTTCAGGTCAAAGAGTTCCTCGCGCGGACGCTTTCCGTATGCGTGAACAAAGAACGGTTTAACTTCTGGATTGCTGCGGTTGGAAACAATCCAGGCCTTGGTCGGGCCGGCGTCTTCATCAGGGATGGTGACGAAGGTATTGTTGGTTAGTTGATTAACATCGGGCTCCTTCTCAGTATCAAGTTGAAAGTGGTCACCCAGGGGATAACGATCGGGCTTGAAGTTGATGATGAAAAGATGATCCCTGGTGCGAATCGCCCTTTGCGGATACGGCAGCTGGCCGGCGCGTGCCCTTGCAACGTGTCTTTCGCGGCCTATGTAAACGTGCGTCCTGGACTTATCAACCAGGCCTTCTTCACCTGAGGCCAGTGTTGGCCAGATGGATTTGCTGGTCATGACTTCCGGCACCTTCACCTTGCCGGATTCCAGGAAAGTTGCAGCCAGGTCAGGCAGGGTGACAAAGTCATCCACCACGCGACCACCTTTGACCCCGGGCCCGGAAATGGAGAGTGCGACACGGGCACCAAAATCATACAGGTTGCATTTCCCATGGGGAAATCCGGCCGGTCCATGGTCGCCGGAAATAGCAATAATGGTATTGTTAAATTCTCCCGTTTTTTTCAGTTCCTCAACCAGCACCCCAAGAGCCATATCAAATCCCTTTGCTTCTCCCAGGTAATCGGCAAAGTCCTGCCGGACTTCAGGGACATCCGGGAGAAAGGGTGGTAACTTTCCCTTCAGGCTGTCAGGATCAATGCCCCAGAGGGCTTTTCCGGAACCCTTGATCCATTTCCTGTGCACGTTCGTCGGTCCAAACCAGTATGCGAAGGGCTGATCTTTTTTCTTCGCGGCAAGCATGTCCCGCAAATTCCCGCGAACCTGCTTCATCAGGAATTGCTTCGCCACGTCAAGGCTTTTGCCCTTGCTGAGCATGCCGGTAACGGTTTGTGAAAAGCCATTGAAACTGCTGCCGGCTTTGCTGAAAGCATTTGCTCCGCCACCATAGGGGGCATCACGGGGTGTTCCCGGGGACCAGACCTTCCAGGTGTAGCCGATATGATAACCGCTGTCTTTCAGGAGCAATGGCCAGGAGGGAATTGCAGGATCCCAAAGGGCACCCTGTAGAATGGCTCCCCTGCCTGTGCGCCAGAAATGTTGCCCGGAAAGGATGGAGCTTCGGCAGGGAGTGCATGAAGGCGCGTTGATGAACGCGTTATTGAATAACACCCCGGATTTGGCGATGGCGTCAAAATTGGGTGTCTGGATCGCGTCATTCTCGCTTCCCGGTCCATCCGTTTGCGCGTAGGCAGAGGCATGCCTCCCCCAGTCATCGGCAAACGCAAACAGAATATTCGGCCGTTGTGCCGCCTCCACCCGGGGTGTTAAAAGTCCCAGAGTTATCATCCCTGTAAGGAACCACGATTTTTGCATTTATTTTTTAAACTCCATTGAATTGCACATCTAACCTCACGTCCGTCACTTCGCTGCCAGGGCATCCCACTCCGCACGGGTGGCTTTGGACTTCTGGTATTCCATCATGATTTTCCATTTTCCTTTGCGCTTCACAAGCAGGGCCTGAAAATGGATATATTCCTGTTTGCGCCGGCCCTCGGAATCAACCGTGGAATAGAGGAACATTCCTGTCTCGTGCGCAGTGCTTTGGTCGCCGAATCTCTGGGAGAACCTGAACTCTACACTCGCCTTGATCTTCCCTTCCCTGGTGTCCGTGAACTCCTGTTGCCATCGTGCCAGGGCCTCCGAGAGCGGCACGCTGGATTTTTTTGCACCTGACACAAGGACTCCGTCCGCATGGCAGGTGGACTTATATCCCTCAAAGTCCCCCTCGCGAACCGATCGCGATACTTTAGCCCAGTAGGCATCCAGTTCCATGAGCCTTGCCTTGCCATGGTCTGCAGCCTGGGCAATGACCGGGGGAAAAGTTACGGCAAAGCACAACAATAAAAGAACAAGAGGTAAATGGCGCATGACTTTCATAACAACAGCATGCTAACACCAATCCCCCCCCGAGGACAAGACCACTAAAGCAGGGTATTAAGTGGCCAATGCAGTGAACCGTATTCACAGATCCGGAAAATCTGATTCCACCCGGACAAATCTTGCTCCGCCCCACAGTAGCAGTAAGTTTGAGCTTACCTGCAAATCCTGATGACACGTTCCAAGCCCATAAAAACCCTTGCAATCGTGCTGACGCTCACCGGGTTAGATTCCCTTGCCAGTGCTGACAAAGCACCCTCACCTCCCCACCCTGTGAATTCCCGGTGGCAGCAAAGCTACAGCGCTGGATATACGGACAACAAGGGAGCTTGGGCCGGCGGGTCGGAAATCATGCACCTCGCTGCGCACAAGGGGAAATTGTTCGCCTCGAACGGCTACTGGGTCGATGCGCGATGGGAAATCCCTCCGGACGGGCAAAAGCAATCAGCCCAGGTTCTGCGATTGGATGCCGCAAATGAACGCTGGCAGGTCGACCTCGACATGGGAGTCCAGAACGACCTTGGTCTTCAGTATATGAAGGGCAATATTTTGAAATCGATCACCTTTACCCGCGATATGTCAGGTGTTCCACTGCCAGAACCGCAAAACCTGCTGGTGATGGCGGCAGGTGCCAACTTTGAGCGCGGTGGCGCGGTTTCAGCCTGGACCCGTAACGATCCAGACGATACATGGACTCACACACTGGTCAGGCACGGCTCCAGCGCCGGCGGGGTACGCTGGGTTCCACGCGACATGGAAATCTACCGGGACAAGGTAACGGGCGTTGAGCATCTGCTCATGTCGCTAGGCAACCCGGGCATCATATCCGGCATCTACGATCCTTCTGTTCCTGGCAGGATTCGCTGGAACAGGAATCTAGAGTATCCGTTTTTAACCGCAGGTAGTTTCAAGACACGCCCGCTGGGAATGACCCAGGCCAACGGTTCACTGTTCTTTTCCGAAGGCGACTCGATCTACCGGCGCATCGACGGCATCCAGCCGACCTACACTGAAATACTCGACCTATACGCCGATACTGACACCGATGTCGGCGGTATCCGCGGCCTTACAAGTGTCGCCAACCCCACCGGCCCCGGCGAGTCCCTCCTGTTCCTGTGGGCACCCGGGGAGCGTTCAAGGGGGCAGATCAAGCGCCTCGACCCCGACGGCACCGGCGGCTTCAGAATCCACGATGAAGCACAAATTGCCAACCTGATGGGCAAGGCACTCGATGTCGAGGTCGCCTACACTCTCGGGGCACACAACATGATGTATCCGCTCACCGACCCTGCAACCGGCAAGACCGTGCACCTTATCGGCTTCCAGGGCAATATCCGCGGAAAGGCCCACTTACGCTGGAAAGGCAGTGCCCTGTACGCCGGGGCCATGTATGCGATTCGTCACGCCGACCGGAGTTATTCAGTGCATGAAACCAACAATGCCTACAGGCCCGGCAAGCAGATCCTGGTCTCCCCACGCACCTTCTGCCCGTCCCCATTTGGCGACGGGGTTCTCTACATTGGCGGTCACGACTCAAGCCGCAAGGTTTCCGACAACATGGCCTGGATCTTCAAGGCTCCGCTTCAAGTCGCCCTGGGCACCGTGCAAGGCACCGATGGTGCCACTCCTCCTGCCCCCCTCCCGCCACAGCACCGGCTCCTGCAAGGCCCGGTCTATGAACTGCGTATCTACGACGCCAATGAGCATCGCTTTGCCCACCTCATCAAGCGCTTCGGTGAGCACACCAACCGCATCTTCAGGAAACATGCACTTGAGCCAATGGGATACTGGATTCCCACCGAGGGCTCCCCCAAGCAGCGCAGGCGTTTTATCTACATCCTCAAGCACTCCTCACGTTATGCCGCCTACCGGAACTGGAACCTTTTCTCCAACGACAGGGAATGGCAAAAAGTGCTCGATCAGCCTGAGTTTCAGGGTTTGCTGGCCAGGAAACCGACAAGCATCTTCATGACTGCCAATGACTTTTCCGCCATCGCCCGGGATAAAATTAAACAACCCGGCGGCACCTACGAGTTAAGGACCTACACCGTCAACCCCGGCAAGCTCACAGACCTGAATGCGCGCTTTGCCGGCCACACAACAGGATTGTTCAGGAAGCACGGTATCCATAACGTGTCTTACTGGACACCATTTGAGAAACCGGATTCCGCAAACACGCTGATCTACCTTATTCATCATGCCGGTCGCAAACAAGCCGACGACAACTGGAAGGCATTCAGCAGCGACCCCCAATGGCAGAAAATCGCCCGGGAATCGCAGCTCAACGGAAAATTTCTCGCCGCCCCTCCTAAGCGCATTTACCTCAAGGCCATGGAATTTTCACCGCTCAAATAAACTCTTTTCCCCTCTTCACCAGGTAATGCCGGTAACCGCAAAGCCGTTCCTGATCAGTCGGTAATCACCAGACGATAGAACATCAATCCGGAAATGAGTGGTCGCATACTTCCTGCTGCTGCTCAGCCCATAACTCACCACCGTTGCCTCATCACCTTCCCCATAGCCGAGTTTGGCGGCTCCCGACAACCACGCGTGATCGTCAAAATCAGGATCTGTCCACCCCGCGCCGGGATCAGTTCCCTTATCAAGATATTTCCAGACCGACCCGAGAGGCAGCAGGCTATTGGATTGAACCGGTGAATTCATGCGGTAAAGACCAATGGTCTCGCCGGCACCCCCAAGCTTGAAGCTGGCGTGAAAGCGCCGGGTTTGAAAAGAATCCCAGGGGGCAAACTCGCGCGTGTAACTCTGGCCGGGAGCCGCATCAAATCCATCCGCCCGGGCAATGAAGTATCCGTTAGCCGCAATAGATGCACCTTCAGGAATTTTCCACTTCAGAGGCTGCTCCAGATCGTCAGTCAGGAAATACGAACTGAGCTCTACAGGGGAAGACGTGATATTATGTAACTCGATCCAGTCCGAGTAGTCGTCAAAATCGACATTATCCGGGAAAATCGTGTTGTTGGCGGCAAGAATCTCGTTGATGCGAATATCCTGGGAAAACGCCGGGGCCGCCCACCAGATGACAGCGGCAAGTGTCATCAATTGGAGATGAAACAGCTTCAAAATTACAAAGGGGGTTGGGTATGCGCTCTCCGCGGCAACACCACTAACACCTTGGCTGTATTGGCACGGTTCATCATCAGCGATGAGCACTGATTTAATATATCCTAACAGATCTATCTTAACCGAGAGTGAACCAGAGGTTAACAATTGTTAACCTTAAGGGATGCCGGTCGGCCAACTTCCCGTTGGCCGGAGAATGCAATCATTCAAGCAATCGCCGGAGCATCGGTAACAGATGCAGAGATAAGTTCTCGTGCCAGGGGGACAAGCGTCTCGCGTTACCCGTGCAGCGATCGGGAAAATGCGCGGCTGGTTCCCTTGTATTCACCAACTCATGTTGGGCAGCGGTGGTGAAACCTGTAAAAAAACGACAAGGTCTGGATTTCTTCAGATTTTAGGGAGTTCTAACTCGTGCCATCATTCAGCCTGTGTGATATGATACGGCTATGGTCACGGAAAAAAGCACAGCTCTCAAGGCAAGTATGGCTGCATTATGCCTGGGCATCATAACGGGCGAGGCAATCGCGCAAAAAACTCAACAGGAAGGCAACCGCGAACGACAATCCCAATTTGGCCGTGGCAACGGACCCGGAAACTTGATGCGCGCCCTCCCGGTCATGGTGGCACTCGATGCCGACGGAAATGCGGAAATATCAGCTGCGGAAATCGAAGGAGCTGTCGCCGCCCTGAAGAAGCTCGATCAAAACAAGGACGGGAAACTCACCAATGATGAGCTCCGGCCAAGATTCGGCAACACCCGCGGTGCGCCAAGCCGTAATGATTCAACCGATCGACCCCCTGCCAAGGTCACTCAACCCGCAAATCCGATCTCTCCGGTTCCCAAGGCGGTTGGAGGAATTGAACCCCGGGAAATCCTCAAGTTATTCGGTGCACGGGGAACCGAAGGCGTTGCCGAGCGCACACTGGAAGGCTATCGACGCGTCTTTGGATTCACTGATACTGACAAGGACGGGCGGCACTCGAAAAAAGAATACATAGATGGCGGGCGCTACCTGACACGCGAGTCAAGGACGGGTATCTTTCAGGCCTCGGACTCGAACAAGGATGAGTTTGTCTCGGAAAAGGAATACGTGGAGAATCGAATCATCACTGACGAGGCAAAGGAAATATTCAGCGCCATGGACTCTAATAATGATAACAAGCTGACGGTTGAGGAAATGACGGCCAGCAAAAAGCTAACAGACAAAAAACTGGCCGGCGAAGTATTCGAGGCATTCGATACCAACGGCAACGGCGAGCTTAACATTCCCGAATACCTGCGTGTCTGGGGACGCTGGGCCAGACTTTAATGGCAAACCAAATCGGGCCCAGGTCATTCCAAAACCTGAAGCACGCTGACATTTCCCTCTGCAGATAAAATTCCGTTTCTTTGCGATCATTCAAGCCATTGCACCAGCAGCGTAAGCTCAAGATCAACCTGACAAGCCAGTCCCATCAGATCAGTGGCGCGGGCTCCTGCAAAACTCACGGTATTGACTGTGTCCAAGATCAACCGCCTGGAGGAAATCGAGTTCTGTCACGCCTCAATCCCCCTGGATGATCACCCCAGAAACCACCATCACGGCACAGAATCCCGATCCGCCCGGGCTTGGCATCCCACGACGTGCACTCTTCCTGATCTTCACCCTGTCCGGCATCTCGGCTCTCCTCTATCAACTGATCTGGCAACGGGCTTTGCTCACTATCTTCGGCAGCAACATCGAGTCCGTCACCGTGGTGGTATCCGCTTTCATGCTCGGGCTCGGAATCGGCAGCATCACAGGAGGAGCAGTCTCTAAACGCCATGGTGTGCCGCTATTGCTCATCTTCGCAATTGTCGAGATCTCGATTGGTATCTATGGCGCAGTTTCCCTGCACCTTTTCCACTGGGCCGGCAATTTCACCACCGACAGCGGGACATTTCAGACCGGATTGCTGACCCTGATGCTCATCCTCATACCCACCCTGCTCATGGGTAGCACACTGCCACTGCTCGTCGCTCACTGTGTCAACGTCTCAAGGAATGTAGGGCATTCCGTCAGCATGCTCTACTTCGTCAACACACTCGGGGCAGGCATTGGCGCCTTGCTCGCGGCCTTTATCTTTCTCGGCATGCTTGGCTTGAGCGGTTCTCTCTACCTGGCAGTCTCCCTCAACCTGTTCGCCGGCATTATGATCCTCCACTTCCGGCGAAAGGGCGCCCACGACCCGGTATGAACTCACGATTCCTTGCTGCCCTTCTGCTGGTCACCCTCACCGGCTTCATCTCACTGAGCTACGAGATCTGCTGGGTGCGCCTCTACTCCTTTATTACCGCCTCCCGCGCCTGGGCATTCGGCGCAATGCTCGGCACCTATCTCATCGGCCTGGCTCTCGGCTCGCTCTGGAGCCTGCGCTTCCAGGATGCTGAAAATGGGAGCAACCCAAAACACCTGCGCGCCCTCGCGCTTTTCGTGCTCACCGCCAACACTGCAGGATTCCTTGTCATCCCGATTGTCTCCTGGCTGGCAATTTTTATCCCCTATGACTCGGTGAAGACCGGTCAGGGATCTGTCATGGCACTGGCCACCCTGCCACTCATTGCACTCTCCGCCGCCCTGCTCGGCGCCACGCTTCCTCTCATCTGCCACTTCGCCATCTCGCCCGATGACAAAGCCGGCGCGCGACTTTCCTACCTCTACCTTGGCAACATTATCGGAGCAGGAACCGGCAGTCTGCTGACCGGATTCGTCCTCATGGATCAACTCTCACTGCAGCAGATTTCAGTATTTCTCGCCTTCCTCGGGCTGATCCTCTCCGCCGGGATCGCCATCTACTCCAAGTTGCGCGGTGCCCGGCTCGCTAAACGGCTTGCCTTCACTGCCACGGCCGGTCTTGCCATCCTGTTGACTGCCCCCCCTCTTTTCGACGGCATCTTTGAGCGTCTGCAGTTAAAATCCACCTACAACCACAACGAACGCTTCGACCTCGTCATCGAAAGCCGTTTTGGCGTCGTCACTATTGACCAGGACCACAAAATCTACGGCGGCGGTATCTATGACGGTTATATCGGCACTGAACTTGAAGCCGGTTCCTGGATGGTGCGCCCATACTTCCTCTCCGCTGTCCACCCTGCGCCAAGGGAAGTCCTGGTCATTGGACTCTCCGGCGGAACATGGACACAAATCCTCGCCCACAACCCGCACGTCGAGAAAATCACCGCCATCGAGATCAACGCTGCCTACAGCGAGCGGGTCATCCCCCGTTATGACGCGGTAAAAAGTATCCTCACCGATGCAAAAGTGAAAATCGTCATTGATGACGGGCGGCGTTGGTTGCGCAACCATCCTGATCGCAAATTCGACGCCGTCATCGCCAACGCCACCTACCACTGGCGCGAACACGCCAGCAGCCTGCTTTCCAGGGAATTTATGCAGCAAGTTAAAGCCCACCTCAATCCCGGCGGCATTTACCTTTTCAATGCCACCGGTTCGGATCGCGCGGCGAAGACAGCCCTCGAGGTCTTCCCCGACTGCGCCCTTCTGCTCAACAACATCCTCGCCAGCAACGCACCACTTGCCTACGACAAGGATCGCTGGCGCAAAACCCTGGCAGCCTACCAATACGGCGGCAAGCCGCTCTTTGACACCAATAACGAAAAAGATCGCGAGAGCCTTGAGGCGGTTGTCTCAATCATCGACAACCTCGGCATCAGGGAAATCGCGACCAAAGAGCGCCTGTGGACAAAAGAAATCCTGGAAAATGATCCCGGCACCAGGAAAGCCCGGGCGATCACCGATGACAACCTGGGACACGAGTTCTGGTACCATTAGGCTACTTGGCTAGGACAGGAACCTGACATGGTCTTTATTTCCCACCGGCCATGACAAAATCCTTAAACCGCGCCCAGCGCGGCGCCTTGGCATCCCCGAGCAGGGCAAATAACCCGACCTTGAGCTTGTCGGCACTGCCCGGCAATTGTGTCTCGCCGTGTGCCGTCCATTGCTTTGACTCCGGCGCCTTGACCATGGCCTTCACCTTGTCCCCGGAAATTTCAAGGCGCAGGCGCAGTGGACCTTCACGAAAAGCAATCTTCTTGATCACCTTTGGCTTGGCTCCGCTCTCAAGGACCAGCGTGCATGACTGGCCGGCAAATAGCTCACGATCAAACTTGATGTAGTTGTCATCGTCGAGGTAGATCATCAGCCCCGCCTGCTCATATTCCTTCCTGGGATTGAATTCCACAGTAACCTCAACGGTGAATGCTTCACCGGGAAAATCCCGCAGCAGAAAGTTCTTCGTTTTATTGTTCTTCTTGCCCCAGATATTGGTCGGTTGCGCCAGCAACTCGATATTGCCGTCCTTCAAGCGCCATTGTGTCTTGTCCTCACGAACAAAGCTCCAGCCATCATCCAGTCCACTGCTGAAGTCAGCCTTGTAATCCTCAGCCAATCCGGGCAGCACGAAAAAACCAAGGGTAAACACAACACGGAAAATATGGGCATTACTCATGCCTGTTACTTTATCTCCAGCCCGGGGCATGGACAAGAGCAATCACCAACCCGGCAAAGTCATTCATCCAGCCGCCCGCATTTCCCCGGTTAATAATCCTGATCAAGGAAATGGGAACACATGTCGCTTGCCTGATGCAGCATGTTCTCGTTATCGGTTCGCAGTTTCCTGCAAAGTATGATTGCCATCGCCTTCATGATGTTGAACCCGCTGCATTGATCTGAGACAATGAAATCATTAAACGACCTGTAATCGATATTCCAGAGACGCGCAGGACCACCGCTCACGCGCGCAGTGGCACTCGCCTGCCGGGGATCAATGACACTCATTTCACCAAAGACATCACCACTTCCAAGTGATGTGACAGTTACAGTGTTGCCGTGAGAATTAACAGTCAGGCGTATACTCCCGGAAATGATCACCGACATAACTTTCAGTGGTTGTCCCTGGACAACCAGGTAGTCTCCCTGTTGCTTCTCGACAAATCGCCCTTCCTTAAGGAATCGTGTACGAATGTCCTCGTCGAGTTGGTTGAAAAATCCAAGATCCTGAGAATTGTCCTGCCGGGTTGTCATTATTTTCATGATTCTTTTTTGCTCACTGCCCCACTGATAATTTCACAGGCAGGGCGATACTATAATATATTGACGATCGAGCAGGGCAGTTATGCACACCAATGCATAAGGAAAGAGAAACTGCTACGCGCGCAGGCTACCCGCTGCACCCACTCCAAGGTAGCGAAACGATAGACAACCCAGTTACAAAAAAAGTGAAGCCCTCACCTTAAAATGCCCGTCTGGATTTGCCTCCGCCAATCATTTAAAATGCTTCCATCCGATCAAACCGGCCGGATGAACGACTGAAGAAGCGTAGCGACAAGTAAATGATGCATGCCCTTCATAAGGGCATAAGCTCAAACTCCCCCGGATCATGGACCTGAGTCACACCCGCAGCATGAATCAAGTTCCATCCCGTTACTTACTGCTCGCCCTCGGATTTTTTCTCTCTATCCCGCCTGTAAATTCAGCGCAGGCAGGATTCATTCACCCTGGCTTGCTTCACAGCCGCTCAGACATCGAACGAATGAAAGTCGCCGTGGCCACCGAGAAAGGCCCGATCTTCGAAGGCTTCAAGTTACTCGAGAAGAGTTCCTACGCCCGGGCCGAATACAGGATGCGGGGACCTTTTCCTGAGTGGGGACGGGCACCGAATATCCGCAAGGGCGAAACCGAGAGCGATGGCCTGGCCGTCTACCAGAACGCCCTGATGTGGACCATTACCGGCAGGAAAGCCCATGCCGATAAGGCAATCCACATGCTCAACTCCTGGGTCGGCTCACTGAAGAAGGTTACCGGCATCGATGGAGTGCTCGCCTCAGGCCTTCAAGGCTTCATGTTCGTCAACGCAGCGGAGTTACTTCGCTACACCGACTCCGGCTGGT
>JAPYUT010000099.1 GCA_029940475.1 Verrucomicrobiales bacterium | reverse complement strand
ACACATGGTGATGCATTACGTGGGGAAGTATTCCGACGCCCTCTGGGCCGACAATATCGAGGTGCACGAGAACGTGGAATCCCAACTAAATAACTTCAAGACCAAGGCACCTCAAGGCGGGCTGGTGCTTCGCTTGGGT
The DNA here is from genome assembly GCA_029940475.1 of Verrucomicrobiales bacterium. GTDB lineage: Bacteria > Verrucomicrobiota > Verrucomicrobiia > Verrucomicrobiales > DEV007 > CACIUL01. Next base: position 6,345 of record JAPYUT010000099.1, on the reverse strand, counting down.
TACTTCGGACTCAGTCCCAAGGTGGACAATCTCTTCAAGGCAAAAAAGAGTCGCGTCCTGCTCATGACTGCGGAAAACCCACGGGCCGATTTCGCCTCCCATCTTGACTATCCAGATCGCCTCGATCTCGGCTTGGCTTTTGGAGATGCCTGCGTGCCGATTAAGGGCTATCCAATACCCCTGTTCCCACCAAGTGGCATTGTTAAAGCTGCTGCCTATGAATCACTCAATGTTGAGATCCTGCACCGCCTGAAGTAAAAGGTCGTGCCTGCTTTCACCATTGGTGGATTTGCACAAGAAACCGGCCATCCCGCCGGAATAGACTCTGGCCAACAAAGGGAGGATGTTCTACCCGGGGGCGTCACCGGGTTTTTTGCCGAAGACCGACTTCAGTTCCTTGATTTTCCTGATCACCAGCGTGTCGCCGGACCCTTGGCCCTCCGCCTTGATCGTGATTGCCGTTCCGACATGGTAAGCCACATTGTGGTGATGGAAATCCCCGAACCCTAAATCCATGCGAATGGGTGGACGTCCGGCGACATCGATAAAGAAAACCCGGGTCTCGTCCAGTTTATCTGACATGCGCAGTCGTCCCTGGACATCAATGGCCTTGCCTTCCTGCTTCACCCAGCTCTCAAAGGGACGTTCCTTATAGGGCTCAAAGTCCGGGCCATCCAGGCCCGGAAGCGCAGACTTGTTGCCCGCAAAACTCCCGGCATCCACTCCGAACTTATTCAATAAAGCCAGGTGAAGGCGGGACAACTGCTGATTCTCAGCATAACGCACGTAGCGCCCGGTCTTGAGCATGCCTCCTCCTTTACCTGCAAGCACGATCGGAATACGCGTCGCCGTGTGATTATCACTGTGCCCCATCCCTGATCCAAAAAGCACGACACTGTTATCAAGCAGCGTTCCATGATGATCCTTGTAGGATTTCATCTTGGTCAGCAATCGATCGAACTTCTGCATGTGCCACTCGGTAACCTTGAGCAGCGCCTCGAGGTTTCCTTTTCCGTTGTTTCGGAAGAAGTGTGACAGGTAATGATGCTGTTTCTGAATGCCCAGGAAATCAAACACCATGCGACTGTTGCTATTTCCAAGCATGTAGGTGATGCAGCGGGTTGAGTCCGTCCACAAGGCAAGCGCAATCGTGTCGATCATCGCGTTTACCTGCTCATCCATGTTCACGGAGCGTCCGGGACGCTCCAGGTTGGCGGGCACATTCTTCAACTCCTGGCCCGGTTTCATGTTTTCCAGCCTCTGCTCCGTCTCGCGAATGGCTGTCAGGTACTGATCCAGGGTCTCCCGATCCTCCTTTCCCGCACGACGCGTAAGGGACTTGGCATCATCATTGACCCGATCCAGCAGGCTTTGTAATTCCCTGCGCTTGCCTGGGCGACGCAGTGGATTGTTAAACACCCGGTCGAAAATCAATTGCGGATCACTTTCACGTGGAATCGCCTGCCCCTTCTCGTCATAGGAGATGTAGCTGCAGCCGATCTGGTTCACAAACAGGCCTTCGGTCGTTAACTCAAGGGAGCGGATCGCGGTATCCCCGCCAATCTTATCAGCGATCATCTGGTCAACAGATGCAGTCCTGGTGTTGGTGTGGTGACCGGCGAGGAAACGACGCGTTGAATGGCTGTGGGAGGAGAACCCAAAGTCGCCCATGTTATCAAGAAAGAGCAAGTCCTCCTTATGCTGCGCGAAAGATCCCATCATGGGGGCTAAGCGAAAATCATGTTCAGTGCCATTATTGATGTTCCACGACGGGGGATGAACACCGTTGGGCTTGAAGAGTGTCATGAAGCGCACGGGCGGCTTCTCGCCGATCAGGTTGGCCGCCGGTGCCGACATGATGTTGAGCAGCGGCAAAGGCACAGCCGCTGCCGCTCCGCGCAGGAAGGTCCGTCGATCAATCAGCCAACTCTTTGAACGGCTCATGATGCTTCCTCTTTAATGGTCATCGTGAAAGGCATGCTCACTGAAATCATCCGGATCAGGTCACCATAACCGCCATTGGTTTGCTCCATCTCATCGGTAATGCCCTCGATCGTCGACCTGTCGTACACCGTCAATTTTCGTGCCAACCCATAAGAGAGCATGCGCTCGACGATGTTCCGGATTATCACCCTCCTCTGCGAAGTGATCAAGATTTTCTTTAAGCCCGCCAAATCCTTGAAGCTCTCCCCGGAAGGAAATTGACCTGATGTATCAATCGGATCTTTGCTGTTGCGAATCAGGTCACCATTACTCCTGTAGCCGTCGAGTGCGAAGCCGAGAGGGTCGATCCTGTCATGACACACCGCGCAGGAGGCGTTGTCGCGATGAACCGCAAAACGCTCGCGGAAACTCAGCTTCTGACCGTTCTTGTTGTTGGGCACCGGCTTGATGTCGTCCGGAGGTTCCGGCAGGTGCACCCCCATGATCCGCTCAAGCATCCAATGCCCGCGGGTGACCGGGCCTTTGTTCATCATGAGTATTCCCGGCATGGTGAGGATCCCGCCCCGCACCCTGCTATCCTCCAGGGTAATGCGCTGCAGGGGAACGTAGGCATTTTCCACTCCGCTTGCGCGAGCAACGTTTTGAATCTTCGAGTGATCTTCCCTCTCGTAGAAACGCCGCATCTGGGGGTTTGCAAAAGTCACCCGTGAGTCGATGAGCTCAAGCAGCGGCCGATTCTCACTAAACAGGTAATGCATGAATTCCAGCGGCTGGTCAGTAATTCCTTTTTTGTGGACCGGGTTACGCCCGGTTACTTTATCGATCTCGCCCAGCGTCAACCACTCATTGGCAAACACATCTGCCAGCATGCGGGCCTTGGGAGATGCCAACATCCGTGTTACCTGTTCATGAATCCTTTCGTTCGTTTTAAATCCCCCGTCGGCAGCATCCATGAGAGCGGTATCCGGCATGTCCGCCCAGATGAAGTAAGATAGGCGTTCGGCTAACTCGTAAAAGTCCACAACCTGTGGACCATGCTCTTGGGTTTGCATGAGGAAACCGCGATACAGGAATTTCGGTGACATCAACGCCACCTTCATCTCGAAGCGCAGAGCCTGTTCAATGTCTTTGGCCCTCTTGAGGTTCTTAACGACCGCATCCAGGACCGGCTCCTCAACGGGGCGGCGATACGCCCGGGGCAGGAACCCCTTCAACAACCGCGTCGCATGGTCGAGCTCAAGCGTATCCCTGATGGGACCGGTATATGCCTCAAGCTGCTGCCGCCGGCTCTGGCTGAACAACTCCGCAATACCCGCGTCAACAACCTGACCATACTTTTCCCACTGTACCGGTGAGAGAGGCGTGTTGCGGGTGTCGTTCTTGAACCTGCTGCCGCCGGGCGGATCAGGCGGAAAAATCTTCTCTATCAACGATGACTCGATTTCACTTTCTTCCGCATAAGCCACAGTGACCACCATCTTGAACCCCAACAGCGAGGCCAGCGTGTTCTCAAACTCAACTGCCGATAAACGACGCGGCTTGAATACACCCGGTCGCGGTTCCACCCGGGCAATGAAGTCTTTCTCATACCATTGCTGAATAAGCCCACGTTGCGCATCTGTCGGTTGCTCCTCATCCTCGGGAGGCATGTCCTGATGCCTGATCACCTCGCTCACCTTCTCCCACAACTCAAAGGCATCCGCCACGTCCTTGCCGCTCTTGATCTTGGTGAAGTCGACCTTGCCCTTGACCTTTTCCCCGCCATGGCAGTCGATGCAATATTTCAGGAGCACCGGTTTAAGGGTTTTATCAAACCCGGCATACATTGCCCTCTCGGATGCGCCGGCGGCCATAACACCAAGATAAATTGATACAAGAAACAGGGATGTTGGCTTGTTCATGGCGAGCTCCTTTCAGGAATTAGCCTCATTGACTTTACCTTATTTCTCCTTGCCCAATGAGCAAAGTAGAAAGTTATCTCCAAGACCATCTGCTGCCTGAGAAAGCAAGAATCACTACAACGGAAGCCTCAATTCCTGGCTTCAACTAAATACAATTGCAAGGGAACCGTGCTTCCACGTAGTCTTAGAGCAGCATGAGTGATAACAACAAACCCAAGGTGCTCATTATCATTGGTGACGCCGCCGAGACCGTGGACACCATGTATCCTTACTTCCGCCTGATCGAGGGAGGGTATGAGCCCGTGGTGGCGGCACCGGAGAAGCGCACCTACCAGATGGTGATGCACCAGAACAAGCCCGGCTGGACCATCACAAAAGAATGGGAAGGCTACACGATGGAGGCGGACATTGCCTTCTCCGACATCAACCCGGAGGAATACCTGGGCATTTTCTTCAGCGGCGGCCGTGCTCCCGAATACATCCGCGAGGACGAGGACCTGCTGCGCATCACCCGGTATTTCTTTGAGAAGAACGCACCCATCGCCAGCGTCTGCCACGGCGTGGAAATCCCGGCCCGGGCCGACTGTGTAAAGGGACGCAGGATGGCCACCGTGCCAAAGGCAAAATTTGACCTGGAGATTTGCGGCGGCATCTTCGTGGATGAACCCTGCGTGATCGACGGTAACCTCGTCAGCGGGCGCACCTTCTGGGATCACGGCCATTACATGGGGCACTGGATGCAGCTCCTTGACGAGGCCCGCAGTAACGGATCGTGATGCGCTGCAAAACTATGGACTCGCCTGCAGCCCTTAAGCATCGTATTATAGACAGTCAATGAAGGGTTCTCTCACATGTTTGCCGATAGTGATCTGGGCACTCAACGGTGCCGGGAGCGCGGAGAATGCCGGCATGGATTTCTTTGAGAAGGAAATCAGGCCTGTGCTGGTAAGCGAGTGCTACAAGTGCCACAGCGCGGAGGAAAAGGTCAAGGGCGAACTGCGCCTTGACTGGAAAGGCGGTTGGCAAAAGGGCGGGGAATCAGGAGCTGCCATCATACCCGGCCGGGTTGGCAAGAGCCTCTTGATTCAAGCCATACGTCATGCCGATGCGGACCTGAAAATGCCGCCGAAGAAAAAGCTGAGCGCGGAGCAGGTTGCGAATTTCGAGAAATGGGTGGCCATGGGGGCACCGGATCCGCGCACCGCCGGTGATGCGAGCGCATCGGAAAAGACACTCAACCTTGAGGCGGCGCGGAAATTCTGGGCTTTTCAGCCGGTAAGCAAGCCAACGGTCCAAAAGTTGCAACGGAGCGACTGGGCTTACACCGACCTTGACCGCTTCGCGCTGAGCGCCCTCGAGGAAAAGGACATTGGGCCGGTTCAGGATGCGAATAATCTTACCCTGCTGCGCAGACTTTACTTTGACCTGATTGGCCTGCCCCCTACACCGGATCAGATGGCAGCCTTTGCACAGTCGGCAGCCGTGGACCGGAAATTGGCGATTGCAAAGGTGGTTGATGAGTTGCTTGCCAGCCCACATTTTGGTGAGCGTTGGGGGAGGCACTGGCTGGATGTGGTGCGTTTCTCTGAATCCACTGGAGGTGGTCGAACTCTCTTAATGAATGAAGCGTGGCGTTATCGGGATTACGTGGTCAATGCCTTCAATGACGACAAGCCCTACTCTGAGTTCATCCGGGAACAAATTGCAGGCGACCTTATTAAGGGCGGTTCTCCGGAGCAAAAGCGCGAACGGCTTACCGCCACGGCATTCCTTTTACTTGGTCCAACCAACTATGAGTTACAGGATAAAACCGTCCTGGAAATGGATATCGTTGATGAACAGATGGATACCGTGGGCAAGGCCTTTATGGCCCTGACTATTGGTTGTGCGCGTTGTCACGACCACAAGTTTGATCCCATCCGCACTGAGGACTATTACGGCATGGCGGGAATCTTCAAGAGCACCAAGACCGTAATCCACAGTAACGTTTCCACCTGGAACAAACGTCCACTGCCCATGTCGCCCGAAGAGGAAAAACTGTCCCGGGAACAGACTGTGCAAATTGCGGCCCTGAAAAAGGCAGTTAACCAGCTCAAGAAAAAGACTGATCCCAAGGCTCCCGCCGCAACCCCGGTTCCGGTAAATAGTCTTTCAGGCATTGTTGTGGATGATTTACAGGCGAAGCTGAAAGGGACATGGACTCAGTCCACCTCCACCAAGGGATACGTCGGCGCAAACTATATCCATGACGGCGCAGCTGGTAAGGGTGAGAAGTCTGCGACCTACAAGGTGAAAATTCCAGGCGACGGTAAATTTGAAGTGCGTGTTTCCTATACACACGCCGACAACCGGGACAGCAAGGTGCCGGTACTCATCCGTCACGCTGACGGTGAAGTCACTAAATACATCAACCAAACCAAAAAACCGCCGATCGATGGCCGTTTTATTTCATTGGGAACTTTTGACTTCCTCGTCGGCGAATGGGAGGCGGTCGTTATTT
>JAPYUT010000098.1 GCA_029940475.1 Verrucomicrobiales bacterium | reverse complement strand
CATCTACCGCAATGATTCGCAGGGAACAAACCGACTGCTGGTCGAGCTTCGCGGCACCATCAGTAACCGCAAGGGGATTGGCGCTACTGTCCGCGTAAAAACTCCGGCAGGTGAGCAGGTTCGCTTTGTCACCCTCAGCCGCGGTTACATGGCCAGCGGCGAGGCAGTGGTCCACTTCGGGCTCGGAAAACAGGAGAAAATCACCCAACTCAGCGTGCAATGGCCAAGCGGGCATCGTCAGGTCTTGCAAAACCCGGAGGTCAATCAGCATTTCACCATTACTGAACCCGGCAAAGAACCCGTCCATTCGCCCGACAAACAAGTCCGGCCCTTGTTTGTCCCCATCGCAACCTCCCTCACGAAGATTGCGCACCGTGAAACCCCCTTTGATGACTTTGCCCGGCAACCTCTCCTGCCGCAAAAACTCTCACAGCTTGGCCCCGGGTTAGCCTGGGGGGACATCGATGCGGACGGGGATAACGACCTCTACATATCCGGGGCAAGGAACACACCCGGGCAACTCATGCGCAATGACGGCAATGGACAATTCCTTTCGCTCACAAGTGGTGCATGGCTCAGCGATGCTGCCCATGAGGACATGGGGGCATTGTTCTTTGACTCGGATAGCGATGGCGACCTGGACCTTTATGTGGTCAGTGGAGGTGTAGAGTGCAACCCCGACGATCCTGTCCTGCAGGATCGTATCTACCTGAATGACGGCAAGGGCATGTTCACCAAGGCCACAGAAGGCACCCTGCCCGATATGCATGATAGTGGCAGCGTGGTCAATGCCTGTGACTTTGACGGTGACGGTGACCTTGATCTCTTCGTCGGCGGTCGTGTCGTTCCCGGTCGTTATCCCCTTACGCCTGAAAGCCACCTGCTGCGCAACGATCAGGGGACATTCACGGACATCACCGCACAACTCGCCCCCACTCTTGCCGAGGTGGGAATGGTCACCGGGGCTATCTGGTCGGACGCTGATAATGACGGCAAGAGCGACCTGCTGGTGACCTGCGAATGGGGGCCGATAAGGTTTTTCCACAACGAATCTGGGAAATTACAGGACAAGACAAAAGCTGCCGGGCTCTTCGACCTGTGGGGATGGTGGAACGGCATTGCCGGCAGCGACATTGATCATGACGGCGACATTGATTACGCTGTCACTAACTTCGGGCTCAACACCAAGTATCATGCATCAATAAAGAAACCGATGCGCCTCTTCTATGGTGACTTTGGCGGTAACGGAAAGATGCGCGTGGTTGAGGCGGAATACGAACACGATACATTATACCCGGTGCGCGGACGCAGTTGCTCTTCCAATGCCATGCCCTTCCTCTTTGACAAATTCCAGACCTTCAGGGGATTTGCCTCCGCATCGCTCACGCAAATATACACCCCTAAAACACTGTCGAAATCCAAGCAATTTGTTGCCAGTGAACTGCGCAGCGGCATCCTGATCAACAACGGCAAGGCAACATTCACATTCCAGCCGCTGCCGCGAATCGCCCAGATCGCCCCCGGCTTTGGCCTCAATTTCTGTGATGTGGACGGGGATGGACATGACGACCTTTACATCCTGCAGAATTTCCACGGTCCGCAGGCCGAAACCGGACGCATGGCGGGTGGGGTCAGTCAACTCCTCAAGGGTGATGGCACAGGGAAATTTACCCCGGTCCGTCCTGACCGCAGCGGACTTCTTGTCCCTGGTGATGCCACAAGTCTCACGCAGGTCGACCTGGACAATGATGGCTGGCCTGATTTCGTGCTCGGAATCAACAACCAAAGCGTCATGGCTTTCCGCAACAATAACCAGACCGACAATCGCCCGGTGACCGTTCAGCTTGTGGGCAAAAGGGGAAATCCGGATGCAGTGGGATCACGTATTGTCGTCCACCTTGACGATAACAGCAAACAAACCGCCGAGGTGCGAGCAGGATCAGGATACCTTTCTCAAAACCCGCCTGAAATCACCTTCGGGCTGGGTGTAAGGAAAATTACCTCAATCAGGGTCATTTGGCCGGATGGAAACTCATCAATTGTAGAGAACCCTGCAGACCGGAAAACCCTGCAGCTCAGTCATCCTCACTTAACCCCGGGAAACTGACAAGATTACTGAACTACGTCTCGCAACAATGCGCAGCAAGATCATATCCAAAGCCGGGACAGTTGGCCTGCCCTTCTTATCTCTCACTGCGCTTGCCTGCATCGCATTGATTTCCTGCGCTGAGAATAACGACACAAGCAGGCACTCATCCACTACCGATGACATTGATTCCATTCAACAGGAAATCGTAAAGACAGCCCTGCTGAAACAGGAATCACGATCCGTCGAGGGTAAACTCTTCGTTGTAATTCCACCACAGCAATCAGGAATAGCCCCCGCTGTCAAGGTTACGCCGGGACACCAGTTTGCCGCACTGATGGGCTCAGGCATGGAGGCCAGCGGGGTCGCAGTGGGCGACATTGACGGTGATGACGTTCCTGACCTTTTCCTTGCCAGCTCCCCTGGAAACAATCGACTCTACCGGCAGGTTGGGCGATTTAAATTCAAGGATATCACTGCGGGATCCGGCCTTGACCAGGACCAATCATGGAGTCGTGGTGCCAGCATGGTTGATATCGATAATGATGGCGACCTGGACATTTACGTTGCCAATTACGGTGAACCAAACTGTCTCTACATCAATAAAGGCAATCGCGAAGACGGAACCGTGCACTTCAAGGAGCAGGCCAAGGCATTTGGCCTTGCCTGGATGGATGCCAGCCTGATGCCCGCCTTCTGTGATTACGACCTTGATGGTGACCTTGACATGTACCTTGTCACCAATCAATTCCACTGGCTGGAGGATTCTAAACCCGATGACAAAACCGTTATCGGCATACGGGATGGCAAGCCGGTAATCAAGGAACCCTATGACCTGTATTTCCGGCTGAATAAGTATCGCCAACATCCCTCAGGAGGAGTCCAGGTGAAATGGGGCGTAACCGGCAGGCCCGATTTCCTGTTCCGAAATAATGGCAACGGCACCTTCTCCGAGGTCACACGCGAAGCAGGAATGATGCACGGTTTTGATCGCGGCCTATCTGCCACATGGTGGGATTACAATGATGACGGGTATCCCGACCTGTATGTCGCCAATGACTGGGGAGAGCGCGACTTTCTATACCATAACAATGGCGATGGCACTTTCAGGGACGCAATAGAGGAAATTGTTCCATACACCCCAATGTTCAGTATGGGATCAGATACCGGCGACCTGAACAATGACGGCAGGATCGACTTCATCGCAGCCGACATGTCCGGAACCACCCATTATAAACGAAAAATCAGCATGGGTTCCATGACGGCAGAACAAACCCAGTTCATGGCGACTGCCCGCCCGCCGCAGAACATGCGCAACGTCGTGTTCCTCAATACCGGGACTGAAAGGGTCATGGAGTCCGCCTACATGATGAACCTCGCCAACTCTGACTGGTCCTGGACAGTGAAAATTGCCGACCTTGATAATGACGGAAATTCCGATGTCTTCATCACCAACGGCATGTCACAGAACATCCGGCAACTCGAAGGCAGCACCAACGACCCCTCTTCCCGGAAGTTACTCCACGAAAACAACCTGGCTTTGCGCAACGAGGGAGATTTCAGGTTTTCCCAGAAAGGCAAAGCCTGGGGACTTGACCATTTCGGCTTCAGTCTGGCTGCGGTAAAATCAGACCTGGACGGCGATGGGGACCTGGACATCTTCGTAATTCATCGTGATGAACCCCCCACCCTCTACGAGAACAAATCCTCCAACCCGGGAATCATCGTTAAACTGCGTGGACGTTCAAGCAATCGCTTTGGTATCGGGGCGAAGATCCACCTGCAGACATCAGCGGGTAAAATGGTAAGGCAGCTCATCCCGGCACGCGGATACCTAAGCTCTGAGGAGGCCGTAGCGCATTTCGGGCTCGGAGCAGATCAGGAAGCGAAGCTTCTGAGGGTTGAGTGGCCAAGTGGCAGGAAGCAGGAATTCGTCAACCTGCCCGCAGCTCATTCATACCTTATCACCGAGCCAAATGACAACCCACCTCCATCCTCAGCAACTGCTGATCCCGGCTCACTTTTCTCAGTCAATGAAAACTTCCCTGAAATTCGCCATATTGAACGGATATTCGATGACTTCGCCCAGCAACCGCTATTACCGAACAAGCTGTCACAACTCGGTCCCGGGCTGGCAGTCGGCGACCTCGACAAAGATGGTGATTGTGACTTCATACTCGGGGGTGCTGCAGGTTCCCCCACGCAGGTTGTCATGAACCAGGGAGACGGAAAATTCTCTCCACCCTCCACCCTGCCAGGCTCAGTCAACTTTGAGGATATGGGATTGTTGCTCATTGATACAGACGGTGATGGTGATCGTGACCTGCTGGTCGTCAGTGGCGGGGTGGAAACAACGGGAAAGCTCCTTCGAGACCGGCTTTACTTGAACAATGGCAAGGGGAAATTCAATCCGGCACCTGATGGTTGCCTCCCTCCACTGGAAGATAGCGGCGGCCCAATCGCCGCTGCTGACATTGACCATGATGGAGACCTGGACCTGTTTATTGGCGGGCGTGTCATCCCCGGGAAATACCCGGCTGCCGCTGAAAGTCGCCTGTTGCTCAATTCAGGAGGAAAGTTCACCGATGCAACGCAGATGCTCTCCCCAAGCCTTCGCCGGCCTGGCCTGGTGACAGGGGCAGTATTTGCCGATATCAACGATGATGGCTGGCAGGACCTTCTGATCTCACTGGAATGGGGCCCGGTTATGTACCTGAAAAACCAGAAGGGTAAGTTCACCGATGCCACCACTGAGTCGGGGCTCGCTGAGTATACCGGTTGGTGGAACGGCATCGCCGCGGGAGATATCGACCTTGACGGTGACATCGACCTTGTCGCGGCAAACTTCGGGCTCAATACCAAATACCATGCCACCCCGGAACATCCGGCGCTCCTCTATGCGGGAAATTTCGGCACTCCCTATACAAAGTTGATCGAAGCTGAATTTGAGGGGAATCAGCTCTTTCCCGTGCGCGGCAAAAGCTGCTCGACCCGGGCAATCCCGCACCTTGGGGAAAAATTCAAGACCTTTCATTCCTTTGCCCTTGCAGAGTTGGATCAGGTTTACACGCCACCTCAACTTAATTCAGCCACCAGGTTCTCAGTTAGCACCCTTGCTTCCGGAGTCTTTATAAACAACGGCTTGGGAAAATTCGAATTCAGGGAGTTGCCGCGACTGGCACAGCTCGCGCCAAGCTTCGGTATTATTATCAATGACCTTGACGGTGACACTATCCCCGATCTCTACCTGGCACAGAACTTTTACGGCCCTCAACCGGAAACCGGAAGGATGTCCGGGGGATTAAGCGCCATGTTGCGTGGCAGGGGCGATGGCAGCTTTGATGCTTTGTGGCCTCGTGACAGTGGACTTCTTGTGGCAGAGGACGGCACTGCCGCCTGTCTTGCCGATATGGACGGCGACAACTGGCCGGACCTCCTTGTCGCAAGCAACAACGGGCCGGTGCATTCTTTCCTCAACAAATCCAAAATTCGTTACCCAAAAAACCAAATGCTCCGTGTTACCCTGCGCGGCAATGCCGGTAATCCAAATGCGGTTGGAGCACGCGTGACATTAATTATGTCAGATGAAACCCGTCAAAGCACCGAAGTGCAGGCAGGATCAGGATACCTCTCCCAGTCAACCCAATCACTGTTCTTCGGACTTGGTGAAACCCATGCCTCCACCATCAACGTGCGCTGGCCGACCGGGATATCCACCAGTCACAAGGTGAGCGGAAAACAGGACAGCATCACCATCTCTCAGCCCGCAGTGACTCCTGCCCCCTGATATTTCTCGGGGAGCATTCAGTGATCCACCATCCCATTGGGACTCACTGGCTTCATGGAAGAATATCTTACCTTGCCCCGAACGGAAATTCGCGCATAATAGCGCCCGGTTCAGTCCGCAAATTACGGGATGTGGCGCAGCTTGGTAGCGCGCGTCGTTCGGGACGACGAGGTCGCTGGTTCGAATCCAGTCATCCCGACCATTTTCATTTCAGGTTGAGAGGGCTATGGAGCTCACCCCTCCAGCCCTCCGACAGACGCCCAGGGCCGCCCGGCACGGAAAAGCAATTCCTTAGCAATAAGGTTAGAGGAGTTCCCTGATTACCGAGCCTTCGGGGAGCATTCTCATCCGTCGACCTTGAGCAACATACTCGCCTTTGGAGTCGAGCCCCAAAACGTGATATACAGTGGCTGCAAAGTCGGCGATGGAAACAGGGCGTTCAGTGGGCACCGCACCGTGTTTATCGCTAGCCCCGATGACTCGACCGGTCTTGATGCCACCTCCGCCCATGGTAAGGCTGAAACAATCCGCCCAATGATCCCGACCCGGCCCGCGCTTATCCTTATTAAGCTTGGGGGTGCGGCCGAATTCCCCAGCAGTAATCACCAGTGTGGTTTCGAGCATGCCGCGGTCATCCAGATCGTTGAGGAGCGCGGAATAAGCGCTGTCGTAGATGGGTA
>JAPYUT010000097.1 GCA_029940475.1 Verrucomicrobiales bacterium | reverse complement strand
GACATTTCTTGGGGATGCTCCTAAAGTGAAAGCGTATTACGACGTTTTCATCGGCACAACCTCCACAATCTACCGCAAACCCGAAGCGAAGGGCTGGGGTGATATTTGGGGCGGGCGATCGGTCAAGCTGATTAGTGAGAAGCCTTGAGGCCAACCCAAATCAACCGACCTGCATCGTGGGGAGTGAGTAGTAACCACTGAGCCACCCGCCCTTGTGCCCTTGTGCGCTGTGGGGTGGTGCAGGCCTGTCCCTGATGACCCGCATTTTCATTTTTATGGTCAGAGATTTTGATCTGATCCCGCTCAGGGGGGTCTTTGTAAAGTGATCCATGATCCCTGGACAGGGCACAATGAGCATGGCGCAGGATGCAAGGAACAGGGAAAAGTGTATCAAGTTAGTGTATCAACTTGCCAAGGTGGACCCCGCCTGTAAGATAACGGCAGTGGCTTTGATGCGCTAAACCCTTGTAAACAAGGTTAATATAATAGTGGGCCTGGCAGGATTTGAACCTGCGACCAAGGGATTATGAGTCCCCTGCTCTAACCGCTGAGCTACAGGCCCTGCTTAAGGTTGCCTACTCAACAGGCATCTTGGATTCCGTTCAAGTCCCGCCATTGATTAATTCAAGGCAAACCGGCAATATTGCATAACATGCAACGATACCTGACAGGAAAGTAAATCTGGACAGCAGTCACATTAGCTTGCCCTTGGGCATGCAGGCAACAACTTCAGTTACTCTCTTTCCTGCCTTCCCTGATCATACAGGGCTGCTGGCCAGTCACTCCTGTTCACTCACTCAGGATACTTTTCTTTCAGGGCTTCCTGGTTCCCCGCTGACGCACAGAAGCAGACCTTCCTCTTCCGCATTAAAATATAAGTTGCTAACTAATCCCGGCAGTAAAATTTCTTACATGCTTGCTTGAAGCCGATCTTTTTTGCTATCCGGAAAAAAGTTTCTACACGCGATTGAATGATCGATTACCACCAGCCCAATCTATGGTAGCGGTGGTTGTGGATCCACTTACGGTAAAGAGTCTCCTGCACAAATCTGTTGTTGTAACTGCGTAACAGGCCAAGCCAGCCGTTATTGTAGACAATCAGGTCATCCCATCCTGAAGTTCCACGAAAATCCGCGACCTTGAAGCTGTCTGAACCACCAAGGTTCCAGCTTCCGATCCAGTCATCCTGCCAGCTGCCCTGTAATCGGGTGCCACCGTTGGAGCGCAGCATGCCGAGATACTGAGTGCTCCAGTTGTCCTTGTTATAGACGACGATGTCATCATTACCATCCCCGTTCACATCGGCCACATAGTGCTTGTCGCGACGTTGCATTTGCCAACCGGGAATCTCCGTGGCCCCAGTGGCACCATTGGTGTCATAAAGCCGAACACCTGACCTTCTTCCAGAGGAATCCCCCCGCCAAAGACCACGGTAACCATGACTCCAATCCCTGCCATTGAAGGTTGAGATGTCGGTGATGCCGTCGCCGTTAAAGTCCAGCACATGGATATGGTCACGACGGCGCATCGGCCATGTAACTGCTCCCGCATCAATTGTTCCGTAATAACGGTTTCGCAGGCTGAGAGCACTCCCGGTCGAGGTGTAGATCCGGAAATGCACCTGTGACCAATGGTTCCTGTCACAAGCTACAAAGTCTTCACGCCCGTCACCATTGTAATCCCCCACGTAAAACTTTTCCTTTTTGCCCATTTCCCAACCGGGAAGATTCTGGTCATATCGACGCGCCATTGTTAAGGCCGTACCGGTTGACCTGAGCATACCGAAGTAAGGAACAGCCCAGTTCGTGCCGTTGTAGACACACAAGTCATCACGGCCATCACCATTGAAATCGGCAACATAAAACTGATCACCAGAGCGCATCTGCCAACCCGGAAGATCATCAGCATAAGCATTGATGTGCTCAAAATGATCGCCGAATGACTTGAGCATAATAACCCATTCCTTGCTCCAGTTTGTCAGGTTAACGACATAGATATCATCCAGTCCGTCACCATCAAAGTCCCCGACGTAATAATCATCCGATGGCCTAGACCTGAACCAGCCTCCTGATGCGTTGCGTATATGATCGGTATTATACCACGTCGGATCGAGAACAGCAGTGACACTGCGGGGAGGACTGCCCCTCTGCGGGTCATCGGCACCAACATCCCGGTCATCAGCGAGATAGAGTGATATCTGGCGGCCATCGAGTAAAACAAGATCCGTCCGCCCGTCACCATTGAAGTCACCCGTCACGTTCTTGCGCAGCGTGGCTTCCTGATAAGCGCGCATCTTGTTCTTAACAAAACAATACCCAACCGGATTGTGGTCAGGAGTATTGTTGTTCATACGTCCCCGACTGCTCGGATGATAAAGACCGTTCGTATATCGGGTAAGGCTTTGTATGCCGCCTGCAAAAAGTCCAACATCCTCAGTATTGTGGCTGACTTGCGCCGCAGTAGTGGGCAGAGAGCGCCATGAGGGAACCCATTGTCTCCACTTGAGCGTGCCACGGTTCGTGTTCGTGGTCAGGTTGGGAGAGCCCGGTTCACTCCCTGTGTAATCTGCACCCGAGCCATATTCGTCACCAAGACCTCCAGGGTTATGTCCAAACTCATGTGCGGCCACAGCCCAAGAACTTGAAAGAGTTACATAAAACCGGCTCCCTCCACGCGCACAACCACCAAACCCCGTTTCATTCATGACAATGATGCTGATATCTGTCTGCGGTGCCCTTAAAAGCAGGTTGGCATTAAATGCTGCCCCAAACCCAGCGCCATCTTCCATCCAGCAGCGACCCCATACCCCACTGTATTCCGTGTCAAGGGCTGTCCTTCGGGTGGTTGTTTCAGCACCACTCGAGTTCACCTGGGTAACACCACTGTCCCGCGAAAAGGTGTTGATTTTAACCACGTTAATGCCATTTAAAATTTCAGGATGAATGTCCTCGGTGCGCAACCCGTTCATAATGACGTCGTCAACATAATCATCAAATAATTGCTGATCGGCAGCAGAACTATCAAAGCCATCACCGATTATAGTGATGTTGAGCTTGGATCCGTTCGTGCCACTCTTGTGCAAATTTGTCGCAACGGGCAATGCAGATATTCCCACTGCCTTTGCCTGGGCTCGCCCTAACCCGCCCAATCCCGGATCAACAATGCCCCCTCCACCCGGATCAACAATGCCCCCTCCACCCGGATCAACAATAATCCCTCCACCCGGATCAACAATGATCTGTCCGCATCCCTCGATAAACGGCAATTCGTCGCCACCCTGAACCGCGGCCACTAATGCCTGCTGATCCAGCACATTGATTGCCCCGTCACGGTTGATGTCTGCAGCCGCCGGGCAACAGGGGACATCCCCGTTAATAATGACCTGCACCAGCAATGTAATATCAAGGACATTTAATACCCCATCGCAGTTCACGTCCCCGAGTTGACGTCTTTGGGGCGGATCGCCAATCAGATCCTGCAGGATCTGAAGCAAGTCATCATTGGAAGGTTGTTGCCCAAGCAAACCCCCAAGCTGCTTACCACCTGCTGCCGAAAGACGGACAAATGTATCCGGATTACCTGTCAGCACATCCGGGCTCAGGATGTTTTCATCGCCACTAAATTGCTGTTTTACCCCGTAGAGATGAACCGCTAATCCATCCAAATCTTGCGTCACAGATCCATTAACAAGGGGAACCGTGGTCACTGCTTCTCCAGAGTCTGCGGCGGTATTCCTGTGATGTCCGTCTGCTAAGTTGGGCGGATAAGCCCTGTCCACCAGCGGATCAATAAATGTGGTGATCTGCAGAATATCGCCATTGGGTCCGACAATTGCGGCAATATAATGATCTTTCCCAGGTATCGGGGGATAAGCAGACAGGAAACCGGTATCTCCTCTTACCTCATAAACCCGCTTAGGTTGAATATTGGCGGCAATTAAATTACCAACCCCAGCAACGTTAGGATCACGCACAAATTCCCATTCAACGCGCACATACCCAATATTGTTGTTAGGTGGTAATTCAACCTGCTCCAGCTTGTTTCCCGGATTATCCGGGTTCTCAAACGGCATATCAAACTGTCCGGGCGGAATCGGCTGGCCTACCCGAGGCTGAATCCGAATTTCATCGCCGCCCCAGCCTTTGGAAAAATCATCGGTTGTTGTGTCCCCGGGAAGATCATGAGGCTGGTCCACGGTAAGCTGACTGACCGTTGTTGCTGGAAAATCCCTGTCAGCAATCCCTCGATCATCTTTAGCCGGCGGGGCAGCCCAAATGCCATGCTTTATTTTATCGGCAGGATCAAAGATCTGCCTATTAAGATCCTCAGCATTGGCAAAGCTGTATTCACCCGAGGCAATCACAACCCTCGAGGGGTTGGCAGGATCCTGAATATCCTCCCCTTCATATGGATTCTGAATACTATACTGCTGATCACCTGATCGGTTTAGGGCATCTAAAACCTGGTCCAGTGTTGTTTCCTCAGAAACTACCAAAACGCCATCTCTTACTGAAACCGTGGGCGCCTTGACCACAACACGGAAAAACTCCTTCTCAGCTTCGTTACTCACAAAAAAGGCCATGCGCGCCGGAAGCGTTTCCACTGTCTGCTCAGCAGCATTGGCCGGAACCCACTTTCCAGAAGCCAGGTCACTGCTTGTCTCAATTCTAAGCAGTGAACCTACTTCCACATCGGACACTTCGATTTCAACAATTTTGCCCTCGTTGACCCATCTAAGCCCATTAAAATTGCGTATGTGAGGAGCAGGGCATTCGCTCGCTGGAAAAAGAACAGCCAGACTGAGAAGAAGAAAGATATGCAGAAATTTCATGGCATAACCTTTCATCAAGATTCATTGAAATCATATTTTTTTTTGAGCAAGGCAATGCCTCTCACTTTTTCCACAATACAAATCGCCCTAAACTTGGCACCACCGCCATCCCCCGCAATAAACACCTATTCCGCGCCAACCACGGTAAGGACCCCCTTACCGTTAGACGCCAGTGACCGGGGAAAGTGCACACGTAGTCGTATTTTCCGGGCTCCTTCGGGGCCGTGAAACTCAAGACCTCCTTCTGTCCAGGAAAGAGCAGGCCGAGAGAAGCGATAACATCTGTAGTGTCAGGGACATAGCCGCGCTTAACCGCGTTGGGATCGGTAAGCATCCGGTCAGCGGCCTGGCCGAGGCGCTCAAGGGATCCCGGGCGACCTTCTTCTGTCCCGCGGCTTGAAAATCCAACGCACGAAAATACCTTGGCCTGTCCTCTTCCGCTGTTTTCGGGTCTTTCAGGATCCTCGCAATCAATTCCGCCGAGTTGATCGTAATGCATAAGTTCGTGCATTACATATGAAGTGAGGAATGGATTCAAGCACGGGAGGCCTTGTTTAGAATTCACGAAGGCGATCCTAATTCACGGTGAACTGCAGGATACGGACGGCACTTCCCTTGCTGGCCGGATTGGAATCTTTGGCCAGGCGCAGGCGGGCAGTGTGCTTTCCAGTTTCAAGGTCGGCGGCAAACATCACCGTGCGCGGGTAGTGCAGACCGCCGCTGTAGCGGTGATAAAGGTCCGCCCTGTTCCACGACCCGCCGTCAATACTCACCTCGATTACCCCCGCATCAGGACCTGCCAGGACATAGGCCCCGAGGGCCCGTCCCTTGAATTTCACGCTTATCTCGCCGCCTGACTGCTCCGAGCACAACAACTTCATCCCGGCAAAAGTGCCACGAAATCCTCCGGGTATCTTCTTCCAGTCCGGGATCTGCCACTTCCAGTCGCCGTTAGCCGAGCCTGCGGGGGAAAGAAAAGCGCCGTTAAAGTAGCTGCCCTTATCAACTACGTCCCCGGGCATGGGATGATCCTCTGGCGCATCTTCCTTGGAAGCACCCCAGGCGATGCCAAGGAGGTTGGCGATCATTTCCGCCGCTATGGCGTTGCCCTTAGGCCCGGGGTGGGTGCCGCCGAACTCCTTCCAGGTCAGCGTGCCTGCCGTAATGCGGTCGGCAACCTCGCGCGCCAGGAAGATCGTGGAAACGCCGTATCGCTTAAGCACCTCCTCATGCGCTGCCATGGGAACGGGCACCTTGCCTGACTGCAATTGCTTGAGCATGCCGGGATTGACAAAGTGCGTCACGACAATATCCATCTGCGGCTGTGCCCTGCGCGCCTGCCTGATGATTCCCTCCATGCCACGTACGCATTCCCGATAGGCATGTCCTGCGTCCTGGTCATCATTAACAGCAAACTCAATAAAGAAGAGATCAATCTTTCCCTTCTCCAGGACCTGAGAGCGCAAACGAAAAGCACCGGTTGTTGAGCAGGTCGAGGAAATCCCGGCATTCATGAACTCAAACTTGGTGTCCGGGTAAAGCTTCTGCAGGTGCGCGGCAACCATAGGGCGGTAACCGTTCATCTGCGTGATCGAGCCACCCATGAAGGCAACCCTGCCGGTCTTCTTGCCCTTAAACTGCAACTGCGAGTTGGAGTAGCTACCGCGCAGGATCACATTGCGGTTACCGGTTTCGGCGGCGGCGCAGGGAAATGTCAGGAGTAGCAATGACAGAAGGATAATAGATTTCATCAGGGGAATTCTAGCCACAGGATCAGGCAAATATCCACCCTGGGTCTATAAAAAATCAAAAAACAAAACCAGTTTACCCTTCCGAATACCGTCCGTATGCCATGCAATTCAATTGATCCGGGAAGCGAACGATGCTGTATTAAAAACAACGTGATCATGATCATGCGTCGCCCCCTTCCCCTCACTGTCATCAC
>JAPYUT010000038.1 GCA_029940475.1 Verrucomicrobiales bacterium | reverse complement strand
TGAGGGTGACCGGCCCATTGACGGAGCGGTGGCCGACCACCGCGATGGAGGCCATTCTTCCGAAACCGGACATGAAGCCCGGCGAGCTGGTCGATCACCTCGCCTTGTTGCTCACCCAACGCCCCTTGTCCGCGGAGGACCGTCCGGCTTTCGTGGAAATCGCGGAAAAGCAGCGCGCTCCCGGGGCATCACCTGCCGCCACCGCCCGCAGCGTGCTGATCGCGCTATTGACCTCGCCGCATTTCATCTACAAGTCCGAGTCGCCTGAATTGACCAGTGTGGAGCTGGCATATCGGCTGTCCTATTTCCTTTGGAACTCCGTGCCGGACGCCAAACTTTTGGCTTTTGCCAAGTCTGGCGGACTGGGCAAAGACCCATCGGCTCAGGTGGAGCGCATACTCAAGGACGCCAAGGCCGGCCGCTTCATCGACGACTTTACGCGTCAATGGTTGCAGCGTGACAAGGTGGACAACTTCGGTCCGGACGTACGCGTATTCAAGAACGTGCGCCGCATGACGGTCGATTCCATGGGGCGCGAAGGCCGTGAGTTGTTTCGCCATTTGCTCGAGAAGGGCCTGAGTATGGAACACTTCATCGATTCGGATTTCATCATGGCCAATGACCGTCTTGCCCGCTTCTACAAGTTGCCTGCCGTGGAAGGAGACGAATTCGTGCCGGTAAAGCTGCCCAAGGGTAGCGAGCGCGGTGGACTTGTGGCCCAAGCCGGTTTCCTCAAGCTGACCTCCACCGACTTTGCCACTTCTCCCATCCACAGGGGCTCCTGGATTCTCAAGAATCTCTACAATGAACGAATCGAACCACCCGCCGACATACTGATCAACGAACCGGACATCCGCGGCACCACCACCATCCGCGAAGCCATTCTCAAGCATCAGGAACTCGAGAGCTGCGCTCGCTGTCATTCGAAGATCGATCCCCTGGGTTTCGCTCTTGAATACTATGATCCAGTTGGCCGCAAGCGGGGCGAGTATCGCCACGTGGAAGAACTCCCTGTCGAGCGGAACGGTACCACGTTCACAAAGAAACTCAAATTCACCAAGGTCCCTATTGACGCCACCATGAAACTTCCCAACGGCCGTGAGGTGCGCGATCTACCCACGCTCAAGGCCGCCCTCATTGCTGACAAGGAACGCATCCTCAAGGGCATCATTGGAAAGCTCATCAGCTACGCCCACGGCCGCGAAGTCACCCGCGCCGATCTTCCGTATATCGATGCTGTTTTTCAAGCTACTCAAAAACAGGACTACTCCCTTCGCGCCGCCATCCACGCCATCGTGGCCCATCCGGAGTTTAGCCGGAAATAAGATACATTATTTACGGGCTGCTTCCGATTCTGTTTCTAGACCTCGGCAAAAAACAGAAGTGTGGAATCCTTCACGGGATAGCCCGCACGCTGAAAAGACCACAATAATCGCCCAAACCCACAACCCCCAATTGGGATATCGGTGAAAAGATCGGGAGGGGTTTTAAGAATTGAACCCTTAATGCGCCCTTTACTCAGAAGTGGCTTCATTCCCGCCCGTGATTTCCTCATCCCGGCTTCGCCTGCAGGCCTGTTTCCGTCTATACTGCCGGTCTCAATCCATGAAAACTCTGTGCGGGATATTGATCGTTGCCTTTGCAAGCCTCTGTGCGGCGAACATCCTGAGCGGCCTCGCCACCGGCAACCCTCCGGCCACAGACTGGCTGGCGGCACTGCGCCGGACTACCGGGGTCGAGCAGAACTGGAGTATGTTCCATACGATCCCCAGGGTACACCGCCTCCGTGTCCGGGTGATTGCAATGGACTCGGGAGGCAACGAACACGAATTCGGAGCCGGGCTGCCGGGATTGGAGAAAATCCATCCACGCGAAAAAATCCGATATTACTATACCTTTGAACGCATGTTCACGCCCGGCGGCGAAGACTATCGGAAACCCTACATAAAGGCCCTGGGCCGAGCCCTGGGGAAAAAGAATCCTCAACTTGTTGAGTTCAGTGTTCATCTCGAGATCGACACCACCCACCCCCAAACCACCCGCCAGGAAATCACCCGCCTCCTGGAGCACATCCGCAAAGACGGGAAGCTAACGATAGAGCAACGGAGTGTATTCGGCCCCTTCCCGGTAAAAAACGATGCTGCTGGTTGACGCTTACAGATCGATCTGGCTCAAGCAGGTAGACGAAAGGCGATATGCGCTGCTGCGCATTGCCTTCGCCTCTGTGATACTGATCAACATCGCCCACCTCTGGCCATACCGGATCACCCTGCTCTGCGCCGATGGCATTATTAACCCGGCAGTGGCATCGAAATCCGGCCCCGGTCTCTACCTGTCGATATTTTCAACGGTAAACAGTCCTGCCCCGGTTACTGTTGTATTCATCGCTGCAGCAGCTGCAACGCTGTTGCTGGCCTGGGGAAAGCTCGCACGGCCGATGCTGGGAATCCTCTTCTGGTTTTTGCTATCGATCATGCAGCGCGCACCGGTTGCGACATCCGGCTGGGATTTCATCCTTCTTAACTTCGCGTTTATCCTGCTATTAAGCCCGCTGGGAGAAAAATGGAACCCGTATCATCTGCTGCTGCTGCGCAAAGGCAGCCCACCTGACCCGCAATCAGTCCCGCGTTACGGGCTGGTACTGATGCAACTTCAGGTGTTTGTCATTTACTGGCAGACGGTGATACAGAAAATTGATGACTACTACTGGCAAACCGGTGATTTCCTTACCTACTTCATGCTTTCACATCACAGTCGCTTTGCGGGTTCCTGGGTAATCCACTGGCAGGGATTTCTGGACATACTGACCTACATGACACTCATGGTGGAACTTGCCATCCCGATCCTGCTCTGGATTCCAAAAACACGCAGGCTTGGATTATTCCTCGGCGTGGCATTCCACCTGAGCATTGCGATATTCGGTGTTAATTTGTCAATTTTCAGTCTGGTCATGATCATGACCTTCCTGGCATTCCTCAACCCCTGGCATCACCGGCCACCAGGCGCGGCAACCCCAACCCGGGCAAAAGCGTCAAGCTGAAGGCGAAAAATCAATCAACACCCAGCAGGGCCAGCACCCCCGGAACATCGTCCAGGTTCTCCAGGAGAACATCAGGATCATGCCCGGCCAACTCCCTTGCCGATATGCTACCGGAGGCAACCGCCACCACGCGCGCGCCAAACGCACGCGCACAGCAAATGTCTTTCGCCGTATCACCAATCACGGTAACCGGTGCCGAGGAAAGGTCCCGGCCCAATAAATCGGATGCGCGATTTACAGCAACCGGGCCGAGTTGATTGCGGTCATGATGGTCATCGCCATACGACCCGAAACGGAAATGTCCGCTGATGCCGTAATAGTCGGTCTTTATCCTCGCCCCCGCTGCAATGTTGCCGGTCAGCAACCCAGGCAATACCGCAGTGCCGCCGACATCCTCGGCAAGGTGCCCGAGTAAGCCGGCAACCCCCCCCAGCAATGACCCGGTGATCCCCGGTTCACCCAGGTTGCGACGCAGGAAACTCAGGTAGACTGCATAAAACCGCTCACGCTGTGAGTTGCTATCGTCGATACCCAATTCAGCAAACATGCCCATCACGATCCCGGAATCCGTACTGCCCGAGAAATCAATCCCAGGCACACCACCACAGGCTGCAACCTGCTCAGGATAAAGCTGTTCAAATGCCGATGTAAACGCCCGCATCCCGGCGCCTTGCGTGTTGATCAAGGTGCCGTCAATGTCAAAAAGCAGCAGGTGCGGAAGGGTTCCCATGCCGATGCCTGACCTCCGGGAAGGACTAATTGCCCCGCTTCAACTTGGGGCGACCGTCATCCGACTCCAGGTGCTCAATCTCCTCCTCAACCTCAAGATGATGGTGCTCCTCATTGGGCCTCGAGCGAATCTCCTCATCATCATCCTCATCATCATCCTCATCATCATCCTCATCATCATCCTCATCCTCTGGCGGTTCCTCATGGGCCTTGAATTTCGGTTTCTGGAGGTGCGGGGGCAACGGTGACAGCATCATGGTGATATGCCGCCCGGCAAGTTTCGGCTCCATGTCAATATGGGCAACGCCAATGAGGTCTTCCTTAACCTCCTTCATCAGCTCAAACCCAATCTCCTTGTGCGCCATCTGGCGCCCCCGGAACATCAACTGAATTCGAACTTTGCCCTGGTGCACCAGGAAACCCTCCGCGCGGGTTAGCTTCATCTTGTAGTCGTGGGGATCAATACCGACGCGGAACTTCACCTCCTTCAGGCGGCTTAACTTCTTGGGAACATCCTTCTTGAGTTTCTTCTGGTCGTATTTGTACTTGCCGTAATCGACAATCTTGCAAACCGGGGGACGCGCATGGGAGGAAACTTCCACCAGGTCCATGCCGCGGTCCTTGGCAAGCCTTATGGCCTCCTGCGTGTTCATGACGCCCAGCTGTGTTTCCCCATGCACAACGCGCACCTTGGGCACGCGAATCCGCTCGTTAACACGATCACGCTGACGGCGACCACGAAAGGGCTTCTTCCTCGGCCTAGCGATAACGATGCCCTCCTGTTTGGCTCATATGGATGCATTCGGTCGATCCTGTTAAGAAAAAGACCGAAGCGGGGAAATTATAAACAAACATCAGGCAGGGGAAAGAACGCTCTATCTAGAGCATGCGGGCAGAAACTTCCTCCCGAAATTCAGTGAGAAATTCCTCAGGGCACAATACCCCGAGGTCACCACGGCTACGGTGGCGGACTGAGATGGTTTCGGATTCGACTTCTTTAGCACCAATAATTAACATATATGGAATCTTGTCGATTTGAGCAAGCCTAATTTTAGCCCCAATTTTTTCCGCTGAATTATCCATCGCGGCCCTGGCACCGGCTTCCTGCAGCATATCAAGGTATTTCTGGGCAACATCGGTAAACTTTTCGGAAATCGGCAGCACACGCACCTGCTGCGGTGCAAGCCAGGTGGGAAAGGCCCCCTCAAAGTGTTCAATAAGCACGGCGACAAACCGCTCAAGGGATCCAAAGGGCGCACGATGAATCATTACCGGGCGGTGCGGCTTATTGTCCGCCCCAACGTAACTCAAGTCAAAACGCTCAGGCAGATTATAGTCAACCTGCACTGTTCCCAGTTGCCACTCGCGTCCAATAACATCCTTCACCACGAAGTCGATCTTTGGCCCGTAGAAGGCCGCCTCACCTGCCTCTTCAGTAAACGGCACCTCCAGCGTGCTCGCCGCCTGGCGTAGTGCTTGCTCGGCGCGATCCCAGTTCGCAGGATCCCCGACATATTTACTGGAATCCGGATCCCGCAAACCAATACGAACCCGGTAATCACTAATGCCGAGTGTATTCAACACCACCTTGACCAGCTCAAGGCAGCCTATGATTTCGGGTTGCACCTGCTCATCGGTACAAAACAAGTGAGCATCATCCTGGGTAAACGAGCGCACCCGTGTCAGCCCCCCCAACTCGCCCGACTTCTCCCAGCGATAAACGGTTCCGAATTCCGCAAGACGCACCGGCAGGTCACGATAGCTATGGTGCTCGCTGGCATAAATCTTGATATGATGCGGGCAATTCATGGGCTTGAGCAAAAAGCCCTCAACCTCGCCCGACTTCAACCGGTTGGTAAGCTCCCCACATGAACAGCCCTCATCGGCCAGCTTTGCCATCGCCTCACGATCAACCACAGGTTGAAACTGACTCTCCTCATAATAAGGGAAATGACCACTTGTCCGGTAAAGCCCAAGCTTGCCGATGTGGGGAGTGTAAACCTGGCTATAGCCACACTTTTCCAGTTCACTGCTGATGAACTTCTGCAGCTCATTACGCACAATCGCACCCTTCGGCTTCCACAAGACCAACCCCTGCCCGACCGCCTCGTCAAAATGAAACAGGCCAAGGTCACGGCCAATCTTGCGATGATCACGCTTTTTGGCCTCCTCAAGTTGTTCAAGATGTTCGCCAAGCTGGGTCTTGTTCTTGAAGGCAGTACCGTAGACGCGCTGCAACTGCGGGTTGTTGGCATCCCCCTTGTAAAAGGCGCTGGCGACCGACATCAGCTTGAAAGCCTTGCAATTGCCGGTGCGCGGCACATGGGGCCCGGCACAAAGGTCCCAGAAGTCACCGTTTTTGAAGATTGAAATCTCCTCGTCCTCGGGAATTTCCCCAAGCAGGTCAACCTTGAAGGTTGAGGCGACTGATCGCTCGCCGAGCGCTGCCAGACGGCCCTTCTGCGCCAGTTCCAGCGCCTCTTCCCGTGACACGGACATCTTCTCGAAAGTCTGGTTTTCTTTCACCACCCTGGTCATTTCCGCCTCGATCGACTCGAAATCCTCCGGGCAGATGCGGTGATCGAGCTCCACGTCATAATAAAACCCGTTCTCAACCGGCGGTCCGGCCGCAAACTGGGCGTCCGGCCACAGTTTTGCAATGGCAGTCGCCAGCACATGCGCCGTGGAATGCCGCAATCGATCCAGTTCAGACATCTGGGCACGCTGGTCAAGGGTCTTGCGTTGGTTGTCTTCAGCCATGCTTCTAAAGATAAATCAGATAGTCGCGCAATCGCGATTTACAACTTGAAACCCACGCGGATTCAGGAACCTTACAGGCCGCTCAAGCGGAAACGGGGTGTAGCTCAGCTTGGTCAGAGCGCCTGCTTTGGGAGCAGGAAGCCGTAGGTTCGAATCCTATCACCCCGACCAATATACCCTCCGCATTAAGTCAAGGGCAGCCGGAGAAGCTCCATACAATTGAAATTATTCTCAACTGTAGACAATGAAAACCCTGCTCATCGCAATGTCATTAGCCTGGGCCGCATCCTCAAGCAGCCAGCAAGCCATCAGCCTTTTCAACGGCAAAGACCTGAGTGGGTGGACCGGGGCGGCTTATGAGGTCAAGGACGGTGTTATCATCTGCCGCGGGAAGAACCTGGTAAGCAAGAAGCAATACCGCAACTATATCTTCGAATTTGACTTTCTCCTGCCGCCCCACGGCAACAACGGCCTCGGCATCCATTACCCGGGAACCGGCGGACCATCCTCAGCAGGCATGGAGTTGCAGATCCTGGACAACAGTCACCCGAAATATGCCAGGCTGAAAGACTCGCAGTATCACGGATCCATCTACAAGCTGAAGGCTGCCAGGCGCGGCTTCCTTAAGCCTGTCGGCGAATGGAACCACCAGAAGGTCACCGTCAACGGCCCACTGGTCATCGTCGAGTTAAACGGCACAAAGATCACCGAGGCCAACCTGGATGAGTTGGCAAAAAAGAACCCAAAACACAAAGGGGTCCGGAGACGCAGCGGACATATCTGTTTTTGTGGTCACGGCTCCCCGGTGCAGTTGAGAAACATCACCATTGTGGAGTTACCTGATAATAAATAATGCCTTCCGGTAAACAGGAGGAGCAAATGCTTCCCCGGGAAAAAGGCATCCATCCTTGAAATGAACGCTTCACGTTTAATCGCGTTGTTCCTGCTGCCATCCGCGGCAATCGGCAATGACCTCTTCGAGGAAGACGCGCTACCGGTATTGCAAAGGCATTGCTTCACCTGCCACGGCCCTGAAAAACAGAAAGGCAAGATCAGGCTCGATTTACTCGATCCGGATATGGTCAACGGCAATGCCGCCGAGACCTGGCACGATGCGCTGAACATGCTCAACCGCGGTGAAATGCCGCCCGAGGATGAGCCACAATTATCAGCCGGGGAACGCCGCGGCCTCGTCGGTTGGCTGACCGGGGAATTGGAAAGGGCTGCCGATGCCAGGCGAAATGCAGGGGGACAGGCCGTGCTCAGGCGGCTTAACCGGACTGAGTATCAATACACCATGACGGACCTCTTGGGACTGGAAATGGATTACAGCGGGGAGTTTCCCTCTGACGCGATTTCCGGCGATGGCTTCCGCAACAACGGGGCTGCACTTGGCATGACCGGCCTGCAGATCGAGAATTACCTCAAGACCGCCAGGAAGGCCTTGGACTTTATCCTTGTGGAGGGTAAGCAGGAAAAAAAGGAAGTCACCGAAATCAGCCGAAACAATGGTGGCATGAAAGGTCCCAACAGCAGGAGGTTCAGCGGCCTTTCCTCGGACCGCCTCGGTCGAGTGAACTTTTGGCATGGTTCCTTCAAGGGCTTGCCGCGGACTGGTAAATTCAGCATTCGGGTGAAGGCTTCCACGGATCGCAAGCCCGGCCAACCGGCACCTATCCTCTATGCTCAATACGGATATTTCGTTTCAGGACTAACTCTCAATATAATGGGCGATGCCGGAGCAATTGCGGTTACCTCGAGCACCCCGGAGTATTATGACATTTCCGGTT
Organism: Verrucomicrobiales bacterium; assembly: GCA_029940475.1. Taxonomy (GTDB): domain Bacteria; phylum Verrucomicrobiota; class Verrucomicrobiia; order Verrucomicrobiales; family DEV007; genus CACIUL01. The sequence continues at coordinate 29,933 of JAPYUT010000038.1, read as the reverse complement.
GGCCCGAGTTCTTTCCCAAGCCGGAAGCCCGTGTGCCGGACGACAAATTGAGCGGCATCATCGCGCTGCAAAACGCCCTCGACGACGGCGAGCCGCCCACCAAGGCCGTCAACAAGGTAATTGAGGAGAAAGACAAGAAAGGAAAGATCAAGAAAAGGAAGGTCAAGGTCTTCCCCGAGGATCCTGATTTCCCCCGCATCATCATCGAGTCCGTCGAGTTCGTCCGCAACGACTACCCGTCCTGGCCGCCACCGCTGCACCGCAGAATCATTCGCGAAGGAGAGGAATTGTCCGATCCGCAGGCGGTCGAGAATATACTGAGCCGCTTTCTTCGCCGGGCCTGGCGACGACCGGCCAGCGGGGAGGGAATAAAAAAGTGGCTGAGCCACTACCAGAAAATGCTCCAGCAGGGGGATCCTCCCATCTCGGCCCTCAAGGAAACCCTCTCCGCCGCCTTGGCCTCCTCCCACTTCCTCTACCTCAGCGAGCCCTTCAAGTCCGATAAATCAAGAAATCTCACCGCCCACGAGCTGGCTGCCCGCCTATCCTACTTCCTCTGGAGCTCGATGCCGGATGAAGAGCTATTCAACTTGGCTGATTCCGGTCGCCTTCTGGAGTCGTCCGTGTTGCAAAAACAATTTGATCGCATGTTCACGGATGAAAAGGCCGATCGCTTCGCCGCACAGTTCAGCATGCAATGGCTCGACCTCGAGGGAGTCGACCGGGTGGCAATCAACCCGCAATACTACAAGGGTTTCGACAACCGCTTGAAGCCGGACATGGTCAGCGAGACGCAAGCCTTCTTCAGGGAAATCCTGCGCAGCAACACCTCGGCCCTGCAATTTCTCGACGCCGACTTCACCATGCTCAATGCCAACTTGGCCAAGCACTACGGGTTGAGCGGCCCGAAGTCCCAGTTCTTCGAGCGGGTTTCCCTGCAAGGCACGAATCGACCGGGCGGCCTGCTCGGTCATGCCTCCACCCACCTGGCCGGTTCGGACGGGGCGGACTCGCACCCGATCAAGCGGGCGGTCTGGATCAGGGAGCATCTCCTGCACGATCCACCCAATCCGCCGCCTCCCGACATTCCTGATCTCGAAGCAAGCGTGCCTAACTTTGAGAAGCTTTCCATCCGCGAACAACTCGCCGTTCATCGAAAAAAAGAGGCTTGTGCGGATTGCCATCGGGGTATTGACCCATGGGGAATTGCCCTTGAGGGATATGATGCCATTGGCCTCTTCAGGGAAAAGACTGCCCGCCGGAAAAAACCCGTTTCCGCCGAGACTGTGCTGCCGGGGAACCATGAGATCTCGGGGTTGGCTGACCTCCAGAAATATTTGCTCAATGAAAGACGTGATCAATTTGCCAAGGCATTGGTATCAAAATTACTGACCTATGCCCTGGGCCGTTCCCTGAAGCTGGAGGACGAGCCCCTGATTGAAAAACTCAGTAGTGACTTTGCAAAGGATAACTACCGGCTTGCCCCCCTGATGGCGAATATCGTTACAAGCCAACCTTTTTTGTCGCGATAAGGGCCATGAAGATGTATTTTGTCAGGACAATTTCGAGGTCTTCATAATGAATCAGGGATCATTTCAGTTGAATCGCAGGGCAATGCTTAAGGCGACGGGTATTTCGCTTGCGTTGCCATGGATGGAGTCCCTGATGGGAGCCGGGATCAAATCACCTCCAAAAAGATTCTGTTCTATTTACTTTCCCTATGGCGTGAGCCTGCCCAAACAAGATGGGGAATACGGTCAATGGAACTGGTTTCCAAAAGGATCGGGCAAGGACTTTACTTTTAATAAATCGCTTGAGGTGTTGGAACCCTTTCGTGACCAAGTCACCATTCTCGGGGGACTCTCCCACCCGAAGGTCAGGAGAATCGGTGGACATGACAGTGGTGATACTTTCCTGACCGGGGAGGAATTAAGCCTTGCGACTACCGGGCTTAAAAATTCAATTTCCCTGGACCAGTTCATGGCGCGCACTCACAAGCTTGGTGCGAGCACCCGTTTCACCAGCCTGGTGCTCTCCTCGGATGGCGGAGTGGGCATGCCCACCCGGGCCAACACACTTTCCTATTCGCGAACCGGTCAACCAATCCCCTCCTTCAACCGTCCGGCTATCGTTTTCGAGCGATTGTTCGGATTGAAGGGAGATTCCATCGAGGCCCAGAGGCAAGGTCTCACCCGCACCGGCAGCCATCTCGACCTGTTGCTGGACGAGGCCAAAAGCCTGCACCGTAAACTCGGCAAGGTGGACCAGGGTAAACTGGACCAATATCTCACTTCGGTGCGCGAGATCGAGCAGGACGTGGAGCGTTCGGCTCAATGGTTAAACGTTCCCCGTCCGAAAGTGAACGCCGAGGGACTCAGCCTTGATGCAGACAATGAAACCCCGGGCAAATTGATCCACACCATGCTCGACTTGATCGCCTTGGCTTTCCAGACCGATTCCACCCGCTTTGTCACTTACCAACTGGCGAGTATGCACGGCGCCATCTCCATTGCGAATAAATTCCCGCCGCTTCTCGGCTTCAGTAAAGACGCCCACGGGCTGGCCCATGGTGCAGGGAAAGGTAAGGGAGCGGAAAACAGGGGCAAGTGGGACCGCTACCAGACGGAGTGCCTGGCCTATCTGATGAAGCGCCTAGACGAGATGAAAGAAGGCGAGGGATCAGTTCTGGATAACACCTGTATCCTTTACGGTAGCAGCAACAGCAAGACCCACAACAACACCAACTATCCCCTGGTCCTCGCCGGCGGGAAAAACATGGGCTATCAGCACGGACAATACCTGACATTCGACAGCAAAACGCCACTCTCAAACCTCTTCGTGACCATGCAGAAACGGATGGGTGTAAAGGCGGAATCCTTTGCTGACAGCACGGGGGACCTTGACGACTTGATTGCCTGAAAAGCGGTGCCTGAAAAGCAAACACTGATCAGTCAAATCGAGACCGCCTTCAACGCCGCCGGATGGCAATACCGGAAAGTGGAACAACAACCGGTGCTTGAATGCGAATTTGAAGCCTACCACGCCAAGGTGGCAATGCATGTCCAGGCCTTCGAGGAACTCTCAACCGCCTCAGTCATGGCTCAGCTTTCATTCCATGTCCTGCCGGCCGCAAGAACGTCAGTGTGTGAGGCACTGATGCGCACCAACCTTACCCTCAACGTTGGAAATTTTGAGACCAACCCTGACAGTGGAGAGGTATTCTTTCGTGCCAGCAATGTCTTTGCTGACGGCGCTGCTGACTTAGGGACCATCACCAGCCTGGTGCGCACCGCGATTGTCGAGATGGATCGCATCACTCCCTTTTTGGCCGAGCTTAACCGTCAACCGCAGCAGTCAATTGCCGCACTGCTTGCCCGTGAGGACCTGTTGCCGCCGGTGAACAAGGAACCCGCCCCTTGAAGGGCTGCCCTGACAATGCCTGAAAGCTTTTATATCTGGGAAGACGGTGAGCGCAACGGACCTTACTCGGCAAAGCAGATAGAACGCATGCTGGAAGACCAGGTGATCTCCTTCTCCCACGAGTGTGAGGATGCACTCACCGGCAGGATGGTGATGCTCGATGAGCTCTTCGAGCCTGTCCCGGAAGACGGTGAAGATCCTGAAGCCCAAGATACACAACACGGGCAACCCGCAATGGCAGATGACCCGGGACCACAACCCGATTCCCTGCTCCTGCGATGTCACCCAACCGCCCTGCGCTACCGGAAATCACTCATCCTGGCCATGCTCGGGATCGCCTTCGGCTTGTGCCTGGGGCCGACGGATATCTGGTATTTTATCGGCGGGTTCGCAGTGTCCTCCCTGACAATCATCGGCCTGCTGATCGCGCGCGGCACGCGTGTTTACACCGTGACCCCGAGAAGGGTGGAATTCATCTGGGGCCTGATCGCGAAAAGCTCAAACGAGGTTCGCATCGAGGATATTCGCATTATCAATGTCCGAAAAAGAGGCCTTGCCGGGCTGATTGGTATCGGCACTATCGAGTTTTCCTCTGCCGGCGACTCCATTGATGTCATGTTCACCGATATCTGGAAAGCGCAACGGGTAAAGGCACTGGTACGCGAGCTGCAGGACAAAATGGATTGACCCCGTTTGCAACAGGATCAGGATGCTGCCGCCCTCTGGAAAAACAGCATGTAGACCCCGGCAGCAATCAGGAATATCCCAAAGGCGGATTTCAACTGCTGGGCAGAGAGGGTCTTCATCAACTCGGTGCCAAAATACGCGGCGACCACCGCCGCCAGCGCCGCCGCCCCGGCAACCCCCCAGTGGATAAAGCCGCTCTGGGCATAACGCACAGAGGATACCGCTGCCGTCACCACCATCACTGCCAGCGAGGTGCCGATCGCCTGCTGCATGGTTAAACCGAGTGCCTTGAACGCAGGCACCATGATAATGCCGCCCCCGACACCCAGCAGGGAACCGAGCAGGGCGGCCACTGCGCCGATGATGACTGCGAGAATAATGAGATGCATGTGCGGTATCAGGATTATGGAATGAAATGGGAAGTTTTATGCCGCAGTGGCAAGCAGCCGGACCACCAGCCGCTCAAGTACCAGGCGATGATCAAGGCTGCTGGTGACCAGTGCGCGGTTTGCCTTGAGGCACTCGGCAAGCCCCTCACGCAGGGCAGAGGATGAAAAACGGCGTGCCTCCGCATGCGCCAGGAAAACCGGATAACAACTAATCCCTCCGTCTTTCTTGCGCGGCAGATGCGCAGTAGCCGCTGCGGGAAGGTGGTCGATTTCCGCCTGGTAGGCATTGAAATTTCTAGCGGACCGGATGCCATGCCGCTCGGACAATTCCTTTGCCATCAGTAGACGACGCAAGGTGGGTGCCACTGCGGCAAGCAGGATTCCGATCGCGTTCTCCCCCTGATAGAACAGGTGATCAATTGTCTCAAGGGCTGCGGCAAGGTTCCTTCTTGCTATATTATTGCCCAGCTCGAAAACCACCCCGGCACGCGTCAGGGCAACCTGGCTGCGCACGTGGTCGACACTTACCCTGCGATCAGAGCCGGTAAGGAACAGGTCGATCTTCTCCAGTTCATTGGCAATCTGCGCGGCATCATCGCCGGCAAGCATGACAAAAAGCTCAAGGGATTCCTCGTCAAAGTCCAGCTTGCGCTCACCTGCCAGCTTGCGCACATATTGCTTCACCCTATCCTGCCAGCCCTCGCGGCTGAGGTCAGGACGGTCAAAAACCTCCACCTTGCCAAGCTTGGTCAGCTTCTTGTAAAACGCCCGCCGCTTGTCAATGGCCGGGGCACTGAGCAAAAAGCTCACTCCCTCCGGCAACCCTGCCTCAAGAACCTCTGCAAGGGACTGCGCCGCATCCAGCACCGAGGCCGCCTTGCCCGTCTGTGAATCCGCGAACAACGTGGCTCCCTTCAACCACACAACCTTGTCACTGCCGAAAAAAGGCAGGGTCTGCAGGGCCCCGATGGTCTGTATGACAATATTCACCGCTCCCTCGGCATTATCGGCTATGCCGTCAATGATCTCGGCACCGAACTCGGCCTCCTCCGGTGCAACCAGTGTCCCGAAACGCTTCAGTGCCGCCTCCTTGAGCCGCGCTTCATCACTGCCGACAAAGGCAATGATGTTTGCTGCGCGCCTGCCGGCGGCCTTTTTCTTCGCTGCCACAGCAGAATCTTGTCCTGCCAGGGCACCAAGGGAAGTAAAATCCGCTGTCCCCTGAAATTCAATCCCAAGGCGTTTCCGCTTGCCGCCGCCCGGGGTCGTTGCATGGTCAGTGATATACAGAGAAACTGCGGGTTGTATCCTCCTCCAGGCAACCCCTCCTGAATGACTATCCGGATGACAAGGTTACCCTACCTGACACTTACAGCCTTTATCTCATCGTGTTTTCTCGGCCTGTTGAGCTGTCAGAAGGACGATGCCTCCTCCGGCAGCTCTCCGCGGGCAACTAAAGTTGATACTCACGAGAGCCTGACTGCGGAGGCAACCGAGTTGGCCCGCCATTTCGCCGACACCATCGCCAGTGCAAAGGACAAGGCCAGCGCAACTTCAGCCGCCTTGAAACTTGATGAAATCGTCACCCGGTTCGAAGAACTTGCCGGACGCATGGAGACAATCGGGGACCCGCAGGGGGAACTGAGGGAGAAAATCGAGCTCATGTTCAATGAACATGAAAAAATAATCGCCCAAGAGTTGCCGCGCGTGATCAAGACGATTCTCAGTAACAGGGAAATCGGGGAAATCCTCCAACAGGCAATGGAAAATGTGAAACAACGAATGAGCCAACTCGCTGTCCTTGACAGGTGGAAGGGGGAACCCCCGGAAACCGAGCAATTGGCCACGGATGGCTCCAAGACCGAAACCCCGCAGATTACGGCACCAGAGAGCAGCGCCCCCGTTACGCCGCCGGCAGAATAAAGTTCCTGCAAAGTATTACCCTGTTGCAAAAGCAATGACACCGTAACGACGTTAGGCCGTAATGCTGCCCGGTTTTCCGTTATGATCATCCGCACGACTGCGTTAGGTTGAAAGCCCGATGCGCTCTCAGGCCCTACTTTGTTCAGCGTTGTTCAGCGCCCTCACGGCAAGCGTGGCGGACACCACTTCCGCAACCACTCCAGGCCCGGTGGTCGGGATCAAGGTGCGCGCGGCAATCGACTCACTGGTCAACAATGCCGTCAAGACCTCCAAGATCCCCGGGGCGGTAATTTGGCTGGAGCAAAAAGGCAGGTTCTACCACCGCGCGTATGGCAAGCGCAACATTGTGCCGGCACCCAAGTTGATGGAAAACACCACCATCTTCGACGCCGCATCCTTGACCAAGGTGGTCGCCACCACGCCCTGCATCATGGTATTGATGGACCGCGGCAAGCTCAAGCTCAGCGACCCGGTGGTCAAACACATCCCTGAATTTACCGGCACGGAAAAAAACGGCGTGACCATCCGTCACTTGCTCACCCATACCTCCGGTTTGCCGCCGATCCTGCCGCGCAAGCCGCCGTGGAGTGGCTACGCCACCGGGATCAAGCTCGCCACCGCCATCAGGATGAGTGCCAAGTCTGGAGAAAAATACCGCTACAGTGACGTCAACTTCATCCTGCTGGGGGAAATTGTGCGCCGTAGTTCCGGGAAGTCGCTCAAGCAGTTTGCCAGGGAGGCGGTCTTTAAGCCGCTGGGCATGCACAATACCGGCTTCGTCCTCAAGAAATCAGCCTACCCGCACGCCGCCCCCACCACCCGCGAGAAAGATGGCCTGGTGCAGGGCGTGGTACATGACCCCAGCGCACGCTCGATGGGCGGCATTGCCGGACATGCCGGGCTGTTCACTACCGCCCCCGACCTGGCCCGCTACTGCCGCATGATCACCGGCGGCGGCACCCTCGGCAAAGTCCGCATCTTGTCCAGCGCCACCGTGACACTGATGACCTCGACGCAAACCTCGCTATCCCGCCACAAGGTCAAGCGGGGCCTCGGCTGGGATATTGACTCGCCCTTCTCAAACCCGCAGCCCAAAAGCCCGTCGCCAAACCATTCCTTCGGGCACACCGGCTGGACCGGCGGCTCAATCTGGATCCATCCGTCATCCAAGAGCTTCCTGATTTTCCTCAGCAATCGCAATCACCCCTACGAGCGGCGTTCAATCCGCCCGCTGCGCGAAGAACTGGGAAAAATCGCCGGCAAGGCCCTCGGGCTGTACGATTAGCCAGGTCACAACAGAATCCCAAAGCCTAACCTTGATTCTGTGCTGCCGCCAGCAGGGCAGTTAATTGCCTGATGACAAGAAAAAACTGGTAATCCCGACTTGAATTTAATAAACTGTGACGATCAAGGATTTTACAATATTGCCTCTTGTAAACTGTCCCCTTCCCCCGACCAAAGAATACCAGACAATGAAACATCCCAACTGCCTTATCATGATGTTATTGGCAGTCACCCTCGCGGTGCCTGTCTCTTCCGATGCCGCCAACGTTTTCACCCTTGGAGTTGATGACGGAAGTCAGGCTGAGTTCTCACAGGAAAACGGACCGCAAGCAGGTCCCGGTGCAGCTGATATGTTTGATGATGATTACTACTTCGCCGGCAGCTACGGAATTGGCGTCGTGGCCGTTGACGAGAACTGGAAAAACTTTGACCGGGCCATCGCCAACAATGACCCGACCAACCGCATCCACTTCAACCTTGCCGATGGAAATATTACCGGTCAGGAGCTGACCCTTACCGTTGACCTCTATGCCGGTGGCTGGTGGGATGCGGTCGCAGGTGCCGGTGGCGGGACTTACGGAACCCACGACGTCAGTATTAATTTCAACGGCAACAACATCCTGACCCAATCCGGAATCGTGGCAGACACTTTTTCAGTACTTACCTTCAGCCCCGCCGAGGTAAATGCGGTGGCAGGGGAAAATGTCATCGAGATCACCCGCACCGGCGGCGACAGCAAGGGTGATGGCGGCAATGCCGGATGGATCCAGTTCGACTATATTGCGCTGGATTCCAATCCTGCAGCCGATCCTACCATCATCCAGACCTTTACCAGCAATAAGGAAGTCGCTTCGAGCCTCTCGCCAACGGCAACCCTGTCCTGGCAGGTGGATGCCGACCCGGGAATTACTGTCTCCATTGACAATGATATCGGGGATGTCACCGCGCTGACGAACGACGGCAGTGGCAGCATCGAGGTCCGGCTCTCCGAAACAACCACCTACACACTGACGGCAACCAATGCCAATGACACGGAAACAGCCACGGTAAGCATCGCTTTCCAGGTCTACGCCGAACTTTGGCGTATTGGAGCCGATGATAATAGCCAGGCGGAATTCAGCCAGGAAAACGGCCCGCAAGCCGCTCCCGGTTCACCCACCGTGTTCGATGACGACTTCTACCTGGCAGGCAGCTACCCGGCCCCGGTGAATGATGTTGAAACGGATGAAATCTGGAAAAATCTTGACCGGGCGATCGCCAATAATGACCCGGCCAACCGGATTCACTTCAACCTTGGTGCCTTGCAGGCAGCCCCGGAAAGCCAGTTGCGCCTCACCGTTGACCTCGATCATGGTGGCTGGTGGGATGCCGTGGCCGAGGCCGGTGGAGCTGGTTACGGAACCCATGACGTCACTGTCGATTTCAACGGCAACAATATCTATAACCAGACGGGCATCGTTGCCGATACAACGGTGGAACTGGAATTTTCCGCTGATGACGTCAGCGCTACCGAAGGCGAAAATATCATCGAGATCACCCGCACCGGTGGTGACAGCAAGGGTGATGGCGGTGAAGCCGGCTGGATCCAGTTCGATTACTTAAGCCTTGAGGCCGACATCAGTGCCGTCCCGCTGACAGACCCGATCTCCTCATTCACCGCCAGCAAGGAGCTTATCCAGCCCGGTCAGACAATCAGCCTTGACTGGCGGGTTGACCCGAGTGCCCAGGTGAGCATTGACCAGGGAATCGGCAACGTGGACGCGCAGACCATTAATGGTGTCGGCAGCCAACAAATCACCCCAAAGGCAAACACCATCTACACCCTGACCTCGGTGCGTGGCGCGGAAACCGAGACCGCCACAGTCACCGTCACTGTGGACCTCGCGCTGTCATTCGCCAGCGATGTGGCGGCCGTGACCTCTGAGTCGCCAACCGCCCGCTTAAGCTGGTCTGTTGACCCCGCCCCCGGGGTAATCGTCTCCATTGACAACAATATCGGTGATGTCACCGCCCTCACTGCAGAAGGCTCGGGCTTTATCGATGTCAGCCCGACGGCAACCACAACCTATACCCTTACCGCCACACGCCCGAACGCGCCGGCCAACGATACCGAAAGCTCCACAGCCACTGTGGAATTCTCCCTCATCTATTCACCGCTGTGGATCATCGGAAATGATGACGGCAGCCAGGCGGAATTCAGCCAGGAAAACGGCCCGCAACCCGCTCCCGGCTCACCCTTTATCTTCGATGACGACTTCTACCTGGCAGGCACCTACCCGGATCCGGTGGGTCTCGTTGAAGCGGATGAAGTCTGGACAAATCTCGACCGGGCAATTGCCAACAACGATCCCACCAACCGCATCCACTTCAACCTTGATGCCCAGCAGGCACTGCCGGCATCGGGAATCCGTCTTACCGTTGACCTCATTGCCGCCGGATGGTGGGACGCCGGGGCCGCGGCCGCTGGTGCGGGTCCCGGAACCCACGACGTCAGCATTAACTTCAACGGCAACAACATCCTCACCAAGACCGCAATTGTTGCCAACACGGTCGAAGTAATGACCTTCAGCGCATCTGATGTAAATGCGGTTGCAGGTGAGAATATCATCGAGATCACCCGCACCGGCGGTGACAGCAAGGGCGATGGCGGCAATGCCGGCTGGATCCAGTTCGACTACATCTCCGCGGAAATTTCCGAGGCCACCGGCGGCTCCGGGCCCTTCCTGATTACCAATGTCCAGTATGACCAGGTCCTCAACCAGCTCTCGCTGACCTTCCCGTCGACCGCAGGCCAGTTCTTCCTCATTGAGACATCCTCCAGCCTGAAAAAGAACGAATGGGACGAGTATGACGACAGCGTCGAGGCTGAAGAAATCGGTAATGCCACAACCTATATCATCCAGCTGACAGGAAATGAAGTTGACCCGTTCTTTGTGCGGGCAGGGCTCCTGCCGTGATGAGCACGGGGAGGGAAAATTATCCCCTTGCAGAAAAAAGTTAAAAAGAGCCTCCTTGGTGCAACGGTTTTCGTTGCACTCTTCGGTGCATTAGCCTGCAGCAAGAAACCCGGGCCTGCCGTCCAGCCGGAAAGCCAAGCCGGGAAAATCGAACGCATGGTGGCAGTCGAGGAGTTGATCCTTGAACTGACCCCGCAACTGGAGCGGCTCTCAGGCAGTGTGCTCAACCTGGCCCTGCCGACCGCCGGGGCCCGGGCAGCACTCTTCGCTGACACCGTCGAGCTCAGTGGCACGGCCCTCACCGAAGCCGGCGGCAACCCAAAGAACGACCTCTTTGAATCGAGGCAATGGCAACCCACTGGCGAACAAACCACGGCCCTTTGGAGCGGTGTTTTCAAGAAAGTGGCTTATTTTGAGAACGCCCGTTTCTATTTCACCGAGGGCCAGTTTACACCTGCGAAACCAGAGAACTTCGCCTCACAAGTCGGCTTTGAGGCCAGCGGCACGGATCGGGACGGTAAAACCATCGCCATTAGTGGAATGCAGAGCCTTACCTGGTGCCGGGAGGGAAACTCCTGGAAAATCTGCGCATGGCAACAGCGCCCGCTGACCATGCGCCATGCAGTGCGCCCGCTCTTCCGCGAGGTCCTTGAGCAGGCCCTCCCCGATCCCGTGGCATATGGAAAGGCACGCCAATCGCTGCACGAGCAGAACATCATTGAGCTGTTCACCAGGGACAAGTTCACCGTCACCAAGCAGATCCACGCCGATTTCCTCGACTTGGACTCCACCTTCCAGCACCCCGGCCTCGCGGTCGTCGACTTTGACAACGACGGCTGGGATGACCTCTACGTGATGGGCCGCTGGGGAGCCAACCAGATGCTGCACAACAACGCGGATGGCACATTCACCGACGTTGCCCGGAAAATCGGCCTCGATATCAACGGCCTGTGCAACTGCGCCGTCTTTGCCGACTTTGACAACGATGGAGATGCTGATGCCTTCATCGGCCGCAGCCTTGAACGCTCGATCTACCTGGCAAACGAGAACGGCCGTTATGTTGACCGCACCAGGGAAGCCTGCGGCAACATGCCGCTGCCTTTCCTGGTCTCGACAATCTCCGCCGTCGACTACAACCAGGACGGCCTGCTCGACGTGTATCTCGGACTCTATGCCCCGCCGCAGAAAAACGGTGGCCCTGACAAGTGGGCAAAGCGCTTCTTCCCTGAGAAGATGGCACAGGAGATCCTCAGGCGCTTCCCCGCTTCACACCGCTACATCAACCGGCTCGGGCCGCCAAACCTGCTGCTCGCCAACCGCGGCAACGGCCGTTTCTCGGTCGCGGCCGAGACCACGGAACTCGCCGAGTGGCACAATACCTACCAGAGTGTGTGGAGTGACTTTGACGGTGACGGCGACCCGGACGTCTATGTCTGCAATGACTTCGCCCCCGATCACCTCTACCGCAACGAGGGTCCCGGCTCTGCCCCCGGCAAACCGCGCTTTGTTGATGTTTCCAATGAACTTGCCGGCAGCGCCATGCAGGGCTTCGGCATGGGTGCCTCATGGGGCGACTTTGACCGGGACGGAAAACTCGACCTTTACGTTTCAAACATGTTCAGCAAGGCCGGTCGCCGCATTACCGGCAGCATCGAGGGGCTTGACCCGCGGCTTCCCCATTCCGCCCGGGGAAACCTGCTGTTTCACAACAAAGGCAGCAGCTTCACGCAATTGGCCGGCACCGGGACCGGGACCATGCACGTGGCGAAGGTCGGCTGGGCCTACGGTGCCCAGTTCGTTGATGTCGACAACGACGGGTGGCTGGACATTTACTCGGCCAGCGGTTTCTACACCGCCCCGGAGCAGATCGCCAACAACAGGGACTTGTGAAGCATCTTCTGGCGCGCGGTCGTGCGCTCCGATCCCGGCAAGGGCGGATCCCTGCGGCAATCACAGGCCTTCGAGGAAACCACCCGCAGGGCGGCAAGGGAACTCGACGGTGATCGCTGGGGAAAGGACTCACTCAGCGGCAACGAGCGCAACAGGCTCTTCTTTAACCAGGAAGGCAGGCAATTCGCGGACATCACCCTGCTCTCGGGTGCCGACCATGTCGGTGACGGCAGGAGCGTGGTGCTCTGGGACTACAACCGTGACGGTAAAACCGACATTGCCTCCGTCAACACCAACGCACCAAAACTCGTCCTTTTCCGTAACGAGGCCGCCACCGCGGGAAAGAACAACTTCATTGCCCTGCGCCTTGTCGGCGGCAACCGAAGCAGCCGTGCAAACAGCGGATTTTCCAGCCGTGACGGCTTTGGTGCACGCGTCACCCTGAACTGCGGAACCCGCTCCTTTGTTGAGGAGCACCGCTGTGGCGAGGGCTACAGCGCCCAGAACAGCAACACCTTGCTGATTGGCGTCGGGAAAGCAACCGTAATCGACTCGGCAATCATTCGCTGGCCGGGAGGAAAAATGCAAAAACTGCCCGGGCTGCCCGCCGGCAAACTGATCACCGTCCACGAGAACAACACCACTGCTGAAGGTAAACCTTTCACCATTTCCCCCTACATCCCGGACCAGGGTTCCCCGCACACGGAGCCTTCACCCGCCATCGGCACCATGCCGGTCTTCGCTCCCGCCGATGCAATCTCGGATGCCCCCCTGCGGCTCTTTACACTCACCGCAACCTGGTGCGCAGCCTGCAAGAGCGAACTGCCGCAGCTTGCCGGGATACGCAGCCACTTCCCACCCGAGCGACTCGCAATGTTCGGCCTTCCCGGGGATGAGAACGAAACTCCGGGGCAGCTGAAGGCATATGCCGAGGAATACCGGCCGAGCTACCGGATGCTGACCGGGATCACGGCCGGCGAACGCAAAGCAATGCACGATGCCCTCGGGAAATCCGCAGGTGTCCTGCCCGCCTCCATTGTGACCAGCCGCTCCGGGAAGGTCCTGCTGGTCACCAGGGGACTGCCAACCGTTTCACAAATCGCCAGGATTCTGCTCAAACAAGGCTCCTGAAGGCATTTTTACCGGACAAACCCCGGAAAAAGACGGGTTCCCGGGATTTTTGCCCTGCAAATTATGTAGAAAAATCTTGCCATGATCGTTCAGATTTCTCATGATTTGAATTCATTAATCCTTTAATTTAAAATGAAAGTTATCTCTTACCTCACCCATGGCATTGCAATTCTGTTGGCTATTGCAATTCTGGCCCCGCACTCATCAAGGGCTGCCTATATCTTTACCCTCGGAAACGATGACGGTAGCCAGGGTGAATTCTCCCAGGAGAACGGACCGCAAGCAGGTCCCGGTGCAGCTGATGTGCGTGATGATGATTACTACTTCGCCGGCACTTATGCGATAGGCACTGTGGTCGCTGACGAGGACTGGAAAAACTTTGACCGGGCCATTGCCAACAATGACCCGACCAACCGCCTCCACTTCAACGGAATTGCTGGCAATACTGATCTTACTCTCACTGTTGACCTCATTGCCGCCGGATGGTGGGACGGTGCGGCTGGTGCAGCTGGTGCGGGCACCGGAACCCACGATGTCAGCATTGATTTCAATGGCGTCAACATCCTGAGACAGACCGGAATTGTTGGGAACACCCTGCTGGAGCTTGATTTCACGTCAGCCTCGGTAAACGCGGTTGCCGGCGAAAATATCATTGAGATCACCCGCACCGGCGGTGACAGCAAGGGAGACGGCGGTAATGCCGGGTGGATTCAGTTTGACCACATCAGTCTTGACGGCACCCCCGGCGCTGTGATTCCGGAACCCTCAACCGGTATCCTCGCACTGCTTGCCGCCTTTGGCATGGTTCTGGTTCGCCGTCGGCGCTGAACAACATTATTATTTTCCTGTTACAAAAAAGGTGCCTTTTATTAAAGGCACCTTTTTTTTTGCTCAACCCAATCGGACAGTCATCCTGTTACACCTAAGCGATCAATATGCGTTTTCTGAAACTCATCACTGCTACCCTGGTCACGGTCACCCCCTGTGCCTGCTCAAGGAAAGAGGAGAGTAACCACGCCCACGCACCGGAACAATTGCCAAAGTGGCAACAACTCTCAACGGCAGTCTCCTTCCGGCCGCTTGCCGAGCGAAAAGGAGGCACAACCACAAGCTTCACCCGACTGGGCAAAGACGAAACGGGGATTAGCTTCCGCAACCACCTCGAGCGGCAAAATATCCGCAACTACCTGCTCAACGGTGCCGGCCTCACTGTCGGTGACATCGACAACGACGGCTGGCCGGATCTCTTCCTGGTCTGCCAGGACGGCCCCAACAGGCTCTATCGCCAGATTTCCCCCTGGAAATTCGAGGACATCACCACTGCAGCGGGCATCGAGGACCATGGAGCCTGGGGCTGTGGTGCCTGCTTTGCCGACATGGACAACGACGGTGACCTTGACCTCTTCGTCTGCAATAAGGGGTCGGCCAATGAATTCTACCTCAACTCGGGCAACGGGCACTTCATCGGCGGGCAATTCAGCCTGTATTCACCGCAAAATGCGTCACCAACCATGGCTGCCCCGGGTGATTACGACCGGGACGGCGACCTCGACCTTTACGT
Organism: Verrucomicrobiales bacterium; assembly: GCA_029940475.1. GTDB lineage: Bacteria > Verrucomicrobiota > Verrucomicrobiia > Verrucomicrobiales > DEV007 > CACIUL01. Next base: position 14,691 of record JAPYUT010000038.1, on the reverse strand, counting down.
TGCCGCCAACCGGCTCTTTGACTTCAAGGAGCTCTTCAACCACAAGATCGAGGTCATCCAGGATGCGCTCACCGGCAAACGGCGTGTGCCTCCCCCTTTTGATGAACACTGCCAGTATAATGAGGGGAATCTCCTCATCGAGCTTGGCAGCCCGGATGTCCTGTTGCGCAACGGGGGCGGAACCCCGGGGAAGCCGCCGGTTCTGCGCTCCGTGCCCGCGGCAAAGAGCGGGTTGTCCCCAGCTCGCGACCACGGGCTGGCAGCCGTCTGGTTCGACATCAATAATGACCAGTGGCCGGACCTCTATGTCTCAAACGACTTCTCCTCACCGGACCACCTCTATCTCAACGGTGGCGGCTCCTTCAGCGATGTCATCGGTGATGTGGTACCCTACACCTCATTCTACTCGATGGGCAGTGACTTCGCCGACATCAACAACGACGGGTGGATTGACTATCTCTCCACGGACATGTCGAGCACCACCCACTACAAGCAAAAGACCATGATGGGCCTGATGGAACGCTCACAATGGTTCCTCGACAACCTGGAGCCGCGTCAGCAGATGCGCAATGTCCTGCACGTCAACACCGGGGCCGGCAAGTTCATCGCCGCGGAATTCTATGCCGGTCTCGACAGCACGGACTGGACCTGGGGCGCCATGTTTGGCGACCTCGACAACGATGGACTGGAGGACGTCTACATCACCAACGGCATGGAACGCAACATTCAGGACGCTGACCTTGCAGCGCAATCAATCAAGTTGAATGCAATGGGAGCTCCCAAGGAGACAATCCGCGAACAAATCCGCAACGCTCCCCGGTTGCCGGAGAAGAACCTGGCATTCCGCAACCTCGGTGACCTGCGATTCGCACCGGCCAATGAGTTATGGAACCTGGGAAGCACCACGGTCAGCCACGGCGGGCTGCTCTGTGATATCGATCGTGACGGCGACCTTGACATCGTCGCCAACAACATGAATGAGCAGTTGACCCTGCTGCGCAATGAATCCGGCCCACAAAAGCAGAGTATCCTGGTCTCGCTGATCGGGACAAAGAGCAACCGTTTCGGGCTCGGCGCCAGAATCGTGGCACAAACCGCCACGACAAAGCACACACGGATTCTCACCAGTTCGCGCGGCTACGCCTCCGGGTGTGAGCCAGTTGTCCACTTCGGACTAGGCGAGTCGGCCAATATCCTGAAATTGACTGTTTTCTGGCCAAGCGGCGCGGAACAAACCCTGGAAAACCTCGCGACCGGGCACCACTACAGGATTTCCGAGCCTGCGGATGCACCCGCCTCACCACCACCGCCAAGCCCCCTCCATAATCCAAATCCTGCCGTGCTTTTCAACGAGCTTCCGCCCTCAGCGACGGGAATCGATTTTACCCATGTTGAGAACAGCATTGACGACTTCACCAGGCAGCCACTGCTGCCAAACAAACTCTCCCGTTTCGGACCCGCCCTTTGTGCCGGAGACTTTAACGGTGACGGGCTGGATGATGTCTTCGTCGGCGGTGCAGCGGGGGCGGCAGGACAGATCTTCCTTCGTGAAAAAACCGGGCAGTTCATCATGCAGCCTGCAGTGCCGGGTTTCACCGACTACCGTCACAGCGAGGATATTGATGCCGTTTGCTTTGATGCGGACAATGACAGGGATCAGGACCTCTATGTGATCAGTGGCGGCAACCACTCTGAGGCACAAAGCCCGCTCTATCAGGATCGTCTATACCTCAACGACGGCTCCGGGAAATTCGCACTGGCTCCGGCGGGCACCCTGCCAAAGATGCGGGAAAGCGGCTCCTGTGTTGCCGCAGCCGACATCGACCATGATGGTGACACTGACCTCTTTGTCGGAGCGCGCCTCATCCCGGGTAATTACCCGATGCCTCCCGAGTCAAAACTGCTGCTCAACAGCGGCGGAAAATTCACCTCCGCAACGGCAGCCGGTATTGCACCAAAGGGCATGGTCACTGATGCCATCTTCTCCGACATCGATTCCGACGGCTGGATGGACCTGGTCATCTGCATGGAATGGGGCCCGGTCTCCATATGGAGGAATACCGGGGGAACCTTCAGTAATATCGACGCAGGCACCGGCCTGAAATCGCTGAGTGGATGGTGGAACGGGATCAGCACAGGCGACATCGATGGTGATGGCGACCCGGACTTCATCGCAACCAACTTTGGTCTCAACACGAAGTATCACGCCTCAGCCGCACACCCTGCACTGCTTTACGCGGCTGATTTCGGCAACGGCCGGATGAACGTGGTCGAGGCAGCGCATGAGGAAGGCAAAATCTACCCGGTGCGCGGCAAGAGCTGCTCGACCAATGCCATGCCCTTCCTGCAGGAAAAATTCCCGACCTTCCACGATTTTGCCCTTGCGACCATTGATGACATCTACTCTCCCGGGCAAAACGATAATGCACTGGAACTGAAGGCAACCATCCTATCCTCAATCCTTATCCTCAACATGGGGAAGGGAAGTTTCGAAATTCGGATGCTGCCGACCCTCGCACAGCTTTCCCCCGCATTCGGCTCGGTAATGCATGACTTCAACGGTGACGGGCACCTTGACGTGGTCATTGGACAAAACTTCTATCACCCGCAACGTGAAACCGGTCGCATGAATGCAGGGCTCAATGTTTTCCTCAAGGGCAATGGCAAGGGAGACCTGGAAGCCATCTGGCCATCAGCAAGCGGGCTCCTGACCCGCGATGACTCCCGCAACCTGCTCGCCCTTGAGGACAATGGCCGTACCCTCCTGCTTTCAGCCCCGAACAACTCCAGACTGCGCGTCTTTGAGTTTCATAAATAAAACCCGCAAAACCGGGATCACTTCCTCGTGAAACTGATCCTGTGCAGCCGGTTGAGTGCCAGCTCCTCCACTTGCTGCATGTGAGCCCCGGGCCACAGGATCTCCGCTGATACCGGGCCGACATGTTCACCTAGGCCAAAGTGCAGGGTCATCTCATTCTGGTTGCCCTCCCCCATCCCGGACTCGACATGCCGGGTCAGGATCCGCTCCCCGAGCCTGATCTTCACGATTGCCCCGATCGCCGACCGATTCACGATCCTGCCGTCCCCGCCCAGGACCAGCCTGATCCAGTTGCCGCCTTTAGCTTCATTGACGAACAACTTACCGGCAGTGCACAGGTCGAGGTCGCCATCGTTGTCAATATCAGCCCATGCCGCCTGGTAGGTGGAACCAAGTTTTCCGACACCTTCCGGCCCGGTCCTGTCGACAAACTTCCAGCTACCCTCATTACTGTAGAGTACCGGGTAATTCTTGATGCCGCCGCTGCCGGTGCCATAAACGGTGGTAAAGAACAGGTCGAGGTCTCCATCGTTGTCGAAGTCACCAAAGGCCGGGGAGGCATAGGACTCCTGCCAGGCGAGACCCGCACCGCTGCTCTTGTCCTCAAAGGTGTAACCGGACTCCCGGCCCCTGTTGCGCAGGAACTGAGGATGATCCTGCCCGGGGCGCGGGTGGCTGAAATTGCCCACGAAAAGGTCAATCAACCCGTCGTTGTCAAGATCCGCGAAACAGGATCCTATGGTGTGGCCGCTGACCGGGTACTTGATGCCGCCGGTATAAGCGATCACGCCCGCCGGGTTGCCGGCCACCCCGTGTTTCACGGCGACATTGGTGTAGTTACCTTTGCCGTCATTGAGCCACAGAAAATTGGGCTGCAACCGGTAATTGGAAACATAAACATCAACGCTACCGTCCTCGTTAAAGTCCGCCGCGCAAACCCCGCGCGCCGAATAACAGGCACCTTCCTTGCTGCGCCAGTGTTCCTCGAACCTGCCTTTCCCCCTGTTGAGGAAAATTGCGTCGGGATGAACGCCTTTCTGCCAGATCTCATATCCCCCGACATAAAGGTCGAGCAAGCTGTCATTGTTGATGTCAAGCCACACCGCACCGCGGGAATTCACCGTTGGCAGTTCGGGAAATTCAACCGCATCAAAGGTCCCGTCACCCCTGTTGCGATGCAGTGAACCCTTGCCGGTGAATTGAAAAATGTCGATGTTGCCATCGTTGTCAAAGTCGCCCCACACCACCTCGCCACCGGGCGCCCCGGTATCAGCGGCAGGGACAAACTTCTTGCCCCCCTCATTGTGAAAGAGCCTGCCGGCGTGCAGGTCCACAAACCCGTCATTGTCATAGTCGGCAAATGCCGCCTTGCCGCCCCCTGAGAACCCGAATTCCCCGCTGACATCACGAAACTCCGCCCTGGCAGTGGCTACCAACGTCGCCAAACAACACGTCAGCAGAGTTGCAAGAACATACCCGGGAAATGTATTTTCTGGGATCATGGACCTGTTCGGGGTTACCCGATCATTTGAACCACATGTGCTGCAATTGCCTTCATCTGCTTAACATCTGGCAATTCCCCTTCTGCCCTCGCAACGGCGGGATCAATCGCGCTGACCCTCGATAAATTTCCCGCTTTCCACAGCCACGCCTGCTTGCGGTAAGGACCGACCTTGAGGGGATCCGACCAGCCGTGGATAGCGAGCAGGCGTTCACCGAGGGCCGCCGCAATGTGTGCGGGGCCACTGTCAACGCTGACCGTGAACAGCGCATTGGCCATCAGCCACGCAAGCTGCGCAATTCCGGTGGCATTAATCCAGTTATGGACATTGCCCGGCAGTGTTCCAAGTTGCGGGCCGCCGCGACCGACCAGCACCACCGGGCACTCACCCATTGCCTCGCAGAAGGCCAGCACCGTCTCGACAGCAAGAGATTTTCTTTCACCTCGAGCGAAGGGATGCAGCAGCACAAAGCCGTCAGGAGGCGGGCTCTCGGGTTTCTCCTGTGGCAGCTTGAAGGAGAGCCCGGAATCATCAGCCGGCACGTCGATGCCAAGCGCACGCACAACCTCAAGGTAACGATCAACCGCGTGCGCATCAGGATCAACGGCAACCCGGTGATGATGGAAAATCCCCGCAAACTCGCGCGCATCACTGAGCCCAACCACGTTTATTCCCCCTGAACGCCTCGCCATCATCCCGCTGCGCAACAGGCCCTGAAAATCAATGACCAGGTCAGGTGGTGCGGGTAAACGTAAAATTCTCGACCAAGCCAGGAACCTGGCCAAAGACAATGGTCCACGCATTCGGTTTCTGGGAAAGGGAATCACTGCCTCAAGGTCGCAATTGCCTTGCAGCATCGGCACAAAGTCCTCATTTGCCACCCAGCGAATCTCCAATCCCGGCATTGCCGACTTGATCAACGATACTGCCGGCAACGCATGCACTATATCACCCAGTGAACTGGGTTTGATCACCAGCAAACGCCGTGCATTCCTAAATTCCCTCGCAAGCGCGGGCATACTGTTATTTGCCGAGTTCAAGGCGATCGGCAAGCATACCGGGCAATCCGGCATCACGGATCTTTTGTTGTGCAGCCTTCAGGTCATATTCGACCCGGCGATTTACCATCCGCTGCCCACCCATATCGTAAATGCAGTAGGATGCCCTGGGATCACCATCACGTGGCTGGCCGACACTGCCAATATTGGCAAAATATCTTTTCCCTGTCTCAATCTCAATCGTCTGGCCGTCCTCCACTTCAACGCTTGAGGTCTTGGAATAAAAGACCGGTAAATGGGTATGCCCGAAAAAACACAATGGTGTATACTGGTAACCGAAGCTGGCCAGTGCATCGAATTTATTAGTGACATATCCCCATCCCGACGGCGTATCCAGGGTGGCATGCACGATGGTAAAATCACGAACCTGGCGCACCAGCTTGAGTTCGCTCAGGTATTCCTTGTCATCTGCAGTCAACTGCTCGCGGGTCCAGCGCATTGATTGCTCCGCCAATGGATTCAAGCCGACAAGATCGGTGTCCAGCGATGCATCATCATCATGGTTGCCCTTAACCACCGGGCACTCCAGGCCACGCACAATTTCAAGGCATTCGTGAGGATTGGCGTTGTAGCCAACGATGTCCCCAATGCAGGCATAATGACTGCAGTCATGCTCCACCGCATCTTCGAGCACAGCCTCCAGCGCCTCCAGGTTGGCGTGGATGTCACCGAAAATCGCAAACTTCATCCACAAAAATTGAAACTGATATCACACTGCACAATAACACCATTATTTTTAATCCGGGAACGGCCTGACTGGAAGCTAATTCCGTCTTTTCCTGACGAACCCCTGCCCGGGGCCTATTGCGATCCTACTCTGGAATTCCCAGCCGGGATTCCAATTCGGCAAGCCTGGCCATGTCTTCCCTGCGCAGGGCTCCCGGGTATGATACAGCCAGATCCTTGAGGATGGTGTAAGCCTCGGCAGCCTTCTGCGGATCCTCTGCCATTAAAAACGCTAATTTACGCCGGTAAAATGATGGTGCCCGGCGATTATCGGCAACCTTCGTATAAACACTTATTGCCGCCGGAACATCCTTCCTGATCTCCAGCAAGTGCATCGCAAATGCCGCCATTTCAAGATAACCGGAAGCCTCTGCAAAGGCAGCGTCCTTGAGCTGATCATATGACCTGTCATGCGCCGCCCGCCGAGCCATGTCCTCTTCCAGGCGCTCCATGTCGCGAAGCAGTGTAAGTGTGACATTCCCCGAGTTGCGATAAAGATCTTCAGTAACTCTATAGGCTTGCTCCTCCCTGCCTGCGCACAGCGTCAACTGGTGAGCGTATGCCCGGTAAACATGCGATGGTGCCTGCGGTTTCTGCGAGGCTTTCAGGTACCATTCTGCGGCCTTCTCAGGGTTGCCCATTTTCTGATCATAAATATCCGCAATGACCTTCATTAAACGGTAATCCTCGGGCAACCATTCCAATCCCCGCTTGGCAAAGGTGATGCCCTTCTCCAAATACCTGGGCATGATTATGCTTTCGGCATGCCAACCCCTGAAATCATTGCCGTATTCCTCAGCCTCGCCACGGTAGTGGCCGTAAGCATTCCAGGCCATGTCCCATACAGCCATGTCCCAATAACTCCAGAACTTCGGCTGCAACGATGCCGTGACGGCACGGTATCTCTCAACATCGCCCCACTCTTTTTTTACAAATGAATTATGCGCCTTGAGATGATAGACGCTCGCCACAAGTGAACGGAACCCACCCAGTGCTCCCACGAATGCGGCCTGGGTAAGCTGATCACGGGTGGATAAACCCGGAGACCAGTCGCGAAAACCCTGCTCCTTGAATTCCAGCTCCATGTCACGCTCAAAGGGCAATCTCAATAACCCGGCAGAAGCCAGCAGGACGGAAGCCATCAGCATCCTGCCCCAGGAATAACGCGCGATCTTTAAGGGAAAATTCAAAGCTCCTTCTTGGCGAACACCATCCAGCTCACCAGGCTGTATATTGTCAGATAAAAAGCGGTCAACCCTACCAGCCTGGCCATCAGGGATGCCGGGATCACCTCCCCGGCAGTCAACCCGTCGGTGACATTGAAGAGCTGGAAGTTGGGAAACACCACCCCGACCAATCCTGCCAAGAAACGCTGACCCGCACTGTGCAGCTCGCCCTGCGTAAAATAATAATCAAGGGCAAGCGACTGTGCATGGCCTATGAAATACACCACCAGGCTCACAATAATGGTGAACAAGGTCGAGCTTGCAAAGGTAGACACGAACAATGCCACACCTGCGGCAACCGCGGCCTTCAAGAATACCGCGATTACCCCAAGCAATAGTTCCGGCTGCAGTCCCCTGGAAAAAATGCTCTCCCTGAATGACTCGATATCAGTCTCAGATGCGTGCCTGGGCAACGACGCAATCTTCTCGGCAAGGATCCCGTGCTGACGAATATACAGCACAGTGAAAAACAGCAGTGACATCAGCAGGATGCTGACGCCAATCAGCAGGAGGATCCCCATTAGCTTGCCAAGCAAGTATTCAAAGCGCGGGACAGGCTTGGTCAGGATGGTGTAGAGCGTCCGGTCCTCCATGTCCTTGGGAATGAGTAATGCGGTGCCGACAATCGCAAAGATACTGGCAAACAGGCTCATCGCCCCAAACGACACATCCTTGAGGATCTTGAGCTCCTGTTCAAAAGTAAAACTCAAGAACAGCAGGTTGGCGCCGATAATCAGGGCACTGAAGATCAGCAGGAAATAGAATACCTTCATGCGCACCAGCTGGGTGAAGGTGTTGCCGGCAATCGCCCAGACACGTGACGGGGAAAACGCCTTGTGCTGCCTAGATAATTCCGTGCTGTATGCCTCTGAATCCATATGTTTGAAAAGTATGCTCCCGGCTCAGCCGGTCAGTCCCCGGCCTGATCACTCACGTATCCTGCCCCCCTGTCTTTGATTCCTCGTTGATTTCCTGGAGGAAAAGCCGCTCCAGTGTGGTGCGCGGATGGCCACAGCTCAACAATTGTGCGCAATCCTCGCGCTCCACCAGGCCGGCAATCCCGTCCAGCAGTTGCGGCGTCGCATTCTGCAGCACAATTTCGGTCTGGTCCTCGATCGCAACCAGGTCGTTAAGTTTTCCCTCGCGCACAAGCCTGCCGTTGAAAATGATGCCAACTTCATCGCAAACCTCCTGCACCTGCTCAAGCAGGTGGGAGCTGAGAATAACAGTGATCCCGCGACGTTTCAGTTCCAGCACCAGGTCCCTTATCTTCCGCGATCCTGACGGGTCAACACCGGCAGTCGGCTCGTCCAGGACAACCAGTCTCGGGTCGCCCACGAGTGCCTGTGCAAGGCCAATGCGCTGCAGCATTCCTTTCGAATATCCACCGAGTCGGCGGTTTCGGGCTCCTGTCAAATCCACCATCTCCAGCAACTCGTCACTGCGGCTCCTGATTTCCTTGCGGGAAAGCCCGCAGAGTTTTCCATAAAAGGCAAGTGTTTCGCTGCCGGTCAGGTATTTGTAGAAGTAGGGGTTCTCGGGAAGGAAGCCCACCGAGCCGCGACTTGCAGTATCGCCGCTATCAAGCCCGAAGATCGACGCCCTGCCCGCATTGGGAGAGATAAGCCCAAGGAGCACCTTCATCGTTGTGCTTTTCCCCGAGCCGTTCGGCCCGATCAGTCCGTAAACCTCCCCGGCACCGACTTGCAGTGAAAGGTTATCAATGGCCACCACCTTTTCCTTCCTCAACGGCAATCGGAAAACTTTTGTCAATCCCTCGATCTGGACAGCTGGAGTTGATGAATCGGCCATCAGTGGACAATGGAAATGCAGATTAAACTATATAATGAAGCAAAAAAACCCGAAAGCGACAGGCGATTTTTACTCCTCGCGGGTTCCTTCTGCCAGCTTCTGCCAGCTGCTCCTGGCGCCAGCATCCAGTTTTTGCGGAAACCTGGCGGCCAACTCGACATAAAGATCACCGTGTCCACCCTCAGCTATCACCAACCCTTTGCCTGCAAGCCGCAGCCGGTCGCCGGGGCTGGAGCATTCCGGTATTCTAACCTTCACCTTGCCCCCCGGAGTTGGTACTGATGCCATTGCCCCGAGCACCAACTGGTGGAGTCCCAGCTCCAGCTCATGCACAAGGTCAGAGCCCTCAACCTCAAAATCCGGATGCCCCTGCAGCGTGATCACCAGGTAAAGGTCACCCGGTGATCCGCCGTCTGCTCCCGGGTTGCCCCTGCCGGACACCCGCAAGCGCTGGCCCTTCCCGACTCCCTTGGGAATTCTCACCTTTAATTTCTCCCGCCCGCTGCCATCCGGGCGCGACAGGGTAATCTCACGCACTGATCCGTCATTAACCTCATCGAGGCTGACCAGGAGCCGTCCCTCGATATCGCTACCGCGTCGCGGCGAGCGCACACCCCCTGCCATTGATCCGCCAAAACCCCCGCCGCCACGGGGATCACCGCCACCGCCGAAGAAAGCTTCAAAGAAATCGCTGAAACCTGTCCCGCCAAAGTCAAACCCAGCACCACCGCCGCCGCCGCCAAAATCCCACCCGGGAGGAGGCGTGAAGCCATCTCCCCTGCCGTCCCAGTTGGCGCCGAGCTGGTCATACTTACGACGCTTTTCAGAATCACCGAGAACCTCGTAAGCCTCGTTGATCTTCTTGAACTTCTCCTCCGCGTCCCCCTGGTCCTCGGCAACGTCCGGATGATACTTTCGCGCCAGCCGGCGAAAGGCCTTCTTGAGCTCAGCCTGTGACGCGTCCTTTGTGACACCCAGCAACTCATAATAATCCTGAAACTCCATGCTAGTTCTTCTGCCTGTTTTCTCTGCCCCACCGGCGGGGAGGTGACCTTAAACTGCTTCGCTCCCCGAAGCAACGCGCGCCCCGTCCCGGCTCATCAAAGCCGGGCACGGGGCACGCGTATCTCTCTTTAACAGCCGGAACTGAATCCGGCCACTGATTCCCACTTTACAAACCTAGGAAACCTTCACCTCGATCTGTTTCGGCTTGGGCTGCTCGACTTTCGGCAAAGTCACACTGAGCAGGCCGTTCTTGAACCCGGCCTTCACCGCGTCCCCGTCGGCATCCTCCGGGACCCGGAAATTGCGCTTAAAGCTGCCGTAGCAGCGCTCCGTGCGGTGCACCCGGCCCTGTTGTTCCCCGCTTTCACTCCTGCGCTCACCGCACAGTGACAGGATACCGTTATCGACCGTCACGCTGATGTCCTCCCTGGCCACACCGGGCACTTCGGCCTCAATGCGGTAGGAAGACTCATCCTCTGTGATGTCGACAACCGGCATCCAGTCGGCCCGGGAAAGATTCCCGTCATCGCCGTTATCGCTCACATATACTCCCCGGTTCATCAAGCCCGACAGGCAATTGCTTACCTCCCTGAACTCACGCAGCGGGTTCCAGTTGATTAAATTCGTCATTTCTATATTTCCTCCTTATTCAGTTTGTTGGATTAATGTGATTGTGATGCAACTCGCATCATTCTTACTGAACTTAATAAAGCCTAAAGCATGCCAAGTGGTATCTTTTATGTCTCTATATGTTTATAACCAATGATTTATATTAATTCCAAGTGATTTATTAATTGCTATTAAAGTGACATTATGTCGCTATATACGAAATCATCAGGACAAAATTGCGCGTCATATTGACCCAGTTATTCTGCATTTCTTCAACTTGTTTCTTCATCCCTGACCCATCAACTTTACCGCATGCGACCACTCTGCCTCATTGCCCTTATCTCCTCTGCATGCGCAAACGAGATCACCTACATTGATCTCGCCGGCGAGAAGCAACGCCAGGTCATCGTCGACCGCGAGAAAGGCCAATACCTCGGCCACCCGACAACGGCACTGCTCGATGACGGCAGGACCGTGCTCTGCGTTTACCCGAAAGGTCACGGCAGGGGCCCGATCCTCTACAAGCGCAGCACGAACGGCGGGAAGACCTGGAGCAAACGCCTGCCGACCCCGGCGAGCTGGGCGACCTCCAGGGAGGTGCCAACCCTTTTCCGCGTCACTGACGGCGCAGGCAAGAAACGCATCATCATGTTTTCCGGGCTTTACCCGATTCGCATGGCGGTCAGTGAGGATGAGGGTGCCAACTGGGGCGAGCTTGAGGCGATTGGTGATTTCGGCGGCATCGTCGCCATGGGCACCATGATTGCTGACCGGGGCAAGCCCGGGCATTACCGCACGCTCTTCCATGATGACGGGCGTTTCATTGCCGCGAAACCCAGGCGCGCCAACCCGGTCAGGTTCACCCTCTATAGCTCCTTGTCCACCGACGGCGGGCTGAGCTGGGCTGAGCCAGAGACAATCCAGTCCTCGAGAGCAATCCACCTCTGTGAGCCGGGCGCGGTGCGCTCACCTGACGGCAAGCAGGTCGCCGTGCTGCTGCGTGAGAACGCCCGCCGCAAAAACTCGCACGTGATCTTCTCCAATGACGAGGGGAAAAGCTGGAGTCAACCGCGCGAGCTGCCCATCACCCTCAGCGGTGACCGGCACACCGCCAAATACCTGCCTGACGGCAGGCTCTTCATTTCATTTCGTTGCCGTACCGCCATCGGCTCCAAGGTCGGCATCGACAAAAGCCCGGTGCCCTGCGAGGGCGACTGGGTAGCCTGGGTCGGCAGCTATCAGGACATCGTCGAGGGACGGGCCGGCCAATACCTGATCCGCATCGCCGACAACAAGAAAAGCTGGGACACCACCTACCCGGGGGTTGAGCTGCTCCCTGACGGCACCATCCTGACCACCACCTACGGTCACTGGGAAGCAGGCGAGCAGCCCTATATCCTCTCAATACGCCTCAAGGGTGAGGAACTGGATGCGCGCGCGGCGAAAGCACCGCGCATCCGCTTAAGTGCTGACGCAAAGGCAATCGTGCGTGCCGTCACCGAGCACCCGGCAACAAGAATCTGGGCAGATGCCCCGCACAGTGCCTTCACCGGCCTGGTACGCTGGCAGGAAAGGTTCTACTGCACCTTCCGTGAGGGCAGGGGCCATGCCGGCGATGGCGACAACGGCAGGATCAGAATCATCTCCTCAAGCGATGGCGAAAAGTGGCACCCGGTCGACCTCCTTGAGCTTAAGGGAATCGACCTGCGTGACCCAAAGCTCTCCGTCACTCCCGACAAGCGCCTCATGTGCCTGATGGGCGGCTCCCACTACGAGGGCAACACCCTGCTCGGCCAGCTGCCGCGGGTGGCCTTCATGAAAAAAGGAGAAAACAAATTCAGTGCGCTCAATGCCGTGCGCATCGATAAGAAAATCGCTGCTGAAAAGGACTGGCTGTGGCGGGTTACCTGGCACGGGAACAGCGGATACGGTGTCACCTACCAGCCGGCAAAGGACGCGTCGCAAGTCTTCCTGGTGAAAACCGGCGACGGCATTTCCTATCAACTGGTAAGTGCCCTGAAAATTCCCGACCGGCCCAACGAGGCGACCATCCGCTTCGGCGACCGCGAAGAGATGCGCATCGTGGTCCGCAACGAGGGCGGCAACCACAAGGGCTACCTCGGGACTGCGGCCCCGCCTTACACCGATTTCAGCTGGAGGCAGGTTGACCTTCGGCTTGGCGGACCCGACCTGGTTCGCATACCAAACGGAAAATGGGTCCTGGCCTCACGCCGCTACACCAGCCCGACACGCACCGTGTTCGGGTTGCTCGGCGAGGACGGCCACTTCGAGCCGCGCGTCCTGGTGCCCAGTGCCGGCGACACCAGCTACCCGGGGATGCTCGTCCACGGGGGCAGGCTGTGGGCATCCTACTATGCCAGCCACGAGGGCAAGAGTGCCATCTACCTGGCACGTATCCCCTTGTCTGAATTCGAGTGAATCAAACGCCCCTTACTCCGCCACTTTCACGGAGAGGCGCAGCAGTTCCTTGCCGGTGGCCGGCCATCGCGTGACACGCCGGGCAAAACCCTCCACCGGTGGGTCAAAGTCGATGAGCGCGGTGCTCACACCGGCCGGCAGCTGCCGCGACCAGCTTCCCAGGTCGCCGGAAAACTCGACAACGTAGCTCAGGGCGCGCACCTTCCCATCAACGCGCTCCGGGTGACGCATGAGCGCCACCCCGTCGTTCACCTCAAGCTGTATGCCCAGCGGGCTGCCGTCGGCAAATTGCCAGCCGGCTGCCTGCGGGTCGCCGCCCAGGGCGTATTCCAGCAGGTTGGCAATGCCGTCGCCATCAGGGTCGGCGTCCCAGCCCCAGAGGGTGGCCTGCAGCGCGGGATTGGCGAGGTCGGCGGCGGCAAAGTACTGCGCTAGCCAGGTCTCGGCCAAGGTGCCACGCACCACGAGGATCCCCTCGCTCTCGAGGCGGGTGAGGTCCCACTGCCTGCCCTCCGGCAGGGGGGGCAGGATCACCGAGGTAAAGGAGCCGGTGTATTTGCCGGATTGCAGGAGCTGGAAGGTGGTCCCTGCTTCCGGAACATATCCGTCGATCAATTCAACGACCAAGGTCCCGCCGAGGTCGAGGTTTCCGGCCACCTCGATGCGGTCATACTGGTCGGGGGCGCCGATCTCGAGGTGCAGGGTGGCCAGCGGACCGTAGCCGAGGTCGCCGCCGAAGGACATGGTTCCCGGGCTGAATCCGGGGCGCATGTCCCCCTCGATGAAAACGGTCCCGGAACCGGCGATGCCGTTGCCACTGAGCTCACCGAAGAAGATCGCGGTGCTGGCGAGGGCGCCGGAGGCACTGACGGTGATAGTCCCGCCATTGGCGACGTCCTCGTTGAAGATCACGGTGGCCCCGCCGGAGACGGTGATGAGTCCCCCGGGGAGGTTGGTGATCTCGCCGAGGACATTGTTGAGCCCGGCCCCGAAGGCGAGGGAGCCTCTGTTCCGGACCCCGCCGGGAAAGCGCAGGAGGGAGTGATTTGCAATGACTGCGCCGGTGCCCGCCACGTTGACCAGTTCGCCGGCAAGTTCGAGCTTTGCGGGGGAGAAGGAAGTGCCGAGGGCCTCGATGCGGCCGGCATTGGTGAGAGTTCCGCTCTGTACCACGAGACTGTCGCCGTCTTCGGCCCGCAGCCCGGATCCGGCGGGCAGGTCGAGGGGATGCTCCCCCATCCAGACCAGGCCGGATCCGCCGAGGATCCCGCCGGGTTCGATGCGGGCACCGAAGGTCAACTCTAGAACTGCATCAACGGAGAGCAGGACGGTGGAGGAACCGGCCCCTCCGCCCAGAACCAGCGAACGCGCCGTGGCGAAGTCCCCCCCCGGGATCCGGACCACCGCGGGAGTCGCGATCACGGCCTCCATGGTGGAGTCCGGGGACTGCCCGGAGGACCAGTTGCCGTCCTCCGACCAGGTTCCGCCTGCGCGGA
>JAPYUT010000037.1 GCA_029940475.1 Verrucomicrobiales bacterium | reverse complement strand
TGTTGTTGCTGCTGTTGTTGCTGCTGTTGCTGCTGTTGCTGCATCTGCTGCGCAATCTGAACCGCATCAATCAATTCATGAAGCGTCATTTCCACTTCCTTCTGGGAGCGCTGCACAAATTTACCCGTGTCCTGGTCGTCCAGCAGTTCGGCAATTGCTGACAAATCATGCTTCATCCCCTCCACCACGTTGCGCACAACAACACTCGTGCCTTCATCGACAAGCAACGCTTCAGCCTCTTCCGCCTTCTCGGAGAGTTCCCGTTCCACCACTGCCACGCCACGTAATTCAATGCGCTCCGCCCGCTTAAGCCGATCATTCTGCCCGTCCCGATTCTCATCAACAGTCAGTGTTACGACACTTGCATCTTTCTGTTTTACAAGCATCTCACGGAAAATCTGCTCCAGCTGCACAAGAGCCTCCATCTGCTGATCCTGACGCAACTCTTCAAGTTGTTGCTCCACCTCTTGTCGTGCACGTTCCAAGTCCTCAAGAGCCCCTTGTTGATCTTGCGCAGCACCCCCAGGCTTACCTTTAGCAAGACTTCCCGCAGCCTTGTCCATTTTACTCTTACCGCTCTCAACCGCCTCCCTGGCACGCTCCTGTCCCTGCTTTAATGGATCCTCCTGTTGACCGGAATCTTCAGGTGAGCCTGCCGCAGATTGCCCCATCTTCTCTGCCAACTCCCCAGTCTCCCCGGCAGTATCCTTCTGCTCCTGGCCAAGCTGCTCGAGATCTTCAGGTGAAATTCCTGCAATCCGATCCCGCTCATTCTTTAGTTCCTCCAGTGCCTTATTAAGGTTCTCAAGCGCTTGCTGTTCAGCCTCCCCAGCCTGCCTTCCCTTGCCTTCAGTAAGTCGTTTTTCAGCCCCTTTCTGGCTCTCTTCAGCATTCCTAAGTGACTCAGCTCCGGGCTTCTGCGAAAGCTGACCCGAATCAGGCGGGGCTTGCTCGCCGCCCTGCTCGCCGCCCTGCTCGCCACCCTGCTCATCCTTTTGGGCACTGCCTGCAGGACCTTTTTCAACCTCCTCACGCAACTCTTCGGTCTCCTTGCGAAGTTTCTCCTGTTGCTCTGCAACCCGGTCAAGTCCGTCTATCCCCTTTGACGTCTCTTCCCCGGTCTCCTTCTTGAGATTGCCTTGACGATCAATAAGATTTTCAAGCCGCTCAATTTGGCTGTTCAGGTTGGCCAAGGCATCATCCTTATCAGCATGAATGTCACTCTCCTCCTTCAAATTTCCCTCATCCTCTATGAGTTTGTCGAGAGCCTCCTTCCATTGCTCAAGTTTCTCGATTTCCTTTTTCAGCCGATTCTCCTCATCATCATCCTTTAACAAAAGCTCAATGAGACTCTTCACGTCATCCACTGTCTTCTCCTGCTGCTCCCCTGCAGTATCAAGCTTGGACAAATCAAGCATCTCAGTAATCTCGTCCATACGCTTCTCAAGAAGCATTTCCTTGGATGTCTTGAATGCATCAACCAACTTCTCCGCCTGTTCCGGATAATCTTTTTGTAAAGCGCGCGCAAGTTCAGTGAACTGTCGCTCAAGATCCACAACCATCCGTTTAATACGCTGCTGCCGAATTCCCAGAGGGCTTTCCTTGATTTCCCCTGAAGGTACAATTCCGTTCGCAGGTCCCTCCACTTCAAAGGCTGTGCCCATTTCCGGCAACAATATCAGTGGCAAAATTCCGGATATTGATAGGATGATAAGTATTTTCATGATGCTTTTGCTCCTTCTTAACGGTTTGCTTTGCCCCTTTCTTTCTCACCCGATCCTTCATTAAGCTCTGACGACCTATTATTGTCACGTAATACCTTATTAAGGGCTTCCTCCTTGGCCTTTTTTGTCATCACTCGCATACGTTCCTGTGCATGCTGAATTTCATAAAGCAGGTTTACCGCCTGCTGGTAACCTTCATTACGAACCATATGGACAATCACCTCACGCATTATCTCAATGGCATTGCGCTGCGCTTCTTCAACTACGGCAAAAGCCGCATTACGCTGCTCAGTACCGGCAATCCTCCTGGCCGCGTCAAGTCCCACCGCAGCTGAAGGTATAGCCCCCTGCTGTAACCCGGCCAGTGGAGTAATCACCCTTCCCTTGAGCCGGGCCTTCAGTATGCCATCCTCTTCCTCAAGGCGGTTATTGATAATTTCCTGCAACATCCCCTTCAATCGCAAGACAATCGGCTTCAAGTTCGAGCCCATGAGCTTTTGACGCTTCTGCAAGCCAACGAGACGTTCACGCTGGGAAGGATCCAGCGCCTTTATTTCCCTGCACTCTGCGGCAAGCGCGGCTGTATCAGTAAGCAACAAATCCTGTTTCTTGATCATCTCCGAGAGAACCTGTCGCTGTTCCTTCTCCCTCCTCAATAAATCGGTCCGCAATTCCGACTCCTCGACTACCCGCAGGAGAATCTTTGTTGATAACCCGATCTTTGGCCCTGCAACACTGTCATTATCTGACGCCCTGAATTGCAAACCCAACCGGGAATTCACGGGAACCTCCAGTGGCCCGAGTTCAATCGCCTCATCCAGTGGCAACTGTGCTTTCCCGATGAACGCAGCCGCAGCTTCGAGTTGAAGCACACCCTGAGCCTCTTCGCGTTCACTGTTGTCCTGTTTCCAGGTATAGATGATCTCCGCAGAATCAACAGCGTAGTCATCTTCGATCAATCCCTCAAAAGGCAGCCTTGCTCCCGGAACCACCATGCCGCTAACTCCCTTGAGCGCTACCCTAATCCGGGGTTTATGATCGTTCTTGAGCTTTATCTTGAAACGCGAAGGGTCTCTGGAGCCAAGTCCACCGACACCTTCCCTGTCGGGGATTTCAATTTTTTCCCGGTCTTCTATCTGCAAAAGATAGCTTGCTCCCACTATGCCCTGTGCTGAAATTTCACCGGAAAATTCCATCCCCTCGACACTCAGTTCATGGCGAATTTCACCGCTCATGAGCCAAGCTGAATTAAGTAATTTGTCACTGGATCCCTCAATCTTAAGGCTAGTCCCGCTAAGCAGATAATAGGGACTGGCCCCCACCGGCAGTGTTCGCTCTCCCTCCCCGGTATAATCAGGTTCCACCGCAACAAGGGCAAGCCTGCTTATCTTAGGTCTACTGAGCAGCTTAATCTTTATCCAGTCGGTTTGCGCCTCCCTGCTGATTACCCTGAAATCGAAAGGCTCTAGCACATTGCGCAACTCACCACGAAATTCATCGCCCTGAGAGTTGGAAGACATCGACTCACTGCGCCGGCTGCCGGCAGTCTTAAATTCCACCTCCACCTTCTCCGGAAGCGAACGATGACCCTTGCGCACCACCGCCTTAATTACCCAGTCGTCACCTCTGGGAATTCGCAATTCCCCCTTCTTCACTCCTACAATGTCCAAGAAATAATCCTGCGGCCACTGCTCATCCCCCAGCATCACATTGCGGTTAAACCAAGTACCCAGGGCTTTGGTGGTAACGCTGCCGATACAAAGGCCTGCAAACCCGGTTAGCAGCACAGCAAAAACAATCACATTGAACCACATCCTGCCAACACGGAAAACAGCGGCAAGCTCAATGTTGTCACTGGCCGTCGTTCCCATCTCAATGGTCTGCCGCACCATTCCTCTGGAAACATTTTCATCTTCCTCCATGTCCATCCTCGATAGTTCGAGGGCACTGATCAGGCTTTCATTAAATCCCTTCCCGGTCTTTTCCACCTGCAGCAATAAAGCATCATCGCTGATCCTCGAGAACAATGGCAGCAATAAATATTTCCAGAGGATATACAGAAGGACACATGCACTGAGCAACAGCGTTATAAATCGTTGGGCCCAATCCATCCGAAAATTGCTATCCAGGAGGAAATCCACTGCCGAAATTCCAAGCAGGCATAACAGAAGCCTGTTTAATCCGGCGACAAGAAAGAACCGCTGAACGACACGCCGCATCGCTCCGATTTTCTCATCGATTGCACCGGGTATTCTTTTCTTTTCTTTGCGCGACATCAGGAAAGATCCTTGCGTTACTAAATAAGCCTGAATTTTTTTCGGAGCCCCCATTCAATAGTTAACAAGCCTGCCAACAGAAACAGTAATACAGTGTTATCCCAGACCGGCTGCGGTGGACTCTCAAACGTAAGGTTCTTGATGCGATCAGGCAAGGCGCCCGGCAGGTCACCGGCATCAGCCGGGTTATAGTATGCCCCGCCAGAGGCACGCGCCATTTCAATAAGGCGATCGCGATCAAGCCACGCCTGCTGGACCTCCTTTAGAGGAAGGGTTACCGTAAAATTCGAGTCAATCTCAATCTCCTCGCCAACTTCCCCCGGCAACACGACAGCCACACGATGACCCCCCTGCATGGCTGCGGCAAAAACCATCTCGTAATTACCGGACTGCCCGGGTTGAGGGAGAAAAGTAACTTCCGATTTTGAGCCATCCGGAAGACGTATTTCACCTTTCACCTCTTCCGCAGCCAAGGGCTCAAAATTCGGTTGCCTCAATCGTGCTGATATCCGGACACGATCCCCTACCTGATACCTGAACCGCTCTGTTTCTATCACTCCACGCCGCTTACCGGCAAGTGATCGCCCTTCCACCAGATAACGGGTCGTCTGAATCCAGAATCGTTTAAAGAACTCGGCGTCAAGCCCCTTCGTGCGCCACCTCCATGTACCGTCAAACCCGAGATAGGTAGTTCGTCCAGATCCAAATTGCCCTGTTACCAACAGCGGCCTAGCTATCTCGCGCCTCCTGAGAGTTGTATCGGAATGCTCTATCAGAACTCGAGCCGCAGGTGCCGCCTGAAGCGCAGGGAAGCTCCAATATGTCCCGGGAAGTTTCTTCCATTGCATCAGAGTTTTCTGGACATCATTAAAGAAGCGCATAATTGGCTGATCCGCATTTGATGCAACGACAGCCAGGGGCCATTCCCGGTTATTTGGAGAAAGCAGGCTGTTTACCTCCATGCTGCCCACATCTCCGAGTTGCACCGGCAACAATTCAGCGATCCCTGAAGTCTGCGCATTGGTAAGGAAACTACCGGCAAACACCGGCCCCGGCATATACAGTAATCCTCCAGAATGTTCCCGGACGAAATCCTTCAGCAGCTTAATGCCCTCTTCATCAAACTCTCTGGGATCCGGATCCAACAGAACCACAACATCATATTGGAACAGTTCTTCACGCGTTGCCGGCAAGGCATCAATCGGCGTGTTCCCCTGTTGCTGGCGACCATCGTCAAGGCTCTGCAACCAACAGGAAATATCGATCATCTTTTCTCTGGTAAGCAACCGGACAAGGGCCCGGTATTCCCAGCTGGGACCGCCTGAGACAATCAACACACGGGCATTATCATCAAGAACCTGCACCCGCGCTGGCGCCGCAGGCTGATTGTCGTTCAAGTTCGACTCACCTTCCAGGATATCGGCGCGCACAGTCAGGAGTTTCTCGCCCGGGGTTTTCGGCGTATGTGAAAAATCAACCCGGAGTTGACCTCCCTCCGCGGGAATCTCCACATCCTTACTCTCAATGATATTTTCCACCCGCGAACCATCCTCAGCCTCACTCAATTCCACTAATGAAACCCTTACAGACTCCTCACTCACACCTTCAGCCCGCAACACTCCCTGTATCTGGAAAGGATCATTATTCCAAACCTGAGGATCCGCATAAAGATTGGATACACTGAGGTTCTGAGGTCGATCAGGATCACCTAATCCGATAAAGAACACCGGTATGTTTCGTGCCCTAGCGTCCTCTATCGCCTCATCCGGGTTACTCTCCACGTTATGTTGTCCATCAGTAACCACCACCACCGCCGATGTTAACTTATCTGCAAGAGCCTCACGAATTGCCCGGGTAAGGTCCGTGGAGGAGCCTCCTGCCTTGAGTTCAGAAAGTACCACCCCTTCTTCCTCTTTTTCCCCACTCCCCTTAGATTCATCCAATACCCCTTCACCTATCCCCGGCATATCGCGCGTCTCAACACTCCCCGAGAAATCCAGCACACGCAGGCGCCCCTTCTTGCTGAGTGATTTCACCAAATATGCGTCATCCTTTGCAAACATCCGGTTTACAATTTCAACCCGTGAAGGCTTCTTTTGGCGCAAGCTTTCAACTGAAATATCCAGCACTGATGCTGCCGATCTAGCCGCATCTTCATCGACATAACGATCGGACGTATTCATCGATTCCGAAGTGTCACGCAGTAATGCCAACACCGGACGCAGAGAGCGGGATTTCGTATAACTAATTGACGGTTCGAGAAAAATGAACAGCAAGCCAGCCGCCACAGCAAGGCGCAACCCTGCCAACAAATGCTTCGCCCAGCGCGGACAGGATGCGTTTTCGCGGCGATACGTCCGCAACACAAACCAGATAATGAGGAATACCGCCGCAACAAGGACGAATACTCCCCAAGATTCCGGAAGGTTCGCAAACCGGAAAGAAATCTCGGCATCCTCAGGAATCTGATCCTGCTCAAAGCCAAGAAACTGTAACCACTTATTCAATCTATTTAATATGTTATCCGAAAAATCATCAGGCCTGTTTTAACGGGTAAAAATTGGCAGCATGTCATTAGGCATCTGAAGAATGATACAAGCCATCGCAGTCGCAAATTCCTGACCGTAAGACGAATCACTCCATGCCCCATTGCCGGACTGCGAAGCAACTAATTTGTCACGAATGCTCGGGTACCAGTCGTTCCAGTATTCACCCCCCGCATGCCACATCGCCTGCACTGCATAATAATGCCCGTAATAATAATAATGTCGCTCTGCTGAATTCTTGCGCCGCTTGAGGTATTTTAACCCCTTCTCGATTTGCGGACCGTCGTAAATTCCCGCGCTGAAAAGTGAAACGATCCCCGCCCCGGTAAGGGCAAAAGTCGTGTGTCCACCACGCATCGTGTAGCGAAAACTACCGTCAACTGTCTGGCTTTTCTTTACATATTCGATGCACTTCTCCCTTGCCGCGTCAGGAACATTAATTCCCGAATCACGAGCCGCCCGCAACGCCATGATCTGACAAACAGTCACCGAAAGGTCTGCGTCGCTTTTGACCGGACGATATCTCCACCCGCCCTGATCATTCTGCGCGGCAAGCGTACACTTTACAGCCATTCTTAATTTCTGACCAAGCTCACGCTTGCGCGACATGCCATAGGCCTGCGACATGCACAGCATCGCAAAGCCGTGGGCATACATATTGCCTACAGCTCCCGCACCGCGAGCGATATAACCAGTAGGACCGGTATGCCTGGTAAGAAAATCCGCACACAAATCCACCTGCCTGCCGAATTTGCCAACGCCGGGTGTACTTCCCTCACTCATGAACGCAAGACCACCGAGCCCGCATATACCAACGCTACCCGCATAACCGGAGGCCCCAAAGGCACCACGGTCATTGCCCCGCTGAATTTGACGCCCGGCAAGAAACCGCAAGCCCTTTTCGACAGCCTGCCGCGTGGTTTTAGTCATTAATTCATCAGCAGTCTTCTCCTTTACCGCAGGTAGTGCCTTCACATCATTTGCAAAGCCGATATTGCAGGCTCCGCTTAACCCGGCGAGGCGCAAGAAACGCCGCCTGTCGAACAATTCAGAATTTAATGTATTGCTGTCCTGCATGGTGAATTCTCGCGTTCTCAAATCAGGGTATATCAATGCCATACTTGCTGTAGAGTTCCCTCATCGGGGCTAACTCTGCCTTAAAGCCTTCAATTGCCCGCACCACGGCATCCCTTTTACTCGCAGTCAGAGGAAAAGAAGAAAACTTAAGCTTAGCACGCTCTAACTCGGCCTGCAGTCCACTGTTCCACAATGCCCGCTCGGCCAAAATCTCACTTCGCACGGCAGGGCTTGGGACAGGTATTGCCTCAAGTTCCTTGGCAAGGGACTCAAACTTTTCGTCAAGCCCCGAGAAGTGTTTGAGTTCATCCCATCCTCGCTGCCCATTAAACACATATGCGTCTCTTATTCTACGAAAAGCATCGGTAATTAATTCATTCGCCCCCTCTGTAATCTCGCCCAGGCTTTTCTCTTCAGGGGCATCCTCCACTTCTATTGCATCCGCCTCGAATTCTCCAATTGCATATACTTTACGCAAACCCGCCCCATATAGCCTGTTGCCATTCGAATAAAGGTTACCAATTGGCTGCTCTTTAAACGCCTCCATTTCAAGTTTCGAAATATTTGTGCCGTCTTCCAGGGAAAGCTGAATTATCCTGTTTTTCCCCGAGGGAACGAACACTCCCTTCGCAGTGAGGGCACCACGCCCATGCCCCGCATCATATGCAGTTTCCCAGAGCATACGACCGCCACTAATCTTGTAACAACGTACAACATCATTGCCCGCCGCATAGAATCTACCTTTGTGGACACCAAGAGCATACTCTCCCTGATGATCAGCATTACCTGGGCTTCGGGCTGACTCCCAGAGCAGGCTTCCTGAACGACGGTCAAACGCGACGACATGATTAAAATCCGTCGGCGTCACTATCACCACGTTACCGGAAGGAATGATCATCTCCTCATGCCACCCGTCAAATTTTGCGGCACCCATGCCACGTCCACCCCACACCCCGAAGCGTTGCAACTGCTGCGCTCGCGCCGGATCTTTCTCAGTGGTTCGGGGGTAGCTCACCGCCCAGTTCATGGAACCGGAAATTGCATCAACGGAAAACACCAGTCCCGCTCCGGTTGCAACATATGCCTCTCCCCCGTCGACAGCAATTATGATTGCTCCGTTCAGCGCGCTCCCGGAAGCAGGTTCGTCGCCGAGGAAAGTTCTCCATTGCGTTGCGCCTCCCTCTGAGTCAATTGCGGCGAGATACATTCCATTCCCCTCAAGAACGGGAACAAGGACAAGACCGGCATAGGGAACCGGAGATCCCGCAAAACAACTTTTTTTAACAATCTCCCCTCCGGGTTCATTAGCTGAACGCATCCATTGCAGTTTCCCATTGCGCGCATGGTAAGCCACAAGGCGATTATCACGCATGCGTGATACCCCCCCGGCACCACGGTTCATAATTATCCGCCGTCGCGCCATGATGTCCACAGGAGCAAGCACTACCGAGGCCCGTTCCTCGGTGAAATCGATGGGAGTGCCCTGAATAGTCAACACCTTGTCAGAAACAATACACATTGACTGGTTAATACTGTCGGCAAAGTTCTGGATTTCATTGATGTCAAGGGGATCGCGGCCGATAAGCTCTGCATTATTTCGGCTAGAAACACTAACGACAGGAGAGGGGTAATTGTTACGGAAACCCAGCCATAACAACTCTCCTGATTTTGCATCGGCACACACCAGACGGTTGTGGGTCTTGAAGTAAATATTTCCGGAATGGAAAAGAACACGTGCCGACGGGAACCAGCCATGCTTGGGCCACGAATTATTCATTGTCTCCGGCGTGGATGGTTTTCTTGCGGTAGACCCCCTCGTCAGGCCCCTGCCAAAGGGATCATTGGGATTCAAGGCAATTGGTTTCGCTCCATCAGCGGGAAGTTCAGGCCAAGCCTCAGGTAAATTCAACTCGTAGGTTTGACTCCAGAACGTTGCAGCGATCTTCTGTGGCAACAACTCAGGAAAACGCATCACCCCGCCACGTCCGGGCGACCCCATAATCATCGGCCATAATTTCCCGGAAGGTTCGGTTCGGTGAACAATCCTGCCGGATTGCCTGATATCAGCCTCAACCAGGTTCAATAACTTGTCGGGAACCGCGGGAGTCACACGTGCCCTCAGATCGACAACAATTTTAAGGGCACGATCAGGATCACCCACACGGGCATTCAATGCCGCAAGTCGCAATAAGACCAAGTCTTTCTCCACGCTCGGGTTTGGATAATCATTGATAATCTTATCAAGAAGCCTGATAGCCGGCAGGAACTCGTACCGATCCAGCTTTAGGCAAGCAAGCTCAAAAGCGGCATCATCCCCAAGAGAACTGAGGAAATAACGCCGCACAACCTCTGCAAGTTCCGCTTCGCTGTCCTTCGCTCCCGGTCGCTGCATTGTCAGTTTCGCCTCCGCATCAGCCTTAACCCGGTAACCTTCCAGCCCCTCCCTGGGAAGATTTGCAAGGGTCGACTCGATGTCCCCGGAAACCGACCGATAACGCTGATACTCATGCTCAAGAGTTCTTTCAATCCACTCATCCCGGGTAAACATCAGGTCATTGCTCGAATCGATTACGCTCTGCCAAAGTTTACTGGCCAGATCATACCTTCCCTGCCTGGCAAATTGTTCCGCACGCGCAAGTAAATCATTGGCCTCGGCGTCCGTCTTCAGGGACGCCCCTTCCACCATCGTTCTGGATACTTTGCCAATCTCGGGAGCAACCACTTCGAGTTTTATATCGCCCCCCGCCGGCCAGGAGCCACAAATCACAGCCAATAACACAAAGATCCAGCCTCTCCTGCCTGGCATCTTCAATCTGTCACTATCCTGCATGTTCATTCTCATCACCTTACCTTCGTGCTCCTATCCACCAACCGAAAAGCAATTCAATTGCCAACAATGCAGTTAAAATATACAGGATCACTTTCCATATTTCACTTCGCGCAGTAGCTCCTTTAAGTTCAATTACCGATTGCCCCCGGGGAACGAATTCAACCCGAGCATCCCCAAGGTCACTGCGAATTGCATCCTCGCTGGCACGGGTGAGATCACTTTCCCCTGTATCAATATTCGCAGCAAAAAGCATTGATTGAGAATCCCCTCCGGCTGCTCGCATCAACTTGAGTTCATAAATCCCCCGCTGGCCTGTCCCGTCAAAATTCACAGTCCAAACCGGGCCGTTCTCTGCATTCTCCTCTACAGGACGGGCTTCTGCACTCTGGGGTTCCCCTCCTCCCGGCGTTATGATCTCGACCTTCTGGCTGAACTCACGTAAATCAACCTTTTGCGTGATTGGCTGGGAAACTGATATTACTCCTTCTTTAGTTCGATTACGAGCCATGTAACGAATCATCTCCTGCGAGGTAATCAGGAAAGTGGCTCCATTCTCGGGAAAATTACTCCAGTCATTATCCAGCGGTGTCGTTAACACCAGCACTCGTCCCTCACCCAGTCGCTTCTCGACAACAGCTGGTGCCCTGCCCTTATCATCAAAGGAGGCAATAACCCGAGACGTCTTCCTGGCAGGCTCTCTCTTCACTGCGTCCTCGGCATCCTCGGCATCCTCGGCATCCTCGGCATCCTCTAACTCGGGAATCTCGCAACGCCACCAGCGGAATACCTTGACTGCGTCAAGCAGCTGCCGGTTGTCTCCATCAAAAAAACGGAATACCGGATGATTGGCAAGATCGGGACTCAGCAATGCCCAGGCCTCCTCTTTCTCGTCTCCCTCAATACCCGAAAGCCTTACCGGCAGCAGTCCCTCGCCATCTTTGTGCAAAATCTCATTATACACATCCTGATCAGCTTGGTCGCCTAAAAGGAACACAAGCCCACCGCCATCACGCACCCAGTTTTCCAGTGCCTCAGCACGACCTTCCGTAACGCGATAAAGGTTGGCAACGACGATTACCTCAAATTCCGAAAGCTCAACATCATCAAATTCTGAATCATCAACAACAGTCACTGCCACGCCCGAGGGGGACGGTCCGTCAGGAGCAAGAGCATTCTTGAGGTAGAATGTTTCACTTTGCCCATAATTACCCGACGGGTCGCCATCAACAAGCAACACTCGAATTCCCCGCACCACTCGCGCCGGGAAATAACGGACATTGTCCTCTTTAAGGAGATCCCCGGAACTTTCCAGATCATTCTCCAGCGATACCTCCACAGGCACCGGGCGAACATCCTCCACGTCACCATCATCAGTATCGGCAAATGTATACGTGAAAGCCGCCACCCCCGTTGCCCCTGCCGCAATCCGGTCAATCCCGACCTCTACGGGAAGCGTATCCCCTGCCACAAACCTTACCTGAACATCACTCGCGTCGCGCATTCCACGATTACGAACAATGACTTCAAACTCTGCGGGAACATCCGCAATGATCGCCTTGTCGAGCGGCACTATTTGCTCGACCACGAGATTTTCCTCCCCTGCAGTTCCGAGATCAACAACATAACAGCCGGCAGCCGCTTCCGAGATCCGGCCCAATGTCGCGACTACCCCGGCATCGGAACCTGCCTCAGCCGATCCCTCCCAGTCACGACGCCGCAGATCAGTTAATAAATAAACAACCCGGTGGAGGCTGGCCTTGTCGTCTTTGAAGCTCTGCTCTACATGAAGTAAGGCAGCATTAAGATTTCCTGCCGAATCTTGAGCTTCCAGCTTGTCGAATTGCTCAAGAAGCCCACCCACTGAGGCTTCGGTCAACGGCAGCCCATTGGCCCACGGCGCTGGGCGATCGGGATCAGTGGTGCGCACCACGGTGATGAAATCATCATCATTATCGTTTGCCAAAACCTCAATCCATTTCCGAAGTATGGCGGAGGCTTCCTCTATTGGCGATTTTTCGCCGGTCTGCGCAGCCATGCTCAGTGAGTCATCAATGATGATGACCCGCTCAATCGCACCGGACTTAAAGAAACTCTCCGGGTTGACGTCCAGGAAAGGCCTTGCCAGCAAAAGCCCGATAAAGCCCATTGCCAGGCACCGCAAGAGCAACAGGATGAATTCCTCGAGCTTGACCCGTCGTCGGTTAAGTCGTTGCGCTTCGATCAAGAAATCCATCGCCGCCCAGTCCACCCTCTTGAAACGGCGCCGGTTGAGAAGATGGATAATTACCGGCGAGGCAATCGCAATAAGGCCCGCAATGAACAATCCCGGGTTAACAAGAAAATTCAGCATGATTTATACCGTCCTTCCTTTCCGGGCATGATGCTTGCGAAACGCCAGATAGCGGGCAAGCACGGCATCCAGAGGCTCCCCCGTGTCAAGCAGCGCATAATCAACCCCCAGTCGATCACAAATCCTGCGCACGTTATCCCTATAGCGTCCGACAATCTCAAGATAACTCCTGCGCAAGGCACGAGGATCAGCCTGAACTTCATCCTCCGTCTCCAGCCCGATGAAACGGGTATTGTCCTCAAAAGGAAACACCAGCTCATTGCGATCCATTACATGGAAAACAATCACCTCATGCTTACGCAAGCGAAACTGCTGCAGTGATTCCCTTAATTGCCCAAGGTCAGTAAACAGGTCGGAAATAATCACCACCATTCCCCGCGAACGCACCTGCTCAACAAGTTTCAGGAAAACTTCACCGATGTCCGTCTTGTCATCGGGTTCGGTTTCGTCAAGCACATGCACCATCTCCTTGATGTGGTTGAGTCGGGAACTCGGCGGCAGCACATCACAAACCCTGGTATTGAAAGTCACTAACCCGATGGCATCTCCCTGATGCTGCAACAGGTGAGCTAGGGATGCGCCTGCCGTTGCCGCGTAATCAAATTTTCTCCAGCCATCACCCGCGTAACCCATCGACTTCGAGCAATCAACAATGATCGTTGTCTTCAGGTTGGTCTCCTCCTCGTATTCCTTGATATAAAAACGATCGGTTTTCGACCACACCTTCCAGTCGATATGCTTGATCTCATCACCCGGCGCATACTCGCGGTGCCCGGCAAACTCGACTGCAAAGCCGCTGTATGGACTTTTATGCTGCCCCGTGATAAATCCCTCAACGACCAGACGTGCCCGCACATCAAGCCGCTTGATCCTTTCTAGGACTTTCGGATCGAGGTAGTCTGGCCTTTCGGCGTTTGCCATGTCTCAGAGTTACTGCCGCACCTGTGTTGGAAAGTTGGGCTATGCAGCGTTAAATACTCCCGCGAGAGCCGGCGCAATCTTGTCATCATCATGCCTCTCGGAGATGCTCTCGAGCAGTTTATCAACCACCACATCACTGGTGGTACCGTCGGATTCTGCCTTGAAAGTCGTGATAATCCGATGCCTGAGAACCGGGTGGACAATAGCCCGTAAATCCTCAGCTGTTGCATAACTGCGTCCTTCCATGACGGCTTTTGCCTTTGCACCAAGCAAGAGGAACTGAACCGCCCTCGGGCCCGCTCCCCAACTGAGGAGTTCCGGGATGAAATCCGGAACCCCCTCCTGCTCGGTCACCCGTGTCGCCCGCACTATGCGAAGGGCGTAATGAATCACGTGGGGAGGCACCGGCACTCTGCGCACCAGATTCTGGATTCTGGATATATCCTCGCCGCTCAAAATGTCGTTCACCGAGGCAACCTCAGCGGAGGTTGTTGTTGCAGCCACCTTGTATTCCTCGGCATAGTCGGGGTAATTTACAAACACCTTGAACATAAACCTATCCTGCTGAGCCTCGGGAAGCGTGTAGGTGCCCTCTTGTTCAATCGGGTTCTGCGTGGCCAATACAAAAAACGGATCGGGTAGTGTATGGCGTTTCCTCCCGATCGTAACCTGTCTCTCCTGCATTGACTCCAGCAATGCGGCCTGTGTCTTCGGCGGAGTACGGTTGATCTCGTCGGCCAGGACGATATTGGCAAAGATCGGGCCGTTCAGGAACTTGAACTCTCGCGCCCCTGTCATCTTGTCCTCCTGGATCACCTCTGTTCCGGTGATGTCCGAGGGCATCAGGTCGGGCGTAAACTGAATGCGACTGAAATCAAGACGCAGCGACTTGGCAAGAGTACTCACCATCAGCGTTTTTGCCAATCCGGGCACCCCCTCAAGCAGGCAGTGTCCACGGGAAAATATTGCAATAAGCAGCTGATCTATTACCTCGGCTTGACCAATGATTACCTTGCCGAGTTCCGACCGAATACCAACTGTTGCCGACTTGCAGCTTTCGAGAGCTTCGAGTTCGTTTTCTGAGAAATTCTCCTGGTCGTTGTTGGCTGATTTAGACATTTATACGCAAAGTTTGTAATAACTACTTCATGATAGCGAAAACACCGCAGGACGCCACCTATAAGGGGCTGCATCAGCAACATTATTGGACTGCGTCAACGCTAGCGCGTTCAATCACGCCAGGTAATAAAATAGCGTCACCGAGGGCACAAATTGCCTGTCCCCCACCTTTTGCCTCGATATTACCTCACTCCGAGGACTTGTCCTCAGCAGCCGCATCCGGTTGAGCGGGTTTCGGAGCCTCAGGAACAGCCTCAGGCTGCTCCTTACCGCTCTCTTCCTTCGCTTCCGACGGAGAAGTTTCCGCCGCCGGCGGGTCAGCAGGCTTGACTGGAGGAAGCACAGATAACCCGGGGGTAATTCCGGGAATACCGGCACCCGGCAAACCGGGAATGGCTTCACCGGGAGGAAATCCGGGCAATGGAGCATTTCCCCCGGCGGGCTCCTCGGGTATCTCCTTCTTCTTTACCAACTCGTCACGTTTCTTGAAGAACTTCTCCGCACTCCAGTTATCAATCTCATACACAATGCCGGCAAAGAGTTTTTCCTTGGCCAGTTTTTCCTTAAGTCGCTTCTGCTCTCCAGTAAATTCAGTATCACGCTGCTTCTTCAGTTCCCCTGCCGCCTTGTTCTTCTCTTCAATCTTCTTCTTGTCCTCGTCACTGGCATCAGCGGCAATTTCCTCGACTTTCTCGTCATCCTGCGGCACACGCTCGCCCGCCAGCTCGGCACTTACTTCATAGCTCAGGTAATACCGTGCCTCCGTCACCGTTGCCTCTTTGTCATCACTGTCGACATTCTCGCCTCCCCCCTGACCCAGCTTCAAGTCATAGCTGAACCCCTCAAAGGTAGAAACCTTTGCCAGCACAGGCTTGTTCAGGCCCGTCTTTCCCGCATCTGCGTCATCACCAACCACCACGTCCTTGAAACTGAATGACGTAAACGGCGCAACGATCGTTGAAGTGTTGGTTGTATTAAGCTCCTCATCCTCCGCCAGCCCCTCCATGGTAACGTCCGCCCCTTCCTCCTTGCGATCAAACTTGAACTCTACCCCGTCGGCATGGGCAAGCGTGACCGCCTTCGGTTTCTGGATGCCGAACGGGTTGCGCTCCAGCCACGCACTGGGCTTGGAGTCAATGTCGTAGAGGGAATCGGAAACAATAAACACCTGTTTCTCATTGCCGGGAATGCGCACATAGCGCCCGTTGCCACCCCCCTGCCTGCCTGACTGGTCAGTCGCACCGGAATATCTCTTGCCGAGCATCACTGCCCCGACAGGCGTACCGTCCTCCCTGCCCAACTCCACCAGCACGCCGGATTTCTCTTCCTTGCCCTCATTAAGTTCAAAGCGCCCGTATTTACTGGACGCCGCACGAATCACTTCAGCAACCTTGAGACCACGGAAATTCTTCAGGATCCTGCTGATCTTGGTGAAGTCTGCACTATAGCCGCCACGATTGCTTACCGTCCACTTGCCTTCCCTGCGCTCGAGTTCGACAAAATCATCACCACCCGAGATCTTCACCCTGGCAATTTCATTGACCGGGAGTTCATCCATTAAGTGGGCTCCAACTGACAATCCGTCATCATCTTCATTCCCGCCATCGCCACCCTTCATCAGCATGGCAATAATGATGGCAACTGCCAACAGACCAACAAGAACAACTAACTGTTTTGCTTTCATTATGAAATTCCCTATAAGCGTTCAATCAACGTGCGGAGATTTTCATCCGCCGCACCACAAGGTGCAGAATACCAATCAAGGCAACCAGTAGGGGGATCCCCGCAATATTGTAGTTTTTGATCCTGTTCTCTATCTTGCGGATGTCCTTGCGCAATTCACGCTGCAGTTCCCGCTTACGCTTGGCAGCTGTCACCTCCTGCTCCCTTAGCTCCTTGATCTTGTTCGCTGCCTCAGGTGAAAGAACAATCATCTGGTTATTACCCTGCTTCTGCATGAGTTCGGAAATCTCCCTGGTGAGTTCACTTGCCATGTCATCCACTTTCTTGATTTCCTCGGTCAACTCCTTGGATGCCTCGTCCCTCAGTTCCTTGAATTTGCTAAACGGGCGGCCGCCACTTCCACGCGCGCGGATCGAGGTAAGGTTAGCTCCACCGGCCGCCTGCTCAACGGCTCCTTCAAGCAACGGCAGGTTATGGTTCCTGTATGCAGCGGCACGGCCAAACATGTCGCGGGCGACTGACAGGTCATCAAAGAGCATATCCGAATCCGCCACCAGGAATACGCTTCCCTCCGACTCTGATTGCTTCAACCACTCTTCGGTATCCTTTTTGTCCTCCTCCTTATCTTCCGTCTCTTCAGCCTCTTCAGCCTCCTGGGATTTTGGCTTACCCTCCGGGAACGCGGTCTTGAAATCTCCAGAAAGGCGAATTGCCAGCGGATATGCGATGCCTGAGGCCTTGAAGTTGGCAACCACCTGATCCGGGCTGAATTGAGCCATCTGGGCGACCACAAGCTGTGATGACGTGCTCGACTTCACCAAAGTATCAACCTTAATGCCCTCCTTACTGTCCACATAGAACACTCCTGCCATATACATCAAAAGATTGCGCATTGAGCCGGTAAGGGCATCATCACTGTCAATCCCCGCGGATGTAATCGTCATGACCGTGGGATTGGGGCTCCCCTGTCCCTGCGACTCCTCATAACTCCTGTCCGCAATCACCTGGTTGGACTCATAGTTCACTCCCCATGCAGGCAGGAGCTTATCCAGGTTGGAAGAGGTGGGAATTCCACCAGGCTGCTGTCCCCCGAAAGGCTGACGTTGAGGTTGGGATTGAGCGGCAACTGCACTGAATGCATCAAGAAATGCAACGATACGTCCACCGCGCAGGAGGAATTGATCAAGGGCAAACTGCGTGTTCTCGCTGATGCCCGCGGGGTGCACCAGGACCACCACATCGATATTCTCGGCGATTTCCTCAACATCAAGTCCGAGGTCGACCAGGTTACTTTCACCATCGGTCAGGTCCGGGTCGTAGTCACGCCGCAACGCGGTGTAGAATTGCCAGGGTGGTTGCTGCTGCTGGCGGGCCTGCGGATTAAACGGGGCTGCCGGCGGTCCGCCGGTCACGGGCAGGGCACTCATTACGGCAATTCTGGGAGCCTCTTCCCTTGT
The DNA here is from genome assembly GCA_029940475.1 of Verrucomicrobiales bacterium. Taxonomy (GTDB): domain Bacteria; phylum Verrucomicrobiota; class Verrucomicrobiia; order Verrucomicrobiales; family DEV007; genus CACIUL01. The sequence goes on along the minus strand of JAPYUT010000037.1, from coordinate 20,836 downwards.
GACCTCAAGAATGGCCCTTGATATCTCATATTCGAGCATCTGCTCATTGCCCGGAGAGACAAAAGGAATTGTGGACTGGCGATCCAGGCAGCTTATGGCGATCCCAAGGTAAGTATTTTCGCCCAGCCGGCCCGGGACTCCGCGTAGGTTCATGAGTTTAGCCCGATCCTCCGCCTCGGTCTCCGGCTGTGGATCCACACGCTCAATCTCAAGGAAATCATCCTGTGACTTACGGGCATATTCATCAAGCAGGGCATCCACACGCTTTGCATAAAGAGTCAACTCCGGCGGCATGTTGTCTTTATCCTTGGAGGCAAAAAATGACAACCTCACCCCGGTATCAAGCCCTTCAAGAATCTCAATGGTACCATCGGAAAGCGTGTGCAGTTTGTCCTCGGTAAGGTCAAGTTTCCCGGGCAACTTGGTGACGATAATGTTGACCGTCACCAGCAGGGCAAAGACGATTATTGCCCCGACAAAGGAGAATAACCATGCCGGAATGGTGCTCGATCTGGCTTCGCTCGGATTGTTAGTGGATGATGGATCGGTTGTGGCAGCCATTTTCTGTCTCTTGGTTTACAGGCTCAGGAACGCTTGGTCTTAATCACGATACTGGTGAGAAAAAGACAGAAGCCTATCAGGGAAGCGAAGAATGTAACATTGGGCAGGGTAATCACCCCGCGTTTCATGTCGTTGTAGTGAGAGAACATACTGAAGGAGGAAATGGCATCGGATACACCGCCGCCAAGAATGTCAGTGAAATAATCCTGCACCGGCGGCACTGCCAAAAGCAGCATCAAAAAGCAGATCGTTACAGAGATAATCAGGCACGCCACGACACTGCGGGTAAAGGCACTGACTGAACAGGTAATCGCAAGGCACGCCGCTCCATAAAGCAAAGTCGCCAGGTAACCGCCCAATACCTTGCCGTTATCCGGATCACCCAGATAGGCAACAGTCAGGACAATCGGAAAAGAGCAGCTAATTGCAATGGCGATCACGGCAAGCCCGGCGAGAAACTTACCCACTATCGCCTGCCAGGGAGCCATCGGCATGGTCAGCAGCAGTTCAATGGTGCCGGTGCGGTGCTCCTCCGACCAGAGGCGCATCCCCACTGCCGGAGCAAGGAACATCAACAACCACGCCGGCCACAGGAAAAAGGTAAACTCCAGTGAGGCATCCTGGCCACCAGGGGCAAAGAAATTGCGGAACCAGAAGGTCAACGCCATCGCCAGTACCACAAAAATCACGATGAACACGTAGGCCAGCATTGAGTTGAACTGCGCCTTGAGTTCTCGCTTAAATATAATCCAGATGTTTCTCAGGGCAGACATTAGCTAAATAGGAAATTTGAGGTTTTGTAATAGACAAGTGGAAAGACTTACTCGGTCACTTCACCGGCCACAGAATCAGCAGGCCCCATCTTACTGCCGTCCAGCTTGGTGTCAGCAACGGTAATTTCACGGAACACCTCATCAAGGCGCCCCTCCTCAACGCGCAACTCCTCGAGCACCAGCCCCTTGTCCTTGCACATGTTAAAGATGGCGTCAGTCAACGCACCTGCGGATTTTGATGGCAGCACCTGCCCCCTGAAAGCGCTTTCAGTAGAGTCCGTCTCGCGCACCTCTGAAACACCGGGCAACGACCCGAGTTCAGAACGAATTCCCGATCCCGCCATGCCTTTAATGCTTACAGAGACAGCACCCGCTCCGCTGGCGCGCGCCTTGAGTTCGGCGGGACTGCCGTCGGCCACCACCCGCCCCTGGTCGATAATGATCGCCCGCGTGCAAGCCGCCTCAACTTCCTCAAGGATGTGCGTCGAGAAAATAATCACCTTGTCCTCTCCCATGCGTTTAATCAGTGAGCGGACCTCCTGCTTCTGGTTCGGGTCCAGGCCGTCAGTGGGCTCATCAAGGATCAGGATATCCGGATCATGCAGGATGGACTGCGCCAGGCAGGTACGATGGCGATAACCCTTGGAGAGGGTATCAATGTTCTGGTTGCGCACCGGTTCCAGGAAACAGGTGTCAAGGGCGCGCTCCACATCAGCCTCTCCCTTGCCGCGCAACTCGGCAATGAAGCGAAGGAACGCAACGACCGTCATGTCAGCGTAAAGGGGTGCCGCTTCCGGCAGGTAGCCAATCTTGGCCTTCGCCACAATCGGCTCATTTACCGTATCCGCACCATCGACGCTGATTTGCCCCTCAGTGGGTGGAAGATAACCGGTAATCATCCGCATGGTGGTGGATTTTCCCGCCCCATTGGGTCCGAGAAAGCCAAGCACTTCGCCTCTCTTGACCGTGAAGGATATATCGTCAACCGCAGTTTTCTGCCCGAATCGTTTTGTAAGGTTTTTTACTTCAATCATGCTTCCCTGGAAGTCGTAGATTCAAGGTGCTGGAGATTCTCAAAGGGTGTCCCCCTAGCAACAACGTCACCGGGGGGGTGATTTGTTTAGCGAAAAATTACAGTTTTTCAACTAGAAATACTACAAACAACGAATCAGAATCCCAAAAAATGAAACTTATCTCATGGAATGTAAATGGTATACGGGCAGCTCTCGGCAAGGGATTCCGTGATTTTTTTGAGAATCAAGGAGCAGATATAGTCTGTCTTCAGGAAACCAAGGCTCGTGCTGAGCAGGTCGATATTGAATGGATGCGGGGCTACCACGCCCACTGGAACTCCGCCGAGAAGGCCGGATACTCGGGCACTGTAGTGTTCAGCAAAAGCAAGCCGGTCGATGTATCCTACGGTATTGGAATCGCCGAGCACGACACTGAGGGCAGGGTTATCACATTGAAGTTTGATGATTTCTACCTGGTAAATGTCTACACTCCCAACTCCCAGAACGAACTAAAACGTCTGCCTTACAGGCTGCGCTGGGATCAGGATTTTCTCAATTACCTTAAATCACTGGAGAAAAACCTCCCGGTTATCTTTTGCGGCGACCTGAATGTAGCGCATGAAGAAATTGACCTGGCCCGCCCGCAGGCCAATCACCACAGCCCGGGATTCAGTGATGGCGAACGTAGCGGATTCTCAGCCTTCCTGGATGCCGGATTCATCGATACCTTCCGGGAATTTGAAAAGGCGGGAAACCACTACAGTTGGTGGAGTTATCGAGCCGGCGCACGCGCCAGAAACGTCGGCTGGCGTCTCGACTACTGGTGCGTTTCGGCCGCCCTGCGCCGCCGCCTTAAGGATTCAAGGATTCTACCTGAAGTGATGGGCTCGGATCACTGTCCGGTCTTGCTGGAGTTGCACTAGCTGTGCAAAAATACACCCCAGGCAATACCCACATTAGGGATAAACTATTAAAGCCGGGAAGCTTAACTCACTACAATCCATTTACTCTACCAGCGATTGAGCTGATGCGATGTCCTTGCTGATCTGTGCACGCAGGGCATCGACACTCTCGAACCCCCGCTCATCGCGGATACGCGATTTAAAGAACACCTCAAGCTTTCGGCCATAGATATCACGGTCAAAGTTAAACAGGTGCACCTCGAGAAGCGCCTCCTTTTGCGTCTCGTTGATCGTGGGACGCATCCCTAGATTTGCAACGCCGCAAATATATTCACCTTCAAGGTCAACTCCAACAGCATATACTCCATGAGGAAGCGACTGTTCCGCCTGTAGTGGAATGTTCGCCGTTGGGAATCCCATTTCCCGACCCATGCGCCTGCCCTCTTCAACTACACCAAAGAGGGAATAATCGCGGCCCAACAAACCGCTAACGCAATCAAGATCACCGATATCCAGGGCTGCACGCACCCTTGTGCTGCTAATGACCTTCCCGTCGCAATCACACACAGGATCAATCCCGCAAACCTCAAACCCCATCTCGCTCCCGAGACCCCGAAGCAGTGCAAGATCCCCCTGCCTGCCTTTACCAAATCGAAATCCCACGCCCACTGTAACGCATCCGAGGTGACAGGACGTTGCAATTTCATGCACAAATTCTTCCGCCTTCTGGGCAGCTCGCTGCTGATTAAACGGGACAACCAGCAAACATTCGATCCCCGCCTGCCCCAGTATGTGCTGCTTATGCTCAAGCGTCGTGATTTGCCGCGGCGCCTTCTCCCTGCACAGAACACGCACCGGGTGAGGATCAAAGGTCAATGCCGCTGCCGTGCCCTCACGCTCACTGACCGCAGCAATGACCGCGGCATGTCCGCGGTGCACTCCATCGAAAATCCCGACAGCCAGATTAACCGGACCCTCCAGATCGACAAGGTCACTAATCTCTCCCAAAGAACGAATCATCGGTAAAACTCATCATGCCCCGCGAAGCCGGGAAACATCAGCAAGACTAAGAGCTCGTGCCGCCACACTCTCCCGACTGCCGTTCTTCAGTTCATCAAATGAAATTGCGCCATCCGCCAAAAACTTTCCCGACTTGGTCCGCCTCAGTGCTGAAAGATGAGCACCACAGCCCAGCTCTACCCCAATCTCATGGGCATAGGTGCGAACATAGAAACCCTTACTGCACACCACTCTAAAACCGAACTCAGGCAGACTGACGCCACAAAGATCGTAGTCGTAAACGTGCACCAGCCGGGGATCCCGCTTCACCTCTTTTCCCTGCCTTGCTAATTTATATAAAGGAACCCCATCCTTCTTTATGGCACTCACCATCGGAGGCGTTTGATAGAAATCCCCGGTAAACTTCTCCATGACCTCCTTAATTTGCCCCTCGGTAAACTCCGCGACATGCTGTGTTTTCGTAACCTCTCCCTGCCGATCCTGGGTTGTCGTAACCTCTCCCAGCTTCACGCTGCCGATGTATTCCTTGTCCTCGGCCATCAGCAGGTCCTGAATCTTGGTTCCTTTCCCAAGGGTAAGGATGAGCAAACCGGTAGCCATCGGATCAAGCGTTCCGCAATGGCCTATTTTTTTCTGATCAAGTGTCCGTCGGGCAACTGCCACAACATCATGTGACGTCATGTCAGGTGCCTTATCTACAAGTAATACTCCGTCTATATTCTCCATTATCTATCGCAGGGAATCGTGAATTTTACACAGCACCTCCTCGATAACATGATCGAGTTCGCCCTTCACCCGGGCTCCGGAGGCAAGTGGATGGCCGCCACCTCCAAAACAGGTGCAAATCTCGCACACATCAGCGGCTGCAACACGTTTTGAACGCATGCTTATCCTAACCGCTCCGCCATCCAGTTCTTCAAAAAACACCGCAACATCCACCGTGTCGACCGCCCGTATGAGATCCGTCAGGCTCTCACTGTCCTCAGGCTTAAGCGATAACCTGAGCTTTGTGCCAATATCCAGCGCCCAACTTGCAACACGTCCGCCTGAACTCAGGCGTAGAACACCGAGTAACTCACGCAATAACTCAAGCCGACGAAACGGATAACATTCATAAACCGACGATGACAAGGCTCCGCAGTCTGCTCCGCTACGAATCAATTCCGCGGCAATTTCATAGGTCCGTGCCGTGGTGGCCGGATACCTGAATGCACCGGTATCTGTAGATATGGCAACAAACAGGCAATCGCGGGCGGTTGAAGTCAGCGGCAAGCCCTCCTGCTCCAGCAATTCGAAAATAATCTCGCCGGTGGCCGGTGCAGAGATATCGACATATATAAGGTCGCCATAACCCTCGTTGCTGACGTGATGGTCAATGTTAATGAGCTTCGGGATGTCAGCTGCCGCCGCAAGACAACCGATCCCAAGCCGTTCGCGATTCGCGGTATCCAGTGCGACACACAAATCCGCCCCAAAATCACCACTCCCAGGCCGACTCACCAAGTCGGACCCAGGCAAGAACAAAAGGTTGGAGGGACAGCCGTCCTCATTGAGGACAAGCACCTCCTTGCCGATTTCGCTCAAACTTGATCCCAGGGCAATCTGTGACCCGATGGCATCACCATCCGGGCGGACATGCCCTAAAACAAGTATCCGCTCAGCAGCACGAATTGCAGTCGCAATCTCAGCCAGGCTGTGTTGGACAATCTCAGGCATCCTTGTTATCACTGCTCTCCTCGGCATCCGGCATCATTTCCCCAGGCCCCTCATCTTCTCCATTCTCATCAGCAAGCAGTTCCGAGTGGGAACCGCCCGCATCTGTACCCTCCTGCTCCAGTGCTTCAAGAAGCGACAGCGTGCGCACTCCCCGCTCAACGGAACCATCAACCTTAAAGTGAAGCTTCGGGGTAAACTTGAGAACCACCCGCTTCGCTAATTGTCGCTGTATAGAGCCACGATCCCGGTTAAGGCGGGCGACAATCGCGTTGCCTCTACCATCGGCACCGATAATGCCTATGAACACATGCCCCTTGCGCAAATCAGGGGTAACATCCACATCATTAATAGTAACCAGGGCATTAAAATCGTAGCCGCGCGCAAGGATCGATCCAATCTCCCTCTTCAGCAACTCGCGAACGCGTAACAGACGCTGACTCATGGTGCAATAAATTGGGCTTAATTAACGATCGTAAGTTGACTCCCTGCGGACAATCATTACCGAGTCCAAAAGCTCGTAATTTACAGGGCCTGTTTAACCTTCTCCAGCTCGTAACACTCGATAATATCTCCGGGCTCATACTCAAGGTAACTACCAAGTCGAATACCGCACTCAAGGCCGGTCTTAACCTCATTAACCTCATCCTGGAATCTCCGGAGTGTCTGAAAGCCGCCATCATAAACAGGCTGCTTATCACGAATCACCCGCGCGCGCGCCTTGGCGTTAATTTTCCCTTCCATGACAATGCACCCGCCCACACGTCCGCGCTTGATCTTGAAGATCTCCTTCACTTCTGCCCGGCCGAGCAATTTCTCGCGCGTTAATGGATCGAGCATGCCAAGCATAGCCTCCCTAACCTGATCGATCAGCTCGTAAATAATACTGTATAGACGAATCTCCACACCCTCACGTTTTGCCGCATGCAAGGCCTTATTCTCAACCTTCACCCCAAAGCCGATTATAATCCCATCGGAGGCACTCCCAAGCAACACGTCAGACTCAGATACAGACCCGGCTGCGACATGGATCAGGTCAATCTCAATCTTGTCACTCTTAATGTCAGTGAGCGATCCCTCAATAGCCTCAAGCGATCCCTGAACATCACCCTTGAGGATAATCTTGAGTGTTTTCTTGGAGGATCCAACCTCAGCAAATATATCCTGTAGCCTGACCTGTGTCGGCTTGCTGAGTTTCTCCTGCCTAATCACCGCCAGTCGTTCTTCGCTCAGCTTTTTAACCGCTCTCTCGTTATCCATGACAACGAGCTCATCGCCAACCTTGGGAACCCCACTGAAACCAAGCACCTCAACCGGCATTGACGGCCCTGCCTCCTGAAGATTTCCACCCCGATCGTCGAGCAGTAACTTCACCTTGCCGCTATAAGGGCCACAAATGAAAGGTTGCCCAATTTTAAGTGTGCCGGTCTGGACGATAATACTGGCCGTCGCCCCCTTGCCGGCCTTGCTACTAGCCTCAATAACAATCCCGCGAGCCGCCCCATCCGGGTCGGCTCGCAATTCAAGCACCTCCGACTGCAGTGAAATCATGTCCAGGAGATCATCAATGCCAAGGCGTTCTGTGGCCGAAGTCTGGACGCATATCGTCTCTCCTCCCCAATCCTCAGGAGTCAATTCATGCTGCTGGAGTTGACCAATGACCTTGTTAATATCTGCTGTTGCCAAGTCAATCTTGTTAATTGCAATCATCAGGGTAACATCGGCCGCCCGCGCATGGTTGATTGCCTCAAGAGTGGTTGGCATGATGCCGTCATCGGCCGCAATCACCAACACCACAATGTCCGTTACATTTGCCCCGCGGGCACGCATCCCGGTAAATGCCGCATGTCCCGGAGTATCAATGAAGGTGATCCGGGCATCGCCATGCTGCACGCTATAGGCATTGATGTGCTGGGTAATTCCACCCGCCTCACCATCCACCACATGTGCCGAGCGGATGGCATCAAGAATTGATGTCTTGCCATGATCAACGTGACCCATAACCGTCACCACAGGAGAACGAAGAGGCAGCTCCTCTTCCCCCTTGGGCTCAGGTTCAGGAGGAGGCGGTTCTTCAATAACTTCCTCTACCTTGTGTACTCCTGCGCCTTTCTCACGCTTTTCCTTCTCAAAAGTAAAACCGTGCTTCTCACAGATCTGCGTGGCGATATCCGGTTCAATTGAACTGTCAAGACTCGCAAAAACATCCAGTTCCATCAAATCCTGGATGATCTTGAAAGGCTTGATGCCCATTCTTTCCGCCAAATCCTTAAGAATGATCGGCGGCTTGATGTGAATCACCGTCAGCTCATCAGTTCCGCTATCTGCTGCGGACTCAGGAGAAACCTCCTTCGAAGGCTCATCCGGAGGATCCTTCTCCATCAGCTTGGATATAGGTGGCAGGATGCCGGATCCCTCGGCTGACCGCGCTTCAACTATACGCTTTTTGCCTTTGCCTGCCTCCCGCTTTTCCTGCTCCTCAAAGAGCGATAGGGCCTCACCATTGCTCGCACCCCGATTAGTTTCCTCTTCCTGCGCTTTTTTATCGGCGTCGGCCACAACTCCCGGCTCCTTCGGGGTTTCGGATTCTTCCGGGTTGGACTTGGATGGCATATTGGTCGGTAATCGCTTTCATGGGTGAGATTCCGCCGGTTATGCGGATTCAAGTTCACCCGCTGAGTCATTCCCGTCAGCAACAGGAATTTCTTCGGTTTTTTCAGCGACACTGCCGCCATCATTTTCGTCCTCTGACTGCCCCTCGGCCACCTCTTGTTGAATGTCTTCTCCACTCTCCGTGGGAACCACAAGCTTCTGGGCTGCGCTGTAAATCCGGGCTGCCGCGTCCTGGTCTCCATCAAGAATCTCGGCAATGTCTCCAGCATCGACCATCGAGAAAAAATCGAGGTTCACAATACCTCCCTTTACCAGTTTGATCGCAGTATCACGATCAATATTCCCTTCGCCTATATTCTTAACAAAGTCATCGGCAGCATCGATAACACGCTGTTCGAAAGCCTCATGCTGCGATTCATCCTTGTCAATCTGCACGTCCCAGCCCAGAAGGCGGGAAGTCAGCCTGGCGTTTTGTCCCCTGCGGCCTATTGCCTTGGAAAGTTCTTCCTCATCAACGGTAACCCTGACCCGTTTATCCTCCTCCTCAATTTTAATTGAGCGAATAATTGCCGGCTTAAGTGCGTCAGTAACAAATTCAGCCATGTCATCGCTCCAGCGGATGATATCAACCTTCTCGTTGTTCAACTCACGCACAATGTTCTTCACCCTGGCACCACGAAGACCAACGCAGGCTCCCACCGGGTCAACCTTCGAGTCAGCCGAGAAAACCGCCACTTTCGTACGAAACCCCGGTTCACGGGCGATGCCGCGAATCTCCACAGTTTGATCTGAAATCTCACTCACCTCAAACTCAAAGAGTCGCCGAACAAAATTCGGATGACTGCGGGAAAGGATAATCTCCGGACCTCGGACCCCGTTCTCCACGGCTACCACATACGCACGGATACGATCACCTACATTGTATTCTTCAGTGGATACCCGTTCACGGTGAGGCATGATTCCCTCAAACCTCCCCAGGTCAATCATTACGTCCGACTTATCGAAACGGCGCACGGTTCCTCCCACGATATCACCAGCGCGATCCTTGAACTCATCGTAAATCAAGGCCTTCTCCGCCTGGCGGAGTTGTTGCATCATCGTTTGTTTTGCTGTCTGTGCAGCTATCCTGCCAAAATCCTTGGGAGTCACCGTAACCTCTATTTCATCCCCAACCTTGGCATCCGGTTTAATCCTCAGCGCAGTTTTCATGGAAATCTGCTCGTAGGGAGACTCCACCTCATCGGAAGCAATTAATTTCGCCACAGCAACAATTGAGCCTTTCTCCGGATCAATGTCGACACGCAGCTCACGGGCAGGACCAACACTTTTCCGGGCCGCTGAAAGCAAGGCAATGGAAAGCGCCTCGACCATTGTGTCGCGGGAAATTCCCTTGTCGTTTTCGTACTGGTCAAAGAGTACCTGTAGCTCGCTTGTCATTCGTTTCTGCATCAGGACGAAAAAAGAGCGGGAGAACCCACCCTTTTCTTGACCGTCAAACAACTATATAGTTCCCGTCGCCACCGTCAAGCCCGGAAACACGGGCGATAACGGCGATAACTGATTCTTAGATTTTCTTAAAGGCCTTCGCTCTGCGCTCAATTTTAATTTCACCCAGAGCCTCTTTTTGGAGAACCTCAAATTCATTGAGTCGAATCAATTCCAGGAGGGCAAGGAACGTCACCACCACCTCCCCTTTGGTGGTCGCTTGAGCAAACAGGGTCTGGAAAAGGATGTTTTGGCCCCTGCCAACTGCCCCCAGCAAATGATCTATCTTGTCTCCAATAGTAAATCGATCGTCTACGATCTCGGTAAGTTGGCCCTCATCCTCAAAGCGTTTAAGAATTCCCTGAAACGCCCGGATAAGGTCAAAAATTCCCACGTCTGGAAGAGGCGACGCCTCATCCTCTTCCAAATCGCAAGCTTCTGGAACCCCGGCGAAAACACGTTGTTGTTCAACCTCACGCTCCTCAAGATATCCCGCCGCATCCTTGAACTTCTTATATTCCACCAGTTGGCGAATCAACTCCCAGCGCGGGTCCTCTTCTTCAATCTCCTCGCCGGGCGGTTGCTCGTGACGTGGCAAAAGAGTACGGCTCTTGATATACATCAGATTTGCCGCCATCACCACGAATTCGCTTACCAGCTCAATATTTAGAATTTTGAAGGTGCCTATATATTCAAGATACTGGCTGGTAATCCGCTCAATGGATACCTCATAGATATCCACCTCATCTTTCTTGATAAGGTAGAGCAAGAGGTCCAAAGGCCCCTCAAAAATGTCTAGTGATACTCTGTTTTCAGCTTCCACTCGGGCGGCACTAAAACCATCCAATAAGCTCCTGCCAACAAAATTCTGCATGATTCATGCACAGGTTCGTCAAATTCGCAGCATGAATGGCAATTTTCTCAAAGAACCAAAGGACAAAATTAAAGCCGAATCCCATTTAAAGCGGGTTAATTTGGCAATTCGGACAAGCACTGAATACTGCCTGGAAAGCCTTACCAGGGAAGCTTTTTCCCACCCCGCGGTGTGCCATCCTTATTTAACCGATCTGGCGGAGGGACATTTACCGGATCCGCAATGGGCCCTGCGTGATTTCGCAATGCAGTATCCCGGCTACTCTAACCATTTTCCCAGATATCTTACCGGGGTCATCTCCAAGTTGGAATCCCCCGAACATCGAAAGACCTTGATGCAAAATCTTATCGAGGAAAACGGCATGCTCGATAACGAGGAAATTGCCATTCTACTGGAGCACGGAATTAACCCTGACTGGGTTCAGGGCATTTCGCATCCCAAGTTGTTTCAGCGGTTCCAACATGCCGTCGGCGTCAACGAATGCGATAGCAATGATAATGACGCCATCGAAGTGGTGTGCTGGCGCGAATCCTTTTATAATCTACTTGTAACCGGATCCCCTGCCGAGGCAATCGGCGCCATCGGGCTAGGAACCGAGAACATCGTGAACAGCATTTATAAGCCGATAATACGGGCAATTAAGCGACTGGGAACACTCGACCGCAGGGATTATGTGTTCTTCGAGCTTCATTGCGAGGTTGATGAAGATCATCATGAGGCCCTGCTTGGAATTGCTCGTGATCTTGCGGATTCTCCTCTCAACCGCATTGACCTCCGTAAAGGCATGCTCAAGGCGCTTGGGTTGCGCTCAAGATTCTGGGACTGGATGCATGATCGCGCCAAGAAAAGGAGCACGGGATCATGAACGAAACCACTAGTGAGCTCTATAACCGTTCAGCGCAGGATTGGAAACGAGCCGAACCGAGGCTGCTTTCAGATTTTACGGCCCGTCCCTTCCTTTTGTCCTGGTGCGAACCGGTTAACGCACAGAGTGTCCTGGACCTTGGTTGCGGTGAAGGATACTTCACGCGACAACTCAAGCAGCGTGGTGCCGCCCGGGTTGAGGGAATTGACAGTTCCGAAGAAATGATCCTCGGCGCCACTGCCGCCGAGGAGGCAGAGCCACTGGGAATCCGCTATCAGGTCTCCGATGCCGCGCAATTGTCCGGTTTCCGTGACGGCGAGTTTGACCTTGTGGTTGCGGTTTTTCTCTTCAACTACGTCGACAGTGAGAAGATGACGGAAATCATGAAAGGGATATTCCGAACTTTGCGCATTGGCGGTCGCTTTATCTTTTCCGTTCCGCATCCGTTATTTGCTTTCCTCCATGACGAAGCTCCTCCATTCCTCTTCCAGCGAAATGGTGCCGGATATTTTTCCGGACGCAACGAACTTTTCGAAGGTCAAATATGGCAGCGTGACGGCAGCAACGTGCCGGTTCGCTGTATCCACAAGACCCTTGATGACTACTTCCGGGCATTGACTGCGGCAGGGTTCACCTCGATGCCGGACGTTCAGGAACTTTACGCACAACCCAAACACCTGAAGATAGATCCGGAGTTCTTTGAACCCCTCAAAGACAAGCCCCTTCACCTTGCCTTTCGAGTAAGCCGTTGACTTACCCCATCGATGATAGCACTCAAAAAATACGAGATTGCCCCACCCCTGGCCCGGTCGTTTATCTGGGACGCTGAGAGTTTACGGGCAAGAACGAGCTGGCGCATGCAAGTTAGCGGGGAAACTCTGCACGCATTCCAACAGACTGTTTCAGGCCTTAGCCTGGATGACACATTCCTCGATAATTACTGCCACGGTGAGGTCGAAATCTCCGGCCTCGAAAGACTTGCCGGCCAGATTAAGGATGAACTTCAATATGGATCGGGTGTTGTTTGGCTTAAATCTATCTGCAACCCAGAATTCAACACCTCCCAGAAGAAATTCTTTTACCTCGCGATTGGTCAGGCCATGGGCAACACCATGGGAAACTACGGTCGCCTCTACGATGTCCGGGATCGCGGGGGATCCTACAAGAAGGAACGGATTCCCGTCTCCCAGACACACGCAGCCACCGGTTTCCATACAGACAGCAGTGCGCTAAACACCATGCCGGACATTGTGGCCCTCCTGTGCCTCCAGCCGGCACACACAGGCGGTGAATCCCTCATCGTCAGTGCCGCAAGGATCCATGAGGAACTCCGTGGAACTGCCCCGGAAGCATTAAGCATCCTCTACCGTGAATTCATTCGTGATGTCGTCACCCCGGGGAAAGGGAACAGTTCTTTAATCAATAACCGATTCCCAATTTTCTCACAGGGACTCTATTCACCCGGAGTTTCATTCCGCTACATGCGCTATTGGATTGAAAAGGGACATCTGGCAGCCAACATAGAACTTACAGGAAGGGAATTTGCCGCCCTGGATAAACTTGATGAACTCCTCAACCTGCCGCAACTGGCAGTGAAATTTAAGCTCGAAGCCGGCGATCATCTATGGGTTAACAATCACCTCGTCGCCCATAATCGCACAAAGTATGGGGAAGATCCCCAACACCCACGCCACTTTGTGCGAATGTGGATCTCGACATCGGCAGAATCCCGGTAGCGCCGTGCCAACCTCCCTGAAAGGAGGCACACCCCCTCTCAGGACGTTTGCAAACCCGCCTTGCAGGAGTTTACATACACGCGACAGGTTAAACCCACGCTGTAACACGCTCCCTTAGCTCAGTTGGATAGAGCAACGGACTTCTAATCCGTAGGTCGCAGGTTCGAATCCTGCAGGGAGCGCCCCCCTTTGCCCGGAGCGCAAATCAGCCCTCATTTTGAACCCTGCTTAATTTGCAATGCCCGCAACTGCAGTTGCTGAGCCTTATCCTTGCGTTCAGTCTGCTCGTAGAGCGCGGCGAGGTTATTCATGGTGCCCACCAGGCCCGGATGATCTTTGCCCAGGGTTTTCTCCTTGATCTCAAGCGCGCGCATGTAGAGTGGTTCAGCCTTTACGTCATCACCCTGTTCATCGTAGAGGACAGCAAGGTTGTTGAGAGAACTGGCCACATACGGATGATTCCTGCCGAACGCCTTTTCATAAATCCCGAGCGCCCTCTGGTAGAGAGGTAAAGCCAACTCGGGTTTCCCCTGTTCAGTGTAGAGCACGGCAAGATTATTGAGCGATCCCGCAACTCCCGGGTGATTCCTGCCAAGCGCCTTTTCATAGATGCCAAGTGACCTCTTGTAGAGCGGCAGAGCCTTGTCGTATTGCTCCTTCTTGGAATAAATGCGTGCAAAATTGTTTAACGCGACCGCCACATCGGTATGGCCGGTCCCGGCGGTCTGCTCGGCAATCTTAAGAGCCTCTTCACCGATCGTGAGGGCACGATCATAGTCACCGCTGTCTGTAAGTCGCAGGGCCTCCGCGTTCAGTCTCTCCCAGTCAAGGCCCGCGCCCTTGATCTTTGCCTTCACCTCTGGTGCCTCCCGCGTTTCATGACCGCCGGGCGGGGCATCCGATAAGCTCACGCCCCCTGTCCTGCCCGGTTTACTCACCCCATCTCCCTGTTCACTCAAGGCAGCCCCGCAAGAGCCAGTAAAATCAACGCCGGTAAATAAAATACAAAAGGTCAAAATTAACGTTAGCCCATTCATTGTTCAAATCAGTTGAAGTGTTTTAATACTTAAACACAACAAGTCAGCACCAGGCAAGCCCGGTAATTTCAGCTGCTCAAGAGCATCTTGGCGGACAAAACCGCAGGACTAATATAATCACCAGTCGCAAATGCCAGCGACAGCATTTACTGACAGCGAAAAACGGTCTCCATATCATCGGTTGCGCTAATCAGGACCCCGGGCAATGACAATTTTGGCTTGTCCCGGCTGATAAACATGGTCAGATTCGACGCCATCAGGCCAACTGATCCTGATGTTCTTCACCTTCACTCCCTCCACTAGCCCAAAAAACAATTCAGGGCTTGATTGGGAAATGTAACTCCCTCCGGCACGAACCTCGTCAGTCTGTATGGATCCGTCAGCAAGTTCCAAACGGACCATGGCGCCCACCGCCGCCGGGTTACCTGGACGGTATGCAAGCCTGATGCCCAGCGTCTGAAATCCTGAACGATTTTCAAAGAGCTTCATTTTTCCATTATTGATCCCCACGGCAAAATCAACCCGTCCATCGCTGTTCCAGTCACATGCGGAGAGTCCCCTGGCATTTTCAGGAACAATCAGCCCACTCTTATGCGGCCAGATTTCCTCAAACGAGCCCGAACCGTCCCCTAACAACAAAACACTCATTCCCCCGGCCATTTTACCCGTCTCGCGCTGTGGATGATAAAAGTTCTGGACCATATAAATGTCAGCATGTCCGTCACCATCAACTTCCGTCGCGACCACCCCGAAAGACGGAGCAAGCTGAGCAAGCGCCGGAAGGGCCCTAACCTTAAACTTGCCACCCCCGTCGTTAATCAGGATTGAGCTCTCAAGATAATTCACCTCAAATGTATTTGCCTGCCGCAATGAGCTTTCCGAATAAATCTCCTGCAGGCTGGCTGAAGCGAAAGCGTGATAGGTGGGGAACTTTTTCTGCAAGAAGGGCATTGCGTTCTGCGAGCAACTCTTTCCCCTGACGGGCAACACATAATCGGCAACAACCTTGGCCTCTATAATTGATGGCCTGGAATCATTGCCGAAAGTCCCGTAGTAAATACGGACGGGTTGATCAGGACTGGGATGATATTTCGTGTTAAGCCCAAAATTAGTGGCCACGTAATCAATGTCCCCGTCCCCGTCCAGGTCCCTTCCAGCCAAACCGTTCCACCACCCCTTGTAACCGGCAAGACCCACGTCGGCGGTCGCCTCCTTGAGTATTCCTTGATGGTTGAGAAAAAGCCTTATCGATCCCCACTCCTCAGCCACAAGCAAATCAACCCACCCGTCACCGTTCGCATCGGACCAAAGCGCACACGTGACCATGCCACAGCGGGCAAGTTCCGGGGCGAGCAGTTTTGTCCGGTCAGTAAAAAGAACATCCCCGCCTTTAGTTGACTCGTTGCACAGCAGGCTGCTCTCAGGGGCCAGTGGGTATTCGCCTCGCTTGAGCCTGCCACCGACAAAGATGTCCAAATCCCCATCCCGGTCAAAATCCGCCGCACAAACAGCAGCACCGCTGGACAGAATATTCGGCAGGGCACCCGCTGGAGACTTGGAAAAGTCCCCCTTGCCGTCATTCAGATATAACCTGTCACGTAACTGCTCTGAGCCCGACTCAGCCTCAACTCCTCCGCTAACTACGTATAAGTCAAGATCCCCGTCACGATCCACATCAAGGAGTAAGGAGCCAAGGTCCTCGCAATGACTGTCATTACTTGCCGCCCTGATAAACTGCCACTTAATGACGGCGTCCCGGTTTAAATGAACACGGGGGGCCTCCGCCCGCGCCGCGCTCACCACAAAATCATCACTTCCATTGCCGTCAATGTCGCCAACGGCAATGCCGGGGCCGAAGCGTGAGAGCTTGTTAGGCAACAGCGGCTGAAGCTCAAAGTCGTCAAATGGCCTCTCACTGTGGCGTGCTGCATTGAGCGAGGATACCGGAGCAAACATCGGGGACATCACGTCCCCCTCAATGCCTTCATCCCCGGCAAATTCCCCCGTACTCTCGGCAATAATA
Organism: Verrucomicrobiales bacterium; assembly: GCA_029940475.1. GTDB lineage: Bacteria > Verrucomicrobiota > Verrucomicrobiia > Verrucomicrobiales > DEV007 > CACIUL01. The sequence goes on along the minus strand of JAPYUT010000037.1, from coordinate 4,221 downwards.
TAATGCGATCCTGCATCAAGGTCATTGAACACCTGCCGCCGCCCGTCAGGCCAGTTCACCTCGAGACGGTCAATTTTATCTGCATCACCAAGCCCAAAGTGGACAATAGGTTCATTGCAGGAAGAAAAACCGGTCATTGGGTTCAACAGGCTGACCTGCTTTTCACTGCCCCATTCAGCACGAACCACAGCTCCAAGCCCGTAACGATTTGAGGACGAGCCACGAAGAGAAAATGTTACCCGGTTACGATTACTGTCGTTGCGGTAAACCTGCACGGGTTCATCCAGATTGGCTACCACCAGATCGATATCACCATCACGATCAAGGTCTCCGCTAGCTGCCGCATAGCTGGCCCCAAGATGGTCAAGACCCCAATTCTTGGCGCTTTTTTCAAAGCGAAGATTGCCCAGGTTGCGGAACGACTGATTGCGCTCCCTTTGCAATCCGCCACCCTTCCACAACTGCCATTCCTCCGTGCCCCTCAACATTGACAGCGAGAAAGGGACATCAGGGTTGCGGATATTGGCACTCATCCCGTTGGTGATAAAAACATCAGTGTGTCCATCATCATCAAAATCCGACAGATTCACCGCCCATGACCAATCAGAAGCAGCAAGACCACTAAGCCAGGCACCCTCAAGGAACCGTGGAGTGCCGCTGTTGATGAAAAAGGAATTGCGCATTAACTGACGGGGGTCGGAGTGATCCATGAAATCCTTAAATTTCGCCATGTCACCCATCGCAACCTTGGCCTTGTAGTGCGTTGTCGCAGCCATATCCAGGACGAAAAGATCCATCAACCCGTCATTATTCATGTCCGCTGCGTCACTTCCCATCGAGAACCAGGTCGTATGCGGCACGGCTGCCTTGACCATGTTGCTAAACGAGCCATCCCCGTTGTTGCGATACAGGCAATCAGGATCCTGGAAATCATTCGCAACGTAAAGATCAACAAGACCATCCGCGTCGTAATCAAACCATACCGCGGACAAGCCGTAATAACGACCCGAGATACCGGCTTCCCTGGTCACATCGCGGAAATTCCCCCTGCCGTCATTCTCAAATAAACGATCCGGGCGACCAATTGTGCGGATCGTGTAATTCCCGCCCCCCTTGTCATAAATCGCGTAGTATGGTTCAAACTCCGGCAGAAGGACGGGTTTACCATTCGCTCCAGTGGTCGTCATCTCTCCTGTTGGCAGGCCTCCCTTGCGGATCAACCGGTTTATAACCAGGTAATAATCCAGGTCACCATCCCTGTCATAGTCAGCAAAATGCGCTGACAAGCTGCCATCCTTTACAGCAATCCCCGCAGACTCGCCGACCTCAGTGAATTGACCTCTACCATCGTTAAGATAAAGCAGGTTGGGAGCATCGTAGTTACAGACATGGATATCCAGGTCGCCATCGTTGTCGACATCCACGAACTGCGAGGAAGAAGACCATGTGTCTTGACCGGAAAGGCCGGATCTCCGGGTGACGTCTTCGAACCTTAAGTTGCCCACCTGCTTATAGAGGACACTGTCCCGAGGCCCTCCGCTGCAGTAGATATCATCCCACCCGTCAGCGTCAACATCCCCGATCGAGACACCGCCGCAAGCATAGCCAATGATATACACCCGGCTCATCGGATGCTCATTATCAATCTCGTTTACAAAAGTAATCCCGCTCTCTTCAGCTTTCAGCGCGTGGAAGAGTTGTTTGTCCGCGGATGAACCTTGCGAAGCCTCACGATGAGGATAGAACTTCCGCAACTCTCCGGACTCAAGCTTGACTTGCTGGACAGAGGGCCCGGAGGTGTCAAAGTCGTCACGGGATCCGCAAGAAAACACCAGCAGACAGGCACACGCACCAGTCAGTGCGGACATCAGCAGCTTTCGCGGGGATTTCATCATTCGACTCAACTCAAAGCCCAAACCCATTGATTGCCGAGAAGTAATGCTAACAATGTGAGGCTTTCAACGCAATCGCCAAATACCCGGAAAGATGACCGTTAAATTACCCGACTGATAAACCAAACACATCGGACAAATCAATTCGTCCTCCGGCAGCGGCAACGCTCTTCTTGCTGCGTTTGCTTACCGGCGACGGCGCAAAAGCAGGATGCCACCGAGTAAGGCCAAAAGTCCCGTGCCCGGTTCGGGGATGATCGGGTTAATCGGCGTAAAATCGGCCACCGCAACAAACAGGGCTACATGCCCTGCCTCGTCAAGTCCGTCAAAAGCACCATTACTAATCAGGTAGTCCGAAACTTGAAAGCCGCCCTGCAGGGAAGACGGGTTGGTATTGGGTAAGCGCAATGCAAACCCGTCCTTATACTCCCAGTCCTCGCCGCTACCATCAATATCAGCATCACCATACACATCAAACACGATTCCATCCTGGAACAGTTCAATGGCATCATCTCCGGAAACCGCAAAATCACTGTCGATAAAATAAATAAACGGGTCACTGAAATTGTTTTCGAAAAACGCCTGTGAGTTGGCATTGGCCGCAATAACAAACACATCACCGGCTTCCGCCGAAATTGCCGGGAAGGTAAACTCCTGCCCGTCTGTGCCACCACCATTGTTGGCAATGCCAACACCCCAGAGACTCAAGTCCGGGATCGCGGTTGCCGCCTGAATAAAAACAGCCTTGGGCTGTCCGCCGGTAAGGTCCCCGTCACTTACTCCCGCGATGACAAGCACCGCATGGCTTTTGCCGAGGGGCAAAAGGGCAAATGCTGCTGCCACAAGGACTTGGACAACAATGCACGGCTTGGATCTCATTTAAGACTTCTTAATCAACAACAACAGTTAACTATTATTGGAAGTGATCGCCGAAATGCAAATCGTTTTCCTGATAAAAAACAAGCCTCCCGCCTCTAAGTATTTATAAAAATTTTACCAGACTCGTCAGGTTCCTCACCATGATCCCATCCGGCTGGATCGGAGGAATGTTACTCCTCACGCAGTCGCAAAGCCCATCCCTAAGGCTTAATAGCGCCGGGAAAGCCTCCTGGAGCTGATTAACCCTACCCTTGGGCTTGTAGAAGTCGCCAGCAATACCACTGCATACGTGGCAGGTGAAAGGGCCCCTTCCAGAGATTACCCTTGAGCGTTGAGGAGCGCCGCCCGTCACGATGCACGTAGCCAAACCACTCGCCGTGTTGCGCGTCATGGAATGTGGCAAGGCTGTATTTGCGGATCCGCTGATGCCACTCGGCATATTTGAGGTCACCGCTTAGTCGATAAGCAAGCAGCGTTGCTATTTCAGCCTCATTGTGCGGCCACCAGAATTTCATGTCATGCCAGTATTCCTGCACCGGCCCGCCATGCAGGTGGACAAAGTAGAATAGACCCCCATGTTCGCGATCCCATCCCCTGCTCCACATCCAGTCAAGCATCCGGCAACCAAGCTTGACCAGCGCCTCGTCACCCCGGAAATGGGCCTCGTGCAGGATGAACCAGGCGCACTCGATGGCATGCCCGGGGTTGAGCGTGCGGCCGTCAAAATGCTCGATAATCGATCCGTCCAGGGCGACCTGCTCCATGACGCACTCAATGTCGGGCTTGAGGAAATCATCACGAATCTCGGCTATGAAGGTGTCAATCAACGCCTCAGCCCCGTCCAGCCCGATGGTCTCTCGCAACTGCTGCGCCACATTCAACAGGATCATCGGCACACCGATTGACTTGGCCGGGCGAACATCAGTGAACTTTGGGACCAGCAGCTGCGGATGGCGGTAATATTCCAAGCACTTGCCGAACAAATCTCGAGCCTCGCGGGCAGTGCCATCATCGCCACTCGCCCTTGCGTGGGCGGCAAGGGCCATTGTCGCAAAACACTCGGAAAAGAAGTAACGTCGCTTACGCAGCGGACGGCCCTCACGCGTGGTCTGGAAAAACATCCGGCCATCGCCGTCAAAGCAGTGGTCGCGCAGGAACCGAATGCCCGAGGAAGACGCCTCAAGCCAATCCTCCCGGGGCTCAAGCGTGTTGTAGAGCGTTGCCAAAAGCCACGCGAATCGCCCCTGCTGCCACACCGACTTGTCATCATCAAGGAGCGTCCCGTCATGATCACGACAAGTCAGGTAACCATCATGTTCCAGGTCAAGGCAATCCGGCAACCAGAAGGGCAGAGTATCCTCAAGAAGATCGCTGCGGTAATCCCCTGCAAGGGCGCAGAGTTCCTCCTCAGTGTAGGGCATTGTCAAATCCTCCCCCTCTGCTGCCCGGA
>JAPYUT010000036.1 GCA_029940475.1 Verrucomicrobiales bacterium | reverse complement strand
ACCAACGACCTAGTGGTTAACAGCCACCCGCTCTACCGCTGAGCTACGCAGGATTCTTGCCGGGCGGGAATATGCGTAGTTGTTGCAAAGGGCGCAAGCGGATTATTCCACACTTAAAAGGATTTATGGATTGTGTGAGATCGCCTTTCAAATCAACGTTCTTCAGCAATGAACCGCCATTTTAAGCCATTATTATTCCTGGCCACATCAGCCGCCCTCACGACATCAGCCGCCGCTCAGCATAAAACCGTGCCGCTTGATCTCTTCAAGGCCCACGGGGAACTGGAAGTCACGCTGTGGGCACAGTCGCCAATGCTCTTCAATCCCACCAACATGGACGTCGACAGGGACGGGCGCATCTGGGTTGCTGAAGGGGTCAATTACCGGCGCCACGGCGGTCGCAAACCCGAGGGTGACCGCATCGTTGTCCTCGAGGACAGCAGCGGCGACGGTAAGGCTGATAAAGCCCATACCTTCGTCCAGGAAAAGTTTCTGACCGCGCCCCTCGGTGTCGCGGTGATCGACAACAAGGTTATCGTTTCAATGACCCCGGAAATGGTGATCTATACCGACGTTAACCGTAACCTTAAGTTTGACCCGGATATCGACAAACGCGAGGTACTCCTCTCAGGCTTTAACAGCAAGCAGCATGACCACTCACTGCACTCGGTGACAGCCGGACCGGACGGTAAGTGGTACTGGAACCACGGTAACTGCGGTTCCCAGTTCACCGACAAGTCAGGCAAGACCTTCCGTCTCGGCAGCGCCTACCAGATGCGCCAAATTGCCGGCCAGAAAAGTGATGACGGCCACGTATGGATCGGAGCCGCCGCCTACCGCATGAACCCGGACGGGACAAACGCCGAGGTGATCGGGCATAACTTCCGCAACAGCTACGAGCAAACCGTCACCTCATTCGGCGATGTCTTCCAGAACGACAATGATGATCCCCCGGCATGCCGCACCTCCTTCCTCCTTGAATACGGCAACGCCGGTTTCTGCTCCGCTGACGGCAAGCGCAGCTGGGGATCAGAACGCCGCCCGGGACAGCCCACCGCCATCGCGGAATGGCGACAGGAAGATCCCGGCACGATGCCCGCCGGGGATGTCTATGGCGGCGGTTCGCCCACCGGCATCTGCTACTACGAGGGAGGAGCCCTGGGTGGTAATTACAGCCAGGGCCTCTTGTTGAGTTGTGAACCCGCACGCAACACGGTCTTTGGTTACCTGCCTGTCCCGGAAGGAGCGGGGTTTAAGCTCGAGCGATTTAATTTCCTCACCACCAATGCCGAGGAGGAATTCGCCGGCACCGACTTCAAGGGTGGACGCACCAACAAGGAGGACAAGACCCTGTTCCGCCCTTCAGACGTGGTGGTCGGTGCTGACGGTGCAATTTATGTCACCGACTGGTATGATGCGCGCGTCGGGGGACACGCCGACCACGACAACACTCTCTCCGGGGCAATCTACCGGGTCGCGCCCAAGGGCTTCAAGCCCTCAGTCCCCAGGCTCGATCTTGAAACCACCGCAGGACAAATCACCGCACTCAAGAGCAGCTCGGTAAATGTTCGTAACCTCGGCTTTACACGCCTTCAGGCACAGGGTGCCGCTGCCCTGCCTGCAGTGGAGACCCTGCTTAATGAAAGTAAATCCTATGTGGCCGCACGTGCCGTGTTCCTGCTTCCCCACCTCGGCGAAGCCGGGATCGCCGCCACCAAAAAAATCCTGGCAGGCGACAATGCCCGCCTGCGCCTGGCTGCCCTGCGTGCACTGCGACGTTCAGGCCAGAATATCCTGCCACTGGCAGCAACACTGGCAAAAGATCCGGATGCCGCAGTGCGACGTGAGCTTGCCACCTCACTGCGTGATGTCCCCATTGAGCAGGCCAGTGAACACATTGTTCAACTTGCCAGGGGCTACGACGGAGTTGACCGCACCTATCTGGATGCGCTCGGTATCGCCTGCACCGGGAAGCAAACCAAATCCTATAACGCCATCGGCAGGGCAATCGGTGACCCTGACCCAGCCAATTGGAGCGCCGCATTCGCCAACATCGTCTGGCGACTGCACCCTGAAAAATCCGCACCGATGCTGGCCAGGAGGGCAATGGCCGCAAGCGTATCTGATGTCGGCAAGAAGGCTGCCGTGGTGGCCCTCGCGTTCATCGAGTCAAAGGCCGGGTCAGACACCATGCTCACCCTTGCCGAGAAGGGCAACGGGCGGGCCAAAGCCGAGGCCCTTTGGTGGCTGTTGAACAACAAGAACCACCGCTGGAAAGAACACGGCATCATCCGCTCACTCACCTCGCGCAACATCTACGATCCCGGAAAGGTGAAACTCGTGCCGGTGGTATTACCTCCCCCGGTAGAGCGCAAATATGCACCAATAGCAGAGATCCTGGCACTGAAAGGCGATGCCGCCCGCGGCAAGATCGCCGCCGCCAGGTGTTACATGTGCCACCATATTGACGGCACCGGCATTGAGTATGGGCCGACCCTCACCGATTACGGCAAGACACAGACGCGCGAGGTGATTGCCCAATCGATGATCAACCCGGCAGCGGATATCTCCCATGGTTACGACGGTTACCAGATCGAGACCAAGGACGGCATCAAGATCCAGGGCAGGTTGCTTTCAGCCGGGGATCCTCTCATTATACAGTCCATGGGGGGAATTACCCAGACCGTCCCGAAAAGCAAAGTCAAAGGCCAGGGAAAAATCGCGGGTTCACTGATGATGTCAGCAGCCCAGCAGGGACTCACCGAGCAGGACATTGCCGACCTCATCACCTACCTCAAGTCCATTAAATAGAATAGAACGAACTCACATAAACCAATGAAAGCCTTAGCCATAATCACGACCACCACTTTCAGCCTTGGCATCCTAGCCATTGGTGCCCCGGACAAAAAGGGCGCCTACGCAACCGCCAAGGACGCGCAAGAGGATCCCGACTTCGCACTGCAGGGTGAATTTGAAGGAAGTTACACACAGAGCGAGGGCACTGTATCCAAGGTCGGCATTCAGGTCATCGCGCTGGGCAACGGCAAGTTCAGGGCAGTGGGATTCGAGGGAGGACTCCCCGGTGCCGGCTGGGACAAGGGGAAGCGCTCCCAATCCGAAGCCAACAAGGTGGTAGACGGTTCCGTCACTTTCACCGAGGAAGAGGGCAAGGCCACGGGAGTCCTGAAGGGGGATAGCTTCACCATCAAAAGCCCAGGGGGTAAATCACTGGGAACATTGAAACGTATGAACCGTAAGAGCCCCACCCTGGGCATGAAGCCGCCAAAGGGTGCCATCGAGCTGTTTAACGGAGAATCCCTTGAACACTGGAAAAAAGGAGCCAGGAAAACCAACGACGGGCTGCTCATGGAGGGAGTCAATTCCACACGCAATGACTTCAAGAACTTTACCCTGCACATCGAGTTCAAGCTTCCCTACATGCCAAAGGCACGCGGCCAGGGGCGGGCAAACAGCGGCATGTACCTGCTGGGCACCGAGACACAAATGCTCGACTCCTTCGGGCTCTCCGGAGAATCCAATGAGTGCGGTGGACTCTACAAGTGGAAACGCCCGGACGTAAATATGTGCTACCCTCCCCTTCGCTGGCAGACCTACGACGTGGAATTCCAGGCTGCCAGTGGCGGCAATCCCCCGGTCATGAGCGTCAGGCACAATGGTGTTACCATCCATGACAAGGTCAAGCTGAGAAAAAACTCCACCCAGGGAGGACTCCAGCTTCAGAATCACAGCAATCCGGTCCGCTATCGCAATATCTGGCTCCTGGAAAAATCCTGAAGACGCGCAACTGGCGCCACTAAGCTTTCCTCCTCTTTCCACAAAGGGAAATTGCTATCTCAACCCGCAGCGTAGAACCTTTGCAAACCGGAAGGTTCCCGGCGAAATTCGGGATACTCCGAGCCACGTATCATCATTGCAGGAACTAACCTTCGAGAAAACCACAACCATCCCCTGCCCGGGAGAAGAACTCGAGCACTGGCACACCCTGCCCGGTGCCTTTGATCGACTTTGTCCACCCTGGCAAGCTGTCCATATTGTCGATGATGCAGCCATCGAAAACGGCAACCGCACTACCCTGAAAGTAAAGATCGGCCCGCTCTGGAGAAGCTGGATCGCTGAATACCGGGAAGTTAAAAAGGGCTTCGAGTTTACTGACTTCCAGGTCAAGGGACCCTTTGCAAGGTGGCGGCACCGGCATCGCTTTATCAGTGATCCCCAAAACCCGGGAAGCTCTACCCTCGCTGATGAAATCCATTACCTGCCGCCACTCTCGCCGCTGAGTAAGATCTTTGCCAAGCACTGGATTAACCGAACCCTTGCGCGAAGCTTTACCTATCGGCATGCAATAACCCGGGAAGACATCCGGCGGGCACAAGAGCATCCAACCCCGGCAGCAATGCGTATCCTTGTTAGCGGAGCATCCGGACTTATTGGGAACGCTTTAATTCCGTACCTGAAAATGCGCGGACATGAGATACTGCGCCTGACCCGCCATGCCCGCCGGCAGGGTGACATCGAGTGGGATCCTGAGACCGGAAAACTGGACCTCTCAGAAGCCGGTAAACTCGACGCCGTGATCCACCTCGCCGGGGAAAATATTGTAGAAGGGAGATGGAGTTCCCGGAAAAAAGAACGAATACTCAGCAGTCGACAGCAAGGCACACGCCTGTTGTGCAATGCCCTCGCTGCAATGCCCGCCCCTCCCCAGGTGCTCATCTCAGCCTCCGGTATTAACTATTATGCAAAACAACCCGGTACCGCCTTCGATGAAAACGCACCTGCCGGTACAGGATTCCTCTCCGAGGTCTGCCGCGAATGGGAACTGGGAACCCTTGCCGCCGAGCAGGCAGGAATTCGCGTCTGTAAACTGCGCATCGGCATGGTCCTTACACCGGCCGGGGGTGCGCTCAAAAAAATGCTGTTGCCCTTCAGGCTTGGCCTCGGTGGGCGAATAGGCAAAGGGACGCAACGAACAGGCTGGATCGCCATTGATGACCTCGTCGACATGATTGATCGCGCGCTGGGCGACAAGCGGTGGCAGGGAGCAGTCAACGCAGTGGCCAAAGAGCCCGTCAGCAACAGGGACTTTACCAGGCAACTGGCCAAAACCCTGCGCCGTCCGGCCATTCTTCCCATTCCCGCCTTTATGATCAGGTTACTGTTCGGGGAAATGGTGAACGAGACCTTGCTGGCAGATCTTCCGGTCTATTCAGCCCGGCTCAGGGAGCTGGATTACCGGCTCCGCCATCCTGAACTCACCCAAACTTTGTGTCACCTGCTGGGAAAAGCAGATGACTGAGCCTCCTGCAAAAAAAATAGCGGTATGCAGCACGAATGGCTTTGACGCATAACTACGCTCAACCTACGATCACTGATAATAATAAAAACAGGGGTGCTGCCCGGTCAGCTGAGAGTCACTGCTTAACGCAGCGACACCCTTCGAACCTGAAACGGGTAATTCCGGCGAAGGGAGTTTTTTATAGGTGGGTCCGTATAAAAAGCGCCCCCTCCTTAAAGGCTGCCCTTCAGACAAAAAAGGTGTAGCCTTTTTCTTTGCACAGAAAATTAAAATCCAAGCCACTGCCCCGCACATGATCACACAACCGGAATCCATCAGGGATGAATATGCCTTTCCCAACAGTGAACGCATTTACGCTCAGGGAAAGCTCCACCCTGACATAAAGGTAGCGATGCGCGAAATCGCACTATCCCCAACCACACATCCCGATGGACGAGTTGAGCAAAATAACCCTGTGCCCGTCTACGACACCTCCGGACCCTGGGGTGATCCACAATACCAGGGGGATGTCGCCATGGGACTGCCTGCCCTGCGCCGGGAATGGATTCTTGCACGCGGTGATGTAGAGGAATATGGCGGACGCTCCACACAACCTGAGGACAACGGCTACCTTTCCGATCAGCACGCAGAGCAGTATAACCAGGGCAAATCCGAAAAGAACCGCCTCATCGAATATCCCGGCCTCAAGCGCAACCCCCTGCGGGCCAAGAAAGGCGTAACCGTCACCCAGATGCACTACGCAAGACAGGGCATCATCACCCCCGAGATGGAATACATTGCCATCCGGGAAAACCTCGGACGCGAAGCTGCCTACAAAACTCTCAGTGACGGTTCCAGCGATCCGCGTAACGCGATGAACTTCCAGCATCCGGGGCAGTCACTGGGAGCCAATACGCCAAAATTCATCACTGCGGAATTTGTCCGCGAAGAAGTCGCCCGCGGTCGTGCGATCATCCCATCGAACATCAATCACCCGGAAAGTGAACCGATGATCATCGGCCGTAATTTCCTCGTAAAAATCAACGCCAACATAGGCAACTCAGCTGTCTCGTCCTCCATTGAGGAGGAGGTGGAAAAAATGCGCTGGGGAACAAAATGGGGAGCCGACACGGTGATGGACCTATCCACCGGAAAAAACATCCATGCCACCCGCGAATGGATTGTGCGCAACTCTCCGGTCCCGATCGGTACCGTGCCAATTTATCAGGCCCTTGAAAAAGTCAACGGCCGTATTGAGGACCTCTCCTGGGAGGTTTTCCGGGACACCCTGATTGAGCAGGCCGAGCAGGGTGTCGACTACTTCACCATCCATGCCGGGGTCCTGCTGCGCTTCGTGCCAAGCACCGCCACGCGCATGACAGGCATTGTCAGCCGGGGCGGAGCAATCATGGCAAAGTGGTGCCTCTCACACCATAAAGAGAACTTCCTCTACTCCCACTGGGATGACATCTGCGATATCATGGCCGCCTATGATGTCAGCTTCTCCATCGGTGACGGCCTGCGCCCGGGTTGCATCGCTGACGCCAACGACTATGCGCAGTTCGCCGAGCTCAAGGTGCAGGGTGGACTCACCGAGCGGGCCTGGGAAAAAGGCGTGCAGGTCATGAATGAAGGGCCGGGACATGTGCCTATGCACATGATCCAGGAAAACATGGAGAAACAGCTGGAGTGGTGCCACGAGGCGCCTTTCTACACCCTTGGCCCGCTCACCACGGACATAGCCCCGGCATACGACCACATTACCAGTGGCATCGGTGCCGCAATGATCGGCTGGTATGGCTGTGCCATGCTATGCTATGTCACACCAAAGGAGCACCTTGGCTTGCCCAACCGTGATGATGTCCGCGAAGGCGTGATCACCTACAAGATTGCCGCCCATGCAGCTGACCTGGCCAAGGGGCACCCCGCTGCACAGGAGCGTGATAATGCAATATCCAAAGCTCGTTTTGAATTCCGCTGGGAGGACCAGTTTAATATCGGGCTCGATCCCGATAGGGCACGGGAATATCACGATGAAACCCTGCCGAAGGAAGGTGCTAAAACCGCACACTTCTGCAGCATGTGCGGACCCACTTTCTGCTCCATGAAAATATCCGATGAAGTGCGCCAGTATGCCGCCGAACACGGGCTCGAGACCGAGGAGGCGATTGCCGCGGGAATGCAGGAAAAAGCGAAGGAATTCGCCGATTCCGGTGGTGAGATCTATGCCTAAGGCGATGAATCGTCCTTAAAGTCAATGGTAGTCGACAGGCTGTTGTCACTCAAGTCCCGGTCCGGATCATTAAGGTTTGGATTCACTCTCGCAGTCGCTGAAACATCAAGCTGACCCGCCAGTCTCCCTGCCGCTGCATTAATCGGGGTCGGTATCACGTAGGATTCACCGGAAGGGATAAACGGTACATTGTAGGTTCGCGGACCATCCCCGGAATCAATGTCCACTGAGACATTGTGAACGGCTGCGGTTCCGCGGTTTTCCACGATGACCTGGGCAATATTGCCACTGCCATTAGTCACTGCAAGAACCGGGTCATAATAATAACTGGCAACCGCCACATCAACAATTCCCGGGGTATTGCTTTCAAATACACGGCCAATGTTGAGGTTGCCACTGCCATATACCGGATCAACTCCCGGAGCTCCCGCCTCGTTGGAATGCTGCTGCAAAAGCTGGTATGCTGCCTGCGCCGACATGCCAAAGTTTTCCGACATCACTGCCGCAATGGCACCACTGACATAGGGCGTGCTTGCGCTAGTCCCGCTGAAATTACTTGCCTGCCCATCTGGCCAGGCAGCAACAACGCCGTAGCCGGGAGCCGCCATGCCGCCGGACTCGAGGCCAATCCCTGAATTTGCAAAATCAAGATGCTCTCCCCTGGCATCAATGGCGCTCACCGCAATGACTCCCTCTATCGCAGCCGGGTAAGTGACATGACTCAAGCCGTCATTACCCGTTGCCGCCACGATCAATGCTCCTTTTGAACCCGCGTACTCCACAGCCTGCCTTACCAGGTTGCTGTCGCCGTCGGATCCGAGACTGACGTTAATAATGTCAGCCCCGGCATCGGCGGCACTGACGATCGCCTCTGCAAGAGTGAAGCTGTTGGTATAGCCATCGTTATCGAGGATCCGGTAACTGAGCAATTCAGCCGCCGGGGCAACTCCCGGCAACCGGGAATCACTGCCGGCAATAATTGAAGCCACGGCAGTGCCGTGACCATTGTCAGCATTGGTCGGGATGGGATTCCCATTGGAATCAAGGACATAATCAAATTCCCTGATTACCTTCCCTGCAAAGGCGACGTGATCCTGCACTCCACTATCCAGAACGGCCACGACTATACCCTGCCCAAAGGAAGAATTATCGCCACTTATTCCCAGGCTCTCAAGGGCGCTACGACCAAACGGCACTGCCCCGGACCCGGCGCCCGGTGAATCCCTGTGCTCGGTGGGAAGCGGCACGCTGACGATATAATTCACATCCGAAGAAGTCTCGGACGGATCAAGGGTTGCAAGCTCGTTGGCAAAGTCTTCATACCGATCAAATCCAAGACGGACGGATCGAAGCTGATCTGAACTGCCAAGCAAACGCAAATTGCGATCTCCCAGCGAAGCAATGAACCGGCGATACGCTTCATCGGAATTAAAGGTCAATACCGCCTCTTTGCCAATTACCGATGAATCAGCAATCAAAGCCGCCAGCATACGCCTCATTGCACGGGCCGCGAAGGCGGAAAAAGGCAAGCCTTCATCGACAATCTCATCCCCGTCCGGCAGCATGAGCTTTCCCGAAGCCGTTAACACTCCACCCTCCTCGAGTAGATCCAACTCGCCGGGTCGCTGGATAAGACTGGAATTTCTCCCGCGATAACCATAATAAAACAAGGTTACAAATCCCAGCACCAACAACAGCGCTCCAACAGCTGCAGCGGTATAAATTGTTGATTTCTGTTGCATCAAGTCAAGTTGCTATGGCAGGTGCTTTTCTGCTGAACCAGAAGCCCCTTTAATTAAAATATACGCTATTTAGGATAAATAACGGCGAATTTTGTTCAATCAAAGCTACTAGAGGTTTATTTTCTGACCTGACTTCGAGGCTACAGCTGATAAATACAGCTACCACACGAGGAAAAACGGCAACATCCTGAATATGCTCAGAACGACCCTCTAGACACTTGGAGCCACCAGCATCACGGAATATTAAAGATATGGATTTCGCGGCAATCGACTTTGAATCATCCGGTTATGGGGAGGACGGAAGCGATGATCCAATTCAAATCGGAATTGCTCTCATGCACAAATCCGATATTTTCCCCGGCAATTTCTTCAGGAGCTTTATTCAGCCAGCCAAGCCCCGGGCAATCTCCAACGCAGCACGTGCTGTCCACCGGATCAAGGAGGAGGAACTGGAAGGCGCCCCGCCCCTCATTACCCTATGGCCAACAATCCGCGATGCGCTAAGGGGACGGGTGGTTGTCGCTCACGGTGCAGGGACCGAAAAGCGCTTTCTCCGGGCATTTCCCATGCACGGCTTCACCCCGTGGGTAGACACGCTGCAAATAGCAAGGAAATGCCTGCCAAAAGCCACCGATTACTCGTTGGGAGCTCTCTTGCAAAAACTCAACCTGGAAGGGACAGTCGCAGACAAATGTCCGGGTTTGAGCTGGCATGATGCGCTTTTTGATGCTGTGGCAAGCCTTGTCCTGCTGCGCAGGATGCTGCAGGACAAATCAGCAAGCAACGATCCTTATGCCATTTTAGGACTGAACTAGGATCGTTTACTGCCTCGCAGGGAAATTTTAAACCCCTGGATTATACCCCGGCTACGATCCGCTCCTGAGCACCCTGGCAGAAATAAAATTGCGTCTTTTCTTACGATCAATAAGGGAAAATACTCGAAATCCTTATGTTATAGTAATTATAGATTTACCCTTAAAATCAGTTGCCTTTTATGATATTTATATTTAATGTATAAATTTATTAGACTCCATACCCAAGGTATGAAGCCTGCCACCACACAAGTAGACCCATGAACTTTGCAACCACACGCAAAATCCTGCGCAGTATTACTGCGCGCATCAGGGCGGGAACAATCACAGGCCTCGGTTTTCTTTACGGACTGTGCCCCGCTGCAATGGCCGAGGCAATTATTAGCCCAAGGATGGAAACCTCTGCCGCCTACGAGGCTGCAGCGTCACCTCTCCGGCAAGTGCCTGAAAAAAATTATGACTTCAACCGCGCCTCTGTGCGCGATGTCCTGCGCTTCCTTGCCGATGATGCGGAAATTGACTTCGTAGCCTTGCCTGAAAATAGCGACAATAATACCAGGTTGATCACTTTCTCGCTCAATAAAAGTCCGTTCTCGGCACTGGAGATCATCACAAGGATGAATGGAATCGCCCTGATCTTTGAAGACAAAGTGTGGCATATGCGCCCACTCAATGACACAGCCCTCATCGCACGCGCTTATCGTATCCGCTTTAACACTGCCGAATTGAGTGGCAGCGGTAAATCAAGTTCCTCCAGCAGTTCCTTCGGCTCGGCAGGTGGCGGAATAGGCAGCTCGACAGGTGGCGTAATAGGCGGCTCGACAGGTGGCGGAATAGGCGGCTCGACAGGTGGCGGAATAGGCAGCCTGGGTCTCGGCGGCACCACCGGCATGTTCTCTACCAGTGCCGATGAACTGGTGGCGGCGGTCAAGGGCATAGTCGGTATCCGCACTTCCGGCATGAATGCTGTAATTGCTCCGGGTATCAATACAGTGGGCAACTTCGGCCCCCTGCAAACAGGAACAGGTGCTAATGCGCCTTCCGCCGCACAAGTCATCACGGCAAATAGCTCATCAGGGGCAGCCTCTGGAGCCGGACAAGTTCTATGGAACTCCGACACCAATTCCCTTTTTATCGTTGCCACCCGCCAGCAACACCAGTTGGTGGAAAAATATCTTGAAACAATCGACCAGCCCCAGCCGCTGATAGCCATTGAGGTTAAATTCTTTGAAACCACCAAGGACCCGCGCAAGCAAATGGGTGTCGATTGGTCCGGTACTATGGATGGCGGTTACGGGCTAAGCCTCTCCGGCATGACCACGAACCTGGATCTCTCCCGCCTCGGAGACACGCAACTGCCAATGACCGCAATACTCAGCGCGCCGGACGTGCAGGCAAAAGTCCTGGCACTGATCAAGGATCGCCAGACAACCACGGTCAGCTACCCGCGGGTCCTTGTCCGCAACAACCGCGAGGTGGCCATCCAGAGCGTTATCAACCAGCCCGTTCTTTCAGCACAGTCGAGCACCACCCCGGGGGTCGGCGGGACAACCTCATCATCGATTTCCTATCTGCCTATCGGCACAAGTATTAACGTGCTGCCAAAGCGCCTTGAAGATGGTCGCATATCGCTACAGGTGCTCATCACCGTATCGAGCATCATCGGGTCTGAAATCATCGGCGGCAATTCATACCCGGTTGCAAGCTCACGGGTCTTCACCGCTCCCCTTGAAGTTGAAAGCGGATACACCCTGGCAATCGGAGGTCTCGATGAAGCCTCTGATTCCCGCCAGGGATCCGGCCTGCCCCTGCTAAGCAAAATACCGATCCTCAGGCACGGATTCAAAAGCGACACCAAGTCCCATACCCGCAAGAATATGCTGATCTTCATCACGCCAACCATTCTCGATGCGAGAAGTGGTGGCATCTCCAAGACCCCGATCTCGGAGATTCCGCTCCGTGGCAACGCTCCCCGCGCAAAGCTTCCGCGCGTCCGGCCTGATGGTTCCCTCGCCGGAGGCATTGACGCCCTTGAAAATGCTCTCGCCTGGCTGCAACAGGAATTTACGCTCATTGACCAGATCATCCGCGAAAAACGGGCCGTCAGGGAACATGGTGAGCGGCTCGACCAGCTGATCAATACCCTGAATATGCTCTGGGCGCAGCTCAATACTTTTAAGCAGGAAAACCCGTCCGCGCTCAAGGACCTTGAAGACAAGGAACTCTCCCTGGAACAGCTGCATTCCAGGATGCAAACCACTCGCCAGGAACTTTACAGGGGAAACTATCAACTTTTCAGCCGACCTCTGACTCAAGTTTTACGCTGAAAAATTGATAATAATCTCCTTGTGTGGTTGGGGGTCTCGGGATTTCGGTCCTGGGACCCCCTTTTTCATAACCTTGCAGTCTTTATAAATTTCCGCTAGAAATATCATCATGGCAAATATTCAACATCTTTTCTTCGCTTTCCTGGCGACCCTGTTGCTGTCAAACTGCGGTACAGTGAAAGTCTCCAAGGCTCCATTCGGAAAAACCAGCGGCGGTAAACCTGTCGCAATCTACACGCTTACCAATCCCGGCGGAATGGAAGCAAAAATCACCAATTACGGTGGAATCGTCACCCAACTTCATGTCCCTGACCGAAATGGTCAATTGGGCGATGTTGTATTGGGATATGACAAGCTCTCCAGTTATATCAAGGCCAGCCCGTATTTCGGTTGTATTGCCGGCCGCTATGCCAACCGGATTGCAAAGGGACGCTTCTCGATCGAGGGCACCGAATATCAACTGGCAACCAATAATGGCGAGAACCACCTCCACGGAGGCAAGGTGGGGCTGGATAAAAGAGTCTGGAATGCAAAAGAAGTGCGGGGCATCGGCCGGGCCGGAATTGAACTTAGCTACCTGAGTCCCGATGGCGAAGAAGGTTATCCCGGGAACCTCGACTGTAAAGTTACCTATTGGTTGTCCGTCCAAAACGAGCTTGAGATCCAGTATGAGGCAACGACCGACAAGGCAACTCATCTCAATTTGACTCACCACTCATATTTTAACCTCGCGGGTGCCGGCAGCGGTGACATCCTAAATCATGAAGTTGAGCTTTTCGCGGACAAATTTGTCCCTACAGACGCCGGAAATATTCCCCTTGGTAAACTCGATTCCGTGAAAGGAACGCCCTTTGATTTCCTTTCCCCCCACACTATCGGTGAGAGAATCGGCCAAAAGGACCAGCAACTATCGGTGGGTAAAGGTTACGATCACAACTGGGTTATCAACTCAACCGGTAAAGGGCTCGAACTCGCCGCCCGGGTCACCGAAGCGAAAAGCGGGCGCGTCATGGAGGTTCTTACCGATCAACCGGGGATCCAGTTCTATACCGGCAATTTCCTCGATGGCTCCAATGTAGGTAAAGACGGGAAAATCTACCAGCATCGCAATGCTTTCTGCCTGGAAACACAAAAATTTCCGGACAGCCCGAATAATCCTTCCTACCCTTCAAGCTTGCTTGAACCCGGCCAGACCTACAAACACATGTGCGTTTACCGGTTCAGCACCAAGTAACCGTAAGCGGGAGATCCCATCATCGTTGCCGTTAAGCATTACTGGCTCGATCTTCAGCATTATAATCCTGCATGTTGATAATTACAGGATTGCGGGTCTGCCAGTAAAACCACATATCCGTAATTACAACGAAACTCTCCTCACCGATCCTGCTGGTTATTCCCGCTTACCGGGAAAGCGAACGACTGCCTGAATTCCTGGCTAATCTCTGTAAAGAAGCGTCCGGCTCCGGGCTTGCCATCACAATCCGCCCGGTGGATGACGGTTCGGGTAAACAGGAGGCCAACAAAATGCATGAACTCGTTTCACGACTGCAATCGCAATATCCCTTTCTGGAAAGCGCGGTATACCTGGATCAAAATGCCGGTAAAGGAGGAGCCATTTATGCCGGCTGGGACTCCGCCAGGGAACAAGACTTCCAATGGTTGGCCTTCGTTGATGCTGACGGAGCAGTCTCACCACAAGAGACCATAAGAGTGATTTCTGAAGCTGTGTCAATCCCGGTAGAAGCAAAAACCTGCACCTGGGCTGTCCGTGTGCGCAGTGACGAAACGAAAATACGCCGCACCTTCCTGCGCAAGATATTGGGAAATGTCTTCAGGCTGCTTGTAAAGTTCACCTTTAATCTTCCGGTAAGGGATACTCAATGCGGGCTGAAATGCATTCCCGCGGAAGCTTATTTGAAGATACGTCATCACCTTGTTGAAAAGCGCTTCGTTTTCGATGTGGAACTCTGCACGCAACTTGTCCGGGCCGGCTTTAGCATCAGGGAAAATCCAATTTCCTGGAGTGAGAGCTCGGGGAGCACGCTGAATTTCAAGTCGGCACTGCGAATGCTCTTTTCCCTGATGGGCGTGCGGTGGAGGATTTTCAAACAGCCACGATCATAAAATGACGGTGACCCTTTACTCTTTACATGCTAAGGCAGCAACCAGGTAGGAGCCACCATTTCCTCAATCCAGACCTGTCGTGCATTGTTCCTGTCCGCGCCCCTGTTGGCGCGCAACATAAGGGTACAATATACAAAACCGGCTTCCTCGCCCTGCTCACCGAGATGCAACCCGAGTAAAGCCTCACCTGTTACACTCTCACGCATGGCATAGCCATAAATCCTTATGCGACTGTGGAGATCAGTTATCTCATAACAGGCGTAGGCATCAGTATCTGTAAATTCAAATTTATAGTAATTTGATGGCTTAACCATCACCCTCATCTGCACCGCCCCAGGCGACAGATCCCTGCTGTATTCCATGACATCAACATCGCAGTAACCCACCGCGCTCTCCCAGTCGAGAAGGATGCTGCCGTCATCGTTCAGTTCGAAGAAGAATTCGCGCTGCCTTTTCCCCGCTTCAATGACACTTGTCATCCGGGCAAACTGAATGCCATTAATCACGGTTTGCTGGTAACTCCTTACATCCAGTGGTGGAAAAACCGAATTGTTAACCAAGCCGGCATAAAAGTGTTTCATCCGTCTTACACTGACATCGGGATGACGCACATACCCAAGGCGCTTGTTCACTGTGGCAAGGATGGAAAACCCACTGCTTAAGTCTATCGCCTTCTGGACAGCCGGGCTGACCACAAAGCCCTTACCCT
Organism: Verrucomicrobiales bacterium; assembly: GCA_029940475.1. Classification (GTDB taxonomy): domain Bacteria; phylum Verrucomicrobiota; class Verrucomicrobiia; order Verrucomicrobiales; family DEV007; genus CACIUL01. The sequence continues at coordinate 23,587 of JAPYUT010000036.1, read as the reverse complement.
GAACCTTGCCTTTCAACCCGGCTTCTCTTTTCATCGTGTCTGCCCGCTTAATGAGCACGCCAACCACTACTGCCATGCTCGCGATCATAATGATCAGAGAAAAAAACCTCAGCCTTTTTAACCATCTAACGGTTCTTCTTTCCGTCCCCGGGTGTGTCTTCCACGCATCCCTCATATTCTCCCCAGATTCTGTCAGATCCCACGGGATAAGCTTTACCTCCCGGTCATTATTGAGGCGATGCCGCACTGCCTTCCCATCCGCTACGACTGTTTTAGGTATGATTTCCTCCGGGCTATTGTCATGCTGCTTTTCACGTTGTGTCACTGACGACTCAGCAGCAGCCTTGAGAAATCCCGCTTTCTGCAACGACCGCGTCTTGACACCGGGCAGCTTAATCTCCTTCCCCCCGGCAATGCCCCCCTGCCCGGAAACCGGTTTCACTTCCACCCCCGCCGCGTGATCAGGCGCAATCATCATGCCACTGCATTCCCCACACTGCAGCCGCTTGCCCTGCTGTCGACGCTTGATCTCAATAGGTTTCGCACAAAACGGACAACCAAATACAATGTGACGGTTGCCCATCTCCCTGGATTTGAGAATCTCGACCTCTCCCCGGGAAATTGCTGAAACAATAGAAGCGCTGTCAACGAGACTCGGGGTAGCACCGGTGAAGCTATAAGATGGCAACGCTTTGGAATCATCCGCAATAGCAGAAATCTTGGGTGATTCACCCGGTTTTCGGGATGGCGGCAGGGCAATATGTATCGCCGTCTCTTTGACTGGGAAATCATCCGCGGCCGACTGATCCGGGATGGATTTATCCGGAGCTTCGCCCTCTGTATGATGAGCTTTCACGAAACCTGGAACAACGATCTCTCCATCGCAGTGTGGGCAACTCACCTCCGTCCCGACAGCCCTGACGTCAATCGCTATTGCCTGACTGCACAAGCAGCAGTCAAATGTGCCTTCTTCCGGGCCGTTGCTCTGGGAAAATTTCAAGGTTCTAGAAGTTCTCGAAAAATTTTTGTGACTTTAGCGCAGATCCCGCCAGTAGTGGAGAAAAAAATCCGCATGTTAATCATTCTCTTTCCCCGGAAAAAGTAAGGCCTGAGCTCAATAACGACACGCCATTACAATGCTTTGCGAAATATCACCCTGCCAACGGCGCTCCGCATCTGGACAAAGCTAAATCCTCTGAGCGCACTAAATTACAGGTTATTCAAGCCGCCAAGCGGATGCTCCTTCAATAAGCCTGCAGTTCAAATTTCAAGTTTTCCCTTAGAATCCCAGCTCGACGTATTATTGAAGTTATGTGCTCATCCGGTTTTCTGATTCTTCCGCCATCCATAACAACCTGGCCAAGAATTTCCAGCGCTTCTTTCTTTATACCGGAATGAATTAGTTTCTCGGCCCTCTCGATCCGCGATGCCAGCATGCCACCGATTTCCGACACCCCGTTATTAGGCAGGATCGGGGCAATCACCTGCTGCTGCACCGCGTCAGGCTGATGCCCCGCGGACATTATTTCCGGCTCCTTGGACAACTCCGGCATCCTGGCCATGGCTTGAAGTGCCTCTTCACGTGCCATCATCCACTCCGGATGCGACAGGTAATTTTCCCAAGAATTGCGTGCACACTCCCAATCCTCCAGCTTTCCGGATAACCTTGCCAATCCCAACAGTGCCGTCTCTTCGAGCTTCGGACTGCCATATTCCCTGAGGAAACTCTGGAACCCGCTCTTGGCCAAGTTCATTTGCCCAGGATCGCCCGAGATGGCCCGAATCTGAGCCAGTGCCACTATCGCCTCATCCTTACCCTCAACACCAGGCCTCTCAATGAGTTCACTGAGCCATAATACACCCTCCCCGGGATCGTATTCAGCAACATGCCGAGCCACTTTCATTACCATCAAGGTCGAGAGATTTCCCCGTTCAAAACGGCAACGAATCTCGTCGTAAAATACATCGATCTCAGCATCACGACCGGTAAAATAAGTTTCAAGAACCTCAAGGCGCGCAATGATCAGCGCCTCGCGCAATTGCTCATTTCCCCGGGTCAGAATCGACAAATCCCGATATCGCTTCAACAACTCCTCAGGTCCGTGCAGTTCACTGAAATACCGCCCATAAACCCGAAACGCGGCATTCAGGCTCCTTGGAATCGTTGCCGTGGTAATGGCAATGATCATATCCTCCAGCCTGTTAAGACCAGCCATGGTCCTGTTCAGTTTACTGAGCGGCTGCAACCCTGCCGCAGCGGCTGCAAGAGCTTGTGAAGACGTCGGGTAATTCAGGAAAAACGTGTCATAATAAGCAGCCGAGTCAGCCCAGCGTTCCTGCTGGCCGGAAACTTCAATCAACTTGCGCAAGGCATACGCGGCGACCTTTACATGCCCCGCTCTCTGAGCGGCATTTTTTGCAATAATGAATGCGCCCTCTGATCGTGCCATCTCCCCGGTTCTCTTCAACACTTCCCCCTTTAATAGCACTGCCCGGTCAATGATTGCAGAATTGCCAAAGTTTACCTCGATCCGCTCGGCTTGGGAAAAACAAGCCTGGTGTTCATTCAGGGCCAAATGAACGGTAGCCCGATCATAAAGGGCATAATCCATTAATACAGACTTTGGATGAGTGTAAATAAAATCATCCAGAACATTCCCGGCAGCACGCCAACATGATTGTTTGAGCAGGTTACTGCCGGCAAAATAATGTGCGCTCCGGGCATGACGGCTCAGGGGGAAATCAACACGATGCCGATTCAATGGAAGTTGCGCCTCCTCATGACGACCCGTACGATACAAAGATACCCCCTCAATAAACATTGCCGTATCAAGGTCCGGACTTCCCTCCGCTAACCCGGATATTAAAGAGCGGACTTCTTCAACTGCCCCAGCGTAGCCTTGACTCTGGAATGTCTCCTCAAGATGCTTAATCGCCGGCGAAAGAACAACTTCAGATATCCTCGGATTCCCTGCCCGCACATCATCACCCGGCAGGTTGGTGACATTTCCCGCACCCGCACCCGCACCCGCACCCGCAAAGACGACATTCTCCTGCGCAAACAGGACACAATCGGAACCCACAAGTAAAACACACCACAAAAAACAGCGCCACAGCCTGTGTCTATACAGCTTCAGAATTGTCGAGACAAAAGCCCGCATGGTAACAATTACCGTGAAACATAAACCTTTTCAAGGCATTCAGCTTCCTGAAATAAAGCGCTTAATCCCATGGCCGGGGACTTCACTTGAAGCCATTTGCCCCGTTATACAGACACCCTGCCCGGGCACAACGCATCATAACTGCGATGGCAATGAATGAAAATTGCTGCCCTAAGAACCTCAGCTGTTAATTCAGCCTGCGTATGCGCAACTTGCGGAACCATACCAGGCTCTTCGGGTCGTGACCCTGCAGGGCGATGGTTCCCTCTCCCAGACGCTTGGTCTTCTCCTTATGATCGTCCGCTTCAGTGTATTGGTTAACCACCTTGCCATTGATGGCAATGGTCACCTTCTTTCCCTGCACCTTTATATTGTAGCTAAACCACTCATCATCCTGATGCGGAGCTTCTTTCACGTCCTTAAAACTGTAGATACTTGCAGTTTTACGCCAATCTTTATGAGTGGCATTCACCTGTGCCTCATATCCAACCTCCGGCCAGCCGTTTGCCTGGTAGGCACTATGGAAAAAGATACCGGCATTCGAGCCCTTGGTAGTCTTCACCTCACACTCAAACTCAAAGTCCTTGAACTTTGCGTTGCCGTCCTCACCGTAAAAAACATGCCCCCGGTGACCAAAAACCTTAATGGCACCACCCTCGACGGAAAAGGTCTTTGGATTTTCGGTATTCACCTTCCAGCCTTTCAGGCTCTTGCCGTCAAACATATCAACCCATTCCCCGGCTCCGGCTGAAGTATTAAGAAGAAATCCGGCGGCAATGACAAAAGCTGTTTTAATCGTGTGTTTCATAAATTATCTCAGGTTTAATTTCTAGTCAGTTATTATTACAGTTTCCCGGAGTTGGGCAAGCCCTCTGCGGGCTTCGCTGTAAAAAAAAGCAAGTGCTGCCATGGCAGTTTATCATACGAACGGGAAAGCCTGAAGCCATTGACCGTCATCTCCCTTATCACCTGAGCCTTGGACATTTTATGCTCGGGCTTGATCGGAACCTTCGGGTCCTCCGTGCGGAACTCGAGAAGAACGACCTGCCCGCCGGGCTTCAAGGCCCTGCGGATACTGGCCAGCATCTCCTCAGGGTGAGAGAACTCATGGTATACATCCGCCATCAGGGCGAGATCAATGCTCTTTTCGGGCAGGTCAGCGTCCCAATAACGGTTTTCCACCGACACAATATTCTTCAGCCCCGATTTCTTAGCCCTTGTTTCCAGCATTCGCAGCATCTCCGGCTGGATGTCTACTGCGTATGCCTTGCCCGTCTCGCCGATCAACTTCGACATCATCAGTGTATGATACCCGTTACCCGAACCAATATCAGTAACTGCCATTCCCTCCTTCAACCTGAGTTCCTTGATCATCTCGGATGTCCGCTCCTCCTCTTCCCGAACTTTGCGCATCAGCCAGGGCGCTCCCTGCCAGTGCATTGTGCGGGCAATCTCCCGTCCATAATATTCAAGTAATGCGGGTGGCCCTCCCTTGTCATATTCGGTAAGCCTGCCGGCATCGTCCAGAAGAGCCCATTCGATCCCCGCAGTCACATCATCGGAAGTGGGACTAACACGCGTGCGATAACGGTTGATCACTTTACCATCACGACCAATCAGGAACTTTTCAAAGTTCCACTTTATCGCGCCAGCAAAACGCGGGTTTGTTTTTTCACCTGTTAACCAACGATATAAGGAATGAGTAGCCTCACCCTTTACCGGGATCTTGGAAGCCATTGCAAATGCCACGTCATAGCGCTCCTTGCAGAAAGCCTTGATCTCGGCCTCGGTCCCGGGTTCCTGTCCGCCGAAATCATTGCAGGGAAACCCTACTATTCGCAAGCCCTTCCCGGCATACCTCTCGTGCAATTTCTGCAGTCCCGCATACTGGCCGGTATAACCGCACTTGCTGGCCACGTTCACTATCAGGATGACCTCGCCCCTGTAATCGGCAAGTGAGGAAGCTTTGCCGTCGATAGTATCAAAAGAAAAATCATATGCCGAAGGCGCAGCAAAAACCACGGCACTCAACATTAACTGCAAGGTAACTGTTAATCGAAACATTCGTCTAATGGGTTAAAAGCTGGCACGGGAACGTTAATAATACGCAGATTGCCCACTGCCCGGTGGCGGCATCCCGGCTTAATCATAACCGCAGTCAATGGACGCACGGGAACCCGCTCGCCGTCAAGTTCAAGATATCCATCACCTTCCAATACAAGATAAATCTCATACATCTTGTTATGATAATGAGACTGCGCATCCTTGAGAATATCGACAAGGTGTATCGTGGCAATGCCGTCAGGATCATCACCAAAGGCGCGCCGGGCATCACCGCATGGGCATCGCACAGGTTCAATCTCATCAAGTTGAGCCACCAGATAGTTTTGCTTCGAAGTTTCCATGACCTACGATCCCTGCGGGGTTACTTTACCCCAAAGCCAGCATTGAATACAACACCTACCGCCGTGAATACGACGCTTTATTTACAATAGTGGCATTGCAGCAGATACCCGGCATCTGCATTGTATCGGCAGGACAACAAGATTTAAGGAATCTCCGGGGCATTTAGAGCCAAAACACCTGTTGTATAGTTCACTAAGCCCCCCTAAATCATTGGTAAGCACCGGAACCCAAGTGTTCATTACAAGTCCGCATGACAACGCCTGACTCGCACCAAGCCATTCGTCCGCGACGTAACCGCAAATCCTGCGCAATACGCACGCTCTGCAGAGAAACCCGCCTCTCTCACGAGTCCCTCATTTACCCGCTCTTTGTCCACGAAGCACCCCGTGATGAGGAAATCACTTCAATGCCGGGCTGTAAACGCTGGAGCCCGGACGGCCTGCTTCGTGAAGTGGCAGAAGCCCACTCGCTCGGCATTGGTGCAATCGTCCTGTTCCCGGCGATTGACAAGAATCTAAAGAGCACTAATGCCGACGAATGCCATAATGATGATGGACTGATTCCGCAAACTATCAGGGCAATAAAGAATGAAACTCCGGATGTGGCAGTTATCACCGACGTTGCACTCGATCCCTACAGCAGTGACGGGCATGATGGACTGGTCAGCGAAAACGGGAAAATACTCAACGATGAAACAATCGAGGTGCTCTGCAAACAGGCGCTTTGCCACGCCCGGGCCGGCGCCGATATTGTTGCCCCCAGCGACATGATGGATGGTCGCGTCGGGGCAATCAGAACAGCACTGGATAATACCGGGCATGATGAAACCTCGATCCTTTCATACACTGCAAAATACGCTTCCGCTTACTATGGCCCTTTCCGCAACGCGCTGGGTTCGACACCAAAAATCGGCGATAAGAAAACCTACCAAATGGATCCCGCCAATGCGCGCGAAGCACTTCGTGAAGCTTCACTGGACATCGATGAAGGTGCCGATATGATCATGGTTAAGCCCGCAGGCCCTTATCTCGACGTGCTCGCCCTGGTTGCCTCAAATGTGGACGTCCCGGTTGCTGCCTATCAGGTAAGCGGCGAATATCTCATGATCGAAAGTGCCGCTTCAGCAGGCTGGATCAATCGCGAGGAGGTCATTAAGGAGAGCCTGACAGGAATTCACCGTGCCGGAGCCAACGCCATTCTCACCTATTTCGCCAAGGATGTCGCAGGTTGGCTGCATAAAGACTGACTGCCGGCATAGTTGTATGCGGACACATCACACGCACCGCGCCTGACATTTCAACCCGTTGTTATTAACGACACCCCGCCCTTTCCTTCCACACCATGAAGATCGGTCCACTAAAGATTGCCGCAACCACCACCATTGTCCTCCTGTGGGTGAACACAGGATGCAGTGAAAAAAACAATGGGGGAAAAGAAGACTCTGGAATTAATGAAATATCAACAGTCCCCGCCACGGCACTGTCAATACTTCCGGGACTTCCTGACCGAAGCGCAGACGCACCCCTTGCTGCGCTCTTTTCCAAGACCAACCCGCATGCAGATGAAGAGTGGACCTCGGAAGCCTTCACCAAAACCGCCGGGGAACAACTCCATAAAATTGCTGATGCAATTGCGTCGGGCGGTTCATTCGATGCCGTTGAAGGCAACCTTGCCTCCTGTGTCAGTTCCAGCTATCACGGCCCTGATCTACGACCGGACACAGTGGAAGTTTTTAAGGACGGTGCCATTTCCGTCTCTCGTAATTCTCCAGAATACCAAGCAACATCCATCCATCAGGGACAGGCCGGATTCCAGCAGAGTCTCACTCAATTTGCAAAGGACATCGGCATGGTAGCTGATGGGCAAATCAAGATTAAATTCAAAATTATCCGGGTCGAGGTTTCTGCCACAAAGGCAACCACACGGTCACTCTTTGAAACTATTTGCTCAAAGGCTGAGCAAAAACTTCAGCAAACCTGCACCTGGGAATGCTCGTGGGTTCGTGAAGGAAAAAATCCAAACCCTCTGCTCGACTCAATTACAGTCAGTGATTTTGAAGAAGTTATTTACCAAAGCGGTTTGCCGGCCTTCGTTAACGCAACTCATTCGCTCATGGGCAACGAAAAAAGCTTTCGTGAGCAAATGCTTCATGGCGCCGACCACTGGTATGGGAATCTGGACGTTGCCTTTGATATCCATCAGGGAAATCACGGCATGTCCATCGGCGACGTCAACGGTGACAGCCTTGACGATCTTTTTATCTGTCAACCCGCAGGTTTGCCCAACCTCCTGTATATACGCAACCAGGACGGAACGCTGCGCGATGCCACGAATGCAGCCGGACTAAACTGGCTCGATGGAAGTCGTAGTGCCCTGTTTGCCGATTTCGACAACGACGGTGACCAGGACATGGCAATCGGCATGGAATATTCACTGGGATTGTTCGAGAATGATGGCCTGGGAAAATTTAAACTGATATCCACTGTGAAAATTCATTCCTGGCCGCAATCAATTGCCACTGCGGATTTCGACAATGACGGCGACCTGGATATTTTTGTCTGCGGATACTCCCCGCGCGGGGAAACTGACCCGGGTGACATCTTCGCAAATCCTGTGCCTTATCACGATGCCAACAACGGAGCCCGTAATTTCATGCTTGAAAACAAGAGCCGGTGGCTTTTTGCGGATATTACTGAAGCCGTCGGGATGAATACAAACAACAAGCGTTTCAGTTTCGCCGCCAGCTGGGAAGATTACGACAATGATGGAGATCAGGACCTATACGTTGCCAATGACTTTGGTCGCAACAACCTCTACCGCAACGATCTCATTGCCGGTGATATTCGGAAATTCACCGATGTCGCCGCCCAGGCAGGAGTAGAGGATATCTCCGCCGGCATGTCAGTGAGCTGGGGCGACTACAACCGCGATGGATTAATCGATCTTTACGTCAGTAATATGTTTTCCGCCGCCGGCAACCGTATCACCTTCCAGCGACAGTTTAAGCCGGACACTGACGACATTTCACGTCAATCCCTGCAACGCCACGCCCGTGGCAACACACTCTTTGAAAACACCGGGGATGGCACGTTCAAGGATGTCAGTCTCGATGCGGGCGTCACCATGGGACGCTGGGCATGGGGTTCGGGTTTTGCGGATATCAACAATGATGGATGGCAGGACCTGTATGTTGCCAACGGTTTCTTTACCGCACGAGACACCGAAGACTTGTGAAGTTTCTTCTGGCGGCACGTGGTGTCGCTTTCACCGACAAAGGATTCATCCACTGAGGAAATTCTGCAATACGACGCCGGGTGGGCGGCCCTCAATAAGTTGATCCGTGCAGGACACTCTTTCTCCGGTAAAGAACGTAACTGCGCCTTTCTTAACCTGGGAACCCAGAAATATGCCAATATTTCCTCGGTCACCGGCCTTGACCTTATCGACGATGGCCGTGGCCTGGCACACTGCGACTGGGACTGGGACGGAAAACTCGATTTCTGGACCAGCAACCGCACCGGGCCGAGAATCCATTTTCTTCATAACCGCCTGAAATCAGAGAACAACTTCCTTGCGATACGCCTCAAGGGCACCAGATCAAACCGTGATGCAATTGGCGCCAGGGTGGAAATCCGTCTCGGCAAGGAGCAGCCGCCAATAATCAAGACCCTCTACGGTGGTAGTGGTTTCCTGTCCCAGTCCAGTAAGTGGCTGCACTTCGGAATAGGGAAAAATGAGAGTATTGAAGATTTACGGGTGAACTGGCCGGGAGAGGAACCCGAGAGCTTTAAAGATCTCCGTGCCAACAATTTCTACCTGATCAAGCAGGGAAGCTCTGAGCCTTCCCTGTTCATTCCACCCACGTCGCAAACTTCTCTCACTGATACCAGGGCTCCCCAAAACGAAGTTACGCAAACAGCGCGGGTGGTATTACTCAACCCGGCACCAATGCCGGAGATCACTTATGTTAACTCGCAGGGTATACCGGCTAACCTTGATGCCCACCGGGGACGACCGTTATTAATTAACCTCTGGACAACATGGTGCCCAAACTGCAAGGCGGAAATGATCGAATGGGGTCACGATGAAGAAAAATTCGCTGCCGCGGCAATCCCGGTGCTCTCACTGTGCGCTGATGAGCCTGATGATGACGGCAGCAAGGATCATGCCCGTATTCTGGCCGCAGCAGATGCAATCAAGTATCCGTTCCCGGTGGGACGCATACAAGGGCTTGCCCTTGAGACACTCAACGTCCTGCAGAAAAGCTTCATCGGAAAACAGTCCGACCTGCCCCTGCCCAGCAGTTTGCTGATCGACGCGGAAGGAAACCTCGCTGTCATCTATAAGGGACCGGTCTCCGTCAGTCGAATTACAGCCGATTTGGAACTGCTGGGGGCGAGCCCAGAGGATATCCTCGCCGGGGCAACCCCTTTCAGGGGAAAATGGCTCACTCCGCCGACGGGAGGGGCGCCAAGAGGTGTCGCGAAAAAACTCGTTGAATACGGCATGAGGGGGGTCGCCGCGGATTATCTCGAGAGAATCGTGCCATTACTGCAACTCCCCGATCCTGATCCGAAAGCCGAGCAATCGCGCATTCCGGAGCTTAGCCAATGTCACATCTTCCTCGGCGCAATCGCCTCTGATGACAATAACCCCGAAAAAGCCATAGCCCATTATCGTCAGTCCCTGGCTCTCTCGCCGGGAAACCATGACGCCCGCCACGAGTTGATTGGAAATCTAATCAAGCTCAACCGGAAAGCCGAGGCACTCGCTGAAACCGCGATTTTGATTGAAAATAATCCTACCCCTGATCGCCACCTGAACGCATCCCGGCTCCTCCGCGACCTCGGTAAACAACCCGAGGCAATAATGATGTACAAGAAAACACTGGAAATGCGCAGTTCCGCGGCAGCAAACTTTGAACTCGCAAACCTTCTCAATGATGCCGGGCAGAGCGCTGAAGCAATCCAGCACTACAGGGCTTCCATTATACTGAAGCCCAGCTGGGTATTACCGGCAAACAACCTCGCATGGCTGCTCTCAACACATAGGGACCCCGCATTGCGCAATGGCAAGGAGGCACTCACGCTTGCCACGCGCATTTGTAATGCCACCAAGCGGAAAATTCCTCATTTCCTGGGCACCCTGGCTGCCGCCAATGCCGAAACCGGCAATTTCGAGGAAGCTATAGATGCAATCCAGGGCGCCGTCCTGCTCGCACGTTCAGGAAATGATGCTGAGCTTGAGTCCAGATTCCTTAAAAAGCTCAATCTCCTGGAGAGGCGCATGCCCATCAGGGATCCTTAATTCTCCTGCAGGCCAAAGCTCTTTATCAACCGCCCTTCCTGCAAGCACACTTTTCCTCCACAGAACGGTGGCATTCTGCGAACTTCTGATGCAAAATAACCTCAATTATTGTTACCCTCTCCCAATACCCCCTGCATGACCCAGTTTCCTGATCCCGACGCCCACTCACGCCTGTTTGAACTCCTCCGCGAGAAATCCTTCTTTACCGGAGACTTCACTCTCGCTTCCGGAAAACAAAGCAATTACTACATCGATTGCAGGCTCACCACGCTTGATCCCGCCGGGGCATGCCTTGTCGGGGCTGCAGTGAGGCAATCAATCCAATCCGGGTGTGAACGACACAATGCCACGGTTTGCGCAATCGGCGGCCTCACCCTCGGTGCTGATCCCATTGCACTGGCAACCTCCATGGCATCGCACATGGGCAACGATACCCCCCCCTTAAAGCCTTTTGTCGTCCGCAAGGAACCGAAGGACCACGGCAAGGGCAGACAAATTGAAGGCGGATTCGAGGCAGGTGACAGGGTAGTGGCAATTGACGATGTCATTACCACCGGCGGATCAACCCTGCAGGCAATTGAGGTGATTGAGCGGGCAGGCGGTAAAGTTGCTTTTGTTGTCGTTCTTGTTGACCGTCAAGAGGGAGGGCGTGAAAATATCGAAAAAGCGGGATATCCTGTTTTATCCCTTTTTACCCGTGATCAACTGCTTGCTGCAGATTAAAAAGAATATTTCCAAAAATATTCACTTCGTGGCATTATTAGCGCAATTTCCTTCCAGATACTCTAAAAAACAAGAAACCTATTAAACTCATGGACACTCCTCAGACAAACCACAATCGAAGAAAATTCATCAAAGCCTCCGGAGCCGCTGCGGGAGCCGCTGCCTTTGCTCCACGTATAGCCGGGGCCTTCGCCGGCGGCAGTGAAGAAATCAAAGTCGGCCTGGTGGGCTGCGGCGGCAAGGGCACCAGTGATATGCGCCAGGTGCTCTCCGTTGGTGGAAGCGTCAAGCTCTGGGCGATGGGCGATGCCTTCGAAGGTAACGCACAGAACAGGCACAAGGCCATGCTCGCTGACAAGAACAAAGCCAAGGTGGAATGCGAAGGGCGTATCTTCAGCGGACTCGACGCCTACCGGAAAGTCATTGATTCAGGTGTCGACATCGTCTTCCTGGTCACCTCCCCGGGCTTCCGCCCCGTGCACTTCGACTATGCTGTTAACCAGGGGAAGCATGTATTCATGCAAAAGCCATGTGCCGTTGACGGCCGCGGGGCAAGAATGCTGCTTGAAACAAACAAGAAAGCAAAGGAGAAGGGGCTCAAGGTCGGCGTCGGCTTCCAGCGCCGCCACGATGCCAAGTACATCGACGTCGTCAAGCGCCTTCAGGACGGCGCGATCGGGGACATCGTCTCCATGCGTTCCTACTGGGACGGGCGCACTCCATGGACCCGCCCGCGCAAAGAGGGACAAACCGAAATGGAATACCAGATCCAGAATTGGTATTACTTCAACTGGCTTTGCGGTGACCACATCTGCGAGCAACACATCCACAACCTTGATGTCTGCAACTGGGTAATGGGATCCTATCCGCAAATTGCCCAGGGCAAGGGCGGTTGCGAGGTAAGGAACGGCCCCGACAGCGGTGAGACCTTTGATCATCACCAGGTCGAGTTCGTCTACGGCCCCAAGTGGGACGGCTCCTCAGCGCGCATGCACAGTTCCTGCCGCCACATTCCAAACACATTCACCAGTGTCTCCGAACACGCCCACGGGTCGAAGGGATATGCCATCATCAATTCCGGAAGGATTTACGACAACGATGGCAAGGAAATTCACCGGGCACAGGGCCAGGGCAGCTCGGAAATGCGCCATAAAACAGAATTCATTGACGCCATCCGCAACAACAAGGAGTTCAACGAAGCCGACAACGGTGCGATGAGCAGCATGACCGCTGTCTTCGGGCGCATGGCCACCTACTCCGGCAAGTTGCTTAAGTTCGACGACTGCCTGAATACCAAGGTCGATGTCTTTCCTTACGATAACGGTGATCCCAAGTGGAATACCGCTCCCCCGGTAGCTCCAGACAAGAACGGACGTTACAAACGCCCGGTGCCCGGAGTTACCAAGGTGGTTTAGTAAACATACCTTTAGAAGGAAACTTTAATACCTCCAGTCAAGGCACGCCCTGCATACAGGGCGTGCCTTACCGCAGATCATTTGACCATGTCTGTTGATCCCAACAGGCTCCGGTGATAAATTCGCTGATTCCTTGATGCATCCCTGTCAACATATCGCCCTTTGCGGCCTTGTATCCGGCTTGGTGTTTTTTTCCCCGCAACTCAATGCAGATCCGGAGAAAGAAACTCCCTCCGGCGGGCAGCAAAAATTCAGCACCCTGTTTGCTCAACTCGGCAGCGACAGTTTCAGTATCCGCCAGGATGCCCAGCAGAAACTCCAGAAGGCCGCCTCAAGCAATCGCGATTTCATCCTGGAGCAGTCACTCAACAGGTATTTTCAGGCCGAGGACCCGGAAGTGCGTTATCGGCTCAGGTCAGCCATGTTCGGCATTGTTGGCACCACACTCAGGAAAGAGGGTTTCATCGGTATACGCATGATGGATGCCCCCGTCCGGTTGCTTAATAATGGCGGCAATGCCCAACCGGAGCGGGCAGTGCAGATTCTCAGCGTGGTTCCCGATACCGCTGCTTCAAAAGCAGGATTGCGCCCTGGTGATAAAATCATGCGCCTCGATGGCAAGGCCTTTGATAACAAGTTTCCCGCCTATTTCGAGCTCTCTAAATATATCCGTTCAAAAACCTCCGGCGATGCCGTCAAACTCTCACTGAAACGCGGCTTGCAGGACATTGAGATTGAACTGGTGCTGGGTGCCCGGCCCGAGGGCATTGACGGCGATCGAAGAGCCCAGGCCTTCAGTGAATGGATGAATAAACAAAAAATAGCACGCGGGATCATTAAACCGGAACCGGAGGCCGGGCAAAATCTTGAACTCCCCTCAAGGAACAATCTCCCCTTGCCCGGTCCCAGTATTCCCCAGATCCCGAAACCAGGTCCCAATGAGCGTAAATAATTTGCCGGTTACATGGGCGCCTCGCCGTTTTTTTATTCAAATGAAAACATGCGTATCTGCATGCATGCTGATTGCCATGGCCACCGCTTCCAACGCCGCGCCAAAAGGATTTAACTACGATGAGGCCAAGGTTCCTGAGCTGGATCTTCCCGATCCGCTGAAGGATATCACCGACGCCAAATCCTGGCCTGCCCGTCGCACTGAGATTTTCACGATGCTTGAAGATCAGATGTTCGGTAAAGCCCCGGCATTTGAGAAAAAGAAGCTTAGAGTAACGCATCAGGCTGCTGACAGTCCCTTTCTTGGGGGCAAGGCGATCCTCTCGCAACCCACCCTGCATGTTGCCGGGTGTAAGATTCATCTCATGATTGTCCGGCCGGTTGCCGCTGATGACGCCGTCCCCGCTTTTATCGCATACAATTTCAGGGGAAACCATACTGTCCATCCTGATCCTGCAATCGCTATTACCGGGGGCTGGGTGCCCAAGGTAAAAAACAACAAGGCATCCGAAGCTCAACGCGGCCAATCTGAAAAACGCTGGGACATCTCCGCAATTATCAAGAACGGCTACGCCCTGGTGACTGCTTACTGTGGTGATGTTGACCCTGATTTTCACGACAACTTCAAGAACGGTGTACACGCAAACTATGGTAAGCCGACGCCGGGTGAATGGGGCACAATCGCAGCCTGGGCGTGGGGCCTCAGCCGGGCCCTTGATTACCTTGAGGGCAATCCCGCTATCGATGCGACCCGGGTAGCTGTCATGGGTCACTCACGGTTGGGGAAAACATCTCTCTGGGCCGGTGCCAGCGATACCCGTTTTGCTCTTGTTATATCAAACAACTCAGGCTGCGGCGGAGCCGCGCTCTCCAAGCGCCGGTTCGGCGAGACAGTGCAGCGAATCAACAGTTCGTTTCCCCACTGGTTCTGTGACAACTTCAAGAACTACAACAATAAGGAGGACAAACTCCCCTTCGATCAGCATATGCTTCTCGCCCTTGTCGCCCCCCGGCCTCTCTACGTGGCGAGTGCCGAAGGGGATCGTTGGGCCGACCCACGCGGTGAGTTCCTTGCAGCAAAAGGTGCCGACCCGGTCTACCGGCTCCTTGGCACCGCAGGGCTGCCGACCGACAAGATGCCCGCGGTTGATACCCCCGTCCACGGACGCATCGCTTATCACATCCGCAGCGGTGGTCACGATGTGACTCCTTACGACTGGGGGCAGTATCTCGCCTTTGCCAACAAACATCTCAAGGCTCCCGGCCGATAAATACCCTCTCATTGTGCCACAAGGCACACTTGTCGGCCGCGCAAGCCTATCTCCAACCTGCCTTATTATGAAATCCAAATTATTCCCTATCACTTTTCTTGCCGCAATAATAGCACCCATTACTTGCGCAACCGCTGAACCTCCAGGTGTAAAGAACGGCGTTCGCTTTGACCCCGTTACCAGAATGATCGAAGGTTGGAAAGTTCATATCGACCCCGCAATGCTTAAAGGGAAATACGCCGAGACAGGAGGCAAATCCCTCAACATGCTGGCCAATCACCTGCAGCGTATTGCCATTCTTGTGCAGGGTGAAGCGCTCAAGAAATTGCGCACCTGCGAAATATGGATTGAATACAGCCACCCCACCCTGCACGCGATGCAATATCATCCCGGACTGCGCTGGTTGAAATCAAACGGACATGACCCCAGGCTCGTTAAAAAAGTCCACATCCCCCAGGCCAAAGCGCTGTTTTCCCGCGGACAACTGCTCAAGCACCCTGCAGTCGTGCTGCACGAACTCGCTCACGCTTACCATGACCAGTTTCTCTCCTTTGAGCATCCCGCTGTGATCGCCGCCTATAAAAAGGCCCGGGATGCAGGAAGTTACGATAAAGTCATGCTGTTCACCGGACAAAATGTCAGGCACTACGCCATGACCAACCACAAGGAATATTTTGCCGAGGGCACTGAAGCCTATTTTTATCGCAATGACTTCTATCCTTTCGTGCGCGCCGAACTCAAGAAACATGACCCCGAGTTGCACCGGGTAATGGAAACTGTCTGGGGACCTGCCCGTTAAACAGGCTGCGACAGCTTAATCCATGTCAGGCCACCAGTTCCCCGGGTAGCCAATGCTCTCTTCTGGGGAGAGTAAAGACTGTCATTACTCCGCTTCCTGCGGCAGCAAAAGCGACTCACCTTCCTCCTCCGCTTCTTGGGGAATCAATAACCCGGACTCGTTATCGCTAACATCACCGGGCACCAAAAGATCGCTGCCTTCCCTGTCAGGCTCATCCCCGTCCTCAGCTATAGAGGGATCGACAGCGAGAATCTGCTCAAGCATTTTATTCACTTCCTCGGCCGTAATGATTGCCATCTGGTAGGAACGATTTCTCTCAGGATGCAGTTCGTCAATTGAATGCATGGTATAGGCAGCAGGTAATTTCTTCACCGGACGTTCTTTTTTCCCCTTGAGAGCATTGAAACTGAATGCATCGAGGAACAGATCGAGCTGCGCATCCCTGAATCCCTCCGGCAGGAGAAACTCCACGATGTAGCGTCCCTCGATCAATACCTTTACCTGTGTGCGACCATCGGGGAAACGTTGCTCACTCCCCCTCAATCCGGCAAACCGCCGCCTGAGGGGATCTGCACCAGTGCCATCATCTTCCAGTTTTGCCAGCGAACGAAAATGCTGGATAGCCGGATAAAACCGCCCCGTATCCGTCAGTTTCACCCTCATCGTTAATGGCACATCGTCCTTATGTCTCGGTTGTGACTCG
The DNA here is from genome assembly GCA_029940475.1 of Verrucomicrobiales bacterium. Lineage (GTDB taxonomy): Bacteria > Verrucomicrobiota > Verrucomicrobiia > Verrucomicrobiales > DEV007 > CACIUL01. The sequence goes on along the minus strand of JAPYUT010000036.1, from coordinate 6,851 downwards.
AATACACGGATTGCCCTTGTTTGAAGCCATTTTGTGTATGTGTTTTTCGCCGTCGCCTGTTTTAGTTGCCAGCCTTTCACCTCATTTGGCATCGCCGCAGATAATTCCGATGGCAAAAGAGGCAGTAGTGGCAACTGCTTCGAATCGTGAGCCTGTCCCGATACGGATGCCCCCATGACAGCCGACAAAAACAACAACAGGCTACTTGTCCAGATATTTGAAATAGGTAACACGATACTTGATTACGGGTTGCGGCGGGTTATAGGCATCCTCCAGGCTTGATCCCCGGTAGCTGATATCTCCAAGGGAACTTTTGCTGAAATTGTCCATTCCAACCTCCTGGGGGCCGTCATACTCCGGATAACTTCCGTCAATATTAAGCACAAGACGCCGTCCTGTCTGCGCTGCTCCCTGCCGTCGCAGGGGCGGCGATCCCGGCAACCCGAACAAACGGTCAGTATCGGAATCATCCAGATTAATCTCGCTCTCAGGCACCGCCAGTCGATCCCATCGCCCGGATTCGTTCAGGTGGGCATTACCGGGAACCCCATCTTTGCCGGGCCATACATAGCGCTCAATAATTGCAAAAAAACGCTTTTCCCCAAGAACCTTGTCACCTCTTTCGAACTGGTCATATTCACTGTTTGCTCGCACTTTTTTCACCGTTTGGGCAACCCCCCAAAGGCCAAATGTATTCGACTGGGTTGTCAGGCATCCCGCCATATCCCGCAGAAAAGCCTCGGCTTTCCAGCGATTCTCTCCGTTATCGAATCCATCCACATCCGCCAACTCCCCGATAAACTCAAAGACCTCATTGTCATCCTGATGCGCAATAATGCCGTCAATGAATTGATTCACTTCACTATCCGATCGCAGATGCTTGAACACACCCTCCAGGGGCTTGCGCCGCTCCGGCGCGGTAAACCACCGGTTTCTCGGGTAGATGCGCGAGTTGATGTTAACCTGTCCCGCCGTGCTGTTCATGTATGAAATCGTCGAAAAACTATCAGGCAGGGTGTTGTCTATTCTCCAGTTGGCGTGCTGCATCGGGTAAGTCGCGCCCAGCAGCTCAAGCAGCAGCCAATCCGGGGGATTCCCCTGCCCTGCCGCAGCCCCCAGGTCCCAGGTTCGCCATTGAACCCCTGATTGCATGCCAGTGTGAATTACCGACCAGTATCCCTTGGATGATGTCCGGCTTTTCGAGTTGTATTCATCAGCACGGTTGAATGGGTGCCTTGCCAGGCGCATTCCTTTCGGACCGCGCTGGATGTATTTATATTTGCTCTTCTCCTCCGAGTCCTCTTCCGGTTCAATTGAATTCTTCTCTCCCGGGGTTCCAAACTCACCATCACTGTCATCCGTATCAAGCACCCATTCCTTGGCTATCCCGCTTAATCTAGGGTCAGCAATTTCCCAGGCAAGCACCAAGGGTTCACCGCTTAACAGGTCAATAACGGCATCTCCACTCAGGGTCTCCGATTCCGTCTCGCCAAGAGGAATCATCTGTCGCGGACGACCTGCCCCACTCCCTGCGCGTTCAAGGTCAGGCTGAACTCCCATGCCAAGCCTGATCTTGTAACTCAGCCTTACCGTGGAGCCCAAAGCCGGACGATAGACAAGCTTCTGGGCATCCTCGACGGGTATCAGGCGGCGTTGCCTGCCAATAACCTGCGGCACGGAACTAGCAATCACGCGTTGGTTCACGACCCCATCACGTAAAGTGGCCTTTGCCGGGCCAATATTCCCGCTTGGCCTCGCAATTAACTGCCCCAGGCTCCTTCTGTGGTTCCAATTTCGTGATCCGTGCTGGTCGACGGGGGATCGCGCACCAAACTCCTGCTCATTTCTGACCCCGGCACCGGATGTCTTAATCCGCAGATAATCAACCCGGCTTGGAAAGTGTTCTGCGCGGACAACCGGCCCGAATGAAGGCATGTAGTATTCGGTCTCGTAACGGTAAGTAATGTAATACTCGCCGGGGGTGGGTGCCGGTTCCGGCTCAAAGATCAGACGCACCTCCGTGATGTGCGGTCCCGGGGTCTGTGGCAGCATCAGCACTTCCTCACCCCCGGTATTAAATCTCCAGTACATCCGTTCCGGGGCATTGCCTCTCATTTCCTGCTGATGCGGGGCATAATTAACACTCGTTGTTCTCAGGGAATAACTACGGCTGAACCCCTCCAGCTCATTGCCCATCGAGGTAGTGGCCATGCGAGCCATCAGCAGCATGTTGAGGGCAATCTGAAAACATTCACGCTCACCGTATTTATCGATAAAGCTTGCCCCGTAACCGGGCCACTTTCGACTCATGTAGCGCATCAGCATCTCGAGTTGCGCCCGGTTAACCATGTTGCCTGCAAGAACATTGCCACCGCTATCATCCTGAACTCGACGGGTGAATCCGAAACTGCCCATCAGTGAATGCAAATGCAAAACCCGGTCACCTTCAGGATTCACCATGAAAGGCTGCTGATAGAGGGGTCCTGCCTCAAGTGATAAGGGATAATTGGTGGTAAACAGCCGGGATTTGCCGAAAACATTGAACTCAGGCGCCCGGCTGTAGAAGCTCAGGTTGAATCGTTGCCTGTTCAGCCAGAGCTCGGGATCGGCAACATTCACGAAATTCAGGATAGCCTCCATGTAACGGCTGAAGCCATGCAGCCAGCTGTATGCCAGAAGGCGGTTATGATCCAGTTCAGAGGATGAAGCAAAAAGCACATCCAGGTTCACTGATCGGGGATGTCCCAGTGACCAGGGCCGCCGATTCCTATCACTGAATGTGGTTGCCCCGTCACCCCGGAAGAAAAACGGCGTCATCATCCCCATCCTGAGCATCTGATGGAAAGCACGATCCTCACTGGGTGATGGTTTACCAAGAGCCACATTGAAGTTAAGTTTCGCGCACTCATCATCCATCCAGAACGCATAGCGGCCGACCATGCTGTTATCCTTTCCCGGTAATTGCCCCGGGTCTTCAAGGACCGGGACCCAACGCACCCGCATTTCCGGACGCGACCTTGAAGATGAACTGCCACTGGCATTGGGATCCATCGCGATGGGGGGTGATTGCTCCCCGGGTAAAGGCTCGTTCAGGTCAACGGATTGCGCATCCCTGGTCAATTCACCGGCCGGATCCGCAGTAACTTCCCCGGTATGCAAAGGCACATGGCTTACGTTCCCTGAACTGCCAATAACAGTCAACCTTCCCGGGTTCACAATCCAGTGCTCCGCAGCACTCACTGGAGCCGAATTAACCTCAATTGAAAACGGACGGGACTGTGTCCCTGAGATTTCGGGTTGTGCAAGATTAAACGGCGCCTCAACCTCATTAATTGGCGCAGGCTCAGGAATATTGGTGCGCAACAAGTCAATGGCATGACTGAGCGCCCCCTGGGCGATCATCTTGGTGCGCTGTGCGTCCTGAATTGCGGAGGAAGCCCCAGACTCGACTGACATGCTGCTGATAAAACCGATGACAAGGATTGTCAGGGCAGCCAACAGGAACATGGTTGTTACCAGCGCAACACCACAGCGCCGGGATTCGTCCCCGGCAAACTGTGTTCTCTTATGTATGAGGTTATTGACCATTGAGCAAATTCACCCTTGTCGTGAACGTCCTGCCGTTTTTAATGTTTCTGTCAAGCAGCGCACGATTGAAGCGCATAATCGATTCCTCAACGTCAAGCGAACCGTCTGCCGCAAAAATATTCTCCACTGCCGGGATATCCATTCCCCTGGAAATTACCGTTGAATCGATGGTTACCACGGTGACATCCACTGCGGAGGGCACACGATTAGCCTTCATTGACTGTCCGCTGGCGGCAAGAAATTCAGTGGTTTTCCCGCTGTCAAATGGCGTGGTGGTGGTCATTTGGAAATAAGCCGCGGAGTTATAGATCATTGCACTCCCGGCGTGGTGAGGAGCCTTCATCAGTGTTGGCACGGGATTGCCGGCAAGATCAAGACACTGCACCCAGAAAGCAATGACGTTATCCGCAACTGTGGTCACGATGGCATCATCATTTGCAGGATCCTCCTCATCGAAAGCCTTGTTATCCCAATTGCGCAGAAACCAATCCGCATTAGTTGCACTGATGCGCAGTGCCGGGTCACGCGGATTACTCTCGTTGACCATAACCGGAAAGTAAGCCCTGTCCTCCAGCGGCCTGATATAGATACGCTTGAGACGATAAAATCCCCTTGTGGCGTCGCGAAACAGGAAATACCCCACGCAGCGCAGGTCCCCCTGTTCACCAAGGGGTGCCATCCACAGGATAACAGGAGAATCTGCAACCAGATGTTTTGCCCCCCGGCGGGTCAGTTCGTCCGCAGGGACTACCGCGAACTGCATGCGGGTATCAACCACTGCGGGAGTAAGCTCCCGCGTTATAATTTCCAGTGCCCCCCGTGCGTTCTGATGAGTTTCGATCCTGCTTTCCCCCTCCGTCCACATCTTGACAATACCTGAAGTTAGCGTCGAGAAAACTACCAGTATCCCAGCGAAGACAACCAAGGACACCATCAACTCAAGGAGAGTAAACGCCGCTACCGAAATATTGCGTTTAGGAGACATCAAAACTCTATTTTTGGGCGGTAATTCGTGTCAATCGCCGGCCAATCGGCCCCAGTAAGCGGCGTGACGTAAAAAGTGATTGTTTCCTGAGGTTTTCCCTTCCGCAGCGGTGCCCCGGAATATGTGTCAACCGGCCACCACACATCAATCCTGACAGCCATCAATCCGCTGGTATGTTCCAAGCGCGAACCTTCCGCAATGTCGATCAGACGAGCATCTGCCCTGTAAAGACGCCCCGCCTTTACTTCTTCATTGGAGTCCTCACCAATATAGAGCCCCTGGCGATCGTAGAAAAATGGGCTCGCGGCAACTTCACCGGGTTCCAATAGCTGCCCCTCAAGCCTGTTGTGCACATCCTCAAGAATCACAGCCAAGACCGTCCTGTTAGCGGCATCTTCCGCAGACTTAATCCCTACCGGAAGGATTCCGACCAATGAAATCACAACTGTCGCGAGAATTCCGACAGTAATGACGATCTCAATGAGGCTGAATCCCCGGGCAGCTGACGAGCCTCTATTCTTCATGGCCTGTAGATGCGCACGCGCCCGGTTAGAGTATCTATATTGAACTGTGCCCAGTTTTTTTTGTGCTCGTCAGTGTAGACAATGTTCCCGCCGCCGGCGGGATCCATATAGCCGTTGATGACGACAATTAATACGTTGCGCTCTTCGCCACCCGGAAGTCGGGCACCTCCAGAGGGTGTAAACTCGAAAAACACCACCTTGACACGCTTTGAGTGGATATTTTCGATAAAAGACTCTGCTTCACCTGTTGGCAGGAAATCACCACGCACACTGCTGCCGTCTTCCTGCGCATAATGGGCAGAACGAATATAGTCTCGCTGGTCCGCCTCGAACACCAAGCCCTGCGGCAGGGTTTTCCATTCCTGGAAGGCTACAAATTGTTCTGTCTCCCTATCCCATTCCCAAAGGCCGTACTTGCGGTAGGCGGCCTCACTGTCATCTTCCCAGAGAGTAACAATACCAAACCTGACAATAGTGCGCTTGGCAATGGCTCGGCTGCGCCCCAGCGTCATCATGCTGGAAATATGGCGAACCGCAGTGCTCATTCCCGCTGTTGATGTTAAGCCCTTGATCGCCGGTATCGACAATACCATCAACATTGAAATGATCATCAAGACAACCAGCAACTCAAGCAGAGTGAACCCCGTTCGCCGCGAAGCGAGGCAACTGTGCAGTTCATTATTAAAGTGAGCCTTATACATACAGGTTTCTCAGGGATCAAATACTGCTCACCTGTGACTACAAATTACACGAATGTATATTCATTGTAAATGAATTACGGCAGACGAAATCCATGTTTTAAAACCCGATACTCAAGATTTTACAGCACTTGCCGCAAGGTTATGGCATCGGAGGTCAACCAGAAAGTGTCCCTGATAAACCCTGTGGAGAGAGCATAAATCAGCGAAAAGCCGCCGCGTCCCACAATTCCTCGATCATCCTGTAACCCTGCGGATCATATTCCTTAAGTTCTTCACGGTTATGCGGGAACCAGTCATTGTTTCCGAAATAGGCCTCGGTGAGTTCAGCGAAATATTCCTCGTGATTGGTCGCCGCATACGCCCTGACTTTCTTCACCTTGTCCTTCCGGTCGGGAACCCTGAGATAAAGCCCTTTGGCCATCGCCTTCGCATACGCATTGTTAATCACTTCATTGCTCAGCTTGAGTTTCACGTTGTGGTAAGCGTGTGCCAGTTCATGCAGCAAGGTCATCGGTCCCCATTCTAAAATTTTATGCTCAAAAAAAGCAGCCTGGGGATTGATGACATGAACACCGGGTGCCATGTGGGGGTTTAGCCCGTGTTTCCGCAACCAGGCCTTGCTGCGATGAAAGGGTATAACCCCTCTTTCATTCTTCCGCAGCGGGTAACCCGGTTCATTACTTACCCAGATCGGAATTTTCCTGAGGAAATCCAGTGCCTCTTCAGGCACTTTGCCGAGGAAGTTCTCAAGGCCGACTGTCAATTGCCCTTCAATCTTCTCCTTCAATGGAACATCCCTCGCGATCGAGATCTCGATAAACACGATCCAGCCGTGAACGGTGACTTTCTCGTAGCTCCATGTTCTCTTGCCATCCTTGAACTCAGCCAAGGGTTGTGTATTTGCTGGAGCGATAACGTTACAGAGCATTACGGCCAGACAACTGAATATCACCTTACTTGTAAGCATGTTAAAAACGGGGAATCAGGGTCCAGCCTGGAAACTAGAATTTAGTGATCGCATGATCGGGAGAATCAGGGGCAGCCAATGGCTTA
>JAPYUT010000005.1 GCA_029940475.1 Verrucomicrobiales bacterium | reverse complement strand
ACATACTGCTCTGCGTGACACAGGCCGATGTTGTAAACCGCCGTGTCTTCGACGAGTCCCACCGTTCCTATATCCCCGACTTCGGCGTCTATATGATTGCCGACATCGGCGGCAAAAAGAAGCATATTGCAGTCAGCCGTCAGGTTGTCCTGTTCTGTGTCGAGCGACGCAAGGCATGGCGTATGCTGCAAAGCAAGGCAGGGGTGGAAAATGCCGATTACCAGGCTCAAATCCAACTCCTTAAGGAAACCGATGACGGTAAGATCAGCATCGATGACCTGCGTGCCAGGCCACGGGAGATAATCGCTGCCGCTGCCGAGGAGGCCACTGCAGAATAACGTTGCAGCCAAAGGCTGCACGCCTGCAGCACGTATTACCGGAGAAACGCCAAGACACATGCCAGGCCGCGCGGGTTTCCCCGCGCCGGAGAACCCACTGTAATCATCCCTTTCATATTGAAATCGGAATTTCTCCTGAATCCCGGGATAACTTACCTCAACCACGGCTCATTCGGCGCCTGCCCCCGCCCGGTATTTGCTGCATACCAGCGCTACCAGCGTGAACTCGAGCTCGAGCCGGTAGACGCCCTGCAGCGGCATTTCCCGGAAAAGATCCACTTGGCAAGGGTCGGCCTTGCCCAATTCCTGGGCTGTGATGCCGACGAGATCGCCTTTGTCCGCAACGCAACTTACGGCATGAACCTTGTCGCGCGCTCGCTGCCAATTGGTGCCGGGGACACCGTGTTGACCACAGATCACGAATATGGCGCCGTTGACCGGATGTGGCAGGCAATCTGTTCGGAAACCGGTGCCACGCTCAAGCGTGTCCAGATACCCCTGCCGGTCTCCTCCGGGCAAGACCTGATCAAAGCCGTATCTGAACAGATGGATTCTTCGGTTCGTGTTTTGACCTTCTCCCACATCACCTCGGGTTCTTCGCTATGCTTCCCGGTTGAACAACTGGTAAGTCTGGCTGCCGATGCCGGGGCCATCTCTGTCATTGACGGTGCCCATGCCCCAGGTCAATTGCCTCTAGAGATCGGCAAGTTGAATGCCGACTTCTATGTTGGCAACTGTCACAAATGGCTGCTCTCACCGAAAGGTGCCGCTTTTGTTCATGCCGCCGGCAGGTGGACCGATCATATACGGCCACCAATCGTGAGCTGGGGAAATATCTCGAAAGGATCCACGGCCTTGCTTCTTGAGAATGAATGGCAGGGCACTTCCGACATCTCGGCGACTCTTGCCGTGGCCGATGCCATTGCGTTCCTGGCTAAGCACGACTGGTTTAAAGTGATCATTCCCGGTTGCAGCCGATTACTCAATAAAGCATCCTCCACCCTGCTCAAGATCACCGGCCGACCGGATATCTACGGCTCTGCGGCAATCCGGGCCCCGCAAATGGCCTCTTTTCTCTTGCCGGAGGGAGATTATTCCACTCTGCATTCCCGCCTGTTTAATGAATATCAGGTCGAGTTACCTGTTTTCACTGCCCCCCAGGGAACTTTATTCCGGGTATCGCTGCAGGCATACAATACCGAGGACGATATCAATCGCCTCGCGACCGCCTTGACGGAGATACTCTAGCCCCCCTGGCAGTTCTCAAGATAGTCCACCAATAAGCGAACGCCCACGCCCGTGCCAACGCTGCCGCCCTGATAATCCCGATCCCCGGCGCCCCATGCACTCCCCGCAATGTCGATATGCGCCCACGGGATATCGTCCACAAAATAGGAGAGAAACGCGCCTGCCGTGCAGGAACCCGCACCTGTTTCAGGACTGCTTATGTTGCGCAGGTCACCTACCGATCCCTGCATGTCCTGCTTGTGGTATTCCAGGATCGGCAGCGGCCACACCTGTTCACCGGTTGCCTCGCCGGAAGCAACCAGCTCATCGAGAAGTGCCCGGTTATTGCCCATCACCCCGCTCAGCTCATGTCCCAGCGCAACAACCACGGCTCCGGTAAGCGTTGCCAAGTCAATCATCGCGTCAGGCTTGATTTTCTTCGCTGCATAGGCAAGTGCATCTGCCAGGATCAGCCGGCCTTCCGCATCAGTGTTAAGCACCTCAATGATCAACCCGTTACAGGCCTTGACCACGTCCCCGGGTTTATTGGCCAGTCCATCGGGAAGATTTTCCGAAGTAGGGACCAGGCCGTGAACCTCAATATCCGGGCGCAATGCCGCCAATGCCTGGAAAACACCCAGCACAGCGGCGCCCCCGGACATATCATATTTCATCTCGTGCATCTTTGCTGAGGACTTGAGGCTTATGCCGCCGGAATCAAAAGTCAGGCCCTTGCCCACCAGGCAGATTTTCCCGCGCGCCTTCTTTGAGGGTTTGTAGACCAGGTGAATCAGGTAGGCGGGCTCCGCGGAACCCCGCGACACCGACAATAGCGATCCCATCTTCAAGCGCGCCATGGCTTTCTCGTCATGCACCAGGATAGAGATCCGCGCAGAGGCACCTGCCAAATTGCGCGCCTCGCGCACGAGATCGCGCGGGCGCATCCTGTTAGCCGGCGTGTCCTGCAAGCGCCGCGCCAGGATATTGGCGGCACCAATGGCCTCCCCGCGACGGACGCCGGCATTGAACGCCCTGTCTCCATACACAGAAATACGCTTTAATGCCGCGGGTTGCGCCCTGCTTTTAAAATCGGATAGCCGATATGAACCCATTAACGCCCCTTCGGCAAGCGCCTGCCCAAACCCCGCAGCCCGATGACCAAGTGACAGGTCAATCCAAACCGATGCCGAACGGCAACCTGTTTGCTCCGCCGTCTTTACCGCCATGGCGGCAGTACGCCGAAACAATTCCCCGCTGATAGCCCTGCCTTTACCAAGACCCAGAAGCAAGACGCGTTTAGCCGCTCCCTTTAGCGCATCGGTAATCCACACTTCCCGCTCTTTGCCGGCAAAGGACTCGATGGCATTTGCCGGTATCCTGACGCCCTTGGGCAATTTAATTTTCCTGCCTTTCTTGCCAAAAATGATCAGTAAATCGGTCTTGGTGAGGGGAGAGGCGGGTGTCTTGGTGGTGAGCTTGATCGGCATTGTGGCAGGTATCATGGCGAACCCCCGGGAAAAAGGGAAGGTTTCGTTCTCTCCAGTTGCAGGCTCCCCGGTTAAAACCCGCGGGCTTGCGGCTGTCCGCCACCTTAAAAAAAGGCGAATCTGGATTGATCCGACAGCCGGCAAGCCATAAAAATCATTGCTGATAATGCCGGCAGATGTTCTACTCGGCAGATGTTCCCGACTAAAATTCGTATGTCTATAAGATCACTTGCCCATCTCGCCTGCCTCGCCCTCCTGCTGCCCTCTGCCGCGTTTGCGCAATCGACCTTCACCGGTTCCGCTAACTGGCTTGATGACGGATTTTGGGACTTGGGCATTCCCGGTGACGGGTCAACGGCCACGGTAAACGGTGAATGCATTATCAATGAAAATACCGTTGCCGCACAGGCATTAAACCCCAGCAGGGTAAACATTGGCGATACAGCAAGCGGAAAATTAACCGTATCCGGGGGAACCCTTTCCGGTGCACACGGCGGTGCTGCCGGCATCTGGGTCGGTCTCAACGGCGGCAACGGCACGCTGGAGGTAAACCGGGGAGCGACATACCGGTCGCAGGGCGCCAACATGCGCCTTGCCGTGGGGGACAACTTCGGGGGCATCGGCACAGTCATCGTGTCCGGGGAACTGCAGATTTACAAGTTCATGGAGATCATCAACGGAACCCTGCAAATGATGCCTGATGGCATCTGCAATAAATTCAACAGCAACAACCCCTCCGTGGTCGGGGCAAACGGCACACTGTCCTACGCGATCGACGGGCCTGATGTCGGTACTATCTCACGCTCCAACACAATCGGGTTGCAACTCACCCTCGATCCCTTGGCCAACCTTGAAATCACCCTTACCGGCGACTTTGCGATTAATGACTCCTGGGTAATACTCAACTACACGGTGCTCGCCGGGCAATTCGCCCAGGGTATCTCATTCGTGAACCATCAGGGTTATTCACTCGATATTGATTACGGTTCAGGCTCCAGCGACGAAGTACGCGTGAGCCTTGTCTCCGATGAGGACCGCCCAATAATTAACACCTTTACCGCCAATCCGGACTCCCTCTCGCAGGGACAAGCCAGCAGCCTGGCGTGGACGGCAGGTAACTTTGAAACATTAACGCTGAACCCGGGCGAAATGGATGTAAGCACCCTGACCACCATCGACATCACGCCAAGCCAGACGACAACCTATACACTGAGTGCTGAACTCGATGGGGTCGTGGTGACCCGGGAGGCAACAGTGGTGGTCGACGAGTTGCCGGTCATCAACAGCTTCACTGTCTCCGATGAGCTGATCGCCCCGGCTGAAAACACGACACTGGCATGGGACGTCTCCGGGGCTGACACGGTAAGCATTGCCCCGCTGCCCGGGGTCGCTGCTGCCAGCGGAACCGCCGCGGTGGCGCCGACTGTGACAACCCAATACACACTCACCGCTGCCAATGGCAGTGGTTCTGTGGAAGCCAGCCTTGTCGTCACCGTTGATGCCATTGACTCGGCGCTTGTCAACCGCTTCGACCCGGCCCTTCCCGGGCAGACAAGCGGTGCGCTGCTTGATAGCGTTGGTTCCACTAACATCGACATGACCGGCGGCAGGCTGGTCACCGCAATCACCACGCCTAACACGGCGTTCACCGCAGCCATTGACCGCGTAAATCAGGATGCCAATACCGGCGGTGATGCGGGTGATGGTTTCCCGGTGATGCCCGCCAGTTTCGAGGTGTGGATCAGCGTCGCACTGCTCGACGAACGCCCGCAGGTGATTTTCGAGACCGGTTCCCCCGGGAACGGCACCAGTCTGCTGATCAGTCAAAGCGATATCCGCCTGCTGCACAGCACCGGCGGCAGCACCACCATTGATATCTCGCTGCCAACCTCACAGCTGAACGCCACGGCAGACGCAGTGCAGATTACTGCAACACTGGATGCGGTAAATGGCCGTGCTGCGCTCTACGCCAAGGGTGCTGCCGGCGGTGATATAAACATCGGAGCGGACGGCGCCCTTGGTCCCTCGATCGAGCGGGCAAGCCTCTTTGTGTGGTCAGGCTTCGGTGGCTCAGCCGCAGGCGCGCTTGGGGGAACTGCCGCAGGCATCCCCGGGGATGTGACCTCATTCAAGGGCAGCATCCACCTGCTGAACATCTATGATCGTGCACTAAGCGCCGCCGAGGTGCAGGCAACCTTCGAGCGCAAGGTAGTGGAAGTCCCGAAAGGTGATAGCGACCTCGACGGGCTGCCTGATTTCTGGGAGCTGGCGTTCTTCCCGGACATAGCAGGTCAAAACTCGACCGACAATGGCGACGGGGACGGGCTGGATAACGCCGCGGAACTCATTGCCGGCACCAACCCCACCAAAGCCGACACTGATGGTGACACCCTTTCTGATGATGCCGAACTGAACGCCGTGCCCGCAACTGACCCTAATAAAGCCGACACTGACGGGGACTTATTGACGGACGGCGAAGAGGTCAATGGCAACCCCGCCAGCAATCCCACCCTGGTTGATTCCGATCAAGACAGCTTTTGGGACGTGTTTGAAATCGCGGCCGGCTCCAATCCAAGCAATGCCGCCAGCCTGCCCCCGGCCGATGCCGTTGCCGTGCCCGCCGGTTCCCGTCACATTGCGGAAAGCTTTACCTCCATGGAATCCCTGTTCCCGGGAGCCGATACCGAGGACGCAAGTTTCCGTCTATGGGCCGACTTCTCGGAGAAACCCGACGGTCAGCGTGAAGTTATTTTCGAAACCGGGGGCGCAACAGTTGGCCTCTCCCTGGTCTATGAGGCAGGTAGTGAGCTTGTCCTTCGTGCTGCCGGTGACGGTGGAAACACCGTTGCCACGATCCGTTATGCCCTGTCAGCCGCAGACCTTGCTGCCGGGCCACTGGACATCATCTTCAGCTACCAAGTGGAAGATGAAAATCTCCTGTCCAAAATTTTCCTCTTCATTGATGGTGCCGAAGCAGGCAGTGAGTCCGCTGCGCTCGGTGGGGACTGGACCGGCAGCAACGGTGCAACCTTCGGGGCTGCCAGCGACAACCTGGCTGCTGCCGGTGCAAATGAAGCGCTAACAGGCATTGCCCCGGTAAATGTTGCGATCGACTTCCGCTGGGGCCTGGCGTTCTACCGTGGCGCGCTCTTTCAGGGTGGTGGCCCGGGCAGCGTGCCTTTTGAAATTATCTCCATAACCCGCAATGCGGACACCAATATCGAGATTGTCTGGAATACACAGCCTGGATTCACATACGCAGTCGACCGCGCTTTAAGCCAAGGCACCTTTAATTGGCAGGAGCTGGATGATGGCACAATCGGCACCGGCGCAACTGCCAGCTTCAGTGACAGCAATGTGCCGCCCGGGGCAAGGACTGTCTTTTACCGGGTGCGCGTCATCGAGTAAAAGACACGAGGCGTCACGCGCCATTGCATTCAACCCCAAGTTCCTCAAGGATCGCATGCAGGTTTTCGCCGCGGACAATGCGGGTGCGGTTGCCGCCGGCACTGATGCGCAAGGCCCGAAAATACCCGGGCCGCATATTATGTTGCTCGATCTCAATAATTGCGGGGCCCTTATCCAGTAACACACGGACATTTAATATCTTGTTCCACCACATGCTGCCCTCAGCCACGCGCGTGACTACATTGAACTTTGTCCTGCCGGGGATTCGAACCCCCCTCCTGTATAGCTCTAGAGAGGCAATTGCCCCGGCAAGCCCCGAGTAATCAATGTGCACGCCAACTCCTTTATGCGTATGGGCACAGGATACGCGGCGGTTTTCAAACACTGCAGCGTCATCAAAGCCCACTTGGCCGCCTGCCGGGATTTCACTCATGAAGTTAAAGGCCGCACTGTGGACCGTATCGCGCAAAGGGGAATGGTAGTTGATGATCTTCATGCCTGCCGGCAACGCTGCGCTGTCGGCCAAAGTGGTGTCCCTGGTCATCGCGGAGCCCAGGAAATAGATCCCGGCAAGATTTTTGAGGGGATAATCGATATCCTCCATTGCCCTCAGGATAACCCGTGAACCAACACTGAATCCCACGAGGACATAGGGTGACTGCCGGCTTTCAAGATGATCGATAATGTCTTTTCTGAACCGCTGCGCTTCCTGATCAGCACGCTTCTGTGAACTCTTCCATGATGCCCCGGCACGTAGCGGATCCACCTTTACCGAGTCCCAGCGGTAATTCACCACCCGGGATTCATCGCCGGCGGCATTGAGAAATTCACGCATGTTTTTGCAAAACTGCGGTGATCGCTTCTCTCCTCCAAAGCCATGGATGTATACAAAGGTAAGTGCTTTATGATTGGGCTTTGCCGGCTCGGCAGCTGACAAATTAATGCCGGAAAACCACAGTGCTAACACCACGGCTATCAAGCATGGGCCCGGGTAAAATACTTTCATACCATTATTATAGTCTGTTTTATGTATGCCAAGGAAATCAATAATATAAATTTAATTATTGTTTAAATTGATGTTGGTGCCCCCCCGAAATGGAGATCCAATTTATCCCGGGAGCATCAACCATCCGCCCATTAGCTTTCTCCCCGTGCCTTTAATGGTGAAAATGTTCATCCGCTGCGCGGTATTACCCTGCACCGACAGGTCTTTTATTTGCCCCGCAAGCGGACTTCAACCTGGGATAACCGGTGACCAGGAACAAGCTCGGCAACAACGTCAATGTGGCGAGTTGACTGATCACCATCGCCAGCGCGGTAAACAGGCCAAACCAGACAGAGGGGAAAAATTCCGATAACACCAGGATCGAGAAGCCTACCACGATAATCGAGGTGGCAATCCAGATTGCCTTGCCGATGGATCCGTGTGCCCGCCGCAGGGCAGCACGATGATCTCCACAACTCTCCAGTTCGACGCGGAACCGTACGGTGTATTGAATGGCGGCATCAATCCCCACACCTATGGCTATCGATGCAATCATCACCGTGACCAGGTCCAGCGGGATCCCAAACCAGCCCATCATGCCAAGCAATACGGTTACCGGCAGGGCTTGCGGGATCAATACCAGTAAAGAGAGCACCGGCGAGCGAAAAAGCAGCAGCAGCATCAGGTAAACGGCGAGGGGTACTATAAATAACGAGCGTTTCTGCCCTTCGAGCAGCGTGTTGAGCAGGTCAGCGTAAATCGGAAACACGCCGGTGACCTTGACATCAAGATCGCCGAGGGCGGCAGCGTTGCTGTTGATATGCCTGTGCAGGCCGTCAATTATGCGATTACGCTCAAGGGATGGTGCGGTCTCCTTCATGCGCACAGTGGAGCGCACGGTTGTAAAACCCGGCCTGGAGACCTGCAGCAGAACCTCGGGCGCAACGAGGCCGATAATGCGAAAGATGGCGGAATCCGAAAGCAGAGGAAACCACTGCGGGGAGAAAGTCTTACGCACTTCATCACGCAGTATTTTTAAGGAAAGGATATTGCCGGTCTCGGGAATCGTTTTGAAATAGGATTCGATGAGCGCCAGCGCCTCCAGCCCCTCCTGTTTGCGGAAGAAGTTCTTTTCCCCGGAGCTCAGGATGATCTCGATCCAGGTGGTACCCCCCATTTCCTGGTCAATAAACTCTAAGCCCCTGTAAACCTCGCTCTCCGGCCAGAAGTAGCTGGTGAACTTGGCGTTGGCACTGATTTGTCGCGCCCCTAAACCCGATACCACCAGCACGGCAATGCTCAGGACAATGACGAGGGCCGGACGCGCAAGGGCAATCTCTTGAAAAATCCGCACCAGCCCGCGGGCAGGACGAACCCCGTCATCTTCATCCGCATTGCGCTCAAAATTGAGGGCACGCAGCTTGCGCATCGCCGCGGGAATGAACAAAAAAACCACACAAAACCCGATGGCCATCCCGATGGCCATGAGCCTCCCGAAATCGCGAATCGGCAGGATTCTGCTTGTACCAAGTGCCACGAAGCCCGCCAGCGTTGTCGCGCAGGAAAACAGGCACGGCACCATGATCGTTTGCAGGGCGGACAATGTGCTGGTCATCCCATCCTCATCGGGACGGCGGCGGCGGCGTTCTCGATACCGCTCAACAAAATAGATGTTGTAGGGAAGCATCAGCACGAAAAGCAGGACCGGCATATTGGAAGTCACCAGCGCAATCGGGATATTAAAGAGTGCCATTGCGCCAAGCATCAGGCCAACCGGCATGAGGCAGCAGAGAATCGGGATAAACACGAAACGCGCACGGCGGAAGAAAAACAGCAGCGCAAGGGAAAACAACAACAGTGAAGCTCCTCCAAACACGACAAGGTCATGGCGCACGTTCTCAAAGAGCGTGACATTGATCAGGGGTATGCCGGAAAGATGCACCGGTTCATCAAGGGTTCTCTGCCACTTTTCCGCAACCTCACGGATGCCTCGCACCATCGCGTGGCGGCGCTGGATGACGACCGGGTTGAAGACGCCGTCAAATTGCTCATCACTCAAATAAACCAAAAAATTAAGGCTGCGTCCATTTCCGGAAATGAGGTTTCCAGCCGCCAGCCCGTGGGTCATCAGCTCCATGCGCGCGGCTTCAAGGTTGGTGTCTTCATCGCCCAGATATTTAATTGCCTGCCTTATAAACAACAGGCTCGGCTTCTTTCCGGGATGCTGGCGCAGCAGGGGAACTTCAAAGACCGACATCGTCGAGCTCACTCCGGGCACGGCTTTAAGGTCAGCCTCAATTTCCCTGAGGCGACGAATCCCCTCCCCGGTGAACCAGTTGTCCGCGGTAACACAAACCACCACATATTCGTCCCACCCCCATTCATCACGCGTCTCGTAATAAACCCTCAGCCCGGGATCCTCCTCCTCCATGAAGGCATCCGTCTCGGCATTGATCTCAAGGCGCGCTATCCACGTAGCAAAGTACACGGTGCCGGTAAACAGCACGAGGATAATCAGCCACCATGCCCGCGCAATAAATGTCCGGTAAAAAGTGATGCCGGTATGATGTCACAAAATCAACACCAAGTCCCGCCTTAGTATGTCACCCCCCTGTCCAGCTGTGCAGCCTTTACCCGCTCTTGCCCACCCCGAGAGCGATCAGTCTGCCTCGTGCATTACGGGTATAGATCACGCCGTTTGCGAGGATCGGCACCGTCCAGCAACGACCACTGTTAACCTGTGCGCGGGAGAGCGCACTGAATCCGGAGGCGGAGGCTTTTGATATCACAAGTTCACCGCGCTCCGCCAACACCATCAGCCTGTCTCCCGCCGCACTGACCGTGCCGCAGCCAAATCCCTGCCGCTTCCATTTGACCTCTCCGGTGTTAAACTCCATGCACACCAGCTCCTTTTTCCCGATGCCATGGGTGTTGCCGGTAATCCCGTACAGGTGACCGTCAATCAAGACGCAATTGGCCATGTGATTGCTGATCGCCTTGTTGCTGTATATTTCCTTGAAAGAATCGCCATTGAACTGAAAAAGCCCGCAACCACGCCTGTACCCCGTTGAGATAAAAACCTTGTCGCCCATCACGATTGGAGTGGTCGCACCGGTACTGAAGGATGTCTTCCATTCCTGTGTGGCAACCGTCTTTCCGGTTGCTGTATCAAGCACAACCAGGCCCTCGGTTTTCAATGTCACGAGAAGTTTGCGCCCGCCGTGTTCGAAAACAACCGGGGTCGCGTAGGCCGGCTTGAAGCGTTCGCTCTTCCAGATCATTTTCCCGGTATCCCGGTGATAGGCAATGGTGTGAGCTGCCTCGATAACGACAGCGGTCCCGACAATCAGAGGTGACCCGGCAAATCCCCACTCGGCGGGTTTCGACATTGCAGAATCAGCGAGCACATCCCGGCCCCACAGTTTCTTGCCTGTCCCTGCCTTGTAACAATTCAACTTGCCGTCCTTGCCCAGGGTGTAAACACTCTCTGCGTATACGGCAGGTGTTGCCGCCGGCCCCCCCTCGTGAAGGTAGGGCAGCAGGCGCGCCGGATAGCTATCCGTCCATATCTTCTTGCCGCTCTGCACATCAAGGCAATAGACAGTTTCCTTGCCGCCTGATTTTTTACCATCGTGTCCAAGGGTGTAAATACGCCCGCCGGCGACCGCAACCCCCGCGAAACCTGTCCCAATCTCCGTTTTCCAGAGAATATTGTCAATTTTGTCAGGATCCCAGTCCGTTTCCGCCGAGATGCCGTTAAAGCCCGGCCCCCTCCAGTTCGGCCAGTCAGCGGCCTGAAGTATCGTGGTGCAGAGGAAAAAAACCGGTAACAACAGACATCTCATGAATCTATATTAGCAAGTTAGGCGCACTTGACCACCGATGATCACGCCCGTGCCGCCCTTCGGCATCATCAAATGCAGATCGCCCGTGGCAAAGGCGTATGTTAACCTGGAACAACCGTGGCGATTGAGGAATTAGCAATCAACTTCGAAAACAAACCCCTGCCGGAAAAGGCTGCCGCGTATCTGGCCGAGGCCAACCTGCGCATTGACCGCCTGTTTCAAACCGAGCGCAACAAGCGCATGCCCCGGTTTATTCCCAGCGATGCAATAGCAATCTATAACGCACTGGATTTCATTACTGGTGAGGATTTCCCCCTCGGCAGGGTCTACTGTGAATGGGGCAGCGGCTACGGCATCGGTTCATGCTTTGCCGCCATGCTTGGCTACGAGGCCTACGGTATCGAGATCGAGGCCGAGCTGGCCAAGGCCTCACAGGAACTGGCGGATGATTTCGGCATCGACATCCGGATCATCCATGATGACTACATGCCTGAGGGCTTCGAGTGTTACAGCGGCATGGGCGGCACGGAACTGGTGAAGCCGGAGCACTACACCTTCGGTCGTGACGATATTGATGACGTGGCCCGTTATGAGGGAATGGACCGCGGCCTTGACGAGGTTGACCTGTTCTTTATCTACCCATGGCCGAGCGAACAGGAATTCGTTCAGGAATTCTTCCATGCTGTTGCGGCTGACGGCGCAATCCTTCTTGCCTACTACGGCGAAAACGACCTATCCGCCTACCGCAAAACCGCGGCAAGCTTCGACTAGACAGCCGGTTGCGCGGTAAATACCACCTTGTATACACGCTGCGCGTCATATTTGCGCGGGCTGGGCACAAGAATAAAATCGTCAGTAACGACCGGGTTCAATTCACTCCCCTCGATAATCCTGATGTTCTTAAGTCGTGTGGGAAAATACTCGACCATCGGTCGCCCTCCACGCTGACTTCCGTTGGTATTGACCGGCTCAAAGGACTTTTCCCCCCACCGCGGCTTGATCAGGAAAGTGTATTTGCCCTCTTTGCCGGAAAACTCCTGCCCATATGCACAGTCACCCCGGGCAAGCCGCGCATCCCACGCCGGATCACCGTAGAAAACAACAGCATCCCGGTCAAAGAGCAAGCCGACAGCATCCTGGGCTCCCAGTCCCGCTGCCTTGGAGGCCGGCGTGCCTTTTATCTTCGCCCGCAGTTTTCCCGCACCGTTTGGATCATCGAGCACCGCACCGGCGATTTCCGGGAAGCAGGTTTCAAGGCGATGAATCAGGGCATGCTGATTGGCAAAATAAGCTTCAGAGAAACTGAACCTTCCCGGTTGCTCAACAAAGTAATCAAGGCAGCCCCAGCCCGCATAGCCATACCAGGTTGGCACGGTATAGCCAAGCATCTGGCGCACGCCGGCACTTTTCAGCCAGGCAAGTGCCATGGCATCCTGCCCGTCAATGTGTCCCATCAGGCAATTTCCAATTGGCATATAGACCTTCGGGTTCGGTGAATTGATATCAATGCGCTTGCCGGCGGTGTCGACACCGAAAAGCCGGCCGTCAGCAGACTTGAAGGACCCGTTGCGATAGCGAAAGCCGATCTGCCAGCCCCGTTCCGTGGCATGTCCGGAGGTGACGAACAATTGTGCCTTGTAATCAGTTAACGTGGCAGCCAGGGCACTGGTCGTGTCGGCCGGTCCGGCCTCTTCCAGCGGCTTTGCTCCGGGTTTCTTCTTTACCATCCGCCCCTGCTTCAATTCACAATACCAAACCCCTTCCCGACACTGCTCCAGGGCCACCTCTGTCCCTGAAGCCACCCGTTCAATAATCAACGGTTTATCAGTCCCTGCGATATCTTCTGCATTGGCCGCGTCATAGCCGGTAAGAATGCCCCAGATGGTGTCAGCGTAAGGATCATCATCAAGGATGCGGCACATCTGGTGGATTTGGGTGACAAAGCCCCGTGTGACCTCCTTATGCCGGGCAACAAAGCAAGTGTAACGCGGGTGGGCAGCGCGTAATTTCTCGAGCGCGGCCCGCGGTTGTCCGTCCGGGAATGAAATGATGGTGCCGGTGTTATGCCGGGCGGAAAGCCGGGCGATCACCCTTCCCCACTGCGGATCGGCAGCAGTGGATTCTGAGCTGAGAATCGCGTATGACCCCGGCTCGGCGATTGCCGAAGCGATAACGCTTAAGAAAAAAAACAAACACCATTTCATGATCACTATCCTTCCCCGTTTTAGGGATTTATTCAATGATTGCCCAAAACCACAGCGTCCCGGGTGCAACTTTAACGAACAATTTCCAGATCAATCGCCGCTTCCCGTGAATTAAGCAACAAATGCCGGTCTGTCGAGCGGGCGGCGGCACGAATCCGGAGTTTCCCGGAACTTTTGCCGGACAGGACCGAGAGCGGCAGCCTTGCCCCTTTGCCATAGCCGTCTTTGAATATCGCCGGGAAAGCCGTTTCACTGCGCAGCGGATCAGAACCGTCAATGGTCCAGACAACCTCAAAGAACTCTTTGCAACGAACGCTGCCAGGCACTGTTTCAATGTTGGCAATGCTAACAACAGGGAACAATGCGCCCCGCTCTTTACCAAGGACCAGCGCTTCCGCCGGGAGTTGCCTGGCAGGAGCACTCAAATCAAGCTCTATATTCAGGGGTCCAAGCACGTAGCGTGCAGCAACAGGCTTGCTGTCACGCCAGCGCTTCAAGTTGGCGCTGCCGCAATAGGCGAGAATTTCAGATCCCGGCACCACTGTGATCGGTGTATCCCCATGCTCCCTCCAGAGAGAGCCATTAATGCAATAGTACATCTTGTGCTCGCCAGCAGGATTGGGATCCCGCAGGTGTATGCTTAAGGTTTCAAATGCGGATGCGCTGAACTTTCCCGGCGGGGGATCAAAGCTCGGAGCAAGCAGGATGGCCGTTGCCGCCTGCGCTTTGGCGCTCTTTAGTCCACCGGGTATATGCCCGGTTTTTGTGATTATTTTCACGGGGTGGCCAGCCGCCTTCCCGGGTCGGACGGCAGTTTGAACACCTGAACCCCGGACCGCAAAATCTTTTGCCGTGAGCGGAGCGGCGTCCTGCCGGCGTTCAAATCGGGTCACGATCTGAACCTTGTTGGGAGCAACTCCCCGCCACACCTGGAACCGTTCGCTGCTCACGTTCCAATAAGCCCATTTTGCGCTCTGCGGAGCCCTGTTGGCGATGACAGGCACCATTCTGTGGCCGGAATTCTTGCCCAGCAGCGTGATCCCAAAGTCACCCTGCGCAATCGCCAGACGCACCATCACCCGTTGGGCATTGTCCCGTTCGCTGAACCACCCGCCTGCCCGTTTGTAGCATACTACAATTTCATTGAGCGTATCCACGTCCACCACCAGGCGCTGGTCATCAGTTTGCACCAGACCAAGGGCATGCTGGACGCCGGAGATCTGCAGCCCGGCAACAATCACCAAAGCACACAGCCAGCTTCGGCTGAGCATAAAACTTTCGTTTTTCCCACAAGAAATCACCATGAACAGGCTTCTAATTAGAATGTGGTAATTATGAACTGCAACTTTTTTTATTAAATTTGCACTTCATTTGAGTGTATTTTCTCAAATTTGGGCCGACCGGCCCCTTATACGCTCATTTTCCGCATGATTCTACGGCATGGTCCACACCCCCTCTCTTGCCTTCGGTCCAGCAGTTGCCGATCAGGAATATCCCTCTGCCCAAGGTGACGATGACGGTTGGAGGGAACCTTCCACCAGCACGCGCTATGGCCGGCCCGATGATTTACGCCCCGCAACACTGCCGCGGGGTTTCTTCGTGCCGATACGCTTGAGCTTCGCCGTACGTTTCCTCTCGGTAGTCCATTTCGGCTTGCCTTTGCGGGGCTTCGCCCTGCTCTCTGCCGAAGTTGATGATGCTTTTTTCTGGAAGCGCTTTGGCCCTGCGGATCTCTTGTCATGCTCCACTGCGCCGTCCCGTGTCCTGGCTGTGTCACCATCCCGTGTCCTGGCTGTGTCGCCATCCCGTGTCCTGGTTGTGTTGCCGCCCCATGTCCTGGTTGTGTTGCCGCCCCGTGTCCTGGCTGTGTCGCTATCCCGTGTCCTGGTTGTGTTGCCGCCCCGTGTCCTGGTTGTGTCGCTATCCCGTGTCCTGATTGTGTTGCCGCCCCGTGTCCTGGTTGTGTCGCTATCCCGTGTCCTGGTTGGACGCTTGTCATCCCATGATCTCGATGTGCCCTTGGTGGTGGATGGACGTCTGGAATTCTTGCTGCCGGCACTGCGGCTGCGACCCCTTGCCGAAGCGCCCTTACGGTTGCCTTTACTGCTTGTCCTGCCGGAAAACTCGATATTTTCACCCTCAAATCCCTCGATTTCTCGGCGTGGAATCTTTTTGCGCAATAGAGACTCCACCGCTGCAAGTTTTTCGCGTTCAGCCCTACAAACCAGAGAATGCGCATCCCCTTCCTCACCCGCGCGTCCGGTGCGTCCTATGCGATGTATATAATCCTCTGCCACATCCGGCATCTCGAAATTCACCACGTGTGGCAACTGCCTGATATCAAGGCCCCGCGAAGCAACATCTGTCGCTACCAGCACTCGCACATTCCCGCCTTTAAAGCGCTCAAGGGCACGCGTGCGTTGCCCTTGGGATTTATCGCCGTGGATTGCCACTGCATCCACCCCGTTCTTAGTAAGTTGCTGGGATAATTTCTCAGCCCCGTGCCGGGTGCGCGCAAAAACCAAAACCTGTTCCCAGTCGCCATCTGCGATCAAGCCGGAAAGCAATTCACGCTTGCGTGCCCGCTCGACTGGATACACCACCTGTCGCACCCTCTCAGCCGCTGCATTGCGATCGGCCACCTCGATGCTCATGGGCTTGTCCAAAAGCTCATGGGCCAGGGAGCGGATCTCGTTTGAATACGTAGCGGAAAACATCAGGTTCTGCCGCTCTTTGGGCATCAAGTCAATGATCCTTCGAATATCAGGCATAAAGCCCATATCCAGCATGCGGTCAGCCTCGTCGAGAACCAACATCTCAATACATGAGAGATCGATCGTCCTGCTAGAGGCGTGATCGAGCAATCGCCCGGGCGTGGCGACCACGATGCCCACGCCACGACGCAGCTTGGCAACCTGCGGTGGCATTTTCACCCCGCCATAAATAGCGCAGGAGTTAATTCCCAGGCCCTTGCTATAACGAAAAATACTCTCCTCTACCTGGGCTGCGAGCTCACGCGTTGGTGCCAAAACAAGTGCCCGGGGTTCTCTGCCCTTTGCTCGCTTTTGGAAAAGATGCTGCAGGATAGGCAGGGCAAAGGCCGCGGTCTTGCCGGTGCCGGTTTGCGCTCCTCCCATCACGTCACGCCCTTCCAGGATCGCCGGGATAGCCTTGGCCTGAATGGGAGTCGGCTCGGTATAGCCTTTTGATTCCACCGCCTCCACGAGTTTGGGAATCAGGCCGAGTGATTGAAAAGATGACATCTGGCGCCCCCTTTACGCCAATAAAATCACCATTACGACAACCAAATTGGCAGTAAGGCGATTAAAGGGTGAAATATTTAATATTTTACCCTTGCCCGGCTGCTGTTCATGTATATACTGTTCAAATGAACATATTAACAAGCATCCATTCTACTGCCAGTATTGCCATTGCCATTGCCATTGCCGGATTCCCCGCAAACAGCGACGCTGCTGCAAAGAAAACGACAAGCCCCGCATCTGTAAAGCTCAAGTCTGCAAAACAGGCGGCTTCGCCAGACGATCATCAACTTGCGGCCAAGAAAGCGGCGGCCAAGCTTACACCCACCCAAAAGGCTAAAATGCTTACCCTGCTCAATGAGGGTAATGTCAGTGACCTGGTCGCAATTCGTGGCATCGGTAAAAGTCGCGCAGCGGCACTTGCCAAGGCCAGGCCCTTCAAGTCAGTTGATCAACTGGCCAATGTGAAAGGTGTTGGCGAAGTTCTTTATACTGACCTGCTTTCCCACGCCAAGTCACTGACAATACGCCGTAGCGCCCGGCAGCCCGCCAAGAATTCGACTCCCGGCAAATCTTCGGCCGCTGCTGCTTCCAAAAGGAAGTCCTCCAAATCCAAGGGGAAGTAGTATCACGGCAAATAACACAACCAGGCTTCATGCTAACAACACCCGGTTCTTAACCTCAACCCGATAACCTCAACCCAAAATAAGCCGTCGTCTGGTCCCCGGGCGACGGCTTTTCTCTACCCGGATCTATGCCGACAATAACAGGGGCAAAAAGTGAAGCTTAAACCCTCGTTCCTGGAACCCCCGCATGCTTTACCCGGCATTCATCAAGTCCTCAATCTCCTCGGGCTCAACCGGAATTGTCGCCATGAGGTCAATATTGCCATCCTTGCCGATCAGGTAATTGTTCTCAAGCCGGCAGCCAAAATTCTCCTCCCGGATGTAGATCCCCGGTTCTATCGTGAAAACCATGCCTTCCTCGACCGGTTGCCAAGTGTCACCCAAGTCGTGCACATCAAGCCCAAGATGATGACTTGTGCCGTGCATGAAATACTTTTTGTAAGCCGGTTTGTCGGGATCCTGGTCTTCTATGTCCTTTTTAGTGATAAGCTTAAGGCCAAGAAGTTCCGACTCAATCAACTTGCCTGCTTCTTCCTGGTAATCCTTAAGGATCACCCCCGGACGCAACATTTCACTGCAGGCGCGCATGGTATTTAATACTGCTTGGTAAACCGCCCGCTGACGCTCGCTGAAGCGGCCGTTCACGGGCACCGTGCGGGTAAGGTCGGAGTTATAATTCGCGTAGCGCGCCGCAACATCCATCAACAGCATATCGCCATCCTCACAAATGCCGTCATTTTCCAGATAATGCAGCACACAGGCATTCACGCCTGAGCCAATGATGGGATCATAGGCAAAGCCGTCCGAACCGTGCCTCAAGTATTCATGGATCAACTCCGCTTCAACCTCAAATTCCTTCACCCCCGGCTTTATGAACTCCAGAACCCGTCTAAACCCGCCCTCGGTAATCGCGCAAGCCTTACTGATAAGCTCAATTTCAAGGTCGCTCTTAATGGCGCGAAGCTCTGCCATCAAGGGTGCAAGCCTTTTGAAATCATGCAGCGGATAATTCCTCTGTAGCTCACGAATGAACCGAAGATCCCGTGTCTCAACCCGATCGGTCGCCCGGGCATGTTCATTGGTGTTGAGGAAAACCTGCTCGGCCTGAGTCATCAACATGCGGAAAATCCCCGGGAAAGTATCAAGCCAATGGACATTATCAATGCCGGAGGTCTCTGTAGCTGACTGCTTGGTATGCTTGGTCCCCTCCCAAATGGCAATCACCTCTGAAGTCTCCTTGGTAAAAAGCATTTCGCGCTGCTTTTCATCCGGGGCATCAGGAAAAATAACAAGTATCGTCTCCTCCTGGTGAATGCCGCTGTGGTAAAAGATATCGGAATTCTGGCGCAGCAGCATCGTGCCATCGGCATTGGTGGGCAGGATGTCATTGGAATTGAATATAGCCAATGACTTCGGCGGCAGTAACGCTCGCAACCGGTCACGATTCTCAATGAAAAGCTTTGGGTCAATTTTCTGATAACGCATGTGGTGCCCCTTGATACTTTAAAGTCGCGCCAGCGTCTAGTGCTGAAAACGATTCCCGTTTTCATTCTCCAGCCTGTAAAATTAAGCCCTGCCGCTGATTTTCACTGAAAGCTCCGTATTAATTTTGTGAGATTAGCTTATAATAGGTATTTGTAATACATATTATGGAGCTCAGTCAGTTCACAAATTACTTATTGCGGGTGCTGATCCGGGCGGCGACCTGTAAAAACGGTGAGCGGACTTCAGCCAGGGAAATAGCGGAAATCTACGCAATTTCATACAATCACGTTGCAAAAGTCACTCACCACCTTGCAAAACTCGGCTATCTGGACACCGCCCGGGGAAGAGGTGGGGGGTTGGTTCTTTCGCACCCCGCCTCAGAAATAGGCATTGGCGAAATCGTTCGTAAAACCGAAAATTTCGCCCTTGTCGAGTGCCTTAAGCCTAACGGGGGGAATTGTTGCATTAGCCCGGCCTGTAAACTTAAGCATATCTTCGCCGAAGCTCGCGATGCATTCCTTGAATGCCTGGACCGTTATTCGCTCGATGAAATAACCCGCTCTCAGGCAACCCTGGAATTACTCCTGGGCACAACCGGGAATCGACTGTCATGAGAATCTCCAGAACGGTGCAGGTTTATCGACTTATTATCTGGCTCGCATGGTTCATGTTGCTTGCCTCCTGGGCAAATGCGGGATTTCTTTTCTATGAGGAAGCTCCCATCAACTACTCCGATACAAAGCCAAAGGATCCTATTGCAGCAATGATCCTTCCCTACGAACAGGGAAAGCTCGGGCTCGATAACACCAGCGAGAAAGCCTTCCTGCACAGCCTGCTTGACAAGATTGATGTTCCGCTGGAATCGCAGGTGCTGGTCTTTTCGCATACCAGTTTCCAGAATGACCTAATCCGGCCTCAACGTCCACGGGCTATCTATTTCTCGGAAAATTTCTATGTCGGATGGGTGCAGGGCGGATCTATTGAGATAGCATCCATGGATCCGGACCTTGGTCCCATTTTTTATCGCATGGACACGCCCTTCGGGCGCCAGGCTGAGCCGCATATCGTACGCGATAACCAGTGCCTCAATTGCCACGGAAGTTCACGCACGAATGGCTATCCCGGGATGATCGTTCGTTCGGTTTATCCCAATTCAATCGGCTCACCGATCTTTGGTGCCGGCACACGGCGTACTGATCACTCAAGTCCCATCAATGAGCGCTGGGGCGGATGGTTTGTGACCGGGGAAAGTGCCGGCCAACGGCATCAGGGGAATATCTACTATAAGGAAGGTGCTCCTGGAGAAGCCATACCGGTCATGGATTACGGCGGAAATCTCAAGACCCTCGGCAAAGCCTTTGATACCTCAAAATACCTTGCGCCAACAAGTGACATTGTCGCGTTGATGGTGCTTGAGCATCAGGTGATGGCTCACAATGCAATCATCAGGGCACACCTCAACACAAAGCGTTGGCTGTATATTGATGCTAATGTCGGAAAACACACTGACCGGCCAAAGGGAAAAATCGGGGCAGCCACGCTCAGTTACATCGATCGGGGTGCCAATGACCTGCTGCGTGTCCTCCTCTTTACCGATGAGGCCAATCTCGAAATTTGGGGCGTGGAAGGTGGTGAGGCTTTCCAGAAATCCTTTGCCGGAGGAGCCCTGCGCGATGCAGATGGGCACTCATTGCGTGATCTCCAATTGCTTTCCCGGCTCTTTAAAACCCGCCTTAGCTACATGATCTATTCATCCTCGTTTGACCACCTGCATCCGGTAATGAAAAAAACCTTCTACCTGAAATTATGGCAGTCCCTCCACGGCAAAGGTGAAGCCAAGATCATCGGTCACCTCGGCGACAGGGAATGCACGCGCATTCTCAAGATCTTGTTGGCAACAAAAAAAGGCCTTCCTGCCTACTGGAGGAAGTAGATTAATATCATTTGCCACATACCCTTCGGGGAAGCTCTACTCTGCATCATAATGTCCACATCATCCTGCCTTATTGCACTACTCTGCTTCACCTGCACGGCCCATGCTGATCTTCAGGCTGACATCACGACGCAGGCAAAAAAGGGGCGTGCCATCCTTGATGCATGGCATGCCAAGAAACCGCGCCCGGGAAATCGAAAGTTGCATATTGTCTACTGGACACCTGCTGATCGTGAGCCGGCAACCGCCTATCGCCAGCGCTTATCCCGAATCCTGTTTCATATCCGCAAGTTTTATGCAAACGAGATGGAACGAATAGGCTTTGGGCGCCGCTCCATCAATCTGCAGCAGGAGAAGGACGGCCTGCTTAAAATATATCTTGTGAAGGGAACGGATGCCTACGCTGAATACAACGTCAAAAGCGGTCAAAAAATTCGGCGGGAATGCCTGCCGGTACTGCACGAAGCGGGCATCGATTCCTCTCGCGAAACCATCGTTATCTTCTGCAATCTCGGTGAATGGGATGAGAAAACACGAACTATGCGCCACAGGAGTCCTTATTACGCCGGTGGTTCCCATCGTTCGGGAACCGCATGGCAACTTGACGAGCCGATCCTTGACACCAGGAACCTCACTGAAAAAACAATGATGCGCGATGGCCAATACGGTCGGATCTCGATGGGAAAACATAATACAATCTTCATCGGGGGGATCGCCCATGAACTCGGGCACGCACTGTCATTGCCGCACAACAGGGAGCGCCCCGACGAGCGGGCCGCTTTCGGCACGGCATTGATGGGTAGCGGTAACCGCACCTATGGGGATGAATTGCGGGGACAGGGTAAAGGTTCCTTTCTAACCCTGGCACACGCCATGCGCCTTGCTTCACACCCGCAATTCTCAGGTTCAATCAAGGGACTGTCGCTGCCCGCAAAGGCGAATTTCAGCGACTTTAAAATCACCAAGGTGCCGGGCGGATTCCTCTGCCGAGGTCAAGTGGACTCGAAAATCCCGGTATATGCCCTTGTCGCCTATGCCGATCCGGAAGGCGGCAGTGATTATGACGCAACAACCGTGACAACGGTCCCGGACGGCGACGGCAGATTCCTGCTGAAATGTACCACCCATACCGCCGGCAAAAACGCCCAGTTCCGGGTAATTGCCTGCCACGTTAATGGCGCCACCTCAAAAAAGGCCTTCAGCTACTCTGTTGCCGATGATGGATCCGTGGATATCAGTGCCCCCGGGGCAAAATAACCTTGTAAACGGTGCCCCTGATCCAGTTCGCGCATGCCTGTATGACTTGATTCCAGCCTGAAGATGTCCAGAATTTTGATCTTCTTAACCAAGGGCTGAGCCGGTGAGACCAGGGCACCGTCGTTTTTTCTATTTCTGCCGGCAAGCCTGCATTAATCCCCGCAGGTAACCGGCGGCAAAAAGACGGCCTTTCATCTCATAGCCCGGCGCGATGTTGCTCTCCCCAAGCATTGAGGGCGCGTGATCAGGCCTGATCGTGCCCCGGTAGCCAATATCATACAGTGTATGCATGACCTCAGGCAGGTCGCTTTCGCCATTATCGGGCCATGTCTCCTGGAAGTTGTCGGCAGGCCCCCGTGTATTGCGCAAATGAACAAAATGAATCCTGTCAGCAAGCCGGCGAATACCCGCTGTGATATCCTCGCCCGCCGGGCCAAGAGACCCGGCGCAAAGGCAAACTCCGTTGCTCGGGCTTGGTGCAAGCTGAGTGACACGCTCGAGGGCATCAATGCTGTAGAGAATTTGTTCCTGCCCCCAGAAATTTTCAAGCGGCGGATCATCCGGATGTACCGCCAGCTTAACCCCTGCGTCTTCGGCAACTGGTAATACCTCATCAAGAAAATTCTCCAGGTTTTCCCACAGGCGGGACGCGGATGTCGCTTCCTGTGGAGGGCCGTCCGCATCGGTTACATTTCTGCGATGGTTATTGACATTAAAGGCCGTGCTGTATGACCCGCCACGCTCAGGATTAAGGCTTGTTGTCCGGCACCAATCCTCACTCGGCATCCAGTTATAACACAAAACCTCAAGCCCTCCCTCCGCCATATCGCGGAGAAGATTCTTTATCATTTCAACCTGCCCATTGCGCCCTGGAAGGCCATGAACGATCTGCTCATGCGGTAACTTGCGCTCAATGTGAGTCAACCTCATGCCGTGCGCCTCAACCTTTCGCTTAACCTTCAGCAGATTCTCCAGCCCGGGCCCGGGGTAGACCGCAACAATCTCCTCAACTCCCACTTGAGCCGCGAGTTGCAGGTTCTCCCCGCAGAAGGGCGTGACAATCATGGACAGGCGCATGATGTATGACTTACGCTCATCACAAAGCCGAAACAATGCGCCTTTTAATTCCAACCCTTATTTGTTTAACCCTGGCCTGTGCCGCTGCCAGAAACCCCAATGTCATCCTTATCTTCACTGATGACCAGGGAACCCTGGATGCCGGTTGCTATGGATCCAAGGACTTAATGACACCCAATATCGACAAGCTGGCGGAGACGGGCGTGCGTTTCACCCAGGCCTATTCCCACACCGTATGTTGCCCTGCCCGGGCCGCCCTGCTCACGGGGCGTCACCCTCAACGTAGCGGAGTCAACCGGTGGACGCAGGGCGACATGAACGGGCCCAGGGGAATCAACATGGCCCTGGAGGAAGTCACGATTGCGGAGTCCCTGAAACAAGCCGGGTACCGAACCGCGCTGTTTGGGAAGTGGCATCTCGGGGCACATCAGGACTATGGGCCCAAGAAGCAGGGATTCGATGAATTCTTTGGTATCCGGGACGGTTTCATTGACAACTACAACCACTATTTTTTGCACCATGTGGGATTTCACGACCTATACGAGGGAACCACGTCAGTAAAGGCCGATGGCCAATACTTCCCGGAACTGATGACCAATCGCTGCTTGGCATTCATCGAGGAAAACAAGGCGCGTCCCTTTTTTCTTTACGTTCCCTTCAACATCCCGCATTACCCCGAACAGGCGCCAAAGAAATTCGCCGAGCCGTTCAAAGACATGAAGGACCCGGCGAGGAAGTCCTACGCCACCATCATGCATGCGACCGATCACTACATCGGAGAGATCGTAAACAAACTGGAATCCCTGAACCTCCGTCAAAACACGATCATCGTCTACATGAGCGACAACGGGCACTCCGAGGAAACGGGTAACCGCATACGCGTAGACAACCACAAGAGCGGTTATCCCAAGGGGCACTTCTATGGCGCCAGTGGGGGTGGATACACTGGGAAATGGAAAGGCAACAAGGGTTCCTTTTTCGAGGGTGGCATTCGCGTGCCGGCAATCATCTCCTACCCGGGAGTATTGCCTGCAGGTGAATCACGTAATCAGGCCATCACGGCAATGGACTGGTTGCCAACGCTCTTGGAGCTTTGCGCAATTAAGACAGATCCCGGGAGCCCTGAACTCGATGGTTTCAGCCTGTTGAAAATCATTGCATCAGAAGAGGCGAAAACCCCTAACAAAGTCATGCACTGGGGATGGTTTAGCAGCTGGGCCGTCCGCATAGGCGAGTGGAAATTAATTTCCCGGGGCTCATGGAACTGGGAACCCGGTCAGCCCCTGCCCAAGTCCACCCAGCTCGTTAATTTAAATGACCCGGCCCCGGAAAGGCAAAATCATGCCATCACCATGGCTCCTGTTTTATTAAAGTTGAAAAAAGCACACGACCAATGGGCGGAAAAGGTCGGCTTTACCGGAAAATGAACACGCTTCCCCCCGGCAGCAGAATTTCGATCATGCTACAGGGCAGATGACATGCCCGGTATCAAGAGGCCTTAAATCCCAGGCCGGCACTTGGACCGCCCTGCGAATGATACGTCTGCCCATCTTCACCCTGCTTGCCGCCTGGTTATTGTTCCCCTGCTGCAGGAAACCCTCCGCACAGGAAACCGCAGTGCCCAAGGCGGGAAGGGACAACCTCAAGCCAATGGCACAACGCCCGATCAAGACTCTTGAAGAAAGTGAGCAAAGGGCCGCGATGGCAGAAAGCGCACTGGAAGAAATCGTGGCCGGCATGGCAGGCGGCATGGTTCTGCTGACCGGCGACAACATACCGGAGTCTGTATTAGCCACTTGCGAAAAATTTACCGGGTCAAATCCCGACAGCCACCACAGCGCGGCACACGTCTTTAAAATCGAAAATGGCGCGAAAAACTTTACCACCTTTGCCAGGATTGAGCTGAGCGCACAGCTCAACAATGGTGGATTATTCTCCGTTGTCGGCCAAATGACCGCGGCATGGATTGTCGAAAAGAATGGATCTGTTCGCCTTCAGGCCCTCAAGGAGGCCGTTTTTTCGCCGCCAGCTGAAAGTCCTGTTGCCTGGTTTGATGACCAGACTAAAGAGGTGATAGGAAAGGAGCCTGCTTTCCGGCACCATCTTTCCCGCGGCATCGACCATTGGCTCAACCGCATTGAGGCGGCACACGGAATCGATGCCTTCATTCGCAACGGCATGGCACTGGGAGATGTCGACGGGGACAACCGTGACGATGTCTATATCTGTCAACCGGGCGGGCTGCCAAACCGGCTGTTCCTTCATCAGCCGGATGGAACGGTAAAAGAAGTCGATGCCGGGGTTGGGGTGCTTGACCATACAAGCGCGGCGCTTTTTGTCGATATCGACAATGACAATGATCAGGATCTCATCCTCGCCACACCCGCAGGCATTTCACTGCTGGAAAATGAGGGAAACTTGAAATTCACTTTCCGGGGAGTGCTGCATACCAATAGTGCTGACTGCCACGCCCTGGCCGCCGCTGATTACAACCTCGACGGGAACCTTGACCTGTTTGTCACCTTCGCGCTGGGTGATAGCATCACTGATGCTGCCAATGACAGTTTTCTTTTTCATGATGCCCGGGACGGTGGCGAAAACCAGCTGTTCAGTGGCAGTGGCGACTGGTCATTTACGGAGGTGACCGGCCTGACCGGCCTGAACAAAGGCAATAACAGGCACAGCCTTGCCGCGATTTGGCATGATTTTGACCTTGATGGCGATCCCGATCTCTACGTTGCCAATGACTACGGACCCAACCAGCTTTACCGCAACGACCCCGCCCAGGACGGCAACCGCATCTTCAGTGAAATTGCCGCCAAACTGGGAGTGCAGGACCGGGGGGCCGGAATGTCAGCAAGCTGGGGTGACTACAATCGCGATGGCCGCCCGGACTTGTATGTTGGCAATATGTATTCAAACGCCGGCGCACGTATTACTTCGCAGCCGCAATTCCTCGCAGGAGACAATGCCGGATTACTGCCGGTCTACCAACGCTTTGCAAAAGGTAATACCTTGCTAAGCCAAATAAAGCCAAACCAGTTCGTGGAATACGACGGTGCTGTCGAGATGGGGCGATGGGCATGGAGCAGTGTATTCGCCGATCTGGACAACGACGGCTGGCAGGATCTCTTTGTTGCCAACGGTTACATTACCGCCCCGCAACCGGATGACTTGTGAAGTTTCTTCTGGCGGCAGGTCGTGCCGCTCGGAAATTCCGGAGCAAGCCCGGGCCTGGGGCGTTCCAATCCCGCGCAGGCCTTACTTGAAGCTGTGCGACGCGGCGAGTCATTTTCCGGCAACGAACGCCATGTGGTATTCCACAATCTCGCCGGGGAAAAGTTCGCCGATGTCTCGGCAATCACCGGGCTTGACCTCAGCGATGACGGGCGCGCGGCCTGCTTCACGGATTGGGACGATGACGGCGACCTTGACCTCTGGGTCAACAACCGCAATTCCCCGCAAATCCGCTTTTTCCGCAACAACAACCCCGGCGCTATGCGCGGGTTGACGGTAAAGCTCATTGGTTCCACCTGCACACGCGATGCCATCGGAGCCCGCGTAATCCTTTACCTCAAGGACCAAAAGCCACAAACGCGCTCGGTCACCGCTGGTTCCGGATTCCTCGCACAGTCAGCCAAGACACTGCATTTTGGGCTTAATCAGGATTCCAAAATCGAGAAACTCGTGGTGCACTGGCCCGGTGCAGAGCCTCAAAACTACCCCGGACTTGCCGCAGGAAGTCATGTCATCAGGCAGGGTGACAAACCGCGCGCCATGGATTTCAAGGTTCGTACCCAACGCAGTATTCCAATTGCAGCTACCCCGTCATCCGGGCACACATTTCTTGCCCAGCGCCTGCCGGTAGCCACGATATTCCCACGCACTGCCGGCGACCCTGAAAAACCATTACTTGTAGTGCTTGCCAGTGAGAGTTGCCCGCACTGCGAGAGCCAGCTTGCCCAGTGGCGGACAAGCCCGCCGACAGGTATCACTATTGAGATCCTTAATATCGAAACGCTGCGCAGGAATAATCCACTCCAGCTACAGCTCATCCAGCTCGTTTATGACCACTTTTTCTATGTCACAGAGCGCCCCCTGCAAACGCCACGATCATTCCTTATAGATCCTGAAGGGCGACTGTGCGCAATCTATCGTGGCCGGATTGATCCTGCCGTACTCGAAAATGACAAATCCAGATTGTCGGTTGATGGCGCAGCCTTGCGCCTTGCTTCACTGCCTTTCCCGGGACACTGGCAAAGCGGCACTGTGCCGCAGGCTCAACCGCTCAGCCTCGCAGAGGAACTCCTCGATGCCGGACTTGTTGACTCTGCCGGTCTTTATATCAAAACCCACCATGCTTTACTGCAACGCGATACCTCTTTCCCGCAACTTCTCAAACGGTTGAAAGCCCTGCAAAATAAATAAGCTGCATCAATTCCGTCGCATCTAGAGCTAATAAAAAAGCGGGCAGCCTAAAGGCTGCCCGCTTTTTATTGATGGAATACGGGGTCGAATGGATCAGATTGAGTCGTCGTTATTTCTTGGCAGCCTCGCGTTCGGCAACCTCGGCAATCACTTTTTCTGAAATATTTCTCGGGCAGGGGGCATAATGATCAAATTCCATTGAGAATTGTCCCCGCCCTGAAGTCATGGTCCGCAGGTCGCCAATGTAGCCGAACATCTCGCTTAGAGGTGCTTCACCCTTAACGCGGATTCCCGTTGGAGTGGTGTCCTGCGCGGAAATCATGCCACGACGTCGGTTCAGATCCCCGATCACATCGCCCACATTGTCCTCAGGTGTAAAGACATCAAGCTTCATGATTGGCTCCAGCAACTTCGCCCCCGCTTTGGGCATGGACTGCCGGTAGGCAGCCTTGGCGGCGATTTCAAACGCAATTGCCGAGGAATCCACCGCATGAAAACCGCCGTCGAGCAGGGTGATTTTAAAATCCAGGCACGGGAACCCGGCGAGCACGCCTTTATCCTTGGATTTTTTCCAACCCTTTTCCACTGCGGGAATAAACTCCTTCGGGACGTTGCCTCCCACAATCTTGGACTCAAACTCAAAGCCGGTGCCGGGCTCCTGGGGCTCGATCACATAATCAATCTTCGCATACTGCCCGGAACCACCTGACTGTTTCTTGTGGGTGTAGGAATCCTCGAGGCGCTGGGTAACGGTTTCGCGATAGGCCACCTGAGGCGCGCCAGCATCAACCTCAACCCCATGGGTGCGCTTGAGGATGTCAATCTTGATGTCCAGGTGCAACTCACCCATTCCCTTGAGGATCGTCTCCCCGGAATCTTGATCAGTCTCGACGTGGAACGAAGGGTCTTCCTTGACCATCTTGCCAATGGCAATACCAAGCTTCTCAGATGCCGCGGTGTCCTTGGGCGCAACGGCAATCGATATAACCGGGTCGGGAAATACCATGGGTTCCAGGGTGGCCGGATTCTTTGGATCACACAGTGTGTGCCCCGTCTGAACATTCTTGAGCCCAACAAGGGCAACAATGTCACCTGCCTGGGCAGAATTCAGGTCCTCCCTTGAATCCGCATGCATCTCAACAATGCGCCCCACGCGTTCTTCCTTCCCGGTAAAGGTATTCAGGATAGCGG
Organism: Verrucomicrobiales bacterium; assembly: GCA_029940475.1. Classification (GTDB taxonomy): domain Bacteria; phylum Verrucomicrobiota; class Verrucomicrobiia; order Verrucomicrobiales; family DEV007; genus CACIUL01. The sequence continues at coordinate 86,993 of JAPYUT010000005.1, read as the reverse complement.
TTCCCTTCTTGAGAGTACCTGAATAAATCCGGGTGAAGGTCAATGCCCCGTATTGGTCGTCCATAATCTTGAACGCCAGTGCGCGCAGCGGCTTGTCCCTATCGACGATGGCAAACTCGCCGGTCTCGTTACCCTCAAGATCCACCTCGGGCTGCGGCTTGACCTCGGTCGGGCTCGGGAGATAATCAATCACCGCGTTGAGTATCAGCTGGATCCCCTTGTTCTTGAACGCGGATCCGCAATATGTGGGGAAGAAATCAAGATTGATCGTGCCCTTGCGAATGCACTTCTTGATGGTGTCTATATCAGGCTCTTCGCCATCGAGATATTTTTCCATCGCCTCGTCATCCTGCTCAATAGCGGTCTCGATTAGCTCGGTGCGGTATTGCGCGGCCTTTTCCTTTAAGTCCTCGGGGATGTCGGTGATTTCAAAATTCTCCGGCTGGCCGGATTCATCCCAGACGTAAGCCTTCTGGCTCAGGATATCGACAACGCCCACAAAGCTGTCCTCAAAGCCAATCGGGATGGTCATCACCAGGGGGCTCGCGGCAAGGATGGTTTTTATCTGCGCGGTCACCCGGTAGAAATCTGCGCCCAGACGGTCAAGCTTGTTGACGAAAATAATCCTGGCGACACCGGAGTCATTGGCGTAGCGCCAGTTGGTTTCTGATTGCGGTTCGACACCGCCGGAACCGCAGAACACGCCAACGCCGCCATCAAGGACCTTGAGTGAACGGTAAACCTCAATGGTAAAATCAACGTGCCCGGGAGTGTCTATAATATTGAAACGGTAGTCATTCCAGAAACAGGTGGTCGCCGCAGACTGGATCGTAATGCCCCGCTCCTGTTCCTGATCCATAAAGTCAGTCGTCGCTGCCCCATCATGAACTTCTCCAATTTTGTGGATTTTGCCGGTCAATTTGAGTATGCGCTCAGTGGTGGTGGTCTTACCCGCATCGACGTGCGCAAAGATTCCAATATTCCGGTATTTGAAGAGATCAGACATAACTTTTAAAAATAAGCGCCCCCGATAGCCCAAAAATCACCAAAATTCAACGAATAATGCGCTTATTTTCCTTTTCTGTGTGCTTAACCGTTCGAATGTTTTAGATCCAGCGGTTTCCGAACACCAGACCCTGCCACCGAAAGCGATCCTGCTGCGCCTTTATTGTAAGGCCAATTCGTGATGGAGAAATGCCAGCAGATCGGCAACATCAGCAGGTAGCCAGCCTGCCTCAAGCCCGTCCGGCATGGCTGATTTGCCGGTGCTGACAATAGCCTTGAGATCCGACCTGGCTATGACCCGCTCGGAGCCATCAAGCAGGTATAGCACGATACTGTTGGCTGTCTCAGCAGCAATGAGACCGTAGATACTTTCACCGTCCTTTAGTGTAGCGGTATATGCCAGGTAGCGGGGTTCCACCGACCGACTTGGATCGACAATGGCAGTCAGGAGCGCACCGGGTGAACGGTTGGTAATGCCCTTTAAATCCGGACCGACCGGACGGCCAAGCCCACCAAGCTGGTGGCAAGCTGAACAGCGGGAGATAAAATTTTCGCGACCTTTCTCACGATCTCCATCTATCGAAAGCGCCGGCTTGAATTTATCCAATATCTGCCTGCGATCACTACCAGCCGTTTCACTGAGTAATTTTTTTGCCCGCCTACTTAAAACGACAGACTTGTGACTCAGTAGGCGCTGATGTGCGCTAGCGCTGAACTCTATAGGATTGATTTCCCCGGCCTCTAGCTTGTCGAGTAACAAGCCCACTGAGGAGGTTCCTGACAGCAATGCGCCCTCCGCCTTCTCGCGTCCTGCCGGGCCAAGTGATTTCCATGCCTTAAGTAGCCGATCCCCTTCGCCGAGCTTCCCGAGCGCGGAAATTGCTGCCGCCTGCAGCTTCGTTGAGTTGCCAGCACCAAGGAATTCCGCCAACAACTCAGCGTCACTTTTCCCGAGCAATCCGATCACGGCGATACGCTCCTCCTCATCAAGTCTCTTGTCAGCTATCACACCAAGTGCAAGTTCCCGAACCTTAGCTCGATAACCGGCCGGTACCGCGGCAAGCAGACGCCATTTTTCCGCTCCGCTACGGCGAGCGAGTAATCCCTCGGTAAGTTTCCTGGCAGACTCGGGGTCACGCCTACTCATCTTCAACAAACCTAAAACCAGAATTTCGCTTAAATGTTCTGCTCTCTCCACAAGAGCGCGGTAATGCGGGATCGCCGAACTTAGAACCGCTGCTGCAATATATGGATTGGCGCCATCCCGGCGAGCGATTGCAGCAAGTGCTTTGCCCGCTGTATCACCCTTGAATTCACCAAGTGTAAATGCCGCCTGCAGACGTACTTTTTGATCGGGATCTTCAGCCGCAGTAATCAGCCCAGGCGGCATTTTCGGCAGGCTCTCCGCCATACGTAAACCGAGACGCCGCAAGCCCGGTTTATCCGCCTTTAATGCGATTTCAACACGCTGCTCATCCCAGGGCGGGACTTCGCCGCCCCGGAAGACCTCGCGAGCCGCTAAATCCCTGGCAATGCCATTGCTCGAATCACTTGCAGCAGGCCGCCAGGGATGTTCGCCCCCGATCTTCGTCACCCGGTAAATACGGCCCTTGCCCTGCCCGGAATAATAATTGGGTTTAAGTTGCTTTTTGCCGGTGGGCGGCAGCCACTGCGGGTGCTCAATCATGTAGCGATATATATCAACCACCCACAGGGAACCATCAGGTGCGGTGCGTGACATCACCGGGCGGCACCAGCGATCCTCGGAGGCAAAAAAATCATGCTGTCCGTCAGCCGCGCGTTTCGCACTGAAGCTCACTCCATTAGCGGTCAGGGTATGGCGTTGCACGAGGTTGGAAAAAGGCTCGCATGTAAATGCGTTTAATTCCCCGGCAATTGGCGGAAACAAGATATTGTCCCGGTAAATTGAGATCCCACAGGCAGATGTATAGCGGCCAACGTGGTCGAAGCCGTGAAAGCGCTTTTGCCCTTTACTGGCGGCAAAAACCTCCGGCTGCACGCCGCGCAGCATCCTGCGCGGATCCGGTGCAGCAACATCCGGGTTACGCCCCAGGTAACGGTCATCAAGCACATAATGCCAAAGCGGGTGCGCATTCTGTACTCCAAACCAGTTACCGTCATTGTCCCTGACTCGACCAAACTGTGAGGGGCCAGAAACCGGCTCAAAAGCTCCATCCGGGCGAAACCGGAAATCTCGAGCGCCAAGCCTCACTTGCGTTCCGGTTTTAGCGCATTTAATGACAGTGTTCACACCAAACCCGGCATGGTGCCCGCCACTGGCACAGTAGATCCAGTCATCAAGTCCCCATCGCAACCCATTGACCCTGAGCTGCTGATTGCCCTCGATAAAACCGCTGAACCATGTCTCATGCCGATCTGCCCTGCCATCATCATCAAGGTCTTCCGCATAAAAGATCTCCCCGCCAGCCGTGACGATCACGCCCTTGCCCCAGGCCATTACTCCAGTGGGAAAATCAACACTGCCTATAAATAACTGCCGTTCATCAGGCTGATGATCCCCGTCGTTATCAAGCAGGCGCACAACCCTGCCGGGATGGTCATTTTCACCCGAGGGATAATCGGCCATTTCCGCAACCCATACCGATCCGTCCGCCGCCCAGTCAATCGCCACCGGATCCATGACCAGTGGCTCAGCTGCTACCAGCTCAACCTTGAAGCCGGCGGGCACATGCACCTTCCGCAGACTCTCGGCAGGAGTTAGCGGCGGCACGAGCGGGAGGGGAACAACTCCTGCAGTATCAAACAGTGCACCTACTTCCACGGCGCTTAATGCCCTGTTAAAAAGGGCAACTTCATCCAGCCTGCCTTGAAAATTTGCAAAGTTGTCGCTGCGACCACCAATGAAAATGTCCTTGGTCCCAAGGTGCGTTGGCTTTAACTCACCGGCGATTTCTCGCTTGCCGTTAATGTAAGCTTTAACGTCCATCCCACGCCGGACAAATACCAGGTGATACCAGCGGTCTTTCTGCAGCAACTGCTGCCCCTCAAGGAGTTCATTGACGCTGTTACCATTGAAAATGATTAATTTACCGCGTGCGACTGCTGTTCCTCCAATCCCCACATGATCACCGGGTGCTGCCGGGTTATCCGCCTCTCCGCGGGACAACAAATACCCGGTCACCGGGCGTGCCCCTGTGCGCAATCCGTTCCAGAACCATAATGAAACCGAATATTCATCTCCGGGATCAGCGTTCGTCACGATCCTCCCTCCGGCAAAGTGCGCAGCCCTGCTCCGGTGTTTGTCCGGAAAGCCCGCCCCTTCAACGCCCGGCAAATGACAGACCACGCCGGGCTCAAAATCTTCACCTGGAACAAGGTCGCCCATCGCCCAGCTCCTCAATGGTCGCAGCCGTTCAAGCGCTTGTGCAAAAGCCCCCTGTGGCTCCCGGTATGTTTTACGCGGCAGACCACTAACCCTTTCGAGCATGCTGACCAGAGCCTCGGTAATCTTGCGCTCAGCACCCACCTCCAGCCCCGCAGTCACCGAGGGCCAGGTGGTATATCCTCCGAGCACATGCTGCTCGGCAGGGGGAATATAACCCTCGGCTCCGTTTGCCAACTCAATGTTCATGGTGATTCCCAGCGGGCTAAGCTCCTTTAGCTTTAATCCGGTCAACGCGTAAACCTCATTGGGCATGGCGGTAATGCCGAGATCTCCCACCCGCAAGGCCTGCAGGACAACTTCTGTCTCTGGATTCTCGTGCAGGTGGATGGCCTGCTTTGCATAGACTTCCGGCCGGTTCCGCGGTCGTCCGTCAGGTATTTTCCCGGCGACTGCCCGTGCCCACCCCAGTCGATCCTTGTCCGGTGCGCGCCGCTGCATCACCATGCGCACTTCCTCCATTTGAAGCGGCAATTCATCATGATATTTAATCTTGGATATGGCCTGCTCTGTAAGATCCGTCAAGGCCCCGACATACTGCTTCATGCTGATCTCGCTCTGCTGGCGCGACCCACGGTAATCAGCACGCCAAACATCACCACTTGTCCCTTGCGAAAGCGCGACGACAAAAGCATTACCTTTGGAGGCATCCCGCTCAGCCATCTCCTTGCAATATCTACCGAAATAATCTGCTGAAATACCAGCGTGCCCGCTAAAATAGTGCATTGAAAAGTTTGCCAGCAGTGCCAGGGGGCTGCCGTCCTGGGCAACAACGGAAAACAATGTAAACCATGGATCGGTTGGCCCGGATTCACCTGTGGCAGCCGGATTCTGGTAACCGGGATGCATATTGGCACGCACCGTGCGGCCTCCAAAAGGATCAGGATCAGTTCCGGGCCACAACACCCAGCGCCTGGGCTTGGTGTAATTGGACCCGTCAAAAACCGCCCACCCGGCCTTTGCCGGCTGCATCGCGGCGTGTGCCTTGATGATGGACTCAGCAATCTTGCCAGGCAGAAAATCCGTATATTTCCTGTCCAGGTCCGTGCCGAGGCATAAATCCATCACGCTCGGGGCACTGTGTGTATGGGTCGCGCAGATCAGGATTTTCTCAGGCGCAATACCGGTTTTTTCAGCAGCTATCTGCTTGGCCTTGTCACACAAAACAGTTGGGACCATGCAATTATCGACAACTACTATGACGACAACCTCGCCTTTGCTGGCAAGAGCAATGGCACGTGAATGCAACCGGTCAGCAATAATGCGAACTTCCCGGCTTAAAAACCCGCCGTTTACAATTACAGGTAACTCACGCGGCGTTATATCCACAACAGCGGCACCGGCCCGGAAGCCTGCGGCGAGCCCCATTGACGCACTCACACAGAACATCAGAAAAAAACAGGCAATTAATAAAGTGCGCATAAGCCACATTCTAACCGTGAAAATATCAGCAGGGAAGAACCCTGATAAAAATGTATAACCAGGCAGGTAATTGCAGGTGCTCTGTCTTGTTTGCCTTGCGTTTCTCCGTAGCTTGACCCCATGCGCATTTTAGCCATCTCAGGGCTGGTCCTCATTCTGACGCCATCCTTTGTTGATACTGCCCCGATAACACCGATCCCGCGCAGGATTCCGCCAGCAGGCATAAGCTTGTCTGCTGAACAGGAACGGGTAGTGCAAGAGGCAATGGCTCAACTGACCGAGCTCAATACTGATACCCGTAAGCGTAAAGTCGATATTGAAATCATTCACAAGGCCATTCGCTTCGCCCTTGAAAATGACGAATTCTTCGAGCCCGAAAAAGATCTGAACAAGACAGCAGCCCTTGTTCGTGCGGCGAAGACGCCGGAAAAATCCAGATATGGGCTGAAGATACGCGGCTATCGCTCAGTCATTGACGGTTCACTGCAGCCCTACGGCATCGATATTCCCGAAGGGCTTAACCTGAACCAGCCGGCACCTGTCTGGATTTGGTTGCACGGGCGCGGTGATAAAGAAACCGACCTGCACTTCCTGCACAGGCGTCTAACCCGGGGAGGGCCCTTCCGCCCGCAAGATGCAATTGTCCTGCATCCCTTTGGCCGGCAGTGTATCGGCTGGAAGCATGCCGGTGAACTCGACGTTTTTGATGCACTAGACGACCTTGAAGAGCAATACCGCATAGATCGAAACAAAGTCGCGCTGTGCGGCTTTTCAATGGGCGGGGCAGGGGCATGGCATATAGGTGCCCACTACACGGACCGCTTTGCCGCCGTGCATGCAGGGGCGGGATTCGCTGAAACTGCCCGCTACAATAAACTCAATCCGGCAGACTATCCCCATGGCAGCGAGCAGATCCTGTGGAGCCTCTATGACGTTCCCAATTATGCCCGCAACCTGATCAACGTGCCTCTCGTGGCCTATTCCGGCGAGAATGATAAACAGATCCAGGCTGCCAGGGTCATGGCCGAGGCGCTGACAGGGCATGGCTACAACCTGAAGCACGTCATCGGTATCGGCATGGGCCATAAATACCACCCTGATTCAGCAAAGCTTATCGAGGACTTCATTCGTGCTTCTTTAACAAAAGGTCGCAACCCGGAACCAGCCGAGGTCCATCTTCAAACCCGCACCCTGCGCTATAACCACATGCACTGGCTGGAAATCCTGGGCTTGGAGAAACACTGGCAAAACAGCACGGCGGACGCCAAAATCACAGGCAGCCTGGTTGCCCTGCGCACTGGTAATCTTACAGCACTTCAATTAAACGCACCAATAGCCCTGGAAAAGGTGCAAATCGATGGCCAGCATTTCAACATTCCGGCGACTGACAGGGTTCATCTGCACAAGCGCGCAGGCAAATGGATCCTGGGTAAGCCCGGGAACTTGCCACTGCGTAAAATACCCGGGCTTCAAGGCCCGATTGATGATGCTTTTATGGCTCCCTTTCTTGCTGTGTTCCCCACGAAAATGCCGCAATCCGCACCACATCGCCGCTGGCTCGAGTTTGAAATAGCCCACTTTAAAAAGCGCTGGAAAGAACTCTTTCGGGGAGAATTGCGCTGGAAATTCGAAAATCAACTAACCGCTGATGACCACGCTAAATACAATATTATAGCATGGGGAATTCCCGAGAACAGTGGCCTGGTCAAGTCAGTGATCGGCTGTGCCCCCGCTCACAACACCGCCCTGCAAATAGTCTCCATGATTCGTCCCAACCCTGAAAATCAGAAAAAGTACCTTGTTATCAACAGCGGGCCAACTTTTCGCGAAAACCACGATCGTACCAACTCCCTGCAGAACCCCAAGCTCGGTGACTGGGCCATTATCGATCTTAATAAAGATCCAGACGGAGAAACTCCCGGAAAAATTACGGCTTCCGGATTTTTTGATGAAACCTGGCGCTAGGTTACCGCTTAACCGCCAATCACCACGAGGCGAATCGAATCCAGCCTTAACCTGGCATTTGTAAGATGCTCCCGCAATGCCTCGCGTTCTTTTTGCGCGGCTTCAAGCTCGCCGTCCCTAACCGGGTGTCCGAGCGCCATCAGGCGATCAAGACGATCAAGCTGGTCGGTAATCACGGACTCCATTTCCTTTGTCGCTTTCCTGCGCACCTTACCCGCGTTCTTTTCTGCAATTTTTTCTGCATTGGCAACCATGGCGGGAACCATGTTACCGAGAATTTCAAGCTTGGAGCGCAACCACTTTCGGGCACCATCCTTTACCCCTGCAGAATCAAAGGTGCTGGTCAGGTCATTACCGGCATGATCCACCACTGCCTTGAGCGGCATTGGGGCAAGAAACCGGTCCGCACCGAGACCCGGCGGGCAAATTGGCTCCAGCAGGAAAACGCACTCTACAATCAGCCCTGCCTGTGCTGCAGTTCCCGGAATTTGCCCGAAGGCACTGGATCCTTTCTCATCGTTAATAAAAAGATCAAGACTGGTTGCGACAATCGGGTGATCCCAGGTCACAAAGCTCATGGGCTCATTAATCAGCGCGGTGGCACGATTAAAGGTAACTGACATTCCGATCTCACGCATGCCGGGGAAGGCATCAGCTGCAAACACGGTGTCCGGCTTAACGTAGTAACAATAATCGCCAAGCTCTTCAACCCCCACCCCGAGCGTATCGAAAAGGTCAATCATGAGCTCCTCAAGGGTATTGTCTTCATCGATGCCTGCCAGTGCCGCCGTTACCTTCTTTGCTGCTTTGGCATTGAATGAACTCATCTCAAGCAGCCGGTCGCGACCTGCCTCAAGTTCCATATCAAGCTGTTCTTTGGCCTTCTTGGTATCGGCAATGATTGCATCCCATCCCGCGCGGTCATCAGGCTTAATCTGTTGCATCCCGGAGTCGAATTTCTCCATTAACCTTGTACCGCCTTCCAGTGGTGCCGCAAAGGCATTCATGCCCTCGTGATACCAACGGGCCAGTGCACCATGAGGGGAATTGGATTCGAATGGCACGTGTATGCACACCGTCTCGCGCTGCCCGATGCGGTCGAGCCGGCCGATGCGCTGTTCAAGTAGCGCGGGCGTATCAGGAAGGTCATAAAGAACCAAATGGTGCGCAAATTGAAAATTACGGCCCTCACTGCCAATCTCCGAGCAAAGTAACAGGCGGGCGCCATCCTCCTCACTGAAATATGCGGCATTACGATCGCGTTTGATCAACTCCAATCCCTCATGAAACAAGGCGGTCTTGATGCGAATTTTCTCAGCTATGGCGGCATCAAGCTCTTCGACAATTTCGCGCGTGCGGCAAATCACGAGAACCTTGGCATCCTCCAGTTTACTCACCAGCTGAATTAACCAGTCAACACGGGGATCCGCCAAGGATTCAACTGCGGGATCAAGGGCATAAAGGATCACCTCACGCTGCGGGAATCCACCAAGATTTGCGCGGCGGTTGCGAAACATGACGCGCCCGGTGCCGTGTAAATCGAGAAGCTTGCCTAACAGTTGTTGGGCATCCTGCGGCACCTCGCCTCCAATCCAGCTTGAAACCTGCTGCTGCTCGGCAGTCTCCAGCGGAGATCCGGATTGAACCTTGCCCGCAATGGCGGAAACCTCTGCGGCGTCTTTCGATTCGTTCAGGAATGTTTCGAGATTTGAGAACCGTTCCGGATCAAGCAGGCGTAATCTCGCGAAATGCCCCTCGGGCCTGAGTTGTCCGGGTGTTCCGGTAAGCAGTAATAAATCTTCGGTTACCGAGGCGAGTTGCTCAACCATCGCATATTCCCTGCTGGGCTTATCCGGAGCCCATTCCAAATGATGCGCCTCGTCAACAATCAGCATATCCCATCCTGCCTCAATCGCCTGCGCAACACGCTTGGGATTATCGGCAAGGAGTTCAATGCCGGCCAAAACCAGCTGATCATCAAGGAACGGGTTTACCGGCTGGGACTCAGTTGATTCTTCGCTCTGCCCATCGTCGCCACCCGTTTCAATCGCTACACACCTTTCTTCGTCAAAAATTGCAAATTGCAGGGTAAAGCGCCGCAACAGCTCAACAAACCATTGATGAACCAGAGGCTCCGGCACTAAAATCAATACCCGGGAAACGCTTCCTGTTATCAGCTTGCGGTGCATGATAAGACAGGCCTCGATTGTCTTTCCAAGCCCCACCTCATCAGCAAGCAATACCCGGGGGCAATGACGCCGGCCAACTTCATCAGCGATAAAGAGCTGATGTTCAATGAGGTCAACGCGTGCCCCCATTAAACCACGCTCCCGGCGACCGCGCATTTGTGCACGCGCCTGCAATGCGCGTTCCCGCAACCGGAACTTGCGCGATGAATTCACCCTGCCGCCGAGCAGGCGGGCATCGGGTTGATGAAATCCCATTAAATCAGCCAGTTCACTTTCCCTGATCTCCCGGCCACTGGCACAATAAGTAACCAGCCCATCCTCCTCGATAATGCTATCAACCGCCAGGCTGGTCCTGTCCTGCAATTCAATAATATCCCCTGCGGCAAACACCACTCGCCGCAACGGAGCCGAATTGGTGGCATAGGTGCGTGTTTCCTCGGAAGCCGGAAACTGCAAAGTGACGGTTGAAAAATCTATTTGCAGGACAATACCAAGGCCCATTTCGGGCTGTGATTCGCTAATCCAACGTTGGCCGGGGACGTATTCCATAAGGATAGTGGTGGGCGGCGACTTTGGATCAAACTGCGCAGATTACAAGTTGAAGCTCGCATTCCTTGCTCTCCTGCGTCTTAATGCGCAACGCGCACGGATCATCAAGCCGTAAGGATTCGCTGGCAGCGGACATAACATATACCGCGATGTTTAAATCCAAACTCTTCCTGATAGCAAATACCGTTCTGGGAATCTTCTCGTTGATTGCAAGATCTGCCGATTTGCCCCCGGAGCTGAAATCCACCATACTCTCCGGTCCCAAGATTACCCCCTGCCCGGCATGCCTGTGTGCAGCGCCAACCGGCGAGGTGTTTGTTGGTGTCGATTTGCTTGGTTCACTGGGCAAGGGCCCAGGTAAAGGAAAAATCGTGCGGGTCATCGATAATGACCACGATGGTATCGCGGATACACACACTGTTTTCGCCGAGCTCGATAATCCGCGCGGGCTTATTAGTGTCGGCACAAAACTTTTTGTCCTGCACACTGTCATCCCGAAAAAAACCGGCAAGCTGGAGGCCATGCACCTTTCCGTGCTCGAAGACAAGGACTGGGATGGAAAGGCCGATGGCCCGCCCAAGGTCCTCATCTCGGATATCAGTCCTCCAAAGCACAATCAAGATCGTGGTGCCGACCACACCACGAACGGTATACGAATGGGTATCGATGGCTGGATATATATCGCGGTAGGCGATTTTGGCATCCACGGCGCCAAGGGCACTGATGGAACCGAGTTAACCATGCTTGGAGGTGGCGTGATCCGCGTACGCCCAGACGGCAGTGAAATGGAAATCTATACGCATGGGTTGCGCAATATTTACGATATTGCCATCGACCCCTACATGAACATCTTCACCCGCGGCAACACGAATGATGGTGGCGGATGGAATGTGCGTTTCATCCATCATGTGCAAAGCGGCGAGTACGGTTACCCGATCCTGTTCAAGAACTTCACCACGGAAATCATCCCTGCCCTGGTTGACCTTGGAGGGGGATCCGGTACCGGCGCAATGTTCTTTCAGGAACCCGGTTGGCCAGAGAAATACAATAATGTGGCAATGATGTGCGACTGGGGACGAAGCCAGTTAATTATCCACCGTGTTACTCCTGATGGGTCAAGCTTCACGCAAACTCCGGAGAATTTCATTAAGCTCCACCAGATTACCGACGTCGACAGCGATGCCTCCGGGCGACTCTACGCCGGAGCCTGGGCCGGTGCCGGTTATAAAGGCAGTCCAAACAAGGGCTGGGTTGAGTGCATTGTGCCAAAAAACTGGACTTACAAGCCCTTTTCCAACCCGGTTAAGCTCAACGATAAAACACTCATCGCACTGCTCCGTTCGCAAAGCGCCTCTGCCAGGCTTGCTGCATCGCAGGAACTTCTCACCCGTCCCGCTGCCGGCGCCGCAGTGGCGGCAGTCGCACTGGACAAGACAGCTCCCCTCTATTCCCGCGTTGCGGCTATCTTTACTTACAAGCAATTGGCAGGCACTAAGGCCGTAAGTGGCCTGACAAAGCTGGCGGCAGATCCCGCCATCAGGGAATGGGCATTGCGGGCACTAACCGATCGCAGGAGCCAGCTTGCCGGTAGCGCAAAAAAATTGCTCGTTGCTGCCCTTAAGGATGAAAATCCACGCGTGCGGGTGGCGGCCGCAGTGGGCCTCGGCCGCCTCGGCGACAAATCCGTTGCCGCTGACCTGCTTGCCATTGCAAACCCTCCCGGTAAAGAGCCATTGGCAGAGGCTCCCGCCCGTCCTCCGGCCTTTCAAAGCAAGGCCTTCAAGGGACACAAAACCCACCTTGTTGACGTGAACGTGAGCAAGCTCAAGGAACTCTATCTTGTTGTCAACGATGCCGGTGATGGTGATGGCGAAGACCACGGCGCCTGGTTTAACCCGGTTTTTGAGAATGCTGCCGGCAAGCAGGTGAAGCTCTCGACCCTTAAATGGAAATCTGCCAAGAGCGGCTGGGGCAAAATCGGCTACGGCATCAGCGCCACCGGCCATCCCCTGAAGACCGGCGATGGCAAGGCCCAGCCGGATGGACTCGGAACACACGCTAACTCGGTTATTGTTTACGCTGTACCTAAGGGTGCAGTGAAATTTAAAGCCCGGGCCGGACTCGCCAGCACATCCAAGGCGCGGGGAAAAATTAAGTTTCTCGTGTCCGGTTCAATGCCTGCGGTCTCCGGCACCGCGAGTTCCAAGGAAGGGCCCCACGCCACGCCGAATTCTCCTGTCATCCTGCCGCATGTCGCAGTGAAGGCGTTAATAGACCTGAATGCCATCGATGGTTGTGTTGATGCAATCGGCGGCCCTAACAGTCGCGGTGCATTATGGGCTTTGAGCAAGATACACGACAGCAAGGCAATTGATGGATTAATCGCAAAATACGGATCATTCTCGGCGGCAAATGTCCGGGCCGGTATCCTGGCCACCCTGATCCGGCTATACAAGATTGAAGCACCTTATGACGGCTCGTGGTGGTGGAGTACCCGCCCTGACACCCGTGGACCCTACTACAAGGCGATTCAATGGGCGGGGTCTGAAAAAATTGCCGCATTTGTGAAGGCGCGCTGGAACAATGGCGAGTTTCGCAGTGTCATCGCCAACAACAACTCCAGGACTCGATCCGGCATTAATGGCATCGATGCCTCACAAATAGCCAGCGCCCCAACCGGGCCAACGGAACCCAAGGTCGACCTCACCGCCATCGCGCGCACGAAAGGCCAGGTAGGCAAAATGTCCATTGAGGATATCATCCTTGCCATTGGCGACATCAAGGGTAATGCCAAGCAGGGCGAGCTCTTGTTTACCAGGCAGGGTTGCATCGCCTGCCATACCACCAGTTTCGATCAAGCGCCAAAGGGGCCCTATATGGGACAGGTCGGCTCCATCCTCTCGCGGGATCAAATCGCGGAATCAATCCTGAAACCCAACGCTTCAATCTCGCAGGGTTTTGCCACTGTCTCTCTAAGTGCCAAGGGTGGAAAAACAATGGTTGGCTTTGTCACTGCTGAATCAGCCGATGCGCTCGAGATGCGGGATATCGCGGGACAGGTGCATCGCTTCAAGAAAAGCGATGTCACCGGGCGCAAGGAACTGCCAATTTCCATGATGCCCGCTGGATTGGCAAATGCCCTGAGTATCGGGGAATTTGCTTCCCTGCTGTCATATTTGCAGGGCATGAAGGGTAAATAGCCGATTAAAGCCCCTTGTAACCAGGCGCCTTTGCCTCCGTCATCGTGAATCCATTACTCATGGATGCAATCTGAGCGGGGACGTAAATACGGTCATACTCACGCTGAACAACCTGCAGAAAATCGTTCCATTTTCTGCCCGGACGGCCATTAGTCATCAGGTAATGGGGGCAGTTTTTGTGCTCCGGGCTCATGCCCTTGCGCGCCCAGTGATAATGCGGAACCACGCTGCGAAGCGGAAGATTGTATTGACGCATTAACGAAGCGCAAAGCTTGGCTGTACGCTTGAGGGTCTGGCTACGACTGTTGCCGTTGTGCTCGCACATCTCAATCCCGATTGAGTAGTTATTGCCGGTGCCGTCAAAATCAGCATGCTCACCCTGCTCGTTGGTCGGCAGGTGTTGCATCACCACGTCCTCCTGCACGGTAAAATGCCAGGTCAAGTATCCTATCCTGTTGCCGCCCCGGCGTTTTGGAGCTCGCAGTTTTCCCCGTTCCAGTGCCCGGGCATGATCCCATGCATCACCGTTATAGTTTTGTGTTGAGTGGACAGTGATATAACGCGGCTTCATTGGCCGATGAATCTTGCGCCCGTGGCGCCCTTTCGGAATGAATCTCTTTACCACCCCAATCTCGCCAAACATCTGCCTCTGTGTTAGCGCGCCCTGCGGCAACTTGGAGCTTCCCTTTACCCGCTCGAGATTAGCAGCAGACTCTACCCCGCTGATCGTACAACTCACCATGATGACTGCTGCCAGCAATGCCCCTGTTGCCGCAAACAACGCGATTAAATCCCTGCCCGGTTTCGGAATCGTCAAGATATATGCTTAAACTCGCTTCGCCCTGTGTCGCCTTAACTTTTAGTCATGTTCACCCTCCTGCTGCCCTGTGCACAAACACGATTTACCCCTTCTTTATGATTCCCGCTTTCTCTTTCCACGGCAATTCTCGGTCGAAGAGCTTTGTGTAAACACGATGTTTGTTCACTGCCTTTTCCTTGAGGTCACCAACCGCACGGTCATAACGCCGCCGCATATTTTTAAGAGCCAGGCCCTGCGCCGAATCTTTAGCTGCGTTGCTCAACTCCAGCTTGTCTTTCTGCATATTAAAGAGTTCCTCCGTTGGAATCATCTCTCCGCCACCGTAATACCAGTAAACATACTTCCATTTTGTGGTAACAACAGCAAAGCTCTGTGCCGCCATTGGTCCCCAGCAATTCATCAGGCTGAGCTGCTGGTGTATTTCCCCTCCCGGATTGTCAAGAAGCGGTAAAAGGCTCTGCCCCTGGACGTCGGCCGGCGACCGAAGGCCCGCAAAAGCCAGAATGGTCGGGGCAATGTCGATATTGCCGGTAAGCGCCGGGCTGCGCAGTTTCCTCCCGGCTGAAGCGTGCCGCGGATCGTGAATGATCATCGGTACACGCACCGATTCCTCATACGGTAAAACCTTGGAGCCATAACCGTGGGCCCCGCATAAAAACCCATTGTCTGAAGTATATATCACCACCGTGTTCTCTGCGACACCGTTCTCCTCAAGTGCCTTCATAATCATGCCAACAGCCCTGTCGATACCGTATACCAGTTGATGGTATTTCCGCATAACTCCATCATAATCGCTGCTGTATTTCCACCCTGACCACCTCTCCCACTGCCGCCCCTGTTTGCTCTGCTGGCTTAAATGCCCGGAATATTCCCTGCCAAAATTTGCCGGCCGCTTAAATACTTTCCCCTCATACACTCCGTTAAAGCGCGAATCCGGGGTGTCCGGCATATGCGGTGCCTTGAAACTGATCGACAGGCAGAACGGTTTGCGGGACTTGGTCGCCGTGTTGATGAAATCACGACCAAAGGCGCCGTAAGAAAGAGTCGAGTGCGGAAACTCATCCTCATAAGCTTTCATTGATGGATTCTTGGCGGTCGCATAACTGGTCTGACCGGGACCTCCGCCCCAACTGTCAAATTCAGTCGCAGGTAGATCCCTGCCTTCCAGGCTAACGCCAAACTTCCCTGCAAACGCCGTGAGGTAGCCTGCCCTGCGCAGCAGCAACGGGTAACTGTTGTTGAAATCCTTGTTGCCCAGCCCGCCTTTCAAAAAGTTGCAGCCATGTGCATATTCATACTTCCCGGTCAGTATGCTCGCCCGGCTGGCCATGCATATGGCAGTAGTGTCGTAATGGTTGTCAAAGGTGACTCCCCTTGCCGACAACCCGTCAAGGTTCGGCGTAAGTGCATCCTTGTTGCCATAGCACCCCATCGAAATAGTTGCCTGGTCATCAGCCAGTAAAAAGACAATGTTTGGCAGCTTGGTCGCAGATTGAACTGCCGTGTTGAAAAAAACAAAGCAGCAAAAATGGCTATATATCAGTTTCATTGAAGGCAACAGTAATGCGTGTTTTTTCCACTAGGACAGGGTAAATTTGCGCCGACTTGGGAAAATTTGCGGTAATTTCCGCAAAAATATATTAATTTTGAGTAACAGTGCCGCTCATTTGGTAGTATAACCGCACCATGCGAAAAATTCATTTTCCGGCTCTTGCCGCCCTCTTGCTGTTTGCTGCTTATACTCCAGCCCGTGCTGTCTTTAAATTTGAAAAGGGTGATACCGTTTGCCTGATCGGCAACAGCCTGCCTGACCGGATGCAACATGACGGCTGGTTTGAAACCGTCCTGCAAAGTGAACTCAAGGGACTTAATGTCTCCTTCCGCAACCTTGGTTTCAGTGGCGACATGGTCAACAATCGTCCACGCAATTCAGGCTTTCCCAAGCCTGAGGACTACCTGAAAACCTGTGGCGCCGACGTAATCTTCGCTTTTTTCGGCTACAACGAGTCATTCTCCGGCGACAAGGGGATTGAAGGTTTCAAGAAGGACCTGTCGGCAATGATCGACAACTACGCAAAACTGAAACCCAACGGCAAGTCCGCCCCGCGCTTCGTCCTGTTCTCCCCGATCGCGCATGAAGACCTCAAGGATCCCAACCTCCCGGACGGCAGGGCCAACAACAAGAATCTCAAGCAATACACAAAAGCCATCGCTGATGTCGCTGCCGACAAGAAGGTCGTTTTTGTCGACCTTTTCACCCCTACCGGGGCAACCTACGCCAAATCCAAGGAGCCATTAACCATCAACGGTATTCACCTCAGCCCCTTCGGTAATGGTCACCTGGCGGTTATTGCGGCAAAGGCCCTGCTGGGGAAAAATCCCAGGGCGCTCAACGACCTGGAAAAACTGCGGTCAACTGTTCTCGATAAAAACTGGCACTGGTTCAACCGTTATCGTGCCACTGACGGTAACGATGTATGGGGCGGACGATCAGGCCTGAGATTTGTCGACAACCAGTCCAATGCGGACGTGTTGCGACACGAGTTAAAAATGCTTGATGCCATGACTGCCAATCGTGACCCGAAAATCTGGGCCACCGCCCTTGGTTCCAACTATAAGGTCAACGACGATAATGTCCCAAAACCCGTCGCGGTAAAATCCAACATTGGTGGCAAGAGCAGGAGTTCCAATGCTCAAAAGGAAGGTAATGCTACCTACCTCAGCCCGGAGGAAACACTTAAGAAGCTTCGTGCCCCTGACGACTTCAAGCTAAATATTTTTGCTTCCGAAACCATGTTCCCGGAAATGGTTAACCCGGTACAGATGTCAGTTGATACCAAGGGGCGCCTCTGGGTCGCAGCCTGGAAAACCTACCCTAAATGGGAGCCCCTTAAGGAAATGGAGGATCGGCTCCTCATTCTCCCTGATGAGAACCGGGACGGGGTGGCTGACAAGGTGATCACTTTTGCCAAGGTGCATAACCCCACCGGATTTGAGTTCTGGAACGGCGGTGTCCTGGTCGGATCCGCTCCCAACATCTGGTTCTTGAAGGATACCGACGGCGATGATGTGGCCGATGTGCGCATCAACATGCTCGGTGGTATCGACTCTGCCGACACCCACCACGCGATGAATAACTTCCAGTATGGCCCTGACGGCGGACTCTACTACCAGCGCGGGGTATTCCACGTCAGCAATATCGAGACACCGTGGACCGCGCCACGCAAGGATGGCTCCTCTGCCATGTATCGCTTCAACCCGCGCACGCATACCTTTAACATTCACGCCGGCAACAGCCCGAACCCGCACGGTATCAGTTTCGACCGCTGGGGCTACCACTACGCCACCGATGGCACCGGGGGTCGTTCCTACCAGGTGGTGGCCAATGGCAATGGCTTCAAGATGCGCGGACTCCTCAGGAAAGAAGTCCGGCCTGTCGCCTCCAGCGGCATCATCTCCAGTGCCAACTTCCCCGATGACAAACAGCAGTGCTTTATGCTCTGTAATACGATCGGCTTCCTCGGGCTGAAACATTACAAGCTTGATCGCAACGCCGATACCGGGGAGGCCAATGGCACGCCTCTCGGCGACCTGTTTGTCTCGGATGACCGCAACGTTCGCCCCTCGGATGCGGATTTCGGCTCTGACGGAGCGCTTTACATCTCCGACTGGCACAACGTCATCATCGGCCACATGCAACACAATGTCCGTGACCCCAACCGGGACCACGCACACGGCCGTGTCTACCGCATGGTCTACACCAAGAAACCACTGCAGAAGCCCGTTGCCATTGACGGCCAGCCAATCACAACCTTATTCGACAATCTCAAGCACCCCATCGACGGGGTGCGCTCACGCACCCGTATTGAACTGAGCGAGCATGCCACTGATCAGGTGGTGGCCGCGGCGAAGAACTGGGTAAAGCAGTTTGATGCCGGTAAGCCGGACGAGGCCCACCATATGCTGGAAGCTCTCTGGGTAATGCAGGCACACAATGTCATGGACGATGCCCTGTTGGGCGCACTGCTTGTAAGTGGTGATCCGCATGTTGTGCGCGCGGCAAAGACCGTGCAGCACTACTGGTATAAAGTCGACTTTACCCGCGGCGGTGGTGCCCTGGCTGTTGTAGAGAAGCAAAAGGTACCGCCGGCACGCGTGGAGGTAAAAGGCAATACTACTGAAGTTGAGCTCTCCACCATTCCCGAGCAGCTCAAATACAACCTCACGGAATTCAAGGTCAAGGCCGGCAGTAAGGTAAAGCTCACGTTCCATAACGCCGAGGTTATTCCGCATAATTTCCTGATCGTGCAGCCCGGAGCCAAGGCCGAGGTTGGCAATCAGGCAATCACCATGGGACAAGCCGCCCTCAAGCAGGCGCCCAAGAACGACAAGATTCTAATCGGCACCAAGATGCTTGAACTCGGGCAATCTGAAACACTCAATTTCACTGCGCCGGCCAATCCCGGAAACTATGAATTCCTTTGCACTTTCCCCGGCCACTGGCAGGTAATGAGCGGCATAATGCAGGTCTTAAAATAAAATCAGGCCCTGCAGGCCGTTGGGGCATCTGTTACAAGCAAAAGATAACAGGTTCGCATGGCCAACCGCACCGGTAACGAGCCCTTGAGTTTAAAATAATGGCGGCGGCGCGGTTAAGCGGCTCTTTACGGTTAACTTTACAGTTGCCGGCAACGCTTAACGAGTAACTGCAGCCCGCGGATATAATCCCATGCAGGGATATTGGCCTGCATGTCGCTAATAACAAAAGACAGCTGCCCTGCTACTGCCCGGGCAGATTCATGATCAGCGGTTTCCAATGCCACGACCAAATCACCAAGCTGCTGGGCAAAAATCTTGCCGGTATCATTAAGGTTACGTCCATGGACATTATTAAGGCTGTTGAGAACGTATTCATAATCCGCCTCGAGTTCCCTTGCCATGTGGGTGAGCGTCACGATTTCCTGATCAGCTGATAATACACTATCAACTTGAAGCGGTTCCGCGACGAGAGATGCTTGCGTGTTGCCTTTTACTAAAGGAGTCGAAACACGGCGCAACTGCTTAAGTAACCATGTGTTCACCAAGTCAGGTGAAAATCTGAGAATTCCGGTAGCCATGGGTCAAATTTGGTTAACCAGTTAGAGACAAGGAATCGCCATGCGAAACCTGTTTTAATGACAGAAACTCAATAAAGCCTATATTTTATTAAAATTCAAGGTTGTCTAAGTAAAACAGCCAAATCCCCTTTAAACACAAGGGCTCCACTAGCTACTTTTCTTCTTTAATTTGATCAATTCGGCATTTTTTGCCACTCAAAACGACTAATACCTGCTAGCAAAACCTGCGATTAAGCAAGCACTTGCCGGAGAAATGGTGCCGTCCGGCTGACTTTTGAGGCGCACACCTGCTCGGGTGTACCGCTGGCAACAAGTTCACCGCCTTCGTCTCCGGCCTCGGGACCGATGTCAATAAGGTAGTCAGCTTCGGCTATGATTTCATTGCTGTGTTCAATAACCACAACCGTGTGTCCCTCGTCAACAAGGGTATGCAGAATATCGATGAGGTTTTGTACGTCAGCCTGATGCAAGCCAATGGTCGGCTCCTCGATAAGGTAAAGGTTCGATGCGCCTCCTTTAATGCCCTTTAGCCGTGCATTACGGGCGCGTGTCTGGCCCTTGCGAATCTCAGCGATAAGCTTGATGCGCTGTGCCTCGCCACCACTTAAGGTAGGACTCGGTTGACCCAGGCTGAGATAACCAAGACCGGAATCACAAAGCAACTGGAGGGTAATATAAATTTTCGTGTGTGCGGCAAAAAAATCTCGCGCTTCACTGATCCCCATTGCCATAACCTCTGCAATATTTTTGCTGTTGTAATAAATCTCAAGCGTCGCGGGATTATAACGCGCCCCGCGACAATCATCACAATCAATCCAGGAGGACGGTAAAAAATTCATCTCCAGCTTGATGCGACCATTGCCGCGACAGGTCTCGCAGCGTCCCCCGGCATTATTGAAAGAAAATCGCGATGCATCAAAGCCGCGCACACGCGCTTCCGGGCTCGCGGCAAATAATTTACGCACCTCGTCAAAAATCTTGACATAGGTAGCAGGTGTTGAGCGGCTGGTCTTACCGATCGGTGCCTGATCAACCTCGTAAACGGCCGCAATCGTTTCCGTGCCACTAATCGACTTCCATTTTTTCTTTGTGCCAGAGGCCAAAGACCGTGAAAATCCCGGACTTCTCTTCTTCAACTTCAGATCAACCGCCGGCTTGATCACTCCCCTCATTAAAGAACTTTTCCCGCTACCGGAAACGCCGGAGAGCACAGTAAGCCGACCAAGGGGCACATTGACATTGATATTTTTAAGGTTGTTGGAACTGGCCCCTTTCACGCGAAGCCACCCGGTCCTTGCATTTTTTGCGGGAAGTTTTCGCCGCGAGCCACGCACCGGATGCACAAGCGGGTTGCTAAGCGCACGCAAAGTGGGGGATTTCATAAAGGCTCTGTTGCCGGCGCCGTTTTCAACCTTGCCTTTATAAACCACCTCGCCGCCCCCTTTCCCTGCCCCGGGACCAAGGTCAATAAGATGATCGGCACGTTTAATGGTCGCTTCATCATGTTCCACAACAACAAGGCTGTTACCCTGATCGCGCAGTGCGGCAAGGGTATCCAAAAGGGTGTCCTTGTCTCGCGAATGCAGCCCGATGGTCGGCTCATCAAGGACATAAAGAACCCCACGCAGATTGGACCCAAGCTGGGCGGCCAGCCGAATCCGCTGACTTTCTCCACCGCTCAAGGTCGTCGCGCTGCGATCAAGGCCAAGGTAACCGAGGCCAACTTTCTCAAGAAAATGTAGCCGCTGGTCTATCTCTTTTATGATGTCCCGCGCAATAATTGCCCTCGTCCCCTTGAAGGTGAAGCCGGTAATTACCGCGCGCGCCTCGCTGGCCGACAAAAGACCCATGGAATCAATGGTGGATTCCTCAATCCATACGCTGCGAGCAATTGGATTAAGGCGGGCACCATCACAGGCAGGACAAGGTTTTTTTTCATCATGGCCCAGGCGGGTTCTGCGGACCTCTTCCTCAATCTCAGCGGCTGAAATAGAATCATGTTGGTGGTGATTACAACCCGACCCGGGAACAATATAACCGTACCCCCGGCAGGTGGCACACCACCCGTGAGGGCTATTGTATGAGAACAGGCGGGGGTCAAGTTCATCAAAAGCCCGTGCACATCCGGGACACGACATTTCCGAACTGAGGACAGTTATATTGTTGTCTTCATCAAGCAGTCGGGCAGTGCCGCGGCCATATTGCAGTGCCCTGGCAACGCCCGCAGTAATATCGGCCAGTCTACTCTCAGCGGTAAAATCGGATATTATCGCATCGATAGTGTGTTCCTTGAAGCGCTCAAGCTTGGTGAAATTGTCACTGGACTTGAATTTACCGTCAACGAAGAGGCTGGTTATGCCCTGTCGGTGTGCCCATGCTGCGATATCGGTGTGGAATCCTTTCCGGGCCCTGATCATCGGGGCCATGAGATGCTGCGGGCCTTTCTTGATCAAATCGCGAATCCCCGCCACAATGGCAGTAACGCTTTGCTTCTCAACAGCAAGCCCGCACTCCGGGCAATACTGAATACCTGCCTTGGCAAAGAGCAGGCGTAAAAAATGATACACCTCGGTAACTGTAGCTACTGTTGACTTGCACCCGCCACGGCTAACCCTTTGCTCAATAGCAACTGTCGGAGGCAATCCGGACACTGCATCGACATCCGGCTTTTCCATCTGCTGCACAAACTGGCGCGCATATGCCGACATGCTGTCGAGAAAACGGCGCTGCCCCTCAGCAAACACAATATTAAAAGCCAGTGTGGACTTACCGGACCCCGACAAACCGGTAATCACCGTCATGGCATCACGGGGAATGGAGACGTTTATGTCCTTAAGGTTGTGCTCACGCGCGCCATGAACCTCAATCGCCAAACTGGAACGCCGGCGGGATGATCCCTCTTCTGGGCGGCTCTTCCCGGTTTTTTTCTGTTTCAGCCTTGCCCCCCGGCCGGCTCCTTCGAGAGCCATCTTTAGCCATGCTCCGGTGTGGCTCGAGCTAAGCAGTGCTATTTCCTCCGGAGTTCCTGCCCCTACAATCCCCCCGCCCAGTTCTCCCCCTTCAGGCCCAAGATCAATCACATGGTCGGCACATTTTATGACATCGGTGTTATGCTCGATGACAATGACACTTTTGCCGGCATCAACCAGCCGCTGAAAGACGGCAATTAACATTCGAATATCATCAAAGTGCAGGCCCGTGGTGGGCTCATCAAAAAGCAGGAGATCCGAACGCCGGCGGCCTTCCTGTTTTTTTCTTTTGGGCTGCAGCAGGTGTGCCACGAGCTTTAAGCGCTGGCTCTCACCTCCGCTGAGGGTATTAAGCGGTTGTCCAAGCTTTAAATAACCAAGGCCAACCTCTGCCAGAGATTCCAGGGCACTGGCCACTTTGGTGGATTTTTTATCATCCCGTGCCTTAAAAAAGACAAGGGCGGATGCCACGGTGAATTCAAGAATGTCATGGATTGATTTGGTCTCGAGAAGAATTTCCAATGTGGCGCGGGTATAGCGCTTCCCCTCACATTCCGGGCACCTTACATAAAGATCAGAAAGAAACTGCATTTCAACCTTCTCAAAGCCATTCCCGGAACAGCGGCCGCAGCGACCAGAACCTGAGTTAAAGCTGAAATAACCGGGCTTATGCCCTGCTGCCCTGGCCTCCGGCGTCTCGGCAAACAGTGCACGCACATGCTCAAAGGCGCCGACATAAACAACCGGCGTTGAGCGTGGTGTCCGGGAAAGGGGAGATTGATCGACCAGCACAATTTCGCCAATCTGTCCCGCTCCCCTGATAGCCTTTACCTGCCCGGGCGGCTCGTCGGTAACTTCGCCACGGTCACGGACTAGATTTCTATAAACGACATCGTTTATTAACGTTGACTTGCCCGATCCAGAAACGCCGGAAATACAGACAAGCCGGGCGAGTGGAATATCAATGTTGATTTTTTTAAGGTTGTTGTGGGTTGCGCCAATGATGCGCAGCATTTGTGCCCGGTTTGGTTTTCGTCGCTTATGGGGAACCTTGATTTCGAGCTGCCCGCTCAGGTATTGAGAAGTCAGGGAGCCCTCAACGGGGGTTTCCATCGGCGGTCCCTCATAGACCAATTCTCCTCCGTTCTCTCCTCTCCCCGGCCCGACATCCACCACATGGTCAGCCGCCCGGATAACACTTTCCTCATGCTCGACAACAAGCACCGTGTTGCCGGCATCGCGCAGGCTCTTCATGATCTCGATCAACCGCCTCGTATCGCGGGGATGTAAGCCAATGCTCGGTTCATCAAGCACAAAAAGTGTATTTACCAGAGAAGCTCCAAGACAGGTAGTCAGGTGGACTCTCTGTAATTCCCCGCCGGAAAGAGATCGTGCCGTGCGGTCAAGGTTGAGGTAGGAAAGACCAACACGGATAAGGTAGGAAAGTCGGTTTTGAATTTCACCGAGAATCAGGCTCGTGGTTGGATCAAGCGGTAATTTTTCCCTGCTGATCTGCAACACTTCAGCTGAGAGGCTTACAATCGGCATGGCCCAAAAATCCGGCAGGGTCATGCCGTTGACCCTATAGTTCAATGCTTCGGGTTGCAGCCGGGTGCCACGGCAGGCCTTACAGGTGGAATAGCACCTGTAGCGGCTAAGGAAAACACGGACATGCATCCTGTATGATTTTGTTTCCAGCCAATCAAAAAAACCCTGCACCCCGTACCAGCGCCCACGTTGCCAGTTGTTTTCAGCATCACTTTTCTCACCGTAAAGAATCCACTTTTGATCAGCTTTCGATAAATCTCCAAAAGGAGTTGAGGGATTCACGCCGCGTATGCCGGCACAGCGCAGTAAATCCTCCCGGCATTCCCTGCCGCGTTCGCCCTGAAAAGCCCTGACAACACCGTCTTCAATCGACAATGAATGATCAGGTAACGCACGGGAAAGATCAATCCCCAGCGTTCTCCCGAAGCCACGACAATCAGGACAGGCTCCAAGTGGATTATTAAAGGAAAAAAGACCGGGTGAGGGGCCGCGAAGAGGCAAGTCGCAGGATGCACAGTGCCAGCCACGTGAAAAGACATGTTGCTTGCCGTTTTCCCTGTTGATCAAGGTCACTTTCCCTTTGCCCAGGGTAAGGGCCATCTCAACGGCTTCAGCAAGACGGGCGCGCATTTTAATCCCCCGGCTGATTTTGATTCGATCCTGTACCACGCACACCATTGCGGGTAATTTCCTGCGGGAATAAGTTCCCGGTTCATCTGTGCGGTAAAGTGTGCCCGCGACAAACACGCGCAGGTACCCCTGTGAGTGCAGGAACGCAAAAAACTCTGTCGGCACTGTGCCCGGAGGTGCCGCGACACTGAATACAACCAGCAGTGATTTGCCAACAAGCCGTTCAACTGCATAACGAACAGCATCTTCAGCAGTAGCCGGGCTAATCTCAGCGGAACACTCGGGACACTGCGCCGTGGCCAGGCGCGGAAAGGCAAGCTTCAGATAATCGTTTATTTCGGTAAGCGTGCCAACTGTCGAGCGCGTTGTGCGTACAGCATTGCCCTGCTCGATGGCGATGGCGGGAGGAATCCCCGCGACCTCATCCACCCGGGGTTTATCCATGCGCTCAAAAAATTGACGCGTATAGGGTGAAAAGGTCTCGATGTAACGCCGCTGACCCTCAGCATAGATCGTCTGAAAGGCGAGCGAGGACTTGCCGCTGCCACTCGGTCCTGTAACAACAATGAGTTTTCCTATCGGTAAGCAGAGATCGAAGCCCTTGAGATTGTTCTGCCTTACCCCGCGCAGGATAATGTCGCGACTGCTATTGGCTCGCGCTGTATTCTTGGTGCCCTTGCCGGTTGCCCGGGTTGTTCTATTGGCGATTTTGCGTCTCGGCATGTCTGCTTAGCTAGGACGAAAATCGCAGCCTTTCCAAGACAAATGGATTCAAGCGGCAACGCTGTTTGCGTTTCGACTCCGGTGCGGATAGGTCTTATGTATCGATATGAGTAAGGGAAACGGAAATTCGGCTGCTGCCTTTGTCCGCCTGGATAATTTAAGCAAGTCCATCGGAATACAAAAAATCCTGTGCGGCGTCACCCTTGAAATCCGCCAGGGTGAAACAATGGTTTTAATCGGGGCAAGTGGTGGCGGCAAAAGCGTTGTTCTTAAACACATCACCGGCCTCATGCGCCCCGATAATGGGCGGGTGTTAATCAAGGGGCAGGACATCGCGATGCTCTCAAAACGAAAATTGGCAACGGTCAGGCAGAGCATTGGCCTTTTATTCCAAAACGGTGCACTGTTTGACTCAATGAGTGTTGGACAAAACGTCGCCTTCCCTCTGCGCGAGAGCAGGGAGGGCGCTCCTGACAAATTAACCGAAAAAGTGACCGCGGCACTTGAGCTCGTGGACCTGGCTGAACATATCAACAAAATGCCAATCGACCTGAGTGGCGGGATGCGTAAACGCGTGGCCCTGGCCCGGGCAATGATTACCCGCCCCGAATTAATACTTTACGATGAGCCGACGGCGGGGCTGGACCCGATAGCAACCGGCGCTATCAACAAATTGATTTTACAGATGCAGGAACATTATGGCGTGACATCCGTGGTCGTAACCCATGACATGAAAAGCGCGGAGACAATCGCTGATCGTATCGCATTCCTGCACGAGGGAATGGTTTATTTCTGTGGAACACCCGCAGAACTTCGTGATTGCAAGGATCCAGTGGTGATAAATTTCGTTTCCGGGCATTCCGGCGTCCCGTCCTAGAAAAAGCGTGATTGTGGGTTATTCTTCCAAATTAGCGACGCTTCATGTGGCATTGCCCATAGGCCCTGAAACACAAAAATGAAGGAAAAACGCACAGAACTTCTGGTGGGATTTTTTCTGCTCATCAGTCTCATCGTGCTTGGCGGGCTCATTGTCCAGTTTGGTGACTTTAACGAGAGGTTCAAAAAAACCTACCCGCTAACCGTGATGTTTAATGATGGCGGGGGACTGGTAAAAGACACAGAAATCCGCCTTGGCGGGGTAAAAATTGGCAGGGTAGCCAACCCACCGCGGGTCAATATCAGTGATTACGCCGGCGCAATTGTAGATCTGGAGATATTCGAGGACTTTCAAATTCCTGAAAATGCCAAGTTTACAGTCGGCAGCAGCGGCCTGCTCGGGGATGCCTTGATCGAAATCACGGTTCCAAAAGAACTCTCCGGCAAATTCATTAAGCCGGGAAGCATCTTGAAGGGCGATCGCGGCACCGGCTTCAGTGCGCTGGCTTCATCCGCTGAAAATCTTTCAGCCAAGGGGCAATTGGTCCTGGAGGATATCAGGGGTGCACTGGTGGACCTTGGCAGTGCTGTCGGGAAAATCGATCAAAAAATCTTACACGAGGAAAACCTGGAAAGCTTTAATGTTGCGGTGCGTGAAATGACCGCGGCCGTGGGATCAATCAATAAGCGCGTCCTCGCCGAAGATAACACCGACAATCTCCGTGCCCTCTTGACTAATCTTAAAAACGCCAGTGCCAATCTCAATACTGCATCGAAAAAAATAACACCCTTGATTGAGCGCGGCAGTGATGCGGTTGCGGCCTTGGAGCAAGGGATAAGCAAGCTCTCCAGTGCTGCCGAGGGCATCAGTGCTTTTACTGACAAGATCAACAATGGCGACGGATTGCTGGCAGCATTGCTGAATGATCCGGAGCTAAAGAAGGAACTGCAGGCATTTCTTGTAAATATCAGGCGCAGCGGCATCCTGCGTTACCGTGACAGCAGTAAAGCTGACGATGGTCCTCCAGGCAGCAAAGTCAGCCCCCGGCGCAAGGGATTTCTCGGCGGACGATAGTAAAATCATGCTCGCTATAAAAGCGCTCTCCCCGGAACGGGTAGCAGTTGCATATAAGCCACCTTCGTGATAAATCGATCCGGTTCATGGATAGTACTCTTTCAATTAATATCATCCGCGGGATAGTCCTTGCGATCTGTATCGCTATTGGAATGATCATTGCCAAGAGCTTCGAGGCCGGTGTGCACCTCGGAGCCACAGCCGGCGCCTGCTATGGAGCCCTGTTAATTATTCTCGACCACCTGCTGCGTTATTTTACTTTCCGGGGTTTTTCACATGGCACGATAGGCTTAATGGTCGGCTTGTTTTGTGCCTGGCTGATTTTACGCGTCAATTTTTTTGATAATATCTGGTTTCGCGGGATAGAAAACCATGAAACCATCGAAAATGTCATCAAGTTGACGGTTTACACGGGCCTCGGTTTCCTGGGAACAATGCTGGCGCTGCGTTCAAACCGTGAAGAATTTTCATTCATTATCCCCTACGTCCGTTTCCGTCAGGACTCACTGGTGGATCAACCGCTGATTGTGGATACCAATGTGATTATTGATGGTCGCTTGCCCAAGGTCTGCGAGACAGGTTTTCTCGGGGGAACCATCATCATCCCGCGTTTCGTGCTCGACGAGTTGCACATTCTGGCCGACGCGCCCGACGTAATTAAGTCCGAGCGCGGTAAGCGCGGACTCGAGTCAATTGAGCAGTTAAAACAAACTCCGTGCTTGCAGGTTAGCATCCACGAATCCCGGATGGAAGCAGAAGCACTGGTGGATACCAAGCTTATCCAGTTGGCTCGCCGACTTTATGCCCACATTGCCACTAACGATGCCAACCTCGGCAAGGTGGCGCAGCTACAGGGAGTAAAAGTCCTTAATTTCAACGATCTCGCGCGTGCACTTCGGCCAACAGTAAGCCCCGGCGACCATCTTGAATTAACCCTGATGAAAGAAGGTCGAGACGAAAACCAAGCGGTTGGTTACTTGCCTGACGGCACAATGATTGTCGTCAACCGGGCTGTGCAATTACTGGGTAAAACCGTTGAGGTGGTTGTCTCCGGAGCTCTGCCGACAAGTGCCGGGAGACTGATTTTTGCGGATCTTCAACAGAATTCCCTATTGGTCGAAGAACCCGGAAATCAGGCACAAACAGCCGAAAATCCTCCTCCGGCGGCCTAGCCTGAACTAATTTTTGTCGTCACCTCCCTGAGCAATGTATATTAAAAGCCCCGTTATCTGCGTAGTAACCCGCAGCCGGTAATTTTTTATGTTCGAATTCCTGCTTGTCATCGGCACCCTGTTTCTTGCTCTTGCCTGCCGTACATTCAACCTGCCCTTGATTCGTAAATGCAGTGTCCCTGCGATAATTGTTGCGACATTTCTTGCCGGCTACTTCCTCGGAAATAACAACATAATATGGGGTTGCACGGCAATTAGCGGCTGGTTCTTCCTGCCTTGGCTGGATTTACTGACACGCATTCGGACACTTCGTTTGCCGCTCGACAAGAAGATGCGCCACCGTTATCCGCCGGCTGACACATCCCGGTTACTCAAGCAATTCACCAGTGATGTTGAAGACGCTGGATTTGAACATGCCCAGGACTCGGGCTGGGAGTGGGACGGGGTGGAACAGTTTACCCGCTTTTTTTATGATCCTGAATTAAAGGCCCAGGCCACAATCAACCTCAACCAGCAAAGCCATGTGGCTTTTGCATATATGAGTGTCTCCTCCCGCACCTCGGACGGGAAAACATGGACTACCTGGAACTATCCGTTCAGCTATTCCATGAAGATCACCCCGGACATTGAAATCAAGCGTGCGCCCGCAAGCCAGTCGTTCGCGGAAATACTTAATTCACACCGCGCTTTTCTGGCTCATCGCGGCATAGCAAAGGATCATTTACAGGAAGACCGCCCTGATGACCTGCGCAACATCGCTGAACGGGAAATGCGTAACCAGATCGATCACAACCTTGACCGCGGCCTCATCCGCCTGTCAGGCAATGGAACCTTTCGCTATTCCTGGCGCGGCTTGTTTTTTCTCTGGCGGCAATCGATAAAGGATATGCTGCGATTATTCTGAAAATATCCAAAAATGGGTAATCTTTTTGCCCGCCAATCCAGTATTGCCTGCGTTCTTGATGAAATTTCCCTCCGCCAGTGTCGATCAGGTCGGCGTCAAGGAACGGGCAGCGAAATTCACAAGGCGCAGCATTAAAACCGAGACTAAGTCCGCTGGCCTCAGGCTCGCGGTTTCGATGATGGATCTGACCACGCTTGAAGGTTCGGATACCGACGGAAAACTTCAATACCTTTGCCATAAGGCACTTACGCCAATGTCGGCGCAATATGTTTGCCCGCCTTGTGCTGCGGTTTGTGTTTATCCAAACCTTGTGCGCAAGGCGAAAAAGTTGCTTGCGGGTTCAAAAGTCGGTGTTGCTTCCGTGGCCACTTCTTTCCCCTCAGGACAAGTTCCGCTTGAAATGCGTCTTGACGAGGTTCGCTTCGCGGTCGCCGAAGGAGCCAAGGAAATCGACATGGTGATTGCGCGCAGTGCCTTTTTGCGCGGCGACCTTAAACGTGTCGGCAGCGAAATCCGTGCTGTGCGCAAGGCATGCGGCAAAGCCCACCTCAAGGTGATTTTTGAGACCGGTGAAATTGGAGCCTACGACAAAGTCCGCCTTGCCAGTGATATAGCCATGCGCAGTGGTGCACACTTTATCAAGACATCCACCGGCAAGATTGCGAGTGCGGCAACGCTTCCGGTCAGCCTTGTCATGCTTGAGGCAATTCGTGATTATTATTATGAAACCGGCCGGAAAATCGGTATGAAGCCCGCCGGGGGAATCCGCAGCGCCAAGGAGGCCCTGCAGTATCTGGTAATGGTTAAGGAAACGCTGGGAGATGCCTGGCTGACACCGAAGCTGTTTCGTTTCGGGGCTAGTTCACTGCTTACTGATGTAACCCTGCAGATTGCCAAAATGACAGACGGTAATTACCAGAGCGCCGATTATTTCCCGATGGGATAAAATGAGAGAGTAGCCCAATTGGCAGTGTTTACCGGCAAATTACATAAACGGGCCGCAGGCTACTGC
The DNA here is from genome assembly GCA_029940475.1 of Verrucomicrobiales bacterium. Taxonomy (GTDB): domain Bacteria; phylum Verrucomicrobiota; class Verrucomicrobiia; order Verrucomicrobiales; family DEV007; genus CACIUL01. The sequence continues at coordinate 56,393 of JAPYUT010000005.1, read as the reverse complement.
CAGGCCTTGAGCCTACAATTGCTTTTGTGTGTAGTACCAACACTCAAAGGTAATGTATTAAATGGCATCGATTCCCTGGTTCAATCCTCTTTCAAGCCACTCGCAGGGTTGAGGATCGGCCTAATCACCAATCATTCCGGACAGGCGCGCAATGGCAAAACAACAATCGACCTGCTCCACGCAGCTCCAAATTTGAAGCTTGTGAGGCTATTTAGTCCCGAGCACGGCATCCGCGGCACTGCTGAGGGAAAAATTGACGATGGTATTGATCGCAAAACCGGGTTGAAAATCCACAGCCTTTATGGTGCAACGCGCAAACCCTCTCCCGGGTTTCTCAAGGACATTGATGCCCTGGTATTCGACATTCAGGATATCGGTTGCCGCTTTTACACCTATATCTCCACCATGGGCAATTGCATGGAGGCGGCACAATTGGCCAAGTGCAAGTTTTTCGTCCTCGACCGGGTAAACCCGATTGGTGGAATCATCGTCGAAGGACCCTTGCTTGATGGTAAGCAAACTTTCACCGGATACCATAAAATTCCTGTCCGCCACGGGATGACGACCGGCGAGTTGGCGAGGCTGTTCCGGCAGGAACGTTTTACTGATCTTGACTTGGTTGTTATTCCTATTCGTAACTGGAAACGTCAACAGCTCTTTGGTGCCACGGGTCTGCGGTGGACTAACCCTTCGCCCAATATTCGCAATCTTCCGGCGGCAATACTTTACCCGGGCGTTGGGCTCCTTGAATTCACCAACCTGTCTGTCGGGCGCGGCACTAAGCGGCCCTTTGAGCTCGTCGGTGCGCCCTATATCAACGCCGGGGACTTTGCTGCGGTGCTAAAGCAGGCACATTTGCCGGGAATTGATTTTGTCCCCGCTTCCTTTACTCCGATGGCCAGTAAATTTGCAGGACAGCGCTGCGGCGGAGTTCGTATCCTGCTAACAGACCACCATGCCCGAACTGTCGACCTCGGAATCACAATGGCGCTTGCCCTGCGCAAGCTTTATCGCGAAAAGTGGCAGGTTGTACACCTCGATAAGCTGCTCGTTCATCCAGAAAGTGCCAACGCAATCCTTGCCGGACAGCCGCTTAAGGAAATCCGCGCCTACTGGCAGGCTGACCTTGCCGCTTTTGCCAAGCGGCGGGCAAGTGTGCTGATATACTGAGAAACATATGGTCGGTGCTGCTGTGTCATGCCGCCAAGGTCTATATGCCTGCCACCCGTTCTGCCGCCACATTTTTAATGCCCTTTAAATCAAGTTTGCCGCTTCCGAGGTAGGGAAGTTCTGACACTTGGAAAAACTGGTCCTTTTTCGGCTTCCATAAATTTGGAATGCCCGCGTCTGCCAGACCGGCAATCACTTTTTCCAGCGCTTGCTCTTCCAGGGTGTGAAGAACCGCGATGCGCTCGCCTTTTTTCTCATCCGGCAACCCGGTAACTGCAAAAGACTGCTCGGTCAGTTCCGCAACGCTGTGCAAAACCTCCTCAATCTTGATGTGCGGAACCATTTCCCCGCCAATCTTACTGAACCGGCTCAGGCGATCGGTAATCGTAATGAACCCGTCCTCATTAATGGCAGCAATATCGCCTGTGTTATACCATCCATTATCAATTACCTCGGCCGTCAGGTCATCCCTTCCAAGATAGCCCTGCATGATATTCGGGCCCTTTACCCACATCAGGCCGGCCTCATCAAAACCACAACTCGCCCCGGTTTCCGGATTTACAATCCTTACACTCATGCCTGCCAATGCTCGACCAATGGTTCCCGGGCGATTACCGCTTTGGTCAATTTCACCATCTACAAGGCTTGGTGTATTGACGGCAACACCAGGTGAACACTCCGTGCAGCCGTAAGCCTCAAGCGGCTGAATACCGAACTTTTCCTCGAAGGCATCGGCCAGGCGCTGTGGCAGTTTCTCCGCGCCGACGACGACCAGGTTTATGGTTTCCATCTGCTCCGGCTTGCAGCCCCGCAGGTAAAGCTGCAGAAATGTCGGAGTGGCCAAAAGCAGGGTTAATTTGTAATGCGGGATCAGCTTTGATATGGATCGTGTGTCTGTCGGCAGGGGATGGTAAGCGGCACCAACGCCCAGGATCGCAGGCCCAATCAGGGTGGCGGTGAAGCCAAGCGAATGAAAGAACGGCAGCACGCCAAGGAAACGGTCATCGTGCTTGAAATCGAACGCCTGGTTAAGCTGCATCATGTTTGAAACAATATTGTAATGGCTGAGCATTGCGCCTTTCGGCTCCCCGGTGCTGCCACTGCTGAAGATGATGGTTGCGGTATCATCCAGGGTGATCGTCCGGCCGCCGGCAAGCCTGCGTAGCAACATCTTCCGGGGACACAGGAAAGCCATTGCCGCAGCCGCGATCTTTTCGCGCCTTGTGGTATCGGTCGCGATTTCCTCAAGGGCAATCATTGGCACACCGGGGTCTATCTTTAATTTGCGGATGACCTTCTCTGAGCTAATCACGCAACTGATGTTGCATTGCTCTACACAGGATCGAATCCCCTCCCCGGAAAGCGTATAGTTCAGGTTAACTACCGTCTTGCCCATCAGGATGCCCGCAAGGTTAGCCAGGGCACCACCCACAGATGGAGGAATCAGGATTCCAACATTCTGCTCCCCGTCCCAGTGTTTGCGAAGCTTCTTGGCCAAGACCAGTGCCCCGATAAGGGCCTTCATGTAACTTAATTCCTTGCCACTGCTATCGGCAAAGGCCATCCGGCCGCGTGCCCGCCGAGCCGTGCGCACAAAGGCCTGTCCAATCGTCGGGAGACGTCCCTTGCGCTGGTTCCATGCCTCGGCGCTTAGTGCAACGACCTCGCGGCGAACCTCGTGTGGCAGGGATCCGGAGGACATCGGCTCGCCATAACTCACGGTGATTGGATAGGGAATCTGCCGCGGGATCTTCCAGTAGACCCGGCCGCGCTGAAAACTGAAAATGCTGCCCCAGACGTTGTCGAGATGCACCGGTATAACCGGTGCATCAAGCTTTCTCATGATCAACTCCATGCCTTTGCGGAAAGGCAGTGTCTGGCCGCCTATGCGGCTGATTTCACCTTCTGCAAAGATGCAAACCACCTCGCCGTTTTTTACGCAATCACTTGCCTGCTTGAGCGACTTTATCAGCTCCTTGGGGCCGAAATCTGCAGATATGGTGATTACCTTGAGCATTCTTGCTATCGGCTTGACCCACCACTTGTTGAACTGGTCCTGGTGCATGATGAAGCGAATCCGCCGGTCGGTGGAGGCAATGACAAAGAGTGCGTCAGCCATAGACAGGTGATTGGAGACCAGCAACGCGCCGCCGCGCTCAGGAAAGTTTTCCCGATTGAGGACGCGCACTCTGTAAAAGGTGTGGGTAAGTGCCCATAACACGAACCGTGCGAGAGAGTCCGAAACCAGACAAACCGCATATATTGTTCCCACAACGGTAACCGTTCCAATAATCCAAAACATTACTTTTGCGTCGACTCCAATCCCCCCCTTGAGAAGGTAAAAAAGCAGGGCCGCCAAGAAAACCCCTGCAGATGACAGCCAGCCGTTCGCTGCCAGAACCGGACCTTTATCTTTACGCTCAGGCAAATGCTGGATTAGTGCATTGATCGGCACGATGAAGAAACCGCCGGCTATGCCCAGAAAGGTCAACACAACGCTTGCCCCTAAAAAGCTGAATTCAAAAATCCCTAAAATAATTGAACATGCCGCAAGCCCAAAGGCGCCTAGGGGAATCAAGCCGTATTCCACCTTATTGCCTGATAAATAACCAGCAAGGCCACAACCTGCGCCTATGCCAATCGCAAGGAAAGCCTGCATATAACCCATTTGGTCCGCGCTGAGTGATGGATTAAAATTATCTCCGTAAACAATCAGCGTCGACTGATACAGTGCCCCAAGCAGCCAAAAGTAAACACTGCCCACCATCGCGAGCCCAAGCACTCTGTTCTTTGCGACAAGTTTAAGATTGCCAATAAGGTCGCCAATAAAATTAATCTGGATTCGTTTGCCCGGACTCGCCGCCGGGTAACGGGTTATAGAACGTGACATCCACGCCCCGGCCACAGCAAGGCAGATTAAAAAAGCTCCTGCCATCCACACCTTGTCTGCCCCAAATACTTTTTCATAAAGAATGCCGGCCGCTGTTACGCCCGCGATAATGCCGCCAAAGGTGCCCAGCCCGATTACCCCGTTCCCCCAGCTCAGCTTTTTGCTCGGCAAAAGCTCCGGGATAGAGGCGTATTTGGCGGGACTGAAAATCGCACTCTGGACGCTCATCAAGAAGATCACCACCAACATGAAGTTAAAATCCAATGTCTTGAGCGCTAAAACTCCCAGGATCATGATGCCTATTTCCAGGATCTTGGTCCACGTGATAACCCGCCCTTTGGAAAAGCGGCTCGCTAAACAGCCCGCCACCATCGAAAAAAGGATGAATGGGAGGGCGGCAACAGCAGCCACCAAAAACACGCGAAATGCTTGTTCCTCGGGAGGGCTGCCTTTGATGCTGGTGAAAACTACGAGAAACTTGAAAAGGTTGTCACTAAAGGCACCCTGAAGCTGAACAATAAAGAGTGCCCAAAATCCCTTTGGTGAAGATATAGGCTCGTCTTGGCTGCCGGGCTTCTCTTGCCCTTCCGTTATGGCATTCTCGGGTATGCCCTCAGTTGTCTGCATGTGTCATCCTGACTTGGATCTACTTGTGTCTCAATATGATATTTTATCGAAAAACATTGAGTAAATCGAATGACGCTGGAATCTGATTGCCTCGTTCGGTTCGGCTAAAACCCTCATGTCTGAGTTGTCGCCGTGGAAAACTTCCCGCCTGCACCTGAAAGTTGGCCCGCTTCGCTTGTCATCAGTTACTTGCCAGTAACAACAATCCTGATCTATATTTACAGATGCTCAATATCCGGGGAAATACCGCTGGAAGGCTTTGTGATGGAGTCTCAAGGCGTGATTTGTTGCGCGTTGGCTGCCTTGGCATGGGGGGCTTGAGCCTGCCGGGACTTTTGCAGGCTGAGTCACAGGCTGGCATTAAGCGCTCTCACAAGGCAATCATCATGGTCTACATGGCCGGCGCTCCACCGCATCAGGATCTCTGGGATCCCAAGCCGGAAGCTCCATCCGAATACCGGGGTGATTTAGGCTCCATTTCAACCAATGTAGACGGCATCCGGATCGGTGAATTATTGCCCGGGATGGCAAAGATCATGGACAAGTGCATTGCCGTGCGATCGGTTATTGGTGCCCCAGGCGGCAGTCATGATTCATTCATGTGTTATACCGGGCGCAAAGGGTCCACCTTTAACAATAACGGCCAGCCACCCGGCGGGTGGCCCTCAATAGGGGCAACGCTCTCCAGGCTGATGGGCTCCGGTAATGTCCAGACGCCCGCCTTCGTTGGCCTTGCCCCGAAGGCGGGACATCCCCCCTACGGGGCATCAGGTAAATCAGGTTATCTTGGTGTTGAGCACGACCCTTTCAAGCCTGCCGGCCAGGGCATGGGCGACATGGTGCTCAACGGCATCACGCCGGCGCGACTGGACGAACGCGAGGGATTACTCAACTCCTTTGATCGTTTGCGGCGCGACATGGATGCCAATGGCAAGATGGAAGGATTTGACGGTTTTACCCGGCAGGCATTTGATCTGCTCACCTCCAGCAGACTTGCCGACGCGCTCAACCTGGAAAAAGAAGCTCCTCGCGTTCGCGAACGTTACGGCAAGGGAGATGTGAAAAACGTGGGTGACGGCGCGCCGCGTAACAATGAGCATTTCCTGCTTGCCCGGCGGCTGGTTGAGGCAGGGGCACGATGTGTGACCCTTAATTATGGTCGCTGGGATTTCCATTCCGACAACGCCGGCGGGATGCGTTCCCACGCGCCAATGTTTGACCAGGGACTTAGTGCGCTGATTGAGGACCTGCACGAACGCGGAATGGCCAATGATGTAACCGTCTGTGCCTGGGGCGAGTTCGGGCGCACGCCTAAAATCAACTCCAAGGGCGGTCGCGACCACTGGCCAAAGGTATCCTGTGCATTGCTTGCGGGAGGAGGCATGAAGACCGGACAGGTCATCGGTGCCACCGACAGCACCGCCGCCGAGGCAACCGAACGGCCGGTGCACATGGGTGAAATCATGGCCACGCTTTACCGCAACATGGGAATTGATCCCAACACGACCACCTTGCCTGACCTGACCGGGCGACCGCACTATCTGGTCGACGGCCACAGGCCAATGCCCGAGCTTATTTGATCATTAATGTCAAAGCCTTCCTTGCCGGGAAAATGTGGCCAGCCGCCGCTTTGTTCGCGGGGTGTTTTGCATGGGACGTTGCGCACAGCCCGCAGCCATGGCTGACTTAAATCAACATGGCAAAATAATGACCCCCGCAAAGATCAGCTGGCCGGTGGCAGCCGCTCTGGTGATTGGCAACATGGTGGGCGTCGGCGTGTTCACCAGCCTCGGTTGGCAACTTGCCGGGATTAACAGCGGGTTTGCCATCCTCCTGTTGTGGGTAATTGGCGGTATATATGCCCTGTGCGGAGCCCTTTGCTACGGGGAACTGGTGGCCGCATTACCACGTTGCGGAGGTGAATATCACCTCCTGTCCAGAATTTATCACCCGGCGGCTGGCTTTCTCTCCGGCTGGATATCTTTGACGGTGGGTTTCGCTGCCCCGGTGGCCTTCAGTGCATTGCTCTTTGGAACTTACCTGGCAGGTGCACTGGGGATAGCCGACAACGCAATGATCTTCTCTGTATTGGTGCTTCTTGCCGTCACTGCCTGCCACCTGTGGAAACTGCCGATTGGCAGCGGATTCCAGCTGCTTTTCACAACGCTCAAGTTCCTCCTGGTGCTGGGCCTTGCCGTTGCGGGGCTGTTGTCCGCAGGAGGAGGTTCGGTTTCCTTCGCGCCGACACCCGGGGACTGGGCTGTCATTACCGGCGCGCCATTCGCCATATCACTTTTCTTCGTCAACTATTCCTTCGCCGGCTGGAACGCCGCTGCCTACGTTGCCGGCGAAGTACGCGATCCCGGGCGCAGTGTGCCACGCGCGCTTTTTTTCGGCACGCTTGCAGTTCTACTCCTCTACCTGCTTGTAAATGCGGGATTCCTCGCCAGCACGCCGGCTGACAAGATGGCCGGTAAAGAAGAAGTCGGGCTCATTGTCGCACAACACCTCTTCGGCGAGCGCGGCGGGACACTGGTCGGTATTCTGATCGCTTTCGGTTTGATTTCCGCGATCAGCGCCATGACCTGGGCCGGGCCAAGAGTTGGCCAAATGCTGGGTCAGGATTATACCTCCCTGCGCCTGCTGGCGCACACCAACCGCCACCGTGTCCCGGTGGTTGCCATCGCCCTGCAAACACTGCTTGCGCTCGGCCTGCTTTGGGCGGAGCCCAAACAAATTATACTATACCTTGAATTTGTGCTTAATCTTTCGCTGGCTGCGACGGTTTTTGGCGTGGTCGTTTTGCGGGCACGCAAGCCGGATCTGCCCCGCCCCTTTCGCTGCCCGCTCTACCCTCTGCCGCCATTTTTGTTCCTGGCCATGGCCTTTTACCTGGAGTTCCGTTTGTTGCTGACCCATCCCCAGGAATCACTCTGGGGGTTGGCAACAATTGCTGCAGGGGCGGCCATTTACATCTGGGTTAGGCGCGGCGGCGGCAAGTCACCCACATGACAAATTAAGTAAACCGCCGGCTTTTGGACAATTCCGTTCTGGAATCCCCACCGACTGGCTTTATGGTATTAATCCTCCTTCTGTCATGAAACCAAGTTTTTGTTCTTTTGTTGTCGCCGCGCTGCTTGCGGGCATGGCGCCCGCCCAGGAAGGCCTCGAGTTACCCCGGTTACCCCACCCTGTTATTGTCGCTAAATCCCTGGCGGAAAAACTCGTTAAGCTTAAAGGCGGAAAACTCGTTGCACACGCGCTTAACCCCGAAAAAGCAATTGATCATTTCCTGCTTTATTTCTCGGCAGGCTGGAGCCCCAACTGTAAAAAATTCACTCCTGCCCTGGTTAAATTTTACACTGATGCCAAGGCGGCTGGAGCGAATTTCGAGATTGTTTTTGTAAGTTTCGATGACAGTGAGCAGGAAATGAAACAATATATGAGTGACCAAAAAATGCCCTGGCCGGCATTGCGCTTCAACTCTCATAAGGGGCTGGACTTTATCAATCAGGCGGCGGGGCGGGGCGTGCCTTGTCTCGCTGCGCTTGATTCCCGCGGGCTTATCCTGGCGCACAGCTACAGGCAACGAAAAAACTACATTGGTGTCGAGATACCGCTTAGGGAATTTGCCAAGCTCATTGGCGTGGCAGAGCTGATGCTCTCCGATCCCGACAATGCAAAGGCCAAAGATGAAAAGGTGCTTCCCAAGTGAGTGCGCAAACCGGCAGCGAAACCACCCAGACTCACTGGATCATTAAAACCCCGGTAATTGCGGATACCGGCGACTCTTGTTCTGACTTTTCACCGGTTATTGACGCCATCCTCGCCAACCGGAATATTGCTTCCCCTGCAGAGTATGATTCCTTCCTCGACCCCAAGCTCGCGGATCTCGCGGATCCCTTTGAAATGCCGGATATGGCCGCAGCTGTCGAGCGGGTTTTTGCCGCAGCAGACCGGGGCGAAAAAGTGGCGCTTTATGGCGACTATGATGTTGATGGAGTCACTTCATTAACCCTTCTCAAAACCGTTCTCGATGCATATAATGTAGTTGTCGGCACTTTTTTACCACATCGCATTGACGAGGGATACGGACTTTCTATCGAGGGACTTCAGCGTTGCCTTGCCGAGCAATCGCCTGCCCTGCTGATTGCCGTCGATTGCGGCACTACATCAATTGACGAGATCACATGGTTGCGGGAACAAGGGGTCGAAACAGTCATTCTCGATCATCACGAGCCCTCTCCGGACGGGCTCCCGGATTGTTGCGCGCTGGTTAACCCAAAAGCACCCGGGCCGGGCTTATCTTCCCGATTTGATTACCTTTGCAGCGCCGGGGTTGTGTTTAAGCTTGCTCACGCAATGCTTAAGGAACGCCCGGTGAATGGCTTTAACCTGCGTGACTACCTCGACATTGTGGCTGTTGGCACGATTGCTGACATTGTGCCATTAAAGGAAGAGAACCGTATACTGGTGCGCCGGGGATTGCTGGAATTGGCCCACACCCACAACGCCGGGCTGGCCGCACTTGCCGAAATCGCCGGGATTGACCCGCCATATGGAGCCCAGGATATCAGTTTTCGTATCAGCCCACGACTAAACGCGGCTGGTCGACTTGATACGGCAACTGCCGCGCTTGACCTCATGCTCTGTGAAAATCCAAAGCACGCGCGGGAACTGGCTGCCCGGCTGGACAAACAAAATCAGCAGCGCCAGGAGCTTGAACACAAGGCTTCTGGGGAGGCTCTTGAAGCAATAGAAAAAGGTAAAGCCGGGGAATGTGGCCATGGTATCGTTATTGCTGATCGCGATTGGCATCCTGGCGTGGTTGGCATTGTGGCTTCACGAATCTCAAGAAAATTTCACCGCCCGACCTTTATTATATCAATTGATGAAACCGGTGTCGGAAAGGGCAGCGGCAGAAGTATTGAGGGCATATCCCTGGTGGATGTTATCAACTCGGGACGCCCACACCTGCTCTCCGGCGGGGGTCACGGCATGGCTGCCGGCATCTCTATCCACGAGGATAATATCGATTCCTTTCGCAATCATCTAAACGACTATGTGCGCAACACCACCACGCCTGATGACCTGGTGCCACGGCTTCACATCGATACCGAATGCTCACTTAAGCAGTTGCGCCTGCAAATTCTTGAACATTACCAGCAGCTCGAGCCTTTCGGCGCCGCAAATCCTGAGCCGGTGCTGCTGGCCCGCAATGTTAACCTCACCTCCGAACCGCGTATCCTTAAAGACAAACATTACCGCTTCACTCTGCAACAGGGCAATGCTGTCTGTGATGCAATCTACTTTAACGGAGTAGAAAATAAATTGCCGCCGCCGCCCTGGGATGTTGCCTTTGCGATCATGCGCAACGATTTTCGCGGTCGGGTTAGCCTGCAAATGAACGTTCGGGCAATTCGTGCAACTGAAAAATAAACTTCTTTGCCATGCCCCCCCTCCTGCCTGAAACCCCGGTCGCAGAACTGCAGGCAGTCGATAAAAGGCTGGCTGCTAAACTGGAAAAAATAGGGTGCCGCACCGCCGCCGATCTCCTGGCATATTATCCGCGGCGCTATGAGGACCGAAGTCAATTCAGCGCCTTTCCTGCCAACGAAACCGGAAGGGCTGTCTGCCTGCGGGGTGAAGTTATTGATACGGCAAAGCGTTTCTTCGGGCGCCGGCGTTTTTTTGAGGCGACGGTTGAAGATGCAGATAGCGGTGGCCTGAACCGTGTCACTTTGCGCTGGTTCAACATGGCTTTTATTCACAAGCTGATCGCCGTTGGTCACCAAATCATTGTCTACGGGAAAGTTAAACAAAGCGGCAAGCGACTGGTCATCGACCATCCCGAATTTGAAATCATTGACCCGAGATGCGAGGAATCAAGCATCCACCTTGGCCGCATCACCCCTGTCTACCCTCTCAAGGAAGGCATCAACCAGCGCCTATTGCGCACGGCGCTGTTTAAAATTTCCTCTGAGCTTGGAACCGGTAATTTCCCTGAAATTTTACCATGCCCCGGCGCTCTTCAAAAAAAACCGAGATTGCCGCGTGAGCAAGCACTGAGGGCAATTCACTTTCCCGAAACAGAAACGCAGCTCGCTGAAGCCCGCCGCGTCCTCGCCCTTGAGGAATTTTTTATCCTGCAGCTCAAGGTTGCTCAGCGTAGGGCACGGCATGCCGCTTTGCCCGGAGCCGTGCACTGCGGTCCGGGAGAACTTTTAAAGCAATTGATTGCTTCGCTGCCCTTTGAAATGACCGGGGCACAATCCCGCTGTATCACCGAGATCCGGGCCGATCTTGCCGCTGCACGCCCAATGAACAGGTTACTGCAGGGTGATGTCGGGTCCGGTAAGACGCTGGTTGCCGTGTCGGCGATTTTACTTGCCGTTGAATCCGGTTGCCAGGCGGCGCTGATGGCACCAACACAAATCCTCGCCGAGCAACATTACCTGGTGTTGAGCCGGTGGCTTGAGCCACTGGGAATCCGTATTGGCCTGCGCACGGCAACAAGAAAAGAGAATGAGGAAATGCCCCTTTTTGAGGATTCCGCGCCACAGGTTCTGGTTGGCACACACGCACTGTTCTACAGCTCCGGCGAATTTGAAAACCTTGGCCTTATTGTCATTGATGAGCAGCATAAATTCGGCGTTACACAACGCGGGCGATTGATTGGGCAGGGAGTGTGCCCGGACGTGCTGGTGATGACCGCCACGCCGATTCCCCGCACCCTGACGCTAACCGTTTATGGCGACCTTGATGTCTCTGTCCTCGATGAATTGCCCGCGGGTCGAGGTAAAATTGTCACTGCCGTGCGTGCTGCTGGAAAGGATCAGCAAAAAGCAATTGGTTTTCTCAAGGAGGAACTTGAAAAAGGCAGGCAGGCCTACATCGTATATCCCCTGGTGGAAGATTCTGAAAAGCTTAAGGCTCAATCAGTTGAGGGAGAATTCAAGGCCTGGGTGAAGTCACTTGCTCCCTTTAAATGCAGCCTGCTACACGGCCGGGTTGCTGCGGATGAAAAGGAAATAATTATGCGTGATTTTCGGGCAGCTAAAACGGATGTTCTCGTTGCCACCACTGTTATTGAGGTCGGCGTTGATGTCGCCAACGCCAACATTATGTATATCTACAACGCTGAGCGCTTCGGCTTGGCGCAACTGCACCAGTTGCGGGGTCGAATCGGCAGGGGAACGCACAAGAGCTACTGTGTCCTGATGGCCGACAAGCCCACCACTGAGACAAGTGAAAAGCTGCAAGTGCTGGAAAACAGTTCGGACGGTTTTGAAATTGCTGAGGCAGATCTTGCGCTGCGCGGGCCCGGCGAGCTGCTTGGCACCGCACAAAGCGGAATTAGCGGATTGAAACTGGGGGATTTGCTCACAGAATCCGCACTCGTTCAGCAGGCCCGCGATCTTGCCCGTCAGGTAATTCGCGATGACGCGGATCTTGAAAAGTCGGAACACATTCACCTGCAATCGATTATTGATGGCGGCGGGGATGGCGGCGGAGTTCTCGCGTGAGTTGAAGGCAGCGTTGCTTGTTCCCTAAACTGCCGGAGAATCCAGTGTCCCCTGGAACTGCAATGCGGCAGCGCGCAATGTAAGGATTCTAAATTAAAGGATCTTACAATTGGCTTACCCGGCCTAGACAAGAATGCTCGCCGGATTCTCCATACGCTTCTTGAATTCCGCGAGATATTCTGCCCCCACCGCTCCGTCAACCACCCTGTGGTCACAGCTTATGCCCACGTTCATGCGCTTGCCCGGCACAATTTGACCCTCTTTGCTGACCACCGGCTTGTTGACAATGCCGCCAATCGACAGGATGACGGATTGTGGCGGATTGATAATCGCATCGAAGCTGTCCACCCCGTATGCGCCCAGGTTGGAAACCGTTAACGTTCCCCCGCTGAACTCGTCGGGGGATAGTTTTTTTGCCCTCGCCCTTTGAGCCAAATCCTTCACCTCAAGGCTGATTTCAAGAATACTCTTTTCCTGTGCGGATCGAATCACCGGGGTTACCAGGCCATCATCAACGGCAATTGCCACTGACAAGTCTACTGAGGCATATTGAATAATTGCATCGCCGTCAAAAGAAGCGTTGACCTTAGGTTGTGCCACGGCAGCACTGGCAGCAGCCTTAAGCACGAAGTCATTGATTGTAAGCTTGTTAGAATTTTCCGCAGCAGCTATATTTGCCTGTTTGATTAGAACCATGAGGGGCTCGGCGTCCAGTTCCACATGAAGATAAAAATGTGGAATCTGAGTTTTGGAGGCAAGCAGTCGCTGCGCAATGATTGTGCGCATCGAACTCAACATCATGCGCTGGTCGCCACTGCCGGAAGGTTTTGGGCTCACCGTGGTCAGCCGCGATGTCCCCCCTGTCGAGGCAACCCTGGCAACACCGCTTGCGGGATTATCGATGGCTTTCTCGAGATCACGTTTCACGATGCGCCCACCGGGACCGCTACCGGCAATTCTCGACAAGTCGATGCTTTCAGCTGCTGCAATCTTGCGCGCCAGGGGTGATGCCTTGATCCGCCCTTCGCCGGCAAAGGGTAGCGGCACGGCCTCTGTGACATGGGCAGTGATGCTCTCAGTGGATTGCGCCTCGCCGTTTTCATCGGACGCAGTGGCACTGGTGACAGGTTGCTCCGGTAAATCCTCACCCTCCTCGAGTAAAACCGCCAGGGGCTCCCCAAGTGCTTTCTTGCTTCCCTCCTGCACATAGAGTGCCCCGACGGTTCCCTCATCAAAAGCGACCATTTCCATGGTTGCCTTGTCTGTTTCAACCTCTGCAAGCGGATCTCCGACACCCACCTTGTCGCCAACTTTTACCAGCCATTTCAAGAGAGTTCCCTCCGTCATGGTGTCGCTCAACTTTGGCATTTGCACGAAATTTGGCATCTCTTGGAACTCTCGGTGGTATCAATTCAGCCGGTGTGGCCGGGTTAATCTAACCCAATTGCATGACTTTCTCGACAACTCGCCGGGCATTGGGAACCTGCTCTTTTTCCAGCGGCGGACTGTAAATGGCGGGTGCATCGATTGAGGTAACACGCAACACCGGGGCGTCAAGGTCATCAAAGACTTCCTGCTGGATAGTGGTGGCAATTTGAGAACTGATTCCACAAAACGGCTTGGTCTCGTCAATTAAAACTGCGCGGTGGGTTTTTGCCACGGACTGGAGAATGGTTTCCTCATCAAGGGGCCGGATTGAGCGAAGGTCCACAACTTCGGCATTGATGCCTTTTTCTTCCTCTAGCTGCTTCGCGGCCTCAAGGGCAACGAGCACCGAGCGGCCATGGGCAATAAGGCTTACATCCGTTCCGCTGCGTTTAACCTCGGCGCTGCCAATTGGCAGGGTGAATTCCCCGTCGTCCAGATCGGAGGCTGCGGCCGGGTCGCCGTAAAGCAGGGTATTTTCCATAAAATAAACCGGGTCATTGTCTCGGATGGCGCTCTTCATGAGGCCATACGCATCCCGCGCGGTGGCGGGCACTACAACCTTGAGCCCAGGCATGTTGGCAAAAAGATTTTCCGGGGCATGGGAATGGGTGGCCCCGACACTGGTGCCGCCGTTGGCCGGGCCACGCACAACGATCGGGCAATTAATCAATCCCCCCGACATGTAACGCACGCACGCCGCATTGTTGATCAATTGATCAAATGCAACATAGGCAAAGCTGAAGAACATCAGTTCCATCACCGGGCGCACCCCTAGCATCGATGCGCCGATTCCCATGCCGATAAAACCTGCCTCGGAAATTGGTGCGTCCACCACCCGCTTGTCCCCCCACTTTTTCCACAGGCCCTCGGTTACCTTGTAGGCGCCGTCATATTCGGCAACTTCCTCGCCGATAATCACGACATTCTCGTCATTGGCGAGTTCCTCATTAAGTGCCCTGTTGATAGCGTGGCGATAAAGGGTCATGGGCATGGGGGGGCGTTCAGTAAATTTCGGTTAATCGTGAAAAAAATGCCGCCCGGTCTTGCCAGCGGTGCTGCCTTGATCGACTTCAAAGTAAACATCCTCGGTAATTTCAGAAATCTCGGGATAGGGGCTTTGCTCTGCAAACTCGACCGCCGCCTTTGCCTCTGCTTTGGCCTCACCATCAATTTGTCTGTGCTTTTCCTCGCTCAAGACGCCCTCTTTCAGCAATTGATTTTTCCATAGACTTAAGGGATCAAAATTTTCCTTGTGGTGTCCGATCTCCTCCGGCGTGCGGTATTTCTTGGCATTGGCATCCGCCACGGAATGCCCCTGGTGACGATAAGTAGCCAGCTCCAGAATGGTCGGCCGGCTTTCGTTCCGCGCACGGTTGAATGCCTTCTGGGTTTTCGCCCGCACTTCGTAGAGATCGTGACCCCTGGCACTTTCCCATGCGATGCCGTAAGCCTCGCCTCGTTGTGCAAGACTGCCCTTGAATGCCGACGAGCGCTCTTGGCTCGTGCCCATTGAATAGCCGTTGTTTTCGATAATGTAGATGACCGGCAAATCCCACAATGTTGCCAGGTTCAGGGATTCGTGGAAGGTCCCCTGATTCACCGCGCCATCACCAAGGAAGCACAGCGCGGCTCCATTAAGTCCTTTATATTTAATGCCATAAGCAAGACCCAGCCCGAGCGGAGTTTGCCCGGCGACGATACCATGCCCGCCCCAGTAGTTCTTGTCGGGCGCAAAGAAATGCATGGAGCCACCCTTGCCCTTGGAGCAACCGGTGCTTTTGCCGAAAAGCTCCGCCATGCATTCGTTCATGTTCATGCCAACTGCCAGTGCATGCCCGTGATCGCGGTATGCGGTTATGATATGATCATTTTCCCCGCACAACGAAACGGCACCAATGGCGATGGATTCCTGCCCGATATAAAGATGCAGGAACCCGCCCATTTTGCCGGCATTGTAATATTTAAGGGCGGCTTCCTCAAAGCGGCGGATGCGGATCATGTCACGCATCAGGTTTATCTTTTGGTCGGCATCAAGCTGAAGGTTAACTTCCGCCTGAGCGTAATTTGATTGATCTTCCGGCTGATTGGTCATGCAATGGGATGGTCCTTTACGCTGCGCGAACCGTGGCAGAAACTGCCGCATCTTCATGTCTTGGGAGTAAGGCTAAATAGAAAGCCACCGCGAATGCTAGGTTCCCTGCAAGTGAGCGCAACCCGAATGCCCACGCAGGCGGATACCCTGGCACGCCAAGGCTGTTGGCCTGAACCCATCCTGAAAAAATCTTAGGGTAAGCCGGGTCATAAAAAAACGCCGCCGTGTTGGTTACTAAATAAAACAGCACTGTGCCGCCAACGCTGGCCCCCAGCAGTACCATTAGCCTGCCGCTCTTGCGTAAAAAATGACCTGCCATAAAAAGGCCGGCAAAAACAAACAACAGGATAATGGAATAAGCATTCAGCAGGGGCTGGTGATAATGAAGATTGATCAGGATGTCACTTATTATGAAAGCGCCAAAGGTCAATCCGATACCAAGGCGCCGGGGCAAGAACATTCCACCACACAGGGCAAGGGCGGCCATTGGTGAAATATTGGCCAGATCTTCCTGCACCTCGCCGCCCGCGTATACCGGCAGTGTGCGAATTGCCACGAACACTAAAACAAGAAATATGCTGATGCTGAATCGTCTGGACATTATCCGTATAAGTTATCTTATTTCTGCAATGATTCTAGGTTGCGATTTTAATTTAAGATTGCGTTTCCGCTACTGCTTTCATCTGTCTTCTTCTTCTTTTCTGTGTGCCTCCCAAGTTTAATGCTGCTGCCTATACCTTCCCTTATCCACAATTTAATAGATCCGCCAACCTTCTGAAATCTTAATGCGTTGATTATAAATGCATTATGTTTTAGTTTGCCCCTGTGCGTAATTTTGCTGTTTTGAAAAGTTTAGCTTCCTTGGCTATCAATAAATGTTCCACGTGGAACATTTTGCTTTCAGCGGCTTGCTCCACCAAGCGAATATCGTAAGTTTCTTTTTACCCTTCCCGTAAGCGCACATGCAAAACGCGGCCTATACCTTTCCAAAATCCTACGATGTTATCGTAATCGGCGGCGGCCATGCCGGCATTGAGGCGGCACTGGCAGCGGCGCGGCTGAACTGTGAAGTGGCACTACTTACGCAAAATCTCGACACCATTGGACAAATGTCCTGCAATCCCGCCATAGGCGGCTTGGCCAAGGGTCACATGGTACGAGAAATTGACGCACTTGGCGGAGCGATGGGCTTAAACACCGATGCGACCGGCATACAATTCCGAATGCTTAACGCCGGCAAAGGACCCAGCGTCCGGGCGCCCCGCGCGCAATGTGATAAAAAAGCCTACCAATTCCGGATGAAGCATCTCCTGGAAACCCAAGACGGTCTCGACTTGCATCAGGGAAATGTCGCCGGTTTACAAGTTTCCGGGGATCGTATCACGGGGGTATCCACTAATCTTGGAATGTCCTTTCGCGCCAAGGCGGTCATCATTAGTTCCGGAACCTTTATGCGGGGGCTGATGCATGTGGGTAAACAAAACCAGCGGGGGGGACGAATGGGTGATGCTGGCTCTACCCTTTCAGAGACGCTCTTAAGTCTCGGGTTTCGTGTTGAGCGCTTCAAGACCGGGACGCCCTGTCGTTTGAATGGCCGATCCATCGATTATTCAGCCTGTGAAAGGCAAGATGGTGACGAATCTCCTCCATTGTTCAGCTTCATGGCTGATACGATCGGAGCAGGGGATGATATTGCCGAGACAAATGCCACCTTTACTCTTAATCAGTGGGGAAATCCATTGTTCCACGTGGAACAATCGCCGTGTTGGATTACCTACACCAATGGATCCACACACGATCTTATTCGATCCAATTTGGATCAATCGCCGATGTATTCTGGGATGATTGAAGGCGTCGGTCCACGATATTGTCCATCGATCGAAGATAAAGTGGTTAAATTTGCAGACCGGGACCGCCACCAGGTATTTCTGGAACCCGAGGGTAGGCATACCAACGAATATTATGTGAACGGCGTTTCCACCTCACTGCCTTACTCCGTTCAATATGAATTCATCCGTTCCATTGCCGGCCTGGAAAAAGCGGAAATCATACGGCCCGGATACGCAGTTGAATATGATTACTGCCCCCCCGACCAACTTTTCTCAACGCTGGAGACCAAAACGGTGGAGGGTCTATACTTCGCAGGACAAATCAATGGCACTTCGGGTTATGAGGAAGCTGCCGGGCAGGGTCTCGTTGCGGGCGCCAACGCGGCATTGAAAATTCTTGCGCGGCCTGCTTTTACCTTATCGCGAGCCGATTCATATATCGGTGTAATGATTGATGATTTGGTGACCTCGGGCGTTACCGAGCCTTATCGCATATTTACCAGCCGAGCGGAATATCGATTGTTGTTGCGTCAGGACAATGCCGACCTACGCCTCACTCCAATCGCTGAAACCTGCGGGTTGGCCTGCGGCCAACGCGCGGAGCGCGTTCGTATTAAAGCGCAACGGCTTTCGGAAGGAATTAAGCTCGGCGGCCAACTTGTCCACGAAGGCCTCAAGCTGGATGCGTGGTTCCGTAAGCCGGATAATACAGTGTCCGGATTACCCCGGGCATTGCTAAATCAATTCCCGGAAGAAATTTGGAGCCTGCTTGAGATTGAATTCAAGTATGCCGGCTATATCCAACGGCAGGCAACCATGGTTGAGCGCACACGGCGTATGGAGACGTACCTTATCCCCTCTGATATCGATTATTCGATTTTGAGTGGTCTGAAAAATGAAGCTGTCGTCAGGCTCTCTGCCGTGCGTCCAGCCACGCTTGGTCAGGCCGGTCGCATCAGTGGTATCACACCAGCTGATATCGCCGTGTTGGCAATTTGGCTGAATCGTGCCGAAAAGGCTTGAATGGGCTCTGGTTATCGGTCGGATTGGCGGTGCGCCAGCAAGGCGTTCTGCGCCAGCAACAAGAGATGATCAACTTTCATTCTCACGCGATAATTCTCTGCGTATTTTGCCCAAAGTAGCTTGCCTTGCCGGGAAACAAGCAATGTCGCAGCACGGGCAACATCTTCTCCGGTAAATGGATTACCGGCAATATCGCGCAGTCCAAACTGATCCATTATCTGCCCCGATTCATCGACCCGCACTTCAAACTCGGCGCCGGATAATTTTTTTGCTTTTTGGGCATCCTCGGGAGAGCCGGCGGAGATCGCCAAAATTTCAATTCCAGCATCCTTGAATTTTGAATATTCCTTTTGCAGCTGCACCAGCTCCCCTATGCAAAAGGGTCACCACCACCCACGAAAAAACACCACCAGCGTCGCAGCTGATTGATCCAAAAATGGAGCCTGTCTAAGCGCTATCGCGCCGCCACTCCTTGCCGGGACGGTGCTTGTTATTTTTTCCTGTGCCGTGACGGGTGCGGGTGTTAAGTGAAAAGATTTACCGGAGGCGTCCAGAAATATTTCCTCCTCCTCCGGGAGCGCCAGCTCAATTTTGATCGGCGCGGGTGCCATCTCTGAGGGCCTGTCGCCATCGTTAACCGGCGCGGCACGAAGCCCCGATACTGCCGTTGTTTCGAAAGAGGAAAACCGCCCCGCAATATTTTCCCCCACACTTATCTTCGCGTTCATTTTCGGGTAAGATGAATAAACCTGGGTCCACCACAGGAAGCCGCCCGCAAGCAACCAGGCAAAAATATTAAGCGTTAGTAATCCATACCGAAAGGGCTTGACCACCAGCATGCGCAACAGTGAAATCACGGCAGCTGTAATCAAAACCATTTCCACAACGGGCCATTGTTGCCGCCCGCCGAAAAAAAGCCCCCAGATAATGTGCGCAATACAGGCCAGTGGAATCACCGCAAACATAACCGCGGCTCTTCCCCGGCTCTGATGAAATGATTTATTCTTTGAGCTCACTTTCAACCCTTTCTTGCCCGGGGTTACTGCTACCCCGCACAGAAAGGCTCTACAATAATTCGCGCACCGCAGCAACCATTTCCCCTATCGATTGCACTGTTTGATTCGCCACCACCTTGTTTTCTTGATTACCTAGACTTGTCAAAACCCGAATGGTTTGGCCAATGCCAGCGCTGATGGCCATCTCTATGTCCCTGTCCTGATCACCAATGAGGATCGACTTTCCAGGATCTATAGCGTAATCCTTGCAAGCCTGATGAATCATGCCCGGCCTGGGCTTCTCCCACTGCTCGGTTCCCGGTTGACCCGTATAGACATAAATAGCATCAAATTTTGATCCGTATCGATCCATTAATTGTATTTGCATCAATCGATGAATCCGTTCCAGTCCCTCTAAATCAATCAATCCTTTCGCCACGCATCGCTGCGAGCTTACAATAATGGCAAGCCAATCCCGATCGTGGGCTATTTGCAGCACTTCGCCCACGCCATCATGCAAAGAAAATTCTGCCACGTCAGTGACATAGCCGGATCCTGGGGACAGGTTAACCACTCCATCTCGATCAAAGAATACGCATCGCCGGAGAATGGTCTGTTCGCGGGATTGTGTCACCCCTATAGCGTTCACCAGTACAGCACTGGTCGTCAATTCGTTGCTTGAGCAATTTTTGTCGTTAAACCTACATGCTTGCCTTTGAACAAGCTCATTTTTACCCCGCTTGCTCATCCAAAATCGAGCGCACCCAGCCTCTTTACAGAGTGTTACAGCTCACAGAAGACCCGAGACGGAGCTTCTCTGATTCCGAGGCTGGTTGCGCTCTAATTGGTCTGCATGAATACCTTCCTGCAAACTTCTTTGCTTTTCGTATCAACTTTGTGTCTCAAATTTAAAATAATATGGCATGTGTGATAGTAAACACAAGTAAATTTTAAATTTGCTGGCGATTGGGTGTGATTTCGCGCATTTGATAGCCCCCTTTAAGCTATATTGTGTTATGCCCTCCCCTCGG
Source organism: Verrucomicrobiales bacterium (assembly GCA_029940475.1). GTDB lineage: Bacteria > Verrucomicrobiota > Verrucomicrobiia > Verrucomicrobiales > DEV007 > CACIUL01. The sequence continues at coordinate 35,782 of JAPYUT010000005.1, read as the reverse complement.
CCCCTTTTCTCTCTCGGTATTTTCTCAGATGTGCAATATGCTGATCGGGAAAATCTGGGCAAGTGTCACTATCGACAATCATTGCAGTATCTTGCCGAGGCAATTGAATGCTTTAACCGCAATGATCTGCTGGCAGTCGTAAATCTTGGTGACATTGTCGATTCCAACGAGAGCCCTCACCTTGATGCTGTCCTGTGTGTCCTTGGTGATTCTGTTCACCCTTTCATTCACATACTGGGCAACCATGACCTAGCAGGGCCCTTGGGACGCCAGGAAGTTGCATCGAGGCTTGGCATCACAAATATTGCAGGAGAGCGCCTGAGACGCGACGGGTGGCGCCTAATAGCCATTGACTCGACCGAAGTTTCCGTGGCTTCCGCTGACCTGGACGGCATACAGGCGAAGCATGATCTTGCCCAGTTGCGCCGCCGGGGTGATCCCTCAGGACAACACTGGAACGGCAGGGCAGGAAACTCACAAATGCGTCAAATTGAACGCCAGTTGGTACAGGCCAATAACTCTGGCGATCGGGTGCTGGTCCTCAATCACATGGTGGCAAATCAAAAATCAGGAAGCTTGCGACATCAGTGTTGGAATTATTCAGATTTGCTTCAAATGCTTGATCGCAACCCTTCGGTTGCGGCTCACTTTAACGGCCACGACCATGATGGTGGCTTCATCACGGATGAGCAAAGTGGAATCCATTACCTGACTTTACCGGCCATTTGTGACTCCGGGGCGGGGCTCGGAGCACACGCAATCGCACATTTTTTCAAAGATTCCATTGCCCTCGAGGGGTGGGGAAGAGTTACATCCAGGATCCTGGTTTGCCGTAATTAATGACAGGCAAGCGCTAAGATTCTTATTCTTCGATCCCAAAGTAGGTCAGCAATAAGTCGTCGCTGGCACTGTGGTTTTGCATCGAGTGTTGCTCACCAGGTTCAACTATCAGCCGATCACCAGGCTGAAGGCTGATTTTTTCACCGTCCAGAACCATTATTCCATGTCCTGCTTCTACCAGGTAAACCTCCCACATGTCGGGATGTGTGTGTGCCGGGCAATGTTGTCCGGGCTTAATCGTTGATTGACTAAAATTGGTCAGCTTTGGAATTCTTCCATTTTCAATAAGCACCCGCTTGCGGATACTCTTATTGTGGGAAACTCCGGTTTCCGGTATCTGCGATCGGTTGGTGAGATCCATTTTTTAGATCGATTGTTGTTGGTTATCATCGGGTTTTACCGTTCGCGCAGCATCCGAAATAGCCTCCATTGCCCGAACCTCGTCTTTTACTGCAACCTGCACCCTTACTCCAGATTTTGTGGCAAAAAGATAGGGGGCCGCCGTCGCTACGTTCTCATCAGGGATAAATGATTTTATGCCGCTGGCATCAAGGACAATACAAATGCTTTGGGCTTCAGATATATTTAAGCAATTGGCAACAGTGCGCATGGGTCAATCTGAGATGTTTCTCCCCGGGATTATTCAGGTTATTGCCAGCTCTTTAAGAAAGATAAGTAATAGATCCGTGTTTATTCTTAATCTTAAAGGCACGAATAACTTCCTAAAAGGACAGTTCCACACTGTCACTTATACTGTTCCCCGCTTCCGGGCGTGTGTTTATAAGCTGTCAACAGCCCACCAACAGGTAACTTTTCGTGGGACTAAACATTTTATTTAGAAGCTACACACAAATATTAACAGTGAATTTACCGCTTATTAAATTCACAAATTAATAAGTCCACGACCAAAAAATTGCCGGGTTAAGTCTTTTTAAGAGTATTCCAAAGTTGTTTTTCAAGGGCCGCTGCCGCCGCCACCGTCTCAGCCTCTTTCTTACTGGATCCTGAGCCGCGGCCAAGGGTTAATTCTCCCCACTTCACTACAGAGACAAAGATTCTTTGATGGTCAGGACCAGATTCGTCGACCACAAAATATGCCGGGGGAAAATGAGCCAGCCGTTGCAGTATTTCCTGTAATTCTCCCTTAGGGTTTTGCTCGATTGGTCCCGCCGAAACACTGTTTATTTTGGCTGAAGCACAAGATAACACAAAGCAGCCGGCTTCCTCAAGTCCTGAGTCCAGATAAACGGCACCAACAAGAGATTCAAATGCATCAGCAAGGGCACTTGCCCTTTCACGCCCGCCGGAGGCATCTTCACCCTTGCCGACAAGGAGATATTTTCCCAGCTCAATGTCTCGCGAATACTCCTGTAGCGCATCCCGGGAAACAAGGCGAGAGCGTAATTTGGTCATCGCCCCTTCAGCAAAATCCGGGAAGCGCTTAAAAAGCTCAACGGTTAATACAAGCTGAAGCACGGCATCACCCAGAAACTCCAATCGTTGGTTGTCAAAATGTGGTCTGTGGGTTTCGTAGGCAAGGCTCGGATGGGTAAGCGCCTCAGCAAGCAATAAAGGATTGCGAAACTTATAATTAATTATCTTTTCCAGAGATTCCATGGCCCGTGAAGTTTTTTATGATGGAAACAATATTCCGTCAGAATACCCACTAAATATTAATCGAGGTGGGGTGACCGACGGGACTCGAACCCGCGACAACCGGTACCACAAACCGGGGCTCTACCAACTGAGCTACGGTCACCGTCTCTCGACAATTGCTATACGAAACTCACGCGGGAGGACGAATCAATTCATATAATCCGCCCGCTCGCGGGAGAACGGCAACAATACCAAATTACGGTAACAGAGTCAATGCCTTGCATCATGAAGGCTAGAGCCCCACAATTTAGCCGTGAATTTATCAGCAGCCTTTAAGGAGTGGTCGCTAATCTGTGAAGCGCTTGGCTCCGGCCGACAGAGTCTTATTCTCCGCAAGGGCGGGATCCGTGAGGGACGCGGAGGATTTACGTTTGAGCATGATCAATTTGCCTTGTTTCCTACGCTTTTTCACGAACAGGCAGAGCGGGTGAGAACTGCCTGCCCGCCCGACACACAAAAGCCCGGGCAGCCGGATTACCAGCCTGGAGATGAGATAAAAATCAAGTATTGGGCACAACTGGACTCAACCTGGACCCTTACTCTCTGGGATACCGTGTCCTTGCTTGAACCATTTCATATATGGAGCAGCGCGACAATCCGCGAGCGCTTTGACTGGGCACAGTCTGCCGGTGATCCGCCAGCCATCAGGGTGGCCCTGGTGCGCATATATCGACTTGGGCAAACCTGGAGAATAAACTACCGGAGCGAGCATGGCGGATGTCGTTCGTGGCTCAAGCTGCCACCGGTTCCACAGCCAGCCTGGGATGAACGCAAACCGGTGATTGATAACGGTGCGTTCACAGACATTAAAAATAGCCTACAAAAAATTGCGGGGGTGCCACATTAAAAATTCTAGTGAATAATGCCCCGCTGGCTGGCTTCCACGAAGGCAATCAACTCATTAACGGGATGATTGGTTTCTTTTGCGGCATTACTTTCCTTGAGCTCGGATATGGCTGCGGCCACATTTAGGTTGCGCTTATAAATGGTTTTATATGCCTCCTTGAGGGCTCGAATTTGCCCCTCAGGAAAATTATGTCGCTGCAATCCCACAGAATTAACACCACGCACCCGTGCCGGGTTGCCGTCGGCAATCATAAAGGGGGGAACATCCTGAACAATTTTTGAGCAACCACCGGTAAGCGCATGCCGGCCAACCCGGCAAAACTGATGAATGGCGGACAGGCCACCAAGAATTGCGTTGTCAGCTATATTCACATGTCCGGCGAGAGTGCCGTTGTTAGAGAAAATTACGCCGTCTCCCACAACACAGTCATGGGCAATGTGACAATATGCCAAAAAACATCCCCCATTGCCGACAGTAGTGCTTTCCCCCGGTGAGGTTCCCCGGTGAACGGTCACGAATTCCCGAAATGTATTCCCGGAGCCAATTTTCAAAAAGGTGGGCTCTCCCGTGTATTTAAGGTCCTGACTGCGCCCGCCAATTGCACAATGCGGGTAGAATTCATTTTCCGGCCCGATGATTGCCGGGCCCTCCAGCGTGACGTGACCATGCAACACACACTGGTCACCAATTTCGACCTCATCCCCAATCAAGCAATATGCCCCCACGGCAACATCGTTACCCAACCGGGCACCGCTGCCGATTACGGCAGTGGGGTGAATTTTGCAGGCTGCCACAACGGGGAAGAATCAACCACGAGTGCCAATATCGCAAGTAAACGATGAGCGGCAAACCGGGCACAATTATAAGGAGCCGGCACGAAGGTAAATGATTACCGCGACAAGAGGCTGAACTTAAGTTCAGCCTCAGAAACGATCTGGCCGTTGACAATACAGCGGCATCTTGCATGACCGACGCTGCTTTTGATTTTGATAGCCTCGCCCTCTATAAAAAGAGTGTCTCCGGGGACGACGGGCTTGCGAAACTTGACCCTGTCAGCACTCATAAAATATCCCATCTTGCCTTGATTTTCAGGTTTGCGCAGCAGCATGATACTGGAGAGTTGTGCCATTGCCTCAAGTTGTAATACACCCGGCATCACAGGATGATCGGGGAAATGTCCCTGGAAGAAGGGCTCGTTAATAGTGACCGACTTTATACCCGTGCACTTGTTGTCCCCTTCAAATTTAATGATGCGATCAAGCAACAGGAAGGGGTAGCGATGCGGAAGGATCTGCATCACTTCGTTGATGTCCAGGGCACCTTCCCCGGTGGGGATGTTCACTGGCGGCGTCATGGAAATGATTTCGCCGAACGCCTTTTTAAGCCGGCGCGCCATTTGTGTGTTTGGCCCGTGACCGGGCTTGACACAGATAACATGTCCCATGATGCGCTTTCCGGCCAGCATCAGGTCACCGATCACGTCAAGAACCTTGTGCCGTGCAAATTCATTCTCGAAACGCAAGGGTTCTTTACTGAGCACTGAATTATCCCTGACAACCACTGCATTTTCAAGCGACCCGCCTTTAATGAGGCCCTTTTCCAGGAGCGGCTCAACGTCTTCATAAAAGACAAATGTGCGGGCCGGGGCAATTTCCTTCTCATAGATTTCGGGAGTAACTTCAGTGGAGAAATACTGTGTCATTTTTCCCTCGGGTCCCACTTGCGTACAGGATATACGAAACGCTTTGTCAGGAACGATGGTGATGAGAGAGCCGTCGCCGACTTCGATATGAATGGGATCGCGCACCTCGAAAACACTACACAGTTGATCTTGGTCCGTGATGCCGGCGGTCTTGATACATTCAACGTAAGGAGCAGCTGAGCCGTCACCGATTGGCGGCTCATTGGCGTTCATTTCGATAATGGCATTGTCTACCCCCATGCCGGTGAGCGCACTGATGACATGCTCGACGGTGTGAACTTTTACTGACCCGACAGCGATGGTGGTGGCGCGTTCAACCTGCTGCACATTATCAACAACAGCCGGAATAAACGGTTGATCATCGAGGTCAATTCTTCTAAAAAGTATACCGCTGTTTGGTGGCGCGGGACTCATGGTAAGGGTGACCTTTTCCCCCGTGTGGAGCGAGGTGCCCTCCAGAGATGCGCTGGCAGCAAGTGTGCGCTGTGGTGGAATGCTCATTCAGTAAGGTTGATAACCGGCAATATCTCAATCCTGTGCAGGCATCCTGTTATATTAAGTGTGCCCGGCCTTATAGCAACGCGTCCAGCTTGGCATTAATTGCATCCTTACCGGCAACGCCAACAATTTGATCTTTAACTTCGCCGCCCTGGAAGAACAACAGCATTGGGATGGACTTGACGCCGAATTCAACCGCCAGCTCCTGGTTGTCGTCAATATTTACCTTGGTAATCTTGACGGCCTCGCCCTTTTCATTGGCCAATTCATCAAGCAGCGGACTGAGCATTTTGCATGGGCCGCACCACTCTGCCCAGAAGTCAACAAGCACTGGCCGGTCACTGTTCTTGACCTCGGCCTCGAAGTTTTCGGAATTAAGGATAACGATTTTTTCGTCTGCCATGTTTTTAGATAAGGAATAGTTTCAGATGGTATAAAGCGCCCGACTCCTTTCATTACACGCAGTAAACCGGGGCGCAAGCTTCCGTTCTACATCGGCAACCGGGAAGAGGGTTTGGTGGCGGATACCCGACCCGGACACCCCGCACTGCGGTAAAACCGATCCTAACTAACAGCAGCGCTCAAATCGGCATTTCACGCACTGACAGAACCACTGAATCACTTGAGAATTTCAAGCACGAGTAGAACCAGGGCGGCAAGAAGGGCAACAATGGCAAAAGGCATCAGATAAAGAAGCGGGTTATTAAATTAAGCACGGACGGTCTACAGTTGCTGTTTCTTCCATGCTGCGTAGTCCTTGATTTCAGGCAGGTTGTCAGAAAAGGTATAGGCCCAATTAATTTCGCCGGTTGCACGCACTATTTTTTCGTAGCTGCCGTGCCTGTAGTCACGGTAAGGAACGGCATACGTGGGCTCGCCACTTTTATCCTGTTCAAAAATTTCCTGTGAAGTGAAGAATCCTATCGAGAACGCCACCAAGGCGATCACCAGGCAAATTGCAGCAAACGGAGTGGTGCCTGCCTCTGCGCTGTTGTCGTCAAGTTCCCCGGACAATTGTCCGGTGGTAATTGGCGCAACCCCACTGCCTGCGGCGCTGGGAGCCTTTGTTGGTTGCAGTTTTACGGTTGCTTTCGGCAGCGGTCTTGTGCTGCCCGGTGCGGAGGGGGTGCCGGCAGGAGTGAGCTTGGCAGTTGGTTGAGCCAGCGGTGCACCTGCAGCGGGTGGAGCGGCAGCGGGTGGAGCGGGCGTCAAGGGGACGGTTTTTGCGCCCAGCGGTGGAGCCGGAGGCTTGGGAGCCGGCGGTACACCGGGAGCCGGCGTCGGGGCAGACCCGGAGCCCGCACCCTTACGTAAGGTGATTCGTACCGTTTCCTTTTTTAAGGGAACCGAGGAAGTTTTAGAGGAAGGTTTTTCCGGAGGAGTTGGCGTCTCGTCACTCATGATTTAAAATCTTTTTAATCGCAAAAATAGAGGGTTTGCCTACTCGCATTTAATGCGAGTAATTGCCCTTGTGTCAACGGTTTTCAATAAACCTGTCACCTCATGGGCATGGCTTCACTAATATTGTGCATAAATTATTCATTTTAATCAAGTTAAAAAGAAAATCGATAAGCCGGGGAGGCGCTCAAGCTTTTACTTGCCGGATAATTCATGTTTCTATATGATGGCGTGTCTGTCAGGAAGGCAGCATCTATGCCTGAAATTCTTGTTACTGGTGGAGCCGGCTTTATTGGCTCCCACTTGGTTGAAAGGCTGATACACGACGGTGTGTCAGTGACCGTCATTGATGATTTCAATGATTTTTACGATCCGGCGATCAAGCGTGCTAATATAGCGGCTAGCGGCGAATCCTTGCAAGTTGTGGAGGGCGATATTTGTGATCCGGCGGTGCTCGAAAAAACGTTCGACCGACCGCCTTATGATGCCGTGATTCATTTAGCTGCCCGGGCGGGAGTGCGTCCATCCCGCGAGTATCCCGAGCTGTATTTGCGCACTAACATCGAAGGCACGTTTCGTTTGCTTGAGGCCATCAAAAAAGCCGCCACGCCAAAGCTCATCTTTGCCTCGAGCTCATCAGTCTATGGCCTCAATAAAAAACTGCCGTTCAGTGAGCTGGATCGCATTGACCAGACGATAAGTCCATATGCCGCTACCAAACTGGCCGGCGAGCAACTCTGCTCCACATACGCGCACCTGAATAATATCCGCACGGTTTGCCTGAGGTTCTTCACTGTTTATGGCCCGCGGCAGCGCCCCGACCTGGCGATATCGAAGTTTACCCGCTTGATCAACGAAGGAAAACCCATTCCTAAATTTGGCGACGGGTCAAGTGCCCGCGATTACACATATGTTGAAGACATCGTTGAGGGGATTGTCGCGGCACTGGCCTATAGCGGACCTATTTTTGATGTTTTCAATTTAGGCGGCTCACAGACGACTACACTTACAGAGCTTATAGAGCTGGTTGAACGGGCACTGGACAAAAAGGCGGAAATCAATCAATTGCCCGAACAGCCGGGCGACCTGCCGCGCACATTTGCGGACATTTCAAAAGCGGGTGAACTGCTTGGTTATTTTCCATCCACACCGATTGCCGAGGGGGTTCCAAAATACGTGAATTGGTATCTTGATTATATGGCCATGACTGCGGGGCGGCCTTGAAAAACCTTAATTGAAAGGAGCACGGGAGGGCAAGGCAGAATGAAATTGCAGGACAAATATGCCTCGGTTGGCGAGTTGTTGGCAGCATTAATCCGGATCCCAAGCGTCAATCCGGAAGATGACCCCGGAACGGCCAGTGACAATACCGGCGAGGAAAAAATAGCACGGGCTGTTGGCCGGATATTACAGGATATCGGCGCACGGGTGCAACTTGATGAGGTCGAAGCGGGCCGTCCGAACGTGGTGGGGACTTTTCCCGGAGGAGCAGGCAAGCCCGCGGTTTTACTTGGCCCGCACCTGGATACTGTTGGCGTGGGCGCAATGAGCATTGATCCCTTCGGGGGTGAGCGGCGGCAGGGGAAAATATATGGCCGCGGCGCCTGTGACACCAAGGGCACAATGGCGGCAATGCTGTGGGCCCTAAAGCAACTGGGAGGGGAGCGGATCAGCGAGCTGGATATTGGCGTCACCTTTGTTGGCTTTATGGGAGAGGAAACCGGCCAGCCGGGCTCCCGCCATTTTGCAAGGAAGCATGCCGGGGAATATGATTTTGCGCTGGTTGGGGAGCCAACCCGCTGCGACATCGTCCATAAACACAAGGGAACCCAGTGGCTGGAGATATCCACTGCGGGCAAGACGGCGCATGGATCAACACCGGAGCGTGGTGAAAACGCGATTGTGAAGATGGCAGGACTGGTGAACCTGCTGGAGAAAAAATTCAGCCACGAATTGTCCAGTGGCCCTTATCTCGACGAAACGCTGGGTCATCCGACCATTAATATTGGCCGGATTCATGGCGGGACGCGCACTAATATTGTGCCGGGTGATTGCTCAATATGCGTTGACCTGCGGGTGACTCCTGCCCTTGCTCCTGAAAAAGCCCTCAAGCTGGTGCGGGCTTTTTTGGAGGAACACGGAGCGGGCGGTAGCACGGTTAAAGCCGGGTTAAGCTGTAATCCTCTCGATACACCGCAGGAAAATGAGTTCGTTCGGCGTCTTATTGCCCTGCCCTGTTCACCAAAGTTGACCGGCGCGCCCTGGTTTTGCGATGCCGCCGTTCTTGCCGGGGAGGGTGACATTCCCTCGGTGGCGGCCGGCCCGGGAGATATAGCGCAGGCCCATACTGCCGATGAGTGGATCGAGGAAGCGCAACTCGAGCGAGGCGTTGCCTTTTACAGGCAATTTTTGGAGGGGGAAGTTCGCCCAGGGTAATGTTAAGCGCTCCCTAAAGGGCCTTAATGCGGATATTGCGCCAGTGGCACTTGGCGCCCTTTGGCCAGCCGCCACCGCCGTGAACCTGCACTGCAATACTGCCCTCGCTGCCAAGGGTTCCGGCTACCTTATCCCGATCAAACCCGGGTCCCTTGTAGCTTGCGGCATTGAACTCGCAGATTTTTTCGCCGTTTATCCACGTGATGACTTTCGGGTGTTTGCCGACACAGCTCACCCGCACGCTGTTCCAGTCGTTAACCCGGTAGATTGAGCAGAACTTTTCACCTGAGATCGAGTAGTCGAGCGGAGGTTTATTGACTTTCGGGCGTGCCTTAAGCCCGGTCAACTTGCCGTCTTTCATGGTGCCATCGATGTCAAAATGGCGGGTATTGAAACCACCTGTTCCCTCACCGTAAATATGGCCAACATTACCGCCGTCATGGTAATCGACCATCATTTGCAGGCACTGCCCGCGATCGTTACCGCGCAGGAAAAGACCGCTGCACACCCCCCAGTCCGGCCGGATGTCCAAACGCAGCTCAAAATCACCGAATTTCTTATCGGTAAGCAGGATGCCGCCATTACCTGAACCCGGGGGATCCTGTTCACCGGTGATACTGTGATTCTCAGCCCGCCAGGTGCCGCCTGTGCCATGGCCAATGCGCTGCGGGTTTTTGTGCCAACCCTTCAGGGTATGGCCGTCGAACAGGCTGGTAAATCCCTCCTCGAGCTTTGTGGCGGCGGGAGAATCGGCGTTGCCCGAGCCCAAGGCAGCGGCGGTGAGTGCTGAGGCCTTAAGGAAGCGGCGGCGCGTGAAGGTATGCATGCACTGCGAATTGTGTCAGAGCGGATGGTTGTGATCAAGCCCGGATGAGAAGTTTTAACCGGGCCCCCCAGTCCCGATAATTTGCAAATCCGCACCGTGCGACGACCATTCCCAGCAAATCATGGCCAAGCAGACAAACGCTATCAGCCCGACCCGGCAGGAGGACTTTCCCGAGTGGTATCAGCAAGTTGTTCGCGCTGCTGACCTTGCCGAGAATTCAGAAGTGCGCGGATGCATGGTTATTAAGCCATGGGGATATGGCTTGTGGGAGCGGATACAGGCACAGCTGGATGTCATGTTCAAGGCAACCGGGCACAAAAATGCTTATTTCCCCCTGTTGATCCCCTTGTCATATCTCGAGAAAGAAGCCGAGCATGCCGAGGGCTTCGCCACCGAGTGCGCGGTTGTGACCCATCACCGGCTTGAGGTGCAGACCGGGGAAGACGGCAAAACAAAAATGATTCCGGCCGGCAAATTGACCGAACCCCTTGTAATACGCCCGACGTCCGAGACGATCATTGGCGCGGCTTTTTCGCGGTGGGTGGAAAGTTACCGTGATCTGCCGCTGCTGATTAATCAGTGGGCCAATGTCATGCGTTGGGAAATGCGTCCCCGCCTGTTTCTACGCACCGCCGAGTTCCTTTGGCAGGAGGGGCATACCGTGCATGAGACCGATGGGGAAGCCTGGGAGGAAACGGAAAAGATTCTTGGCATCTATGAAAAGTTCGCCCGGGAACATTTGGCGATTCCGGTGATTACCGGCGAGAAAACAGAAAACGAACGCTTCCCTGGCGCCGAACGAACGCTTTGCATTGAGGCAATGGTGCAGGACTGCAAGGCGATCCAGGCGGGGACTTCCCATTTTCTCGGGCAAAATTTCAGCAAGGCATCAGACATCAGTTTTGCCGGCCGTGATGGCTCCAAGCAATTTGGCTGGACCACCAGCTGGGGAGTCAGCACGCGGCTGGTGGGAACTCTGATTATGGCGCACGGCGACGACGACGGGGCAATGATGCCGCCGCGCGTTGCGCCAACCCAGGTTGTTATTTTACCGATTACCCCCAGGGAGGAAACGCGTGAAGAGGTTCTCAATGCGGCTGATGCCCTGGCCGGGGAATTGCAACAGCAGGATTATTGTGGCGAGTTGATTCGGGTGGAGGTCGACAAACGGGAGATGCAGGGCGGCGCGAAGAACTGGGAATGGATTAAAAAAGGTGTCCCGCTACGGATGGAAATCGGCCCGCGCGACATGGAAAAGGGCACGGTAGCCGTCGCCCGCCGCGACATGCCGCCGCGAGAAAAGCAATTTCTTGCCAGGGACGAGGTTATAACAGGCACGGGAAATATCCTCGGTGAGATACAGCAGTCCCTGCTTGCACGCGCAACAGCATTACGGGAGAGCAACACCAGGAATATTGATTCAATGGATGACCTGGTGGAGTATTTTACCCCGTTAAATCCTGAGAAGCCGGAAATTCATGGTGGCTTTGCATTGTGTCACTGGGCGGGGTCAAATGAGGACGAGGAAAAGATTACCAAGGATCACAAGGTGACAATCCGATGTATTCCCAACGGCCGGGAATTCATCGAGGAAGGCAAGTGCATCCTCACCGGCAAACCCAGCTCGCAGCGGGTAATTTTTGCCAAGGGCTACTGATTGGAAACGGCAATCGGCTTATGCCGGAGGCCTCAAGGGTGCCGGCACGAGTATTATTGGCTGGTGGCGAGGAATGTCTCGACTTCCGCATGCCAGGCATCACTGGGATAGCCATGGCTTACCTGCAGATAAATATTCAGGGCATGTTCTGCCTCAGTTGCGCCGGGATGATCTACCTGGGAGAGGATGCCCGCCATTACCGGTAGCTTGAGGTCGGCTGGCCGATCGTGGAGATCTTCCAGCAATGCCTGCATGGCAGCGCCGCTTACGCTGCGATTTGTGATCAGCCAGGCAATAGGCGCGTAATCATCATCAGGAGTAAGGTTGGCGACATGGCCAGCGAGATCGGCTTTGTGTTTTGCGGGTGCATCCAGGAGCAGGGCAAGCATCTGCCGGTGCAGTTTTCCGCTACCCTTGGCGGCGAAGGTCTCTGCAACGGCTTCAGGCGACCATGAAAGCTCAGGAAGCGCGGCAAACAAACGCGAATAGTCGTCATTTTCTTGATGCGCAGGCGGAAGCCTTACGGCTTTCAACTTGATGCCCTCAGGGCGTGCAGGCACCGCGGTTTCCGCATGATGCGCAGGCGGAAGCCGGGCGGCTTTCAACTTGACGCCCTCAGGGCGCGCAGGCACCGCGGTTTCCGGGGCAGCCTTAAGTTGTCTTTCAACAGGAACCTTGCGCGCGGTTGTGTCTTCTGTCGTGAGCCTGACGGTAACGAAAAGGATCACCAGGCAAGCGGAAGATCCCAGCAATATTTTAGCACGGTTTTTCAAAACGGATGAATGTCGCGGTGCCTCCGCATTACATTAAGTGCGCGAATTAAAATTTATGCCGGCTTTTTTTAACCTTTACCGGCGGTTCGATCACGATTTCCGGCTCATCATTGATGAGGAAAAGGCCGATTTTTCCGGTTGAATTACGGGCATAGGAACCCAGCGCCCAACCGCCGCCGATGTCACTTTTCTGGAATAAAACACCGCCAAAGGCGCGCCAGCGTCCACCTACCGTGTTCCTGTATCTTCCGGCGATTTCACCCGTGACAGGAGAGAAGCGCACGCGCTTGTAATTGGCCTCGACAGAAAAGTTTGCCTTCCTGCCGTTCAGCGAAAAGATATCGTTCAGCGATAAGCCATCCACCATAATGTCGCTGATATTAAACGACCCGGGGGCAGGTGGTATATAATGTGAACCGGTGATGGCCGCCTGGTATGCATAACCCGACGGATAATAATTACGGTAGCGGGTATCATCGGACTTGTAGACGGTGACCGTGCCGTTGAAATCACTGACTCCGGCCATTTCCTCAAAAACAACGGTGCCGATAATCGTGTCCTCACGCCTGTTATTGCTTCTCAATGTGTGGCCGTTGGCCTGGAAGGCGAATTCATTCAGGCGGTTGAGGTAACCGCCCGCATAGCCAATGACGTTACCGGTCGTGCGGATGTAGAACCCGGTATATCCGTTTTCCCTTACGCTGCCCATGGCGTAGCATTTTCCGGCGGGCAGGTCATCGGAGGGAATCGCGGGGCTGTCGACCAGGGCCGTGTAGGGACCGCCGATATCGGCAGGCAGTTCACATCCGGATGAGAAGGGACTGAACATGAGCGAGAAGGTTGAGTCGCCGGGGGTCCCGGCAATGGTGCCGTTTATCGCAAGGCCCAGACCGGTGTAATCGGAGCCGAATTCCATGGTAACATCCACCGGCGGGCCGTCACGGCTGGTCACTGTTGAGCTCCAGTTATTGCCGACGGCATCGAATTTTCCGCCAAAACGGTAAGCAACCCCGTCAAAACGGAACTTGGCGGAGAATCCCCCTTTATTATTAACCTTGAGCAGGCCACTGCCGGTATTGAAAGTGGTGGGGTCCGCATTGTCGATAAGGCCATGAAATTTACCGCCGCGGATTGCAAAGGCCGGCTTTCCGATACCAATACGAAAGGGAAAAGAGGCTCCGGAAGCGTCGCAGGGACTTTCCGTCACGTCGAACTCAATGCGCGAGATTGGTGCCACGGTGGTGACCAGCAGCCAATCAGTATCCATTTCGGCAAAGCTTGGAAGTTGACCCGGCTTCTCGTGCGCAAACTCGCCGGTGATATCGTCATAATCCATGTTCCAGGCAAGGGAATCCACCCCGGTGCGCCCGCTGAAATTATAGTTTTCAACCGTGACAAGGGTTGTTGGCGGAAGTGCGTTGCCCTCGTTGTCATATGCTGTTGCTATTGCGCGCGTTCGCAAGCCAACATTGCGTTGCCAGTTGAACTTCCCGACAACGATCACTGAACCCGAGGGCAGGGGATTGGCAAAATTATATTCGATGAGCAACTGCACACCACCGGCACCGGCGTTATTGCGCATTGAATATTCCACCAGGGGAAACTGCACGCCGCCATTAGCGGCGTTGTCGTTGACGATGTCCCAGCCGGTCAAGTTGGAGCCATTTGTAACCTGCGAAGGGTAGCCGTCGCGGAACAATGTTCGCTCTCTCCCCCGATCAATGTGGACGGTTGCCCAGTCTGCGGGGTCACTTTGGAAAACGGCGAGCCCGTCTGCCGGTCCCTCGCCGCCGAGGAAACCAAGCCAGTTAATGGTGTCGCGACTGATGCCCAGGCAGGCTTCATCCTGCGCGATTAAGGGAAAGGCCGAGATCATTGCGAGCACGGCGGTTGTCAGTAAAAAGGGTGGTGTCTTGGTCATGAATTTTCTTTGGGAAAGGGCTGGTTGCAGGCCCGGACAAAGAGCCGGGGACGCTTCGTCGGGGATGGCTTGCGAGCCGGGCAAGGGGATACCGTGCGCAGCTGCAAGCCTCGATTCTCCCAAAAATTTATCAAAAAGGGAACGCAAAAATTAATCTTTTTAGATAAAAGAGTGGGAAAAAGGATTATTTATAATCTCTACAATTTACTATTTATAAATATTAACGATATATGCTCTGCTTTTAACTACTCCGGTAAATGCTCTTTTCTTTAGGCATTGTTGCTTTGCTACGCACAACGAAATACCTGCTACCTGAATTTTCCCATGGCGTAGGGAAGGAATTCCCATATCGTCCGCCCCTCCAATCATCCCGCAATTTACCAATTCCACCTGCGATCGTGCCCAACCGAAATCGTTTCTTATCCTCTATTGCTGCAGCTGTTTTTTTGCTTTGGCTCAGTGATCTACAATCTCCCGCCGGCCCGGAGCACGTCATCCTCATCAGCTGTGACGGGTTGCGCCCTGATGCGGTTGAATTGCTCGGCGCCAAGGGGGCGCCGCATTTTTATCGCCTGATTACCGAGGGTTCATATACCCATAATGCGCGCACCGACGCGGATTACACCATCACGCTGCCCAATCACACCTGCATGATTACCGGGCGCGGCGTTAAAGGGGGCCCCGGCCACGGCTGGGTGAGCAACAGTACGCCCAAGATAGGGGAGTTGCTGCACCGCAATAAAAAAGCTTACCTGCAAAGTGCCTTTGACGTGGTGCATGATCACGGCTTGCGCACCGCCCTTTTTGCGAGCAAGAAAAAGTTTGTTCTTTATGACCTGAGCTACAACGAGCGCAACGGCCAGGCGGATACTGAGGGAGCTGACAACGGCAGGGACAAGATCAATATCTACCAGCTTGATGAGCTCACCGATCCGCTCATTATCAAATTTGTCATGGCCATGTCCAGGGAACCGTTTGGTTTCAGTATGCTGCACCTGCGGGATTGTGATTCTGCGGGGCACGGCAGCGGCTGGGATATTGCCAATGGCACTCCCTATATAAATGCAGTCGTGAAAGTCGATCGCTTGATTGGTCACCTGCTGACACTCATTGAGGCCAGCCCGCGCCTTAAGGACAAAACCGCGATGATTGTCACCGCCGATCACGGCGGACGGCTCTCTACCAAGACCCACACCAAGGCTGATGAAGCAAAGAATTACACGATCCCCTTTTACGTATGGGGCGCGGGAGTTCATGCCGGCGGCGATCTTTACGCGTTGAATCCAGGCACGCGCGCTGATCCCGGGGAGGCAAACCCGCCACACAATGCCAAGTCCCTGCCTCCTGTGCGCAACGGCGACGCCGGCAACCTCGCCACTTTCCTGCTTGGCTTACCGCCGATTAAGGGCTCGACCATTAACGGCAAACAAAACCTTAAAGTAGCCATGCCGCCACCCGCCAAATAGCCTGAAGTCAACCGGGGAGGTTAATGTCAGGGGTGATGCCCGGCTGGGATTCATTTCCGCCCGCCTTGCCTCGTTGCCCGGATTCCGTTAAACTTGCCCGTGATGGCAAAATCGAAAACCAAGAGAGCCAAACCTAAAAAGCACCACGCGGCAGTGGAGCCGATGCTTGAGTTTGGAAATCGATGGGATTATTCCCCCGCACCGGAATCAACCCCGGTGCCATTGAAAAAACGCTATTCGCTTTATATTGGCGGCAAGTTTGTCGCCGCCAAGTCGGGTCGGGTTTTTCGCTCTGTAAACCCGGCTACCGGCAGGAAACTGACCGATATTGCGGCAGGAGACCGGGAGGATGTTGACTTGGCGGTCAAGGCGGCGCGCAAGGCGCTGACGGGACCCTGGGGGAAAATGCCGGCGGCTGAGCGCGGAAAATTAATTTACCGAATAGCACGAATGGTACAGGAACGCTCGCGTGAGCTTGCTATCCTCGAGACCATGGACGGCGGCAAGCCGATCAAGGAATCACGTGATGTTGATTTGCCGCTGGTAGCTGCGCACTTTTTTTACCATGCAGGCTGGGCCGACAAACTTGAATATGCCTTTCCCGGGAAAAAACCTCAACCCATAGGCGTATGTGGGCAGGTGATACCATGGAATTTCCCGTTGATGATGGCGGCATGGAAATTGGCGCCGGCATTGGCATGTGGCAACACGGTGGTTCTCAAGCCTGCAGAGACCACCTCCGTGACCGCCCTGCACCTTGCCGAGATTATCGCTGATGCAGGTCTTCCGGACGGCGTGGTAAACATTGTTACCGGTAAAGGCAGCACCGGAGCGGCAGTTGTGCAACACCCGGGAGTTGACAAGGTGGCGTTCACCGGCTCCACCCGGGTGGGCAAGCAAATCGCTGCCGCTACAGCGGCAAGCAGCAAGCGGCTTACCCTGGAGCTGGGCGGCAAGGCGGCCAATATTTTATTTGATGATGCCCCGCTGGACCAGGCAATTGAGGGTATCATCAACGGCATTTACTTTAACCAGGGGCATGTTTGCTGCGCCGGCTCCCGGCTCCTTGTCCAGGAATCGGTTTACGAGCAGGTAATCCACAAGCTTTCCGATCGCATCAAGACCCTGCGCGTGGGCGACCCACTGGATAAGAACACCGACATTGGCGCGATTAATTCCAAGGCACAGCTTACGCGCATAAGCGAGTTGGTTGATTCCGGTGTTGCCGAGGGGGCGCAACTGCATCAGTCGGGCTGCAAATTACCGGGGGAAGGGTATTGGTTTAAGCCGAGCTTTTTTACCGGGGTTACAGCCAGTCACCGCATAGCCCGCGAGGAGATTTTTGGCCCGGTGCTCTCGGTGATGACTTTCCGCACCCCGGGCGAGGCCATCGAACGTGCCAACAACACCTGTTATGGCCTGAGCGCGGGCGTCTGGACCGACAAGGGCAGCAAAATATTCAAGATTGCCGCTGAACTCAAAGCCGGGGTGATTTGGGCGAACACCTACAATAAATTTGATCCCGCCAGTCCCTTCGGCGGCTATAAGGAGAGTGGATTCGGGAGGGAAGGCGGCCTGCAGGGCCTCGCCTCATATGTCGATATCAGCTAGGCCTTGATCAATCAGGGGCAAGACCGGAAGTTGGCCCGGTGGACGGTGTCGCTGCCCCCGGCCCGTTGCAGGATGAAAGAAGTCAAGAAACTTGCCGGCAAGCTGTTGCCCCGCCGTCCGCGCAAGGTCACCCGGCCCGAGCAGGAACTGCGCTTTACGCGTTCCCGCCAGGCGATGACATTCTTAACCGCCGGCATTGCCGGCCTGTGTGTTGCCGGCGGGATTTTTATCAAGGCGCTGCCGCTTGCGGGCAATGCCGCGGGGGAGCCGGCAGCGGCGGTTTCTCCATTGTGGGCCCTTGTCCCCCTGGCACCGGCGATTGTATGTTTCTGGGTGACTGCGCATTGCCTGCGCCATGCGTTCATCATACTCACCCCGCTTGGCATTGAACTGTTGCCATTTTGGCGCCCGGCCAGGAATATGCAGGTCATCTACTGGGCGGAAATTGAAACTGCTATCATTTCCCCTGACTTTAAAATCTTTACTATCAAGTGCCGTGGCAGCGGGATAAGGGCGACCCTTGCCCCAATTTCCAGAAGTGGGCGCGTGTTGCTCAAGCATGGTATCGAGGGTCGGATGGAAAGGGAATAAAACGGCAGGATGCCCAATAAATGAACCCTCGGGCATCATTTTTGCGTTGCGCATGGAGCATCTCCCCGGAAGCTTTTCCGGCAGGGTATTGAAAAGATGGAAATATCGAAAAAGAAAATTCCCTACGTCGTGGGCCCGGCCCTGAATGCCTACCTGACCAAGTATGGCAGGCACGTGGCAAGCGTCCCGGAAATTTACCGCGACCTTTCACGGTTCAGCGAAACGGCACCCTACGAGTCGCCGGCAGGCACGGAAACGCTTTGGCAGAGCGTCATGTATCCCCCGGGCGAGATGGCCGAATTGCGTCCCAAGCTGACACGTATTTATGCGGATCTTAAAATGGGAGGCAGATCAGCAGTGGCCAGGCACCTGGATGTGGAGCGAATTGATTTTGGCGAGTTTGGCAATTCACGGCCATTCCGAATCCGCATCATCAACCGCTATAATGACAACTTTGACCATTATTACGTGAAATGGGCTGATGCCTCGAGAATATACGGGCTGGAACTCGAGCATATTCTCTCGCCAACCCGCATTAATTACCTGATCAATGGCGACACCCTGATTGAAGAACATATTGCGGGACTCCCCGGGGATGTATTCCTGCGCGACTGGCTGCATCGTGACGAGATCAACGAGGTGCGCATCGCCAAGGAGTTCGTGAAGTTTAACGAACGCTGTTTTATCCGCCTGCTTGGAGACATGCGGGCAGTGAACTACGTGGTTGATATCACGCCGGACTTTGAAGAGGTGCAATATCGCGTGAGACCGATCGATTTTGACCAGCAGTCGTATGAAGGACGGCAAGAAATGTACATGGCGCAGTCCTTCAGTGATAATCAACCGATGGTCGCAATGATAGATGACCTCCTTAACGGAGAGACCATTGAACAGTATCGCAAGGAGGAGCGCACCCTGGTGGCCCGGCGGTGCAAGGTTGCCGAGCACCGGCTCGGGGCATTGCTTGAAGTTATGTCCGGGGATGAATTATCCCCCCCGGAAAAGGTCGCCCAGCTACGCAGCGAGCTCGCGGAGCATCACCATTGCGCGGCGTTTAATTCCTGCACAACAATGGGCGAAATCGTCCGTGTGAATATCAGCTCATTGCTGGACGGGCTCTACTGAGTGCTCGAAGAACCCGCCCGGGGGAGACCGAAGCCAAAAGTTGCGCCGGAGTTTTACTGTCGAGATCAGGAACAACATCATCGTCGTGCAGCTGAACCCCCTCGAATCCGAGAGAACGGAAGAGCTCGTACTTTTTCTCATGCGGATACGGCTGACGGACGTCCGGGCCAAAAGGGTCGGCCCCTTCACCGATATTCCATGGACCGAAAGAAAATCGGTAAGTGGTGTCTGAATTCATAGAACCCCACTATGCGCAGTCCGACGGATTCCGCTAAGTGCCCGACCTCTTTCTTACATGGTGTTGTCTCAACTCAACACGCTATTTCTCAAGTTCCAGCGGACTTTCGCGGAACAGTTCGATGCCGTCGTAGCTGCAGGCGGATCGCACGCAGGTCGATCAGCTCCCCGTCGAGCTTGCCGGCGGCGCGCATGAGGATGCGGTTGGATCCTTTCTTTAGCTCGAGGAACCCGACGCCCCTTTCCGCAAACTGATCAAAGCCTCCAGTGCTTGCAACTTTGCCATCCAGCGCGCCGGTATCGGACTCGAGGCGCCACGTGTTGCCGGCGTTTTTATCATCCATGGCGTAGTGGAGATCCACTCGGTAGCGGCCAGTTGCCGGGACGTCGACAACCCAGAGGGCGGCGTCGCTCTCGTTGATCCACGGGCCGAGGAGATCGAGGTCCGGGTGGTAGCGGAGCTGTTTGCCGAAGAGTTGCGCGGCTTTGGCCGCGAGGACGAGCTGACCTTTTCCGTCCGGGCGGATCGCAGCGGGTTTGTTGGCCGCCTCTTTGCCCGCCAACTCGGAAACCGTCCACGGGAACTTGCGGTCTGCGGAGGCTTTGCGTTCGGCGGCGATCAAATCTGGCGCCACCGGTGCGGCGGCGTTGCCCCAGGAGCGGCGGATGTAAGTGATGATGGCTGCGAGATCCTCGTCGTCGACCACACCCGAGTTGCCGATTCCGGGCATGTGCAGGTTCCACTCCTCCCCGTTCACCTTGACCGGCCCGACCAGGCCGCGGAGAACGATCTGGGCGAGACGCTCGGGAGAGCCAGTGACCCACTCGCTCGCGGCCAGCCGGGGCGTCACGTCAGGCGTACCGAGGCCGTGCGATTGGTGACACGACGCACAGAGCATCGCGTACTTCTCCGCGCCGAGCTTGGCGCGCTTCATCTCTTCGGCGGTGAGCGAATCGTAGTTCACCACCGGCGCGACCGGGGCGCCCTCGGTCGTCCCGATTTCGATGAGCGCGGATAGGTCGCGGATGAACGCTTCGCGGACTGCTTTGGGCACTGCCTCAGACGGCTGCATGGCAACCTCCAGGCAGGCGGCCTCGCGACCGGCGAGGCCGGTGAGCGCCGCCGTGCGCCCGAGGTCACCGGATTGCTTGGCGACAATTTCCATGAGCAAACAGTAGTCGTCCGGTTGAGTGGCGGCGGCACTGAGCGTGATCAGCGCCTGCTGCAGAACGGTCGGGTCGGTCTCCCCGCGCTCTGCGACCAGCACCGCGATCTCCTCGACCACTCGGGCGCGCCACTGCTCGCGGTCCATTTTGTCCATCAACCGTAACGCCGTCGCGCGAACGCCGGGATGTTCATGGCGGGCGGCTTGGGTGAGGGTCGGCCAGTCGAGCGCTCCCAACCCGTCCAGCGTCCACAGGGCGTGGAGGCGACCGAGATAAGATTCACCCTGGCGAGCCAGAGCCGTCAGGGCTGGCACGGCGGCGGCGAGGCGGCGGTCGACGAGGAGCCGCTGGGCGGTGTCGCGCCGCCAGCCGTTGGGGTGGTTCAGCTCACGGACGAGTCCGTCGGCATCCAGCTTGGAAAGCGCAGGCGATTGGTGGGAGATCGGCCGATCCGTCGCCACGATGCGCCAGATGCGACCGAGGTCGTTGCCGGTGAGAAGGTCGCGCGCTTTTACCTGATCGGTGATCCACGGCACCAGAAAGATGACGTGTTCGATCATGCCCTTGTACATATCGGCGATGTAGAGGGCGCCATCCGGCCCGGTGCGCGCGTTGATGGGGCGGAAACGTTCGTCGGTGGAGGCGAGGAGTTCCTGTCCGGCGGGATAGTGGCGTTGGGTCTGCGGGGTCAGGCCATCTCCCAAGACGAGACGCCCGATGAGATGCCCGCCGGCTTCCGGGACGAACAGGTTGCCGCGTGCATCGGCGGGAAATTGGTCGCCCCGGTAGACGCAGGTGCCGGCGACGACGGTGTAAGTGCGCAGGGTGCCGTCGTCGCGCAGTTCCAATCCGCCAAGCGTGATCTGCGGCGTCGGGCGGATGGGGAAGACTTCCTGCGCCGGGCCGGAAATCTTGGTGCCAACTCCGAACTGCACCCGGTTCCCGCCCTTGCGCGAGAGCGCCAGGAGCCCCGGATGGCGGCGCGCATATTCCTCCGGCATGTAATCCATCACGGCGGCCGTGCTCTCGTAACAAGTGTAGAAGCGCCCGACATCGTCGAAGCTCACCCCGAACTGGCCGCGGTGGATCGTCTCTTCCTCGATGAGCTCGCCGTCGCTAAACCGGTGCCGCCTTGGCCAATCGGCGTTGTGCAGCCAGTTGTCGATGCCGCGCCGCAAGCCGTTGGCGGTGTGCTGGGGGTTGCCGGCCACGCCATAGCTGCCCACCTTGCGCCGGCGGTCGCACACCAGGTCACCGTCTTGATCCTGACAGTACCACAAGTGCGGCGGTTCAGCTAGGAGCAGGCCGCCCTCGACAAAAGCGAAACTGCGCGGCATGACAAGCCCGTCGAGGTAGACCGTGCTCTTGTCGGAGCGCCCGTCGGCGTCGGTGTCCTCTAGCACCATGAGGCGGCAGATCGGATCGGCCTCGCCGGTCCCGGCGAGGTCGCGCATATAGCCGCGATACTCGAGCACCCAGATCCGCCCGTCGGCGTCGAACTCGAAGAACACCGGATCGGCGACCATCGGCTCGGCGGCCACCAGCTCGGCGCGGTATCCCGGCGCGAGCTTGAAGGTTTTCAGCTGCTCTTCCGGCGAGAGCGGCGGCGCTGGTGGCACCTCGATCTTCTCGAAGATTTTTTTACCACGCTCCCAGTCTGCCCAACCGCGCAGCGCTGATGGCGGGCGAATGGCCGGACGCTCCTCGGGGACACTCCCCGTGCGTGGAAGTTTCGCAGCCGGCGGTGCTTCCCCAGAGAGCCGGTTCAGGACGTTGCGGGTGATGCGATCGACATGGTTGTTCGTGTCCCGGTCACCGCCACCGCAGTCGAACTGGATTCGGAAGCCAGGCTCGGCATTGCCGTCCTCCGCCAGGCGCGCGATCTGGAAGCCCATCACATCGGTGAAGCTCTCGTTGAGGTTGTCGTAGATCATCGTGATCGCCTCCTGCGGTCCGGAGATGCGAACCGTGGCGCGGGCATAGTTGCCTGCCTGCTCGGGGGTCGCTCGGATCCACTCCGTCCGGCTGCCGCCCTGCGCCGTGAACGCACCATCGTCCAGCCGGTCGAGATCCACTCCGATCGCCCACCGGTATTGGTTGGACTCTGCGGCTGCGAAGTGTCGCAGCAGGGCGAACACCTCATACTTCCCTGCCGGCAGCCCGCGCAACCGCACCCCTGCCTGCTCCCTTGGCACGCCGCTGCTATACAGCATGTCGTTCATCAGCGCGTTGTTGCCCACGCCAGCCGGTGCCGATGCGTTCACGTAGCTCGCCTGCGGCGCCTTCCCCCAATTGGTGACCGCCGCGTTCTCTTCAGACGCGCCGAACTCGACGGTAAGCTGTTGAGGCAGTGGCTTGCCGTTTTCGTCGACGACTCTTCCGACGAAGTGGCCGTGGAGGATGTTCCAATTCCCGCCCTCGAACACCTCTGCGTTGTGGCCAGGACCGAGCGGCCCGGAGGCATTGGCGAGGACGTTCACGCCACCGCTACCGGCGTTGCCAGAAACGAGCCCGTGCGCCCAGTCGGTGGTCGCGGCGGTGAAGACCGTCCCCCCGCCGGGCACGCTGTAGATGCCCATGCAGCCGTGTTCGTGTTGGTTCGTCTTCCACAGATCGTGGGCGGGTTTGTACCAACCGAGATCTCCCTCTCCCCACCGCGCCGGTGCCGTCGCGAGGATGGTGAAATTCTTCGGCGTCCCGTCTCTACCAGTCGGGACGGGCCGACCATCGACTACCGTGAACTCGCAGCCGTCGCACTCGTAGCCGACGATGGTGTCCTCCCCCCCAAACTCCATCCCCTCCAGCAATCCGGTCCCCTCGAAGATCCAGTGGTCCGGACGGTGCACCGCGTAGGCGCCCGAGCCGTTTGGGATGCCGTTCCGGAAGCGGTGGAAACCGCCACGGAGAAAGCCCACGCCCGTCAGCTGGTTCTCCGGGCGCTCTACGAGATGGTGGCTCCACAGGGTGCTGAGCAGTGGATGCCCCCCGGGTTTGTAGAGGGGATCCTGTTCGTAGGCTTCCTTCCAACACACCAGGTCGTTCCCACGATCCTGGCTGCGCACCTGCCAGCAACACGTATTGCCGCTGAAGAACGCGACGTTGCCGCCCTTCGCGATGTAAGCCTCGAGGTGGTCGCGCATCGGCGCCGACCAGTACTCGTCGTGGCCGACACTGAGCACGAGCTTGTAGTGCTCGAGCATCTCGGAGTGGAACTCGAGGTCGCTGTTGATCGCGTAGTCGAGGCGGTAGCCGTTGCGTTCCGCCCACTGGATGAAAGGGAGCTCCCAATTGCGATCGATCCCTCCGAACGGTCGCTGGAAGCTGACCCGGCGACCGAGTTCATCCCCGGGCTCGTGCACCTTGTCCCAGTGAGCCGGCCCCCAGTAGGTGTAGAGGCTGAACCCGCCCCAGCCGTTGTAGGCGTTGTAGGTGTTGGATGCGAGTTGCAGGAGAATCTTGGCATCCCGGCCGGGGCGCGAAGACCTCACGACAAAGAACATCCGGTTGCCCTGTGTCTCACCCGAGCGCGCCAGCGCCTCGTAGCAACCGCTGGCCCACGATTCCGGAACCTTGATGGTGGAGGCAACCGGCCAATCGCATCCGTGCGAGCTGGCGTTCTTGGGAACTGGATGTTTTCCGGCCCTAATCCCGTTCCCGTTCCAGACCACCTGGCGCCCCGCCCCGATCCTCGCGATCTCAAGATCGACCTCCGCCAAGTCGGTGGAGAGATGGAAGGTAAGTTCCTCACCCGCGACGTAACTCCGCTTCCCCGGATAGCCGTGGATGAACGACTCGGCGGCCGCGACGAGTGGCGCCACTAGGTGGACCGCAAGAATGGCCCCGCATAGGGCAACAGTTCCTTTGGTCATCGTGTAGAAAATGTTCAGCGGCAGCCTTTATGGAGACGGGCGGAATGGCCACTTGGGGCTTCCCGGCGGGTCAATCACGTGCGGTTTTTTGCCCAGGCCATAGTCTTCCACCTGCAGATCAAGGTCCTTATACCAGTTCTTGTCACGAATGAATCCGTAGAAGCTTGGGTAAAAGGCATCGACGTAGTCAACGTCCGCCTTCGCCGGGACCTTAAGGCCGGTAAGGTGATAGGCAGCGTTGACCACCAGGCGGCGCAGCCCCTCGCTGACGAAATCGCATGAGGCGCCTGCCGTGGTGCAGAACGAGCTGGCTTTTTTCTTGCCGTCCGGTGTCGTGTAGGTGTGCAGCCAGGCGAGGGCCTGCATGGGGTCGTTTTTCTTGCCGGCAATATTCTCGGACTTGGGATCGAGTGTCTTGGTGACCGCTCCGCGCAACAAAATGGTGTCATCTCCGGTGAGGTGCCTGACACCGTAGACATCCGAAGGGGCAAAAACGTCCGCCACCCCGTTAAGTATGGCATGGTCCTTGTTGGCGGCCTCGATGACTCCACGCGCGCCTTCACGCTTGTGGCCGCCGTGGTGGCTGACCCATTGTTCGCCAAGCACCTTGCGGCCAAACTGCCCAAAGCTGATCTTGCTCTCACCCTCACCAAATGCACCGCCGCCGTTAAAGGCATGGGTCGCCGTGCGGAAACCGATCACCGGCTTGCCGGAATTGAGGAATTTCGTGATGTGGGCTGCCCCTTTTGCGTCCGGCCTGCGGAAACGGGTGCCGATAATCATCAGGTCGGCATCATCAAGGGCCTCCAGCCCGCGCAATCCGCCCTGGTTGTTGGGATCGATGTAATTTCCAGTCCAGGAAAATACCACCACACAATCAAATCCGTGTTTCTGGGAAAGGATCTTTGCCAGCATCGGGGCGGATTCCTCCGAGCGGTATTCCTCATCGCCGGAGATCAGGACGATTTTTTTCCCCTTCCCGGGGCCGTCTTTGCCCGGCAGGTCAAGGGTATCGGCGGCGAGTGCCGTGGAGCCTGCCATTACCATGGCAAGGGCTGCTGTCGTTAGTGCTTTTGATTTCATATTTAAAAGGTTTTTTGGAAGAGCTTCCAAGTATGACCGCATGCGGTGTGGCTTTCCAACGGAAAACCGCCCCGGGAAACGATGTTTTTCCGACCCATGATCATTGATGCTCTCTTAATTTTGCGGACCGGGGAGCTTGCCTGCAACCTCGATTTAGGCTAAATCAGACATCCCATGAAAATTGATTTAACATTATTTCGCCCCGCGAGGCTCGCAATACTCCTTGTCCTCCTCAGCGCCCCCCTTGCCTCGGCGCAGTTCTATGGAGATCCTCCGGATGACCATCACCCGTGGGCAGTGCACGACATGAACCGCCCGCAGCCGCCGCAGGTAACCCCCGGCAAACTTCCGGGAGCCCCGCCATCCGATGCCATCGTGCTTTTTGACGGCACGGAGGCTTCCTTCAAGGCCAACTGGGAACACGAGAAGAAGAACCGCAAGGCTGACTGGCAGGTTGTCGACGGTGCCGTGCAGTGTGCCAAGAATGCCGGCACCATCCGTTCCAAGGCGCAGTTTGCCGACTGCCAGCTGCACGTTGAGTGGGCGGCACCCGTCAATGTTCAGGGCAACAGCCAGGGGCGCGGCAACAGTGGCGTTTTCCTCATGGGGTCGACCGAAATCCAGGTTTTGGATAACCACAATAACGCCACCTACCCGGATGGATTTGCAGGATCGGTCTATGGCGTAATGCCGCCGGCGGCCAATCCGCTGCACGCACCCGGGCAGTGGCAGAGCTACGACATTATTTTTCGCCGGCCGGTGGTCAAGGACGGCGTGGTTCTTGATGAGGGATCCTTTACCGTGTTGATCAATGGCGTGGTAGTACAGGATTCCACTCCGCTTGAAGGCGGTGGCGGGCACAGGGGCCGCTCCAAGCCAAAGGCATTTCCGGAAAAAGGACCGCTGAAGATCCAGGACCATGGCAACCCGGTGCGGTTTCGCAATATCTGGTATCGCCCATTACGCAAGCGGCCTGTTGATGGTGGCACGGACGGAAAGCTTTCCGTTGCGGCAACAATGGCCAAGCGGGCGGAGATCGCCGCCGATCTTCGCAGGGACGCGGCTACAAAAAAGGGCAAGGACAGGTTATTGCGACTGATGGAATCCCTTTGCTATGAGGTGGATGATGAGGCGGCGGCAGTGGCGCAGGAGGAGGGCGAGGCCTTCATGGCCGGGGTCAAGGCAAACCCCGTGGGTCGCAAGGGTGATGTGATACAGGTCAACAATGCCGTCAAGTATCTCGTCAAGCATGAGCGCATGCCTTCCGACCATGCCGCGATTGATGAACTCAAGGCGCTGATCAAGGCAAACGGCTGGGACAAGTAGGATTTTTTTGTCCTTCTATGCTTAAAGTGAGGCGTGCTTTTTCAGCGCGTTATCGCAAATCCGTTGCTCAGCGTTAGCGTGTGCTCCGCTTCCCCCGGCGGTTGTCCTCAGGGGGAGAATCGGTTGGTGGAAGTCAGCGTGAGCTGGGGACGTCCGGGCGGGGTGAAGATGACATAGACGGCATGGTTTCCGGGTGGCAGTGCTGTGGCGTCAAAGGAAATGGTGAGCTGGGTTCTGGAGTCGATGCTGAGGAGGACGGCCGGGATGCCGGGATTGCCGATTCGTAGTTCCTGGATGACGTCGGCAGGAGGCAGGGGAGGTCCGGTGAAGGTGGCGACAAAGTTATCGCCACCACCACCACCGCCATTATTTCCGCCGCCTCCCTCGAACTGGTTATCGAATCCGGAATCGTCATAGTTGGCGATGCCGGTGCGTTTGAGGCGGTAGAACTGGGTGGGTTGAGTGGCGGGGCTTGGTGTATCGCTGGTGGTCTGCGTGATTGCCGTCGCGGTGAACTCGTCGCCTCCCTCCGTCCAGTTTTGCAGGTCAGCGCCCTGCTGCACCTGGTAGCTGGCACCCTCGACGGTGTCCCAGGTGAGGGTAAGCACACCGTTGCCCCTGTCGGTATCGCGCGCGCTGTGCTGCTTGCTCGGCCCGCCAATAAAGGAGCGGGTGGCGGTTGCCGGGATGTTGTTGGTGTTGCCGCCTGTGGGCGTGCCGTAAAAGTTGCGTCCGATGTTGTAGGGAAAGAGCGGCG
This sequence comes from Verrucomicrobiales bacterium, assembly GCA_029940475.1. Taxonomy (GTDB): domain Bacteria; phylum Verrucomicrobiota; class Verrucomicrobiia; order Verrucomicrobiales; family DEV007; genus CACIUL01. Next base: position 7,996 of record JAPYUT010000005.1, on the reverse strand, counting down.
TGCCGTCAGTCTCGATGGTGGTGAAGTAGGCCCATACCCCATCCGGAAACTCCGGGGTGCGGCAAAGGCGGCCGTTATACTCATTGAGGTCAAAGTCACTACCCTGGCTGAGCCCCAGGTCCCCCATGTAGGCATAGTCCTCAAGGTAGTGGCCGAGGATGTAGGCGGTGCTGACATTGGGTCCATAGCGGTTGGAGGCGAGGGTGGTGGTGCGTCCCTGCAGCCGGTTGGCCCACTGCGGCAGGGTGGTTCTCCCGGTGACATTCAGGTTGGTGGAGGCGTTGCTACCGTCACGCTTCTGGTAGCCGCTGGCCATGCGCCGCACGGGGGAAGCGGGGTCATCGGGATCGCTGTAGGCATAGGGGCCGTAGATGGGATGGCCATCTGAAACCCAGCCGAGGATCGGCGAATGGTCGCCGTTGAAGTTCTCGCTGTAGACATTGGCACCGGCATCGTAGTCAACGTTGTCACCGAGCAGGTGCCGGATGGCCGGGGCGTTGGCGTGGTAGTGGTGCAGGTTCATTGCTTGGTGCGCGTTGGCGGCGTCAAAGGTGACGCCCTCGTTGACATAGGCGTCGCGGTTCCAGACACCGTCACCGCGCCCGCCGCCCTGCGGGCTGCCGTCACTGCCGCGGCTATTGATGTAGGAGAAGGTGTCGGTGGCGTCAAAGAGCGCCACGCCGTCGACGAAGTAACCAATAGGGCCGAAGCCGGTGGTGGTGTCACCACTGAAGGCGCTCGGGGTGCGCGGGATACGGTAGGTGGTGGCGGTATTGCCGGGGAAGCTCGGGAAGTCCCGGGTCTTTGCCGCGTTGAGATACCAGGGGCCCATGACATGGAAGCCCAGTCCGCTGGTCCTGATGTAGATCCAGCCGGCATCATGGTGGACCTCGTGCACCCCGGCGTAGGTCGGCGAGGTCTGGTTGCCCTGCCCACGGCTCCAGGTGGTCGAGGTGATGCCCGCCGCCTCATTTTCCTTGCTGGTGAAAATACGCGCATACTTGCCGCTCTGCCCGGTATACCAGGAACTCAATTGCGGTTCGGCGGCAGCCGTGAAACACAAGGAGGCAAGCAGTGCCGCAGGCAGTAAATGAGGGCATGGAGCGGGAATGGATTTGAAGGATTTTAAATGCATTAATTTAAAGTGGACGTGGAGGGTTTGTCTCATTACCCGGCTCTTAATACATGTTGCATTACACCGGCATTATGGGGTTTCGTATATTTTTCTGAATTTTGCACATCCGGCGGGGAAATAAATTGGATGGTGCCAGAAAATTGAGCTTCAAATTGTCTGTTTACCGGCGCGGTATACTATTCCACGAATTACAAGACACCCTGAATGGCAACCCACCCCGATTTGTCGCAGCCCAATGCACCGATGGCGACCGTGGCGCAACGCTACCATGACCTTGATGCCCTGCGCGCCTTCGCGATGCTCCTCGGCATCGTGCTGCACGGAGTGATCTCGTTTTTTCCCATGCCCATTTGGCCGGCGCAGGATTTGCATCAGCCGCTGGTTGAGGTGCCCGTTGTGCTGGCCGCGCCCCTTGAGCAAGCCGGGCTGGAGGTGCCGGAGACCTACAGTCCCTACGAGTTTATACTACATGCCATCCACGGGTTTCGCCTGCCCCTGTTTTTTTTGGTGAGCGGATTTTTCACGGCCATGCTTTGGAGGAATCGTGGACTCAAGCAGCTGGCCAAACACCGCACCAAGCGGATTCTCCTGCCGCTTGCCATCTTTGTGCCCATTATCTGGATACTCATTATTCCCGTGGGTATTTATGGCAGTGTTAAAAAAGAGGAGGTCGGAAAACTCCGGGGTGAACCTGCCAAGGAAGCTCAACGGGAGGCAAAGCCCCGGGCAAGGAATAATCCCCGGGCTGCAATCGATATAGGCAAGGCTGCGGGCACAGGAAACCTCGAGGCCATTGAGTGGCACATTCAGGCGGGCACGGATTTGAATCAGCGCGCGGTTGATCAATCCACCCCGCTCATGACAGCAGCCACCTTCGGTCGGGTGGAGGTGGCCAAGGCGCTGATTGATGCCGGCGCGGACCTTAACCTGAAGGACAAGAACGGCTCAACGGCTCTGTTGATCGCATCGTTCTTTGCCCATCCTGACATTGTCGAGGCACTGCTGGAAGCGGGAGCAGGCCCCAATATCAGCAATAATGATGGAGCAACCGCTTTGGATACGGCTCAAGCTCCCTGGGAAGAGATTCAATGGATTTACGATTATGTGGGCGAAATCCTGAGCCCTGCGGGGCTGGTATTGGATTACCAACGCATCCGGGAAACCCGCCCGCAAATTGCAGCAACGCTCAGGGAAAATGGTGCGGAGGAGGGCCATGGAGCCGGGCTTGCAGGATTGATTATGCTGATTTTTTTCGCACCCCTCTTCCATCATCTGTGGTTCCTTTATTACCTGGTCTGGCTGGTGGCGGGTTTTATTTTGATCACTTGGTTGCTGGGAAAACTGAAATTAAAGGCATTGCCTGACTGGTTGATTACCTCACCTTTCTGCTGGCTTTGGCTGCTGCCGGTTACGCTTCTTCCACAGTTACTGATGAAGGAGGGTTTTGGGGCGGCCACCGCGACCGGGGTTCTCCCCTGGCCACCCATTCTGGTTTATTATGCCGTCTTCTTCTTCTTCGGGGCAGTTTGCTTTGGTCGTGATTGGTTTAAAGCCAAGGCCGGTAAACTCTGGCCGCTGAGCTTTGTCCTTGCCGTGCCGCCGCTGCTGGCGGGCTTGTGCCTGGTCAAGAGCCAGAACAATGGTGAGCTGTTAGCCGCCTGTTCCGTTGCCTACGCATGGCTGATGATCTTCGGATGCATCGGGTTTTTCCGCCGCTTTTTCCCGGGCGAAAATCCGCGCATCCGCTACCTTTCCGATGCCTCCTACTGGCTCTACATTATGCACCTGCCGGTGATCATGTTCGTGCAGGCTTGGATCAGCACCTGGGATATGCCCAGCTTGCCTAAATTTTTGATTGCCTGTGCAGCCACAACGCTTCCTCTGCTCTTGATCTATGGGCTTGGGGTGCGCTACACCTTTATCGGCACCATGCTCAACGGCAAAAGGACGCGGCCAGGGCCGGTTGGCGCCCAGGACGTGGCCTCAATGCGTGGCCAGTGACTCGAGTAGTGAATACATCCGGCCCTGATCGTCGATGGTCCTGGCCCAGGCCACTGCTTCATGGAGGTGATCATCCCTGATGCCCTCGACCAGCGCGATCACCGCCGCATCCCGCGCCGGCCCGGCCTTGAGTGTGCCGTCGATGAATTTACCGGCGGCATCGGCATCGGCGGCAACCCACAGCTCAAAGACCCCTGCCAGATGGCCGGGAATCTCGGTCGCCGGAAAATTAAGCACTGCCACGGCCAGCTGTGCCGGGGTCTTTTCGGCCCAGGTGCTGAAATGCCCGTTTGCCAGGATCGCGGCCATGAACTGCTGCGGATCGTTACCGACTTGCTCCAGCAGCCATATTTGGGCACCGGCCGGATCCTTTTGCCAGCGTGAGGCCAGCTGGCCGGGGGTATCGCCGGCCGCCTTTCTGTTGTCGTGGCAACTGCCGGCAAGGCAGGCAATGATCAGTGCGGTGGCAGGGATGGTTAATCTGGGCATTTAAAGGCGTTGTGCCTGAATGGGTTTCAGCGCTTGCATAAAAGTTGATGTCGCCAAGATTAAACGGGTTATCAAACAAAAAGTCGTTGCTGTGCAGGGCGGCAAAGATTTCAGCAGGAACCCTGGGGTCAGTTTGCCGTGAGAATTATCATCAAGACCCTTGCCATTCTCGTTGGCAGCATCCTCATTTACGAGGCGATTCATCTCATCTGGCTGCGGGATATGGAGGGCTGGGCTATCTTGTCCTGGATAGAGGAGGTCACGGAGAACGGGCCATCCGCCAGTGCTGCGCCTGAGGACGTTGGCAGCTTCGCGCAGGTAAAGTCCTTCGAAGGGGAAAAATCCCTGCCACTGGTCGATTTCATGACACTTAGCTCGCTGGCATTAACGGTGCTGGCGGCATGGATGCTCTGGGCAAGGAAAAAGAAATCACTGCGGAAGAGCCTCTGGCGCAAGGGTTTCTGGGCGGGCTTGGCCATTTTTCTGGGCGTTACCTCCCTGGCCCTGTCCGGTTCCTTCTCGACACATACCGAAATCACTGACGCGGCATGGGCGGATATTACAGGAACGCTGAAGGTTGGCGACGTCATTGCCTACCGGAAGGACAAATGGAGTGCGCGACGCGAACTTTTTGCCGAGGGGAAAGTCACCGTCATCGGCTACCGGCTTTTCCGGTATGGTCACCTTGCCATCGTGGTGGAAGATCCCAAGGTTCCCGGCAGGATGGCTCTCTTTACAAGCCAGAGCCAGAAGGGAGCCAACGTGGAGGAAGACATCGATTCACTGCGTACGCATAACTGGGATGCCTGGAGGCTCGACAAGTGGCACCGGGTCGACGAGGAGCGTATCAGGGAAGGCATCCTTAGCTGCCAGGAAAAGTCGGGGCATTTCTTCGGCTATGACTTCACGGGAATGTTTGCCCTCTGGAACGAGAACCTGAAACCTGAGGAGCTCGATGATTTCGGGACTGAATACATCTGTTCCACCTCGGTGGTCACCCTGCTTTACTTTGCCGGGTTCGAGAGTGATGCCACGCCCCGCCAGGGCATGGACTTGATTACCCCCTACCAGGTTGTCAGGGCCAGGGGGCGATTCGTGAAGCCTCCGGCTCTGCCGAAAAGGGATTGATTAAAGACTTTTGTCTCAAGACGCTTAAAGTTGCGCGTATAGCGCGGGTGAGAGCACATGGGCGCTTTTATCCTGCATCTCAGCACGGTTACCCACGGCGCCAGGGGAAAATTCCAGCGGGATAAAATATTCATGACTTCCCTGATATCTTAGATATCTTAAATTTATTAAAGGGCCTTTGCTGTGGCGCAAACCATCATCAGGCAAATTTCCGCCGCGCCCAGTGATCATTCAAAGATTCCATATCGACCATGTCTCAACCAAATAAGTTTCAACGTTTTATCCGCAGGACTTTCTTCTGGCTCTCCGGTGCTTCCACCGACGCCCTGGAAAAGTGCCCGGAGTGGGAGCAGCGCAAATACGTGGCCTTTGGCGCCACGGTGCTTGTGCCGACCGCTTTCGCGATCCTTGCCAGTTCTTACGCACTGGCAACGCTGACTGCTGATCCATGGGTGGTCGTGTCGGTTTCGCTGGTCTGGGGCTTTATTATACTGACCATCGACCGCGCCCTGCTCGCCACCTACCGTTGCTACCAACCGTTCCTGCGGAAACTTTCCCAGTTTTCGCTGCGCATCGTAGTAGCGATTCTCATGGGGCTGACCATTTCACACCCGCTGACCTTGCTGTTGTTCAAGGACACCGTCAGCTCGGTGATTGAGACAGAAAGGGAAGCGGAGATCGCCTCAGTGCGTGATGAGTTTGCCGGGGACAAGGCGGGCGTTGAGGCCAAGCTCACGGAAGTCGAGAACCAGATTGAGGCCCTGCGGGTTCGTCGCGACAAGACTTACGAGGCAAACTTTATCGTTGAGGACGACAAGGCGGGAGGCAATGGCCTGGCCAACGTCCTTGACGCGGAGGCACGTGCGGCTTTACGCAAGAAGGTCGACGCGGCCACCGCGAGCCAGGTCGCGCGCATTGCGGCGGCCGGCACGGAGAGCGAGACTCTGCAGGCATCCTACCAGAAATTGCAGGGGGAGCTTGATTTCTGGCAGCGCGAGTTTGAGCGGGAGATCAATGGTCAGCGCAGCGGCATTGTCGGTCTCGGGCCACGCGCCAAGAGCATCCGTGATGACCAGCTCGAGTGGCGCCGCGCGGAGACCGGCCGCATGAGTGGGCATTTGAAGGCACTGACTATCGAGACCGGCCAGTTGCGTGGCATGGTGGCATCCGTTGAGGGGACGGTCACCCGTGAGTTTCTCGCCGCCGTTGCAGTGCAGGCCCAGGCAGAGAAGATTGAGAAACAACGTGTTGCGGCTTTGAAGCACCAGGTTCAGGAGCGCCAGATTGGTCTTTTTGTTGAGCAGCAGAAGGCGGTGCGCGATGGCATTGATGACCAGGTTGCCACACGTACTGACGAGCTGAAGCGACTGCAGGGTGAGATTGCGACCCTGGCAGGTGATGAGCGTGTCCGCATAGAGGCGATCAATGCCGAGCCGCGTCGTGACATCCTCACCCAGACTCTTGCCCTGCACAGTTTGTTTCGTAAAGGTGAGTCTGGTGGCAGCTTTGCGCTGATGGCCTACGGCATCCTTGCCTGCTTGTTCATGCTGGTGGACACGATTCCCCTGATCGTGAAGTTTTTCAGTAAACCCGGACCCTACGATACCCTTGTGGACTGTGACGAGGTACGCTTTGACAAGGAACGCGAGGCATTCCTGAACAGTTACGATACCTACATGGAGGGGCTTGAGGGCGGAGGGCTTCTGCTGGCCACAAAGAACAACAAGCCGCTCGAGAAGGCATTGATTGAGGGGGTTGATCGTTCACGGGCGGCCAAGGAGTTTCTCGAGAATTTAATGGAGCTTGAGCGCTCATTTGAGGAGCGCATGGAGACGGAGAAATTAAAGCTTGCCGAGAAGGGTATCGCCGGCGGCAAGCACTCGAATATGCTCGATGAGATGGCAGAGACCTTTTATGATGACCTGCGCGGGCGCATGGAGTCCTTTTTTGCTTCCGGGGGTGAACCGGAAGGGCTCCCCGTATAGAAAGGCACTTTGTCAGGGCATCCGGCTGAATCCTTTTACGGGAGAACAACAGACTGTTGGATTGCGCCGACTTAAAGGGCATGGCAGTGTTGTAGACCGTGAGCTCTGATACCGATGACAAGAGTGCCGAAAGCCCGGGTTCACGGGCTGCTAAGCCGCGTTATCAGCCACGCAAGGCAACATCCTTGGCTTCCCGGCAAATTACCTTCAAGGCACAAAACTTTCTTTCTGAGGCTGAAAAAATACAGTTGCAGGGCAACATGCATACTCCCTGGGAGAATGAGGCGCCTGTAACAGGGGGCGACCGGCAAATACCCTACCTGCCGCTTGTTCTTGTGAGCGTGATGATGTGTTGCGCGGCCTATTTGGTTTTCAGGTCTCAAAATCTCGGGCCGCCGGCACCCGCGGCACCCGCGGCACCCGCGGTTGCCGTGGAATTGATCGATATCCCTGCATACGAGGAGAAGATGATCACTGCGTTGAAGAATTTTTGCGAATCGGGGGATGTATCGGTGATCAAGGGCGCGATCCGCCATGCGGATACCCTTGGCGGGATTGTCGACGCCTATTACCGGGATAGGAACCCTCCCAAAAACAAGATTATCAAAGCCCGGGTCCCCTCAACGTCCATGTTCTTGAGCCCTCTGGAAACTTCACTGATCAGGGTTGTTGTCACTTTCACAGGCGGCATTCGGCGTGACGCGATCCTTGAGTGGACCGGGGGAGAAGCAAAGATTGACTGGGAATACTGGGTTTGCTACAACCCGGTGCCGGCAGCTGATTTCATCAACCCTGAAAGCAAGACGGGACACGAGTATGCGTTTCGCCTAATGGGGCGGTTGCCCGGTAAGTATCGCGCCAGCGCCCGCTTTCCGGAAATCCGCTATGGTTGTGTGGTTCTGCAGGACAAGGCACGCAACGGGACTGATTTTGTGGCTTATGTGCTGCGCGGCACGGAGACTCATGACAAGGTAATGGCTTATCTGGATGGCAATTTTGCCAAGCCTTTAATTGTCAGGTTGCGCCGTTACAGTAAGGAGGAAAAGAAGGGGCATGGCATCGAGATCACGGAGTTGGTGACTGAGGATTGGGTGCAGCAAATATCCCGGTAAACCACTCCAAGTAAACCATAACCGGTGTTTTCGGGAGAGTATCGTGTTGAGGGGTAGTAGAATTTGTTTATTCTTGACTTTTTGCGCAGAATTTGATCTCATAAGCTATAAATTGTTAACCAAATTCTATTTGGTTGTTTTTGAAC
>JAPYUT010000035.1 GCA_029940475.1 Verrucomicrobiales bacterium | reverse complement strand
GATCGGAGAGGGGGAGAAAGGGGGTTGCTGAAATGGCGCCGAGCTTCAGGGTGAACTTCCGCCCGTCCTTGCGCCGCACCTCGACCGCAGTCTCGCTGACCGACACAAGCTGTGCCTCAAGCTCGCGGCCGTCAGTCGAAGTCCACGTGCGGCTCTTCTCAGAAGCTGCCGCAGACAGTCCCTGGACGGCGATCAGGAGCGAGAGAAGCGGGATGTAAAGAGAGCTCTTCATATCAGGATTCGTGCGCCTGGTAACGCGCACAACAGGATCAGGCCCTTCGCCGACCTTTGTCAATTCGATCTGAGCCCCAAGGTGTCACCTCCCCGGATACTAGGCATGACCGCAGGCACTCCATTTCGGAACTCACAGTTTCCCACTCAAAATGGGATCTGAAAACGGCAGCGAGCCACCATTGCTGGCCGAACTACGCCGTCTGGCGCCTTGAAGACGAGCGTCGGCCTTGTGAGCTACCGCCTCGTGCGGATCCTCCACCGCCACCACTGCGATTTCCGCCGCCGCCGCCGCTGCGACCACCGCCGCTTCTGCGACCGCGACCACCGCCGCCGCCGCCGCCATTGCGTCCACCGCCGCCGCCATTGCCGCCCCGGCGTCCGCCGCCGCCACGATTTCCGCCTTGCGGTTGTGGCTTGGCGTTACGCATCTCATCGGTGGGCTCGTTGTGGAAAGGGTGGTCATCGACGACCGGAATTTCCATGCGGATCACCTTATGAATGTCCTTCAGCAAGCTGTGGCTGAGCTCATCACACATCGACACGGCTCGCCCTTCGGCGCCGGCGCGAGCGGTGCGGCCGATGCGGTGCACGTAACAGTCCGCCTCTTTCGGCAGGTCGTAGTTAACCACCAGCGAAATGCCTTTCACGTCGATACCGCGCGCAGCGATGTCCGTTGCCACCAGCACACTGATGCGGCCGGCGCGGAAGTTCGCCAAAGCGCGCTCGCGGGCGGTCTGTGACTTACTGCCGTGAATAGCGTCGGCGTTGATGTTGACCCGGTTCAGCTGTTCGGCGATGCGGTTGGCACCGTGCTTGGTCGCACTAAAAACCAGCGCTAGCCCGTCCTCTTGTTCGCGCAGGAGATGCTCCAGCAGCCGCGGCTTATTAGTCTTGGCGACATGGCAGAGGTTTTGATCGATTTTCTCCACCGTGGTAGCCGGCGGCGTCACCCGCACATGGCGAGGATCCTTGAGGATCTTCTCCGATAGATCGATGATCGACCTCGGCATGGTCGCCGAGAAGAACAGTGACTGTCGGTCATCGGGCAGCTTGTCGATGATCTTGCGCACATCGTGGATGAAACCCATGTCGAGCATGCGGTCGGCCTCGTCGATGACGAACACTTCCAGGTCGCGCAAGTTAAGGCGACCCTGTTGCATGAGATCGATCAAGCGTCCCGGCGTAGCGACCAGGATCTCAGGGCCGCGCTGCAGCGCTTTGACCTGAGGGTTTTGGCCCACACCACCAAAGATCACCGTCGATTTAAAGGGCAGGTGCTGCCCGTAGTCGGTGAAGCTCTTGGCAATCTGTGAAGCGAGCTCGCGGGTCGGCGCGATGACCAACACACGCGGGCATCGGGGCTTGGCCTTATAAGGATTATCGGAGAGGTATTCGAGGATCGGCAGCGCGAAGGCCGCGGTCTTACCGGTGCCAGTCTGGGCGCAGCCCATCACGTCGTGCCCCTCGAGGACAAGCGGAATGGTCTGCTCCTGGATCGGCGATGGCGTGGTGTATTCGCGATCGCGCAGAGCGCGTTGAAGAGGCTCGCCAAGAGCGAGAGATTCGAAAGTAATAGGCATGATATAGCTTGGGTAGGTCGCGCCATGCAGCGACGTGAAAACACGTCCGAGACGAGGCCCGGGGCGGTTTCTCACGTCCGCGCGGCGCGGGGAGGCGGTTCGATGAGAGTTAAGGAACCTAAACCATCCTCATCGAAGAAGCGCGCAGGCAAACCGGCAGCAGGAAGCCCTGCCAAGTCCGGATAGAAGTTCCGACCTTCGTTGTTATTATGGGAAATGCAAGGGCGGGTGTTTGGGATGGGCGCTTGGACTGTCGGCACCGGCCGGGCACCGTTCGTCACGGGGCTCAAGGTAGAGCGTAACCAAACCTACGTGCTAATGCTCACGCCCAACGGCCACGAGATCGCCCGCATGGAGAACCCGCGGACGCTGGAGAAAATCATCCTTCTTCTTAAACAGGGCAAGGATCCTCAGCCGCAGCCATTGAAAGCCCGGCCCGGGGGAGCAATTAAAACCGATGGCGCTTGTGGCATGGGCGACTGTTGAAAGGATCCAGGAAAACGAATTGCCGGGAGCCAAGACGGGGGCTTCAGCATGCAGGCACGCTACCTTGTTCTCAATAAATCATCCCACACGGCGGCATTTTTTCCTGTTTGTTGCCGGCTGGAATGCCCGCTAGTATATCGGCATGGCCAAAAAATGTTATCTCCTTGGCATCTTGTTGATCCTGGCGGGGTTCCTTGCCGCGACCTTCTACTTGGTGTGGTTTTTCAACAGCTTGGAGGAAGGTGAGGCGAGAACCAGCGTAGGGCAGCTGATCATTAATTCTGACCTCCTTGCTGCGGTATCCATAACGCAGTTCCTGGGGTTCGGACTGCTCATTGTTGGCTTCATCATGGGAAGAAAATCCAAAAGGAACAGGTCTTCGTTAGGGTCAATTCATGGACCAGCATTAAGCAGTGTGAGGCCGGCATCATCCGCCACGGAAATTTAAACTGAATCAGACAATGAACGCGGCTTTAAGCAGGAATGTTTACTTCATCAAGGAACACGTTGGAATGTTCAAGGCGGCCAACAACTACGACATCCATGATCCTGAAACCGGGGCAATCGTCATGGAATGCCGTGAACCGCGCCTGGGCTTACTGACGAAAATACTCCGCTTTACCGACTTCAAACGATTAACCCCATTTGACATCCGGATCATGACTCCTTCCGGGCAGCCGATCGTGCGGGTAAAGAGAGGCGTTTCTCTCTTTCTCTCCAAGGTGCATGTCCTTGATGAAAACGACCGGCACATCGGGGGATTTAAGCAAAAATTATTCTCGATCGGCGGAGCTTTCAATATCCTCGATGAAAACGACAAACCGATGTGCACGCTCAAGGGAAAATGGCACTCCTGGAACTTCAGGTTCATGGCCGGAGACACTGAATTGGCCAATATCACCAAGAAATGGGAGGGGATTGGCAAGAACCTTTTTACCAGCGCTGATAATTACATGCTGCAGATATCTGACACGGTGCCCACTGAGAGCCCGGTGCGTCAGTTAATCTTAGCAGCCGTGATGTGTATCGACATGGTCCTCAAGGAATAATTCACCTGCGAGCTCAAGTTTCATGACCACCACCAGCAAGAAAACCATCCTGTCCCTGTTCGTCATCGCTGCAGCCCTCATGTGGCCGGCCGCGGCGGCAAAAAAACCCAACATCCTCTGGATCGTGGGCGAGAACTTCTCCAACGACCTGGGGTGTTACGGCCAGAAAAACACCGCAACGCCGAACCTGGATGCGCTGGCAAAAGCGGGCATTCGTTACACCAACGCGTTTGCCACCTCGCCGGTATGCGCCCCCAGCCGTTCATGCTTCATGCTCGGCATGTATCAGGGCACAACGGACACCCACCATATGCGCTCGCACCGCGATGACGACTTCAAGCTTCCCCCCGGCATCCGCCCGCTCACCCACCGACTAAAGGGCGCAGGCTACTTCACCGCCAACATCACGCACCTGGGCAAAGAGGTAATGGGAACGGGAAAGCTTGACCTTAACTTCGTCAACGAGGGCAAACTCTATGACACCGCCCAGTGGGATGAGCTCAGGGCCAACCAGCCCTTCTTTGCACAAATCAACCTTCCCGAGGCGGAATACGATATCTACGACCGCAAGTCCGCCGAGAAAGAACGTGTCTTGTGGGTCGGCGAGGAGTGGCACCCGAAAGTGGCGACCGAGAAGAATGTCACCCCTCCCCCCTACTACCCTGATCACCCGGTCACGCGCCGGGAATGGGCCCGTTATCTTAATTCCATCAGCGGGGCGGATGTCCGCATCGGGAAGATCCTATCGCGCCTCAAGGAAGACGGCGTGGATGATGACACTGTGGTGATCTTCTTCTCCGACAACGGTCGTTTGACCGCGCGCGGAATCCACTGGCCCTTTGACCAGGGCCTGCGAGTCCCGCTCATCGTGCGCGACGCGAAGAACTTCCCTGTCCTGACCGCCAAGGAGAAACCCGGTATCGTCAGTGACCGTGTCGTGAGCCTCATTGACCTGACCGCCACCACCCTTGCAATCGCCGGCATCAGTCGGCCAAACGGCATGCAGAGTCGCATCTTCCTCGGCGCACAGGCGGACCCGCCGCGCACCTTCGCCTTCGCCGCCAGGGACCGTATCGATGAGACAATCGTCAGGATGCGCTCCGTACACGGGAGCCAATACCACTATATCCGCAATTTTACCCCCGGGGCGGGCTTTGAAACACTCAACCGCTACAAGGAGAAGTGCTTCCTGGTTAAGCCGCTGATGCGCCGGCTCAAAGCCGAGGGTAAATTGTCCGGACCACCCCTTGAACTGATGAAGCCCTTCCCCGAGGAGATGCTCTTTGACACCAAAAACGATCCTCATGAGATCCGTAACCTTGCCGCGTCGGCAAACCCGGAACACCGGGCGGCGCTGAGGCAACTGCGCGCGGCACTGGACACGTGGATGGTCGAGTCTGGTGATCGGGGTCATATCCCTGAACCTCCCGGGGTCGTGGCACCCTTTCTCAAGGAAATGCACGACTGGTTTGGCACACCTGACTGGGTCAAGAAGGAATAATCCCAGCCTTCACGGGAAAATTTTTCCTTAGTGGGAAGCCCTGAATTCTAGATACTCCTCCAGCACCCGGCGAAACTCCGGAACGTCCACGTCACGCTCGCAGCACACCAGCATCAGGGCGCCATCGGACTTGAAGTTGCTGTCCCACTCGGCGACTTCCTTATCAGTCCACGACGGATCATAGCGGGCCAGTTGCTCCGCGGGGATGCGCGTAATGTAGGCGCGCAAACCTATGTCCGTCTCGTCCCGGTCCTGCCCGGGAGGCCAGTTCTCAAAATCCAATGCACTCTGGTTTTCTTCAGTCATGACAAGCTTGTCTAATGGTTCAGTATTGGCAGGTGGTGCTGCGTGTCTTAAATTGCTTCGTCGTCCATCTCCCGTTCCCTGAATCATGGCAGTTGGCACAAATGGCGGATGACTTTGGCAGGTGCTGGTGCCGGTCAGCTGATGACTCATGCACCCGGTGGCAGGTAAGGCAGTTCATCGAGTCCTCCCCCAGGCGCACCACGTCACGCACATTCTCAAGGATGTGGCGATCAACCGGATTCAATTCAGCCATGGCCTTGTCCGTAAAGGATACCTTGAGATCGCGCAACACGTTGTCGCCGGGGACAAAATTGCCGGCATAAGGCAACCCGCTGCTCCGTGACGTGCCACTGCGAATGTGGCACTGGGCACAAATTGAAACGACAACCCGCGCCGGGGTCTTGCCCTTGGCAGAGAGTAGCGCGCGGGAGGGATCGGTGGTATGCTTCAAATCCACGTCACCGTGACAGGAGAAACAGTCGATGGACAGGGATGAGAATGCATGCGTCTCGGGGTCTACGCCGGTGGTGTGGCAGCCCGCACAGTTCCTGCCGAAGGTGTGCGATTGCCAGGCAGCCCTGGTTGCCCCGGAAAGCTTCCGCGTTGCCGGGTCGTATGCCTGAGTATGCAGATCAAGATGCCCGTAGGTGCCTGATCGGCGAAGAAAGCGCAGCTTTTTCTTGTTGCCGAGAACAAACATTGGCTCTCCTGCCAGCGAGGCCGACGCGGTCCTCACCCCCCCTGCTTCCTGCGAGAGGGGACGGATCGTGAGGTGATGCCGATTGCTTGCCCATTGGCTGCCAATTTCCTTGCGGTGGCAGAACAGGCATTCCCCGCCGGTCGTGTAATCCGGCACGGGTTTACCGACGTGGTCACTTCCCCACGCGGCCGGGTCAAGCGGCTGTGCGGGTGGCTGCTCATCAGCACTGATAAAGACCCCTATAACAACAAGGATTGCGCAAGCAAGGACCGGCATAAGCACTGCGCGGATCCAGTCCCACCAGGTTCCAAAACATGTCGCCTTCACCCCGGTTACACCTTCACCCAGCCGTAGGCCGCATTGTCCCTTTGCCCACCGGTCTCGATGTAGGCCGACTTGAACTTGGTCAGCGCATCCTTGGGAAAGGCCTTCAGCTTCTTCTTCAGGTCAACACCATAAACCCTGGCCGCGTTGAGCCCGAAGATCTTTGCCTTGTCCTCCTTGGTCAGCTTCGCATATCCAAACTTCTCGCAGATCTCATCAGAGATCTGGAAACGCTTGAAGGCATCGATCACCCATTGCGGGGATCCCCACCACAGGCAGTCCGTTCCCCAGATGACATGATCAGCACCGTAGTGCTTGATGTTCTTGCCGATCAGGTGCATGCACATCACCGGGTGAAGAATCGCCAGGCTGCCGAAGGAGGTTCCGATCTCGCAATAGACATTACTCATGTCCGGGTTGCGCTTCTTGATGTTCATTAACTCATCATGCCAGGCGAAGTCCCCGGTCTTGGGGTCAAAGCTCTTTGGGTTCCTGAACTGTGGCTCCCAGGTGCCGTGTTTCATCGCGGAATGATAGATGATAAAGGTCAGGTCCGGGTGATCCCTGGCCGCCTTCTCAATATCCCCGGGATGGGCGAAGTGGCCAAGGGTGCGGGACTGGGATGCAAAACCCTTGTGGGCACTGAAAACCTTCAGCCCGAGTTCCTTGGACTTTTCATAGAACGGGTATGCCAGCTTCTCGTCATCCATGCGAAACCCGTTCCCGGATTTCCCGGGATCAGTGTGACAATACCATTTCCACGAGTCGATCCCGTAGTCCTTCACTTCACGCTCAAGCTGCTCGAAAAGTGCGACCTTGTCCGGCGCATTGGCCTTCCGATCCCAGTAATGGTTGGGCGCACAGTTGCCCTGGCACAATACCCGTTCACAATCGGCCAAATCGTTGAGCTGCTTCTTGGAGCGCGACATCAGCCAGCTGGGGAGGACGCCGCCGCGCCGATCGCGACCCTCGAGGATCTTGCCCGCCTTGTCCTTGTCCACCTCGCGACCCGGGACACCGGAAATCACCGCCATCTTGGTCTCACTGTCGAAGAAGATCTCCTTGACGAAGTTCTGGAAACCGTAGGCCTCCTTCCCGGGATCAAGCTTGAGGCCGATGTTCCTCAAAAACTCCGACCCGCGGCTTCCGATCGAGACCCCGTCGGTGAAGTGGGTCTGCACATCAAAGATAAAATACTCATCCTTGGGCCACTT
The DNA here is from genome assembly GCA_029940475.1 of Verrucomicrobiales bacterium. Taxonomy (GTDB): domain Bacteria; phylum Verrucomicrobiota; class Verrucomicrobiia; order Verrucomicrobiales; family DEV007; genus CACIUL01. The sequence continues at coordinate 31,836 of JAPYUT010000035.1, read as the reverse complement.
TTCCGCGCCGGCATCAACATCCTCCGTCTCCTCGGCCGACACATCCCAGTAAGGGCCGAAAACCATGTTGCCGGCGAGAAACGCCGTCGCCATGCCCATCGAGCTGCGCATAAAATCGCGACGCTCCATGCCAAGCTTCTTTGATTTCTCCCGGGCAAGTTCACCAATCAGGTGTTCCCAGTGTCGCTGCTGCTCGCTTTGTGCACGCGGAATGAATTCCTCGTTCGAGACCACCTGGGTTGGGACCGGGGAATCAACACCCCTGTCCCTGTCGCGTTGCCATTTTGGTACCCACATTGTTGTCAGAATAGATAAAGGTTAAAATATGGAGATTCTCTCCCTATCTATAATCCGCACAAAAACCGCAAATTTAGAATCTTTTTTCCGTAAAGCCCTCAAGTCATCAGGCCCATGGGAGAAAGTCGGGAATTTGATTCGCACCTGCAACGGTCACGGCCCTGCCGTCGATTTCTTCACTGCCATTAAAAAACGAAGTTGTATACACTGGCTATACATCCCTCAGTTCTTATCCTCAAAATGAGGCTACCAAAAAAATTACACGTCCACCATGATAACATCGGGATTGCCATGCCAATGCGACACTGGCACAGCAATCTTGATACTTTAGGCCGGCAACGGTTCTGGGTTACGCTAGTCCTTACAATCGCAATTCGCGCTCTGCTGCTCTTCCTGACAGGCCCGTCCCCCGTTAAGGAACGCAGTCAAATGCACTACATTTTCCGACATTTAACCCCCACAGCAGAATATTAATGGACGAAAATAACTGGTTATGATTAAGTTGTAGGCATAATGAAAATATCTTTAAACGGAGTGGCTGGGGTCATCATGGGTTTAGGACTATTTGCCCTGCCTGATTTAAGCAGGGGCGCGGAACATACGCTTTCTGAATTCCAACTGGGTGAAAACATCTCCGGCACGGAAGTTAAACTCGATAAGCTTGAGGGCAAAGTCGTGGTGATCGAATACTGGGGAACCCGGTGAGGCCCCTGCATTGCATCAATGCCCCATCTGGTTCAGATGGACAAGAAATACTCGAAAAAGGGAATGGTGATGGTTGGTGCCGAGGTTCAGGGAAGCAGTCCTGATGCCATCAAGAAGATGGCCGACGATCACAAGCTCCAGTTCACCATTACCAAGGGCATCAGCGGACCGAGCCTTAGCAACGGCATCCCGCACATGGCGGTATTCGATGTAAAGGGTGACCTTGTCTACCATGGTCACCCGAGTAACCCGGCAACCGAGAAGGCCATTAAGGACGCACTCAAGGATGCCACCCCGCCCGACACGGCAGCTGCAGGGAACAACCCTTTTGCCAAGCCCAAATACCTGGTCGATGAACGCACCTGGACAAACGCAGACGGAAAAACCCTGAAGGCGGCAATGATTTCCCTGGAAGGCAGCAGCGGCAAGTTCCGCTTCGCTAACGGTCGCACTTTCAACTTTGACATCACCAAGCTCTCTGAGGAGGATCAAACGCTGATCAAGAGCAAGGCCGGCACCGCTCCGGAAAAAACAGAAGAAGAACCCGAAAAGAACAAGTTCGACTTCTAGTGTATTCGGCCTGAACCACACTCGAGACCGGTATCTCGACACCGGTGGCAACATATCCCGGGATGCTTGTGGCATGAGAAACATGTACAGCTTCAAGCTTACAATCCTCGCGCTTCTGGGGGGAAGCCTTACGGCAAACGCAGACTACCCTGATGCCGTTAAACCGGTAAAGATCAAGAGTTCAAAGGACAACTCGCTCCAGTCTGCGCTTTTCTTTGCACCGGAAGCCGATGGTCCTGTGCCCCTGCTCGTTGCGCTGCATACATGGAGCAGTGGGTGGCAGAATACCTACAACGTGCCTCTCGCAAAAGGCTGCATCGAGCGCAAATGGGCGTTTATCCATCCTGATTTCCGCGGCCCCAACAAACACCCGGACGCGTGCGGATCGGACCTTGCCGTGGCGGACATCATTGATGCCGTAGCCTGGGCAAGGACACAAGCCAGGATCGACCCTGATCGGATTTACCTGGCCGGTGCATCCGGTGGCGGGCACATGGCACTGCTGATGGCAGGAAAGGCGCCGGAAATCTGGGCGGGAGTGAGTGCCTGGGTGCCAATCAGTGATTGTGCCGCATGGCATATGCAATGCCTGAAATCAGGTCGCCGCTATCACGCTGACCTGGAAAAATCCTGCGGAGGCAAGCCCGGTGACACCCCGGAAATTGATGCGCAATACCGCAGGCGTTCACCTCTAACCTGGCTCAAGCAGGCAATCAACGTGCCCCTCGATATCAATGCAGGAATTCACGACGGACATCAGGGAAGCGTGCCGATCAGTCATTCATTGAACGCATTCAACATCCTCGCAAATGAAAGGGATAAGCTAAGCGATTTACACATCACGCACTTCACCTCCCGGTTCGCGGTTCCTGAGCAACTGATCAAGCCAATGAAAAACGATGCCGCCTACGGCGAAAAACGACAACCCCTCTGGCGTGGTAAATCAAACCGTGCACGGCTCACCATTTTCAACGGCGGCCACGAAATGATCCCGGAAGCCATCTTTACCTGGCTGAGTCACCAGGCAAAACCTTAGCGGAAGACGACCCACCCGCCACGGGCTAAAGGTGCTAGCAGCGACAACCACTCCGCGCAAATTATTCAAGCATCCATGAGTTGCCCGACATGGGCCCTTACGCCGCTGGCCAGGCCCTCGACGTTATACCCTCCCTCCAAAACCGAGACGAGCCTGCCGGCAGCATATTTATGCGCTATCTCAAGGAGGCGCTTCGTCAGTTCAACAAACTGCCTATCAGTAAGGGTGAAATCCCCAAGGGGATCACCGATCCGGGAATCAAACCCGGCGGAAACAAGGACAAGATCCGGCCTGAATTTCTCCATCGCCCTGCTGAACTGATCACAAAGAAGGGCATTAATCTGCGTATAACCGGAACCGGCAGGCAATGGACCGTTAAGCGTTGTTCCTTCCCCGTCCCCATCGCCGGTCTCGACCGCTGATCCGGTGCCCGGATACCACGGTGACTGGTGCGTGCTGAAATAAAAAACGGACCCGTCGCCATAGAAGATATCCTGGGTGCCGTTACCGTGGTGCACATCCCAGTCAATGATGACCACCCGCTCGGCACCGTGCTTGCGTTGCGCATAACGTGCGGCAATTGCCACGTTGTTAAAAATGCAGAATCCCATGCCACGATCAACTGTGGCATGATGACCCGGGGGGCGAACCGCACAGAATGCATTCTCGAAACTGCCATCAAACACCCCGTCAATGGCGTTAAGCACTGAACCTGACGCGGCAAGTGCTACATTGAAAGACTCTGCACACACGTGGGTGTCACCGGTGCTCAGCAGGTGACTGCCGCCGGCGATATCTGCCCGGGCCCTGTCAAGATATGGGCCGCTGTGACAGGCCAATATCTCCTTGCTGGTAGCCACACGCAGGGGCAAAGCCTGACATTTCTCCGTAATCCCGTCCATCTGCAGCACTCGACTCACGGCATGATATCTTGCCACTGACTCGGGATGCCCCTTCCCTGGATCATGCTCCAGAAAAACAGGATCGAGCAACAAGGCGGTCTTTACCATCTAACAGCCTATAACGACTACCCGATAGACGCCAGAACGATTACCAAAGCAGATAAGTGTAATTGCTTGCTTATTAGCCTCTACCCCGGATAGTTACCGCCCATTTCGATCACTGTGGAAACATCTTCAAAACAACTGCGCATCGGCCTTGCCGGCCTGGGAAACGTTGGCTCCGGTGTGTACAAAAACCTGCTGCGCAACAGGGATATCCTGCTTGAACGCACGGGAGTACACCTGCAGGTCGCTAAGATTGCTGTCCGTGATCCGGATCGCAAACGAGATGTGGAAGTGCCGCCGGAAATGCTGACCGCCGACTGGCAGGAACTGATCAGCGACCCGCAAATCGACATCATTGTTGAACTGATAGGAGAGGGGGAGGAAGCCTTCGCGTTAATCACCGCGGCACTGAAGGCCGGGAAAGCAGTGGTTACCGGAAACAAGGCAGTGCTCGCCAAGCACGGCAAGCAACTCGTTGAGCTTTCCGAGCAGCAGAACACCCCGCTCTACTGTGAGGCCGCAGTTGCCGGGGGGATTCCCATCATCAAGGCCGTCAGGGAGGCCCTGATTGGAAACCGGATCGATTCGATCTACGGCATCATCAACGGCACTTCAAACTATATCCTGACAAGGATGACCACGGCCGGGATCAGTTTTTCTGATGCTCTGCAGGAAGCGCGTGAAAAAGGCTTTGCCGAGGCCGATCCTACTCTTGACATCAACGGCTGGGACGCCGGGCACAAGGCAATTATACTTGGCTGGATCTCCTACGGTCGCTGGTTGAAACCGGAAGAGATATCAGTGGCTGGCATCGAGAATGTTTCATCTGAAGACGTGGCCTTTGCCAACAGCCTGGGTTACGAGATCAAACTCCTTGGAGTCATTCGCCAGGGTAAAGACGATGAGCGCATCGAGGTGAGGGTTGCGCCATCGCTCATACCGCGCACCCATATCCTGTCATCCGTTGATGGCGTATTCAACGCGGTTGCAGTACATGGAAATGTCGTCGGCGAAACGCTCTTCTACGGCAGCGGTGCCGGTCAGGACGCAACTTCCAGCGCGGTAATCAGCGACCTCGCCGATGCCGCGGAAAACCTGATGAATGACGTTGGTTGCACCGGTTTCGTGCCTCACGGAGACTATGGTGAAGCCCTTCCTGTTGAGGAAACCCTGTCACAATACTACCTGCGCCTCAGTGTGGTCGATGAACCCGGGGTCCTTGCACAGATTTCCAGCATCACCGGGCAGAACGGCATCGGCATCCTTTCTGTCATCCAGCCGGAACCCAAGGAACCCTCGGAATACATCCCGCTTGTCCTGCTGCTTCACGATGCCCCATATGGAACCGTCCGCAGCGCCCTGGAAGCCGTCCTTGCCCTCAGTTCCGTGGGATCAGAGCACACACTCCTGCGTGTAGAGACACTCGAACGTTAATCCCCTCCAGCCCTTGCGTTTCCTTTCAACAAGAGGCGAATCACCGCCACTTGGCTTTGCCAAGACATTCGCCGCCGGCATGGCACCTGACGGCGGGCTCTACATACCTGAATCACTGCCCGACATCTCTTCGCTAATTCGTGAAGGACCTCTTCCCTACCCCGAACTGGCAGCCAGATTCTTCAGGATCTTTGACGACGATCATTCCCCCGGGGAGATCGATGCATTGATGGCACGCTCTTACTCGACGTTCCCTGATGTCGAAAACGCTGCCCCCCTGGTTCAGATTGCTGACAACACCTTCGTGCTCGAACTCTTCCATGGCCCGACCCTGGCATTCAAGGATTTCGGGCTGCAATTAGTCGGTAACCTCTTTGAAGATCAGATTTCGCGCACCGGGATGCCTGTCAATGTCCTGGGTGCCACCTCGGGTGACACCGGTTCGGCGGCAATTAACGGACTTTCCCACAAGGAAAATGCACGTGTCTTCATCCTCTACCCGCAAGGCAGGATTTCTGAACTGCAGGAACGGCAAATGACCTGCACAGGAGCAAGAAACATATTCCCTATCGCCATCGACGGATCATTCGATGATGCGCAAAACATCGTTAAAGAACTCTTTGGTGACCTGGAATTCAAGGCCCGCGCAAACCTCTCGGCAGTGAATTCAATCAACCTTGTGCGGATCCTGGCACAATGCGTGTACTATATACACGCGTTTAATCAACTTCCGGAGAACAAGCGGGAACCGCTCCACTTTGTCGTGCCAACCGGGAATTTCGGGAATGTTCTTGCCGGCTGGCTCACTGCACGCATGGCTCTTCCTGTAGAGAGCTTCGTCGTGGCCACCAATCAAAATGACCTGCTTTACCGCCTGTTCACCGGCGGTCGTTACCAACCGGGTCGCCTCTCGCATTCACTGGCACCCTCGATGGATATCCAGGTAGCCTCGAACTTTGAGCGGTTTCTCCACTATCACCTCGGGGGAAACGGGAACCAGACCTCACGACTCATGGCAAGGGTAAAGTCGGGGGATCCTGTTGAAGTGCCCGACTTACAACCCGGGAAATTCACCGCCACGCGCACTACCGACAATGGCATTCTCAGGAATATCAGGGCTGCCAGGGATAACTTCGGCTATCTTCCTGACCCACATACTGCATGCGGCTTCGAGGACATCAATCCCGCCGTCCCGACTGTCATCCTCGCCACTGCACACCCGGCAAAGTTTCCTGAGACAATCCGGAAAGCTGTCGATGAGCAGTCAATACATCCGGCACTGGAAGCACTAAAAGCAAGGCAGCCTGTCACTACCAACCTCCCGGCCACCTGCGGCGCCGTGCGTGATTACCTCGAGGAAAACATCTTGAAAGGATAGCATCCCGCCTTTTTAGCGATATGCTCCCGGCAATCCCTATAATACCATTTTCATGCAACTCACAGCTAACAGCTCATCCTCTTGTCTTTGATCGTCCAGAAATTCGGCGGCACCTCGATCGGTACCCCTGAGCGTATACGCAGCGTTGCACGGCATATCCTTGAGACACAAAGGGCAGGCAACCACGTGGTCGCAGTGGTATCGGCAATGGCAGGTGTCACCAACCGGCTCATTGAACTGGCAGATCAGGTTTCCCCGGGCCATCAACCCACCACCAGGGAAATGGATGTGTTGCTGGCCACCGGTGAGCAAACCACCATCGCCCTCATCGCGATGGCAATCAATGCCATGGGAGGCAAGGCAATCTCCCTTACAGGGGCACAGGCTGGAATCGCCACTGACGGTGAACATACCAAGGCCAGGATCTCAAATATTACGCCGGATGAAGTGCACCGGCTGCTCGACGACGAGCATATCGTCATTATCGCCGGGTTTCAGGGCAAAAGCCCGGACGGGCGCATCACCACTTTGGGACGGGGAGGCTCCGACTTGACGGCAATTGCGATGGCGGCAGCTATTAAGGCTGACCTTTGCCAGATCCTGACTGATGTCGATGGCGTGTATACATGCGATCCGCGCGTGGTCGCAGATGCACGTAAGATTGACGAGATCGCCTATGACGAAATGTTGGAAATGGCATCGTCCGGATCAAGAGTGATGCAATCACGCTCCGTTGAATTTGCGAAAAAATTCGATGTTCGCTTTGAAGTGCGCAGTAGTTTAAACAATAACCCAGGAACAATCGTGACCCAAGAACACCCAAACATGGAAGCTGTCGTCGTCCGCGGCGTGAGCATTGAACGAGGACAGGCAAAAGTTACCATAGAGAACGTCCCTGACACCCCGGGCGTTGCCGCCCGCATTTTTGAGGCGATCTCCGCTGCCGGGGTCATCATCGACATGATTGTCCAGAACGTATCCAAAACCGGCAAGACTGACATTTCCTTCACCCTCCACCACTCAGATCTCACTAAAGCAGAGGCAACGCTTAACCCGCTGGTCGAAGAACTCGGCAAGACGGTATTTATCGAGACTACCAGTGGCATCGGAAAACTCAGCGTGGTGGGCATCGGGATGCGCTCACATTCGGGTGTCGCCGCCCAAATGTTTTCAGCCCTTGCCAGCAACGGTATCAACATCCAGATGATCTCGACTTCAGAAATCAAGACAGCAGTGACCATCGACGAAACCCAGCTTGATAAAGCGGCTAACGTGGTGCACACAGCCTTCAACCTCTAAGGTGCAACCTGAAAAACAGCGGGACTTGAATGCCTCAACAACCTGCCGTTACTGCCCATTACCAGTGATGGCCGCAACCTTGATCCCAGGATCGTTATTATGCTTCCTGGTAATCCTGGCCATAGGCCTCACCTCTGCCCCTGGCAGCACAAAACCCAGGGAAAATGAACGGGATTTTGTCGCGGAACCCGAAAATTCAGAAACCGAGAAAATCCTCCGCTTGCAGATCTTTCTCGATGAACAGTCCTTTGGACCGGGCAAAATAGACGGGCTGATGGGGCAATTCACACGCAAGGCCGTTGCCCACTACAACGTTCTTTTCGGACTGGAATTCAACAACTACCGGAAGGCACTCAGTGAATCAAGGACCCTAATAAAAAAGAATTACGCCACTTACACTGTCTCTGAAGGGGATTTTAAATTTGTTGGGACTGTACCCTACGAACCCGAGGAACAAGCCAAGATCAATTATCTTTACTACCGGTCAATTCAGGAATTTGTCGCTGAACGATACCACACTGACAATTACTTCCTGGCCAGGATCAACCCGGCCGTCAACTGGGAAAAGGTCATTGCCGGCTCAATCCTCAGGGTTCCGAATGTCACGCCATTTGCAATTGAAGATATAGCCGTCAATAAATCCTTCCCAAGGGACAGGAAACTCAGTAAGCGGATCATCATTGTCGACACCTCTCAGAAACTGGCCGCCATCTGGGAAAAAAATAAACTGATTGCCACCTTTCCCATAACGCCCGGCCAGGAAAGGTTTATATACCGCGGTAAATGGAAAATGTGGAACATGATCACCACACCCATATTCCGCTGGGACAAAAGCATGCTGGAAACCGGGAAACGCAGCAATGAATTCCACGAGTTGCCGCCAGGCCCCAACAGCCCAATCGGGATTTTCTGGGCCGGCCTGAACAAGGCCGGTATAGGCCTGCACGGCACGGCGCTGCCTCACACGATCGGCAGATCCCACAGCGCGGGATGTATTCGGCTGGCAAACTGGGATGTTATCCGGTTGCCGTCCCTTATCCGCCCCGGGGCAACCGTGGAAATACGCTGACCGGCAATGCAGGAATGCTAGCCTGCATTGCGACGCTTCTTGCCATTCCGCTTGCTTGAAACCGGTGCACGCTGCTTAGCTGGCAGACCATCCGTCTTCTCGGCAAACTCATGCCACAGGGCACTGAGTTCAGCTGCCAGTTCCGGCTTTGCTGTTGCCAGGTTGTTAAGTTCGGTGCGATCAGCTTGCAGGTCATACAACTCCCAGGGACCCCCGCGTGCCGAGACGACCTTCCAGTCGCCTTTCCTGATCGCACGGTTGTTTCCAAAATGGAAATAAAGCACCTCGTGTCCTTTGCGCTGTTGCCCCCTGAGTACCGGCACAAGCGATTTTCCCATCAGGGGGGCAATCACCCGGTCACCACTGCGTTTTGGATATTCAGCTCCAGCCAGTTCAATACAGGTGGCCATAAAATCAATTAAATGAGCGGGTTGATGACTAATCGATCCCTTCCCTGCTTTCAATCCTGCCGGCCAGTGAACGATCAGCGGGCTGCTGATGCCGCCCTCATGCTGGTTCTGTTTATACCACCGGAAAGGAGTATTACCGGCGTGTGCCCATCCGCTGTCGTAAGTCCAGTAGCTTTCAGGATCCCACGGCATCTTGTCCTTGCCGCGGGTGCGTTCAAACGGACAGGCCCCGTTGTCAGAACAAAACATGAACAGGGTGTTGTCGAAAACATCTTTTTCCTTGAGGTGGGCCACGAGGCGCCCGATCTGCTGGTCAAGACGATCCACCATCCCGGCATAGGCTGACATCCTGAAATCCTCCCAGTCCTTCTTCTCATCGCTCAGTTCCAACCATGCGGAAACCTCGGCGGGTCTGGGGCTCAAGGCCCATTTTTCGGGAATCATCCCCAAAGCAAGTTGTTTCCTGTAACGCCTTTCACGCAGTTCATCCCAACCGATGCGATATTTCCCCCGGTATTTCATGACCTCCTCCTTCGGAGCCTGCAAGGGGTAATGTGGCGCGTTGTAGGCAACGTAGAGGAAAAATGGCTTGCTCTCCTTCCGCAACGCCTCATCGACGAAACGAATCGAGTAATCAGTAATGGCATCGGTAGTGTAGAAACCTTTCTTCGGCACCGCAAAAGGCTTGCCATCCAGACGGAAGGTCTTATCCCCGGTAAAGAAGTTGGTAGCACCGCTCAAATGACCAAAGTAACGCTCAAATCCGCGCTCGGTTGGCTCATTCTGCAGATGCCATTTGCCGCTCATGATTGTCGAGTAACCTGAGGGTTTAAGTACCTCGGCGATCGTGACACCTCGATTCAACGCAGTGGACCCGGCCTGCCCGCAATAAATACCGGTAAGCAAATCAACCCGGGAAGAATGGCACTTGGCGGTATTGTAGAACTGTGAAAAGCGCAATCCCCCGGCAGCCAGCGCATCCAGGTTTGGAGTATTGATCTCACCACCATAACAACCCAGGTCAGAAAATCCCAGGTCATCAGCCATGATCAGCACGATGTTTGGGCGTTCCTCCCCCGCAGCGCCAAATGCCAGGAACCCGCCGGCAAACAGGTAAAAACTCAGCAACAGAAACTTTAAACACATCGTCATGTCCTATCCAAACCACCCATTGACACTGCTTGCAAGACTAACTGTGACTCATAAACCGCAGGGTATCCGTATTGCCTGAATATCAATTTCCCGTCCTTTCCGAACTGTAGGGCAAGGTCTTCGACCCCGTGTTTCAAATGTACATCATAAATTCACTGGAGACCTCGGCAATACAAGCCGAACAACTATCCTGATACACATGATCCAATTTCAGAGCCTGGCACGCGATATAGAAATAGGGGCGAATTCATATCTTCTTACACTCGGAGATACCAGGATCCTCCTCGATGCCGGCATGAATCCGAAGAAAGAAAGCGAAAATACCCTGCCTGACCTCGAGGGAATTGATTACGGCTCAATTGACGCAGCGATCCTCTCGCACGCCCACCTTGATCATTCCGGCGCAATGCCCGTCGTGCAGCGATTCCATCCCGAGATGCCTGTATTCATGAGCGCGGCAACCACCGTGCTCGCCGAAGCTCTTTTACATAATTCAGTGAACGTGATGACCTTCAAGCGGGAGCAAACCGGCAACATGGATTATCCGCTATTCACCCACCGCGAGGTCGGGCAGGTAAGCAAAAGATGGCAGGCCCGGAAAAATTGCCAGTCATTTGCCCTGGATGACGCCGGGTCAACAACCTGTGTATTTCATGAATCCGGTCATGTCCTGGGCGCGGTTTCATCGCTGATCACCTCGGGAGGACGAAAAATCCTCTACTCCGGGGACCTGCATTTCGAAGATCAGTCAATCATCAGGGGGGCGCTTCTCCCGCAATCCGGCATTGATGTCCTGATTCTTGAGTGCACCCGCGGTGAATTACCCCGCGATTCCGAATACACCCGTTGGTCCGAGGGACAACGTCTCGCGGCTTCAATGGAACAATGTCTATCACGGGGCGGCTCCGTGATGCTCCCACTGTTTGCAATGGGGAAGACCCAGGAAATCGTGACACTGCTCCACGAGCTGCAGCTTGCCCGACAACTCCGGGAGATGCCTTTCCATATTGGCGGGTTAAGCGTCAAGATGACGGGAATCTATGACCGTTTCACAAATCGGGTGCGCCGCAACCATCGCGGCATGCACATGATGCGCACCAGGGGCCTGTTGACCACTCCGGGACGGCGCGGAGAAATGCCGGAACTCACTGGAGGCAACATCTACGCGCTGTCCAGCGGCATGATGAGCGAACGAACAATGTCAAATCGGCTGGCCCGACAGTTTATCCAGAATCCAAGGAATCTTGTTGCCGCCGTCGGTTATGCCCACCCGGCCTCACCTCTTGCACAAGTCCTCAATTCCAAGCGGGGTGAAGAAATCCAGCTTGATATACGTCACGACCCGGTAAAACGCGAATGTGCCGTGGCAAGCTTTGACTTCAGCGGCCATGCTCCACGTGAGAGTCTTATCGACTATGTCGACAGGTTGAAACCGGAAATGACTGTCCTCGTCCATGGTGACCGGCCGGCCGTGAAGTGGATGAAGCAGGAAATCAGTAATCGTGTGCCGGAAACCGAAGTGGTCATCGCCGAACCCAAGCGCGAAATAATGATTGGATGACTACCCGGACTTTACCGCAAGTGCCTTTCGAACACAAAAGTCACTCTTGCTCGGCAAGTTTGCCTTCAATTACCCTTAAGCGCCTGAGTAAATCAGGCACTTTCCGGGGATAGACCATCTCCTTGCGAATACGCTCGACGGGACCTGCGGGAAACCCGGAATAAAAGGCCGGTTTCTGTGGATTACCGCCGGGAAGATTCTTGGTGACACCCGTGCGGGCAATCAAGACACTGAATGAACCGATCTCGATGTGACCTGCCACGCCCACCTGTGCCGCCAGCGTCACGTGATCTCCCAGCCGGCTACTGCCGGCAATCGCGGAATCAGCGACAATAATGCAACACTTGCCAATCGTCACGTTATGCCCAATCTGAACAAGGTTATCAATCTTGGTTCCCTCGCCTACCCGGGTTCTTCCGAACCTCCCCCTGTCAATGGTGGTATTGGCTCCGATTTCAACATCATCATCAATCTGGACAAATCCAAAGTGTGTAATTTTCCTGTGAACCTCCCCGTCAAATTCGAAACCAAAACCATCCGCACCAAGGACTGCCCCGGAGTGTATAATGACCCGCTCCCCAATAACGGTTCGATCATAAAGCGTCGTGTTGGGATAAATATGACATTCATTGCCGATCCGGGCACCACAGCCAATGCTGACCCCCTCGCCAATGACTGAAGCATCACCGATTATGGAACCCGCCCCCACCACCGCATGGGCTCCAATGGAAGTATTGGCCGGATCAAATGCAACGTCATCAGCCACCACGGCAGTGGCATGCACCCCTTGCGTAATCTCCACTGTCCCTGTGCCAAATAATTCCCTTGCCGCAGCATCAAAGGCCAATGATGGACTGTCCACCTTCAATAAAGGCACATGGCTGACATCCTCATTAAAGTCCCGGGCAACCAATACAGCGCCGGCACGGGTGCCCTTCAGGTCGTCAAGGTAACGACGGTGATGAAAAAAAGAAAGATCCTCAGGCCCGGCATCACTTAGCGCGGCAAGAGAGCTTATGACCCCATCAGCCGGCAAAGGATTAATGGGCTCAGCAGCAAGCCTTTCGGCGAGTTCGCGGATTTCGATCTGCACAGAACGGAGGGAATCCCCCCGGAGAAGGATAAACTATTCGGCCGGCTTTGGCGCCGGTGCATCTTTATTCAATTCTTCGATGATGGCCTCACTAAAATTAACGGCATCCTTCGAGTGGAGCAGGAACGGAATACCTCGAGTGCCAACCCCTGACTTGTCGAAAACAATGTCATAATTGCGCTGCTTGGCAGTAGCCTTCACTAAATCCTGGATCTCCTCGATGATCGCCTTGCGGGCACGATCAACCTCAGTAAGCAGCATTCGCTGCCGTCGATCGGCAAATTCCTTTTTTTCGCGCTCAAGACTTCGGGCCTCAGAGGCAATCGCCTTCGCTTCCTCCTGTTTCTGTGCACGAAGTTCTACGGTTATGGCTGGATCCTTGATCTGCTTTGCCAAAAGCTGATATTTCTCAATCAGTTCCTTATAGCGGATGTTGCGTCCCTCCAGTTCCTTCTTCGCCAGTTCCTTCTGATCATTCACATCCTGCTCGGCATTCTTGGTCTTGTAATACTCGGCGAATACACGGTTCATATCGACGATGCCGACTTTCATTACCTGCGCGCTTACACAAGGCATCAGAAATACAAGGGCGATGAAAACGGTAACAATATTGCGATTGATCATGGTTGCAGAGGTGGTTGCCTGTAAAATTGCCGGGGCATTAGTTTCCCGGGGGGACAGGTTGCGATTAAAATGCCTTCTTTTCAAGCAAAATGGATTCCCTTTGGCTGAACACCACGGCAATTCCCGCACCTACCCCCAAACAACGGCCAATCGGCGCCGTCCTAGCGGAATTGGTAGCCCATGTTAAACTGAAACCGGACCTCGTCCTCTACCCACTCATCCTTCTGCAACGGCCATGCGAGATCAAGGCGAATTGGCCCCACCGGAAGGTATAGATCGATCCCGATACCCACATCAGAGAGATAATCACCGCCAAGATCCCAGGCATTCTCGGAAAGTATGCCTCCGTCATAAAAAACATGACCTCGAAACTTACGAAAGTTGGCTATTGGGAAACTGTATTCTGCGGTGAATGAAGCCGCGGTCTGTCCACCAAGGGGCTCGCCCTGGTCATCCCGTAGAGATTCTCCGGTGCCTTCGCGATATTCGTAACCACGCAAATTGGTGGCACCGCCAAGGAACTCACGCTCAAAAATCGGGATATCATCACTTCCCCCCACCGTGCGGTATTGGCCGCTAATGGTAAACACGGTATCAAAAGGCAACTGGATATACTTGGTGCCTGAGAGTTGCAGGCCATAGGTTTCAACATCGCCAAAGGACCCGTCAACTCCGACAGAAACGCGATGCCCGCGGCGAGCCAGATACTGGCTGTCACGGGTATCCCAGACATAGGTCAGTGCCAATAAAGCCCGGGAATAATCCCCTTCCTCCTCCATGAGCACATCAGAGGCATCATCATCAACATCGATCTCATAGTTCTCAAGGCTGGCCTTGAAGGCAAGGGATGTGTGTTCGCCTAGCGGCTTGCGCAATGCACCATAGCCACCCATCACGGTTTGATCGTATTTATCCGAAAGGAATAACAGGTCACGGTAATAGACGCCGTTACTCAAAGCCAGTTTCTGGTCAAACAACCAGGGCTGCGTGTAGTCAAGCTGGAAGTCCTTGCGCCTCGTTCCGTATTTAAGTCCAAGGCGTATCTTCTCGCCACCGCCGGTCTTCGGTTTCCCGAATAACCTGAAATTAGTCTGCATTACATCCACAAACCCGACAAGATTATCAATCGAGCTGAACCCTGCACCAAAGTTCACTGAGCCGGTGGATTTCTCACGGAGACTTATATTGATATCAGTATGATGCGCAGTAGCTGCTGCAGTTGGAGTAATATCAACCGTCTCGAAATAACCAAGTCCCATCAGGCGGTTGCGACTGACTTCCAGATAATCCTGGTTGAAGACATCTCCCGGGGCCAGCACCAGTTCACGACGGATCACCTTGTCGAGAGTCTTATCGTTGCCACTGATATTGACCAGTTCCACCGTGGTCTGCACACCCTCGGCAACGCCGTATTCAATATTAACCGACGTTCCTCCGGCATCGCTTATCCGCGGCACAATCCGGACATTTGAGTAGCCGTTATTGCCATAGTATTTACGCAACCCCTTGAGGTCAGTCTTGATGCCTGAGGCTGAGTATACTTCTCCTGACTTCGTCTCCAGCAGGGGAATGACAGTATCCTGTGAAATTGCCTCTATGCCGGTAACCGTGACCTTATTGACCGTATATTTCTCGCCCTCGGCAACGTGGACTACCAGGTTCACCTTGTCCCCTGCAGGCTCCCGTTGCACATCAGTAACCCGGGCATTGATGTAACCCTTGTCATGATAGTATGCCTCAACACGCGCCACATCCTCCTCAAGTATTGCCGAGTCAATTCCCCGGTTCTTCTTGAAAACATTATATACCCTGCTGGCCTTAACGTGCATTTGGCCTGCCAATTCCCTATCCGAGATCCCTTCATTGCCGAAAAACTTCACCTGATTGAGTTTCTCAAGAACTCCCTCGTTGATGATAAAGGATACTCGCGAAAAACCCGGTTGCTCAGCACCATCGACCTTGTAAGTCAGCGTAATATTCGAGAAGCCTTTCTTCCTGTAATAATCCTTCAGGTTCTGACGCGCAGTCTCAAGGCTACCGTCATCAAAGGGCTTGCCTATCTCAAGTTCAGTTTCCCTGCGAAGCTTGCTGCCGTTGAGAGAATTGCCGATAAACACGACTTCCCCCAGAGTCGCACGGGTCTGGACCAGGAAGATAACCCGAACACCGCCGTCATGGGCTTCAGTAAGAACCCGGACATTATCAATATGCCCGCTTGCATAGAGAGTCTTGATATCCTCCTCAACAACCGCCGAATCCAACTCACTGCCGACTGATGTCCGGATTTGAGCCATGATCACCGAGCGGGCAACAGTCTCTGCCCCCATGTATTGCAGCGACACGTCCTTGACGATTTCAGCACGAGAGATTCCCGGCACAACAAGCACAAGAAACAACAGCAACACGCCCGCTACCGGCCGAACTATCAGTGATTTTTTCGAGATGACTGATACCATACAGAAAATAATTAAATGTAAGTGATCGTTAAAATACGGGGTTGCTAGGTCATCCAGAAATCCCCCATAAGAAAATCAATGCCTGAAATAGCGGATATTTTACTCCTAATCATTCTTTCCTGCCACTAGATTTTTCCGGGGAATTCCATGCAACTACAATACTAATGCGGCCTTTGCCGCCCTCACCAAGCTGAATCCAAACGACTAATCGGAAGATTTTCCGGAATTTTCCCGGTAAAATTCCGCAATTCCGGATGAATCATGCCGAAGTCCTGGTTCATGAGCAGGCAGCCCGACTCGACAAATTTATTAAGATCGGTTAGGCTTTCCGTGTAGTTCAGGTGTCGACCAGAACACTGCAATTGTGAACGAAAATTCTTACACTGAAGCCACTGAGACTCCGGAGAGCGATTTGGATATATCGCTGCGACCGCCGGACCTGGAGGAATTCTTCGGACAAATCAAGGTCAAGGAACGCCTCACCCTGATGGTCGAAGCCGCGCGTAACCGTGGCGACGTTCTTTCCCACATCCTGCTATCCGGCCCTCCCGGGCTCGGCAAGACCACGCTCGCGCACATTATCGCCGCCGCTACCGGACATCATTTGCACTGCACAAGCGGCCCTCAAATCGAAAAAGCCGGAGACCTGGCAGGGATCCTGACCAACCTCAAGCGGGGGGACGTCCTGTTTATTGACGAGATCCACCGCCTGCACCCGGCAATCGAGGAATATCTCTATCCGGCAATGGAAGATTACCGCCTCGACATCATTATCGATCAGGGACCAAACGCACGAACAATCGAGCTCTCCCTGCCGCGCTTCACCCTGGTTGGAGCCACCACTCGCGCCGGCATGCTTACCTCTCCATTACGTTCGCGGTTTACAATGACCAACCGACTCGACTATTACACGGCGGAAGAACTCACGCGCATCGTGACACGGTCGGCAAATCTCCTTAACACTGAAATCGAACCCGATGGAGCCCTGGAAATCGCCTCACGGTCACGCGGAACTCCGCGCGTGGCCAATTCATTGCTTAGATGGGTCCGGGATTATTCACAGGTCAAGGCCGATGGCAAAATCACAGCACTGATTGCCGATCAGGCTCTGGCCATGATCGACATCGACGATGACGGACTTGATGAAATGGACAAGCGGATCCTGGAGTCGGTTATCTACAAGTTTGACGGTGGTCCTGTCGGCCTCAACTCACTGGCTGTCGCTGCAGGTGAAGACCCATCAACTATTGAGGAGGTTTACGAACCCTACCTGATCATGCAGGGCATGCTTGCCAGAACGCCTCGAGGACGGGTCGCCATGAAAAAAGCCTACCTTAAAATTGGAGCCACTCCTCCGCAGGACACGGGAAACACGGCAGGAGAACTCGACTTGGGGAACTAAAAAACATGGATAATCTCAAACTGCTATTCAGTAACCTTGGCGATCCGGAATACCTGCGACTGCTCCTCGAGCCGGTGCCAATCTATGGCTTGATGCTGGGAATCATCGCCTTCATTGCCGCCTTTGTTTTCAAGGAGCGCAAGATGCAGGTTGGCGCCCTGTTGTTAATCATGATCTCGGCAACAGCGGGCCTGCCGTTTCTCAAGGAGCACAGCGATACAGGCATCCGGGCTGACAAGTCCCATGCCGGGCAATCCGAGCAAATCGCCGTGCAGCAAAAAACACAGGAAGAGGCGCAGTGGGCCTACTTAGCCGTAGCGGGCCTCGCCGGAGTGACCCTCCTGATGGGGGCACACAAGGGAATGCCGGGACTCATCGTTGGCATTACAACCATCGGAGCCGGCACATGCCTGGTCATCTTCGGCATGGCAATGCATTCACAAGTCCACCGTCCAAGCTTCGCCGGAAACCCCGGGAAGGTCAAAAACCCCGTGGCGACGCAACGGCAGGCGTTAAAGGCCAAGGCTACCGCACAAATTACAGAACCCCGCTAGCGGTCGTCATTCCGCTATTCCCCCTCTGCGGTTTTTACCCGGGGCAACATAATGGCAGCGCACTAGAGGCTAATGCCATTACCAGACTCAAGAGAGACCTCGATCGCCTCGATAATCCGCTGGCAGGCGATGGCATCATCGAGGGTTGAGCGCGGGCTTTCCCCGGCAACCAGGCAACGCTCAATGAAGTAGCGCGCCGTGTTGCGGATTGAATAATGGTAAGCCGAATAGGTGTGCGAATGCACTGCGGCTTGCTCATTCTGCACCCAATCAGCATGACTGAAACGCGTTGCGCCTGCCGTACCGACAACCTTTATTGCGAAAGTCCAGTTGTCTGCCGAGTGATCATCAGCTGCAAAACTGGCCTGCAGGTGCGCGAGAGCACCGCCATCGAGTTCGAGAATTACCATCGCCAGGTTTTCCTTGTCAACACTGCCGTCATTGATTGTAGAGGCCATTGCCATTACCCGCTTTGGCTGACCTCCGAAGTGCAGCGTTATATAGGAGTGATGCGTAAGGATCTGGCGCACCACCCCGGGATATCGATCAGCAACACGCTCCGGGTGATGAATATTATATAATACGTAGATTGCCACCAGATCACCGAGTTTGCCACTATCCAACAACTCACGGGTGCGTGTTACGCTGTCCTCATAAAGGTAATTATGCACCGGCATGCAGACTTTCCCCATTGCCTCGGCAACCGCCTTCATCTTTTCAATCTGCCCTATATTGCAGGCGGCCGGCTTCTCCACCAGGACATGCTTGCCTGCTTCAAGGGCAAGCACGGCTCCCTCATGATGAGCCTCCAGCGGGCTGAGCACAAAAACAGCATCAATCGCCGGGTTCGCAAGCAGTTGTTCGGCAGAGCCGTAACTCTCGCAACCGTATTGCCGCGCCTTCGTTGCCGCCTTCTCACCGTCAACGTCAAACAGCCCGACAAGTTCCGCCTGCGGGCACGAGCTCACACCGGCCGCATGCAGGTCGGCAATGTCTCCCGCACCAAGGAAGCCGATCTTTTTTGTCGCCATCACCGGCCTAAAGTGGGTTTACCGGCCCCGGAATGAAATTCGAAATACTCCGGGGCCAGTTCCGCCAGAGGCCCCCTGAGCTTCTCCAACTCATCTGCTGGTCCGTGCACTTCAAGGCGCATGAGCTCGGAAATACCCAGGGCCTCACCAATCAGTCCCTCAACATTGGCGATATGCGCCAGTAATCCTTCTGCACCCTCGTATGCCTCGCGACAATGCACCACATCCGCACAGATGGTAAAATCATACCAATGGCACTTCTCCTCGCCACTCGTTGCACTTATGAAACGAGGCAACAAGTCCTTGAACTCATCAAGTTTACCGGCGTGGACTTTAAAATAGGGATGGATGCTGACAACCTTGCTCATGGATACCGTTTTGCCCGAGACTGCGGCACGGGTCAAGCCCGGGAGCACCAATACGCCCTTAAACCTGCTCTTTACACCCGCCATGGGTTCAGCTTATTACAGGGACATTGCCCGGGTAATCGAGCCCCTTGCTCCAGCCGGTATCCGTGTCATCCTTAATTTCAATGAAGCCGATCCTGACCACTCTCCTGCTATGCCTTGCCGCGCCACTCTGCACTGCCGCTGAAAAGCCCAACATTATTTTCATCCTGGCAGACGATCTCGGGTATGCCGAACTCGGTTGTTACGGGCAAAAATGGATCAAGACTCCCCATATAGACAAGATCGCAACCGAGGGCATCAAGTTCACCCAGCACTACTCGGGCCAGGCGGTATGCGCACCGTGCCGTTGTGTGCTAATGACCGGTAAACACCCGGGGCACGCCTATGTCCGTAATAACGGCGACCCAAAGGGCGGCACTTCCAAGATTCATCCGTTCCCGGGACAATACCCGATCCCCGATAGCGAGGTAACCATTGCCGAGCACCTGAAAGGACAGGGCTATGCAACGGCTGCCATCGGCAAATGGGGACTCGGGCACTTCGGGACCAGTGGTGACCCAAACCGCCAGGGCTTTGACCTGTTCTTCGGTTACAACTGCCAGCGCCACGCCCACAACCACTTCCCGAAATTTCTCTGGCGCAACAATAAGCAAATCCCGCAACCCGGCAATGAGCGCAAACTGGATGGTGCCATTCATTCGCAGGACGCATTCACTGCAGAAGCCCTGTCCTTTATCAAAGCCAACAAGGACAAGCCGTTCTTCCTTTACCTGCCCTTTGCCATCCCCCACCTCTCAATACAGACCACCGGGAAATGGCTGGAAAAATATAAAGCCATCATCCCCGAGGAGGATCACGTGCACAGAGGATACCTCAAGCATCCATTCCCGCGTGCCGGTTACGCGGCAATGGTCAGCATGATGGATGATGCTGTTGGGCAGGTAACCTCCCTGGTTAAGCAACTCGGGATTGATGACAACACACTGGTCATTTTCACCTCGGATAACGGACCGACCTTTAACCGCCTCGGCGGTTCAGATTCTGATTTCTTTGCAAGTGCAGGTGTGTTCAAGGGATTGAAGGGCAGCTTGTATGAGGGGGGCATTCGCGTGCCGATGGTGGCAAGGTGGCCGGGAAAAATTACACCAGCCACTACCAGTGATCACGTCAGTGCATTCTGGGACTGGTTACCGACTCTCTGTGAAGTGGCAGGGGTAAAGCTCAACAAAAAGACGGACGGCATTTCCCTGCTTGCAGCGATGACCGGGGAAAACCAGAAGTCACACGAATTTCTTTACTGGGAGTTCCCTGGATACGGAAGCCAGCAGGTTTTGCGCATGGGGGACTGGAAGGGAGTCCGCCAGAATATCTCGAAAGCCAAGACGAACGCTGACATGAAAACCGAGCTCTACAACCTCAAGTCTGACCCGGGAGAAAAAACCGATATTGCGACAAAGCATCCCGAAGTCATCGCGCAGATTGAAGCAATCATGGTGCGGGAACATACGCCAAGTAGCCTATTCCCGATCCTGCCTGAGGAACGCCGCAGGAAACGCCCCAAGAAATGACCCGCACGGGTTTTCCTCATCTCCCGGTACAAAACATAACGACAAACCAACCAGGGGATTTCCATCACTCCCACTGCAGGATGGTCAACGCTTGTAGGTGATGACAAGTGCAGGTATCCTCTCCAAAATGCCGCCACACGAATTGCGACGCACATGGGTCGAGGTCGACCCCGCGGCACTCATTGGCAACGTCGCCCTCGCCCGCAGCGCATCCGGGAACGCAGCGGTGATGGCAGTCGTCAAGGCCGATGCCTACGGCCACGGACTCACCGGCGTGACCAGCAAGCTCTGCTCTGAAGTCGATGCCTTCGGGGTCGCGACCCTTACTGAGGCACTCACTGTCCGCAAGGCCGTGGGGGAAACCCCCATGGTAATGGTTCTCGGTGCTTTGTTGGCCGATGAGCGGGAATCAGCCTTGCTGGCCGGGCTGCATGTCACCGTCTCCAGCCTTGATGAGGCGCGTGCATACAGCGACCTTGCCGTGGCAATGGATACCGCCTTCGCGATCCACCTCATCGCAGACACCGGCATGGGGCGCCTGGGTTTCCTGGAAGATGAATTCACTTTCGCAGCCCCGAAAATATCGTCAATGCCGGGCCTTGTCATTGAGGGTTTGGCCACTCACTTCCCCTCGGCAGATGAAAACCCGGAGTTTACAGAAAACCAAATGACACGTTTTCTGGAGCTCTGCCGGCAAACCGGACTCACGCCTCCCTGGATCCACCTTGCCAACAGTGCGGGCATACTCGGTTTCGGAAAAGCAGGGGGCAACATGGTGAGGCCCGGCCTGATGCTCTACGGAATCCCGCCTGTCCCCGGGCACAAGTATACCGGTAAACTTAAACCGGCACTTGAATGGAAGGCCCGGATCACCCAGGTGCGCAACCTGCCCGCCGGGTCCGGGATCAGTTATGGCCAAACATTTGTCACCGCACACGCAACCCGTGTCGCCACTGTTAGCGTCGGCTACGGTGATGGATATCCGCGCCGCTTGTCCGGTTCCGCGACAGAGGTCCTCATCGCCGGTCAGCGCTGCCCGCTGCGCGGCAGGGTGACCATGGACATGATTATGGCGGATGTCAGCCATCTTGAAACTGCCCCTTCACCCGGGGACACGGTCACACTGATTGGCGGCAATGACGAAAACCCGATCACTGTGACCGAGCTCGCTGAGAAGGCCGGTTTAATCCCATGGGAAATCCTCACCGGGATCGCACCCAGGGTAGTACGCGTCATGATTCCCACTGACGACTAACAGGGAAAAAGTGAGATCGCTACTGCAGCAACGGTATGGATTAAACGTGCATATTGCCTGCCAATGCCATGCCGGCCTCCTGATCAGCCAGCACTGCAGGAAAAACACTGTCATTGCCCATCAAGCATCCGGTGCAGGCGCTGGAATTCCTTTACCAGGGGATCCCTGTCAATTGTCGGTGGCGGATCCGCCTTGAGTTTAGCCATTACTTTCTGCTTTGCCTCCTCACTCGGCCAGCGCCAGAGGCTGGATGCATAAATCATATTCCGAAGCCGCAATATTTCCATCCCTGCCCGCCTGCCAAAATGCTCGTCCTCATAATCCGCATTCACCCCGGAATACCGATGGGAAATCTCCAGCAAATGCTCCATCCCGTCCCCCTTCAACTCATCTTTCAGCACCAGGTGATATGCACGCTGTGCCTCCAGTTCAGGGCGCAACTCCGGCAACATTTTTACTGCGGCAAGCGCATCGCTAATCTCCTCTCTGCTGGATTTGTCCAAAAGCGCATAAAAAGGCGCCGCCCGCAGTTTCTGCAAAAATAGAAACCTGTCCATTGATCCGGGAATTTTATTGGCCTGCAGGAGCTTCTTGCCGCTCCACCGTGCTGCTGCAGCCTTGACCTTCGTTGGATCCAGACGCCCTGCTTCAATCGCCCACCACTGTAAAAAATATTCTGATTTTCCGTATTTCCTGCCCATCGGGATATCGTGACCCATGGCGAGATATTCATCGTAAGTCACCCTTGCTCCAAGCCTCCCGAAATGGGCGATGGCTTTGATGCCATAGAAATAATTAATGTCCTGCTGACCAACTCCTATATAGACGGGAACCTTTCCCGAAAACATCCTGACGGGACGTTTATCAGGCTTTCTTTTGCCAGCACCAAGAATATAAAAGCCTGAAAACTCTCCTGAATACGTTTCGGCAAACTCACTGCCAAACCAGCCTCCCTTGCTAAATCCGCCAACATAGCAACGGTGCGGGTCAAGGCTCAATTTCTCCGCAAGCGAAGTCCGTACTTCCCGGAGAAAATCAATCTCCACATCGAGGTAATCCTCCTCTGCCACTCTCGAGCGCAGCGTGGCATACTCCATTCCTACGAGAATAAAATCCTTGCCATTGGTATAGGCGCGCGGGATTGCTACTCCGGGATTCCCGCCGGTTCCGTGGTAATGGAAAACTACAGGCCATCTCTTTGCGGCATCGTAATTTTCAGGCAAATAAACAATCAGCGGCTTCACGACCCGTTCAAAAGACAAAGCGACCTCCTGACCCGGCACAAACTCCACCGCGCTCAGGGGATAGCCCCCCCACCATATAAAACAGCAGAAAACAACAACACTGCCGGAAACTTTCATTACATTTACCCTCTCACAGTCATTACCGGTATTCCAGCCCTTGACACCAGAGCGCGTAAAACGCATTCCTTAATGAACGTGTTTCAAATAATTTTTAACAAAATCAGTGCCGCTGAAATATCCGGACTGGCAACAATTGACCAGCTTGAACTACTCAATCAGTTCAAGGTCCGGCACGAAGACCTGGAAAACATTTATGGAGAAGATGGCCGCTTCGGCACTATTGAGAGAAGGGGCAAGAAGCTCTATCGCTATCGTTCCAAGGATTACCGGATCTACTTTGAGGTCAGCAACAATAACGTGATTGTGCATCGCGTGCTCAATCGCAATACTTTCCAGGACTTCCTGTTTCGCTCCAAGCTTCCCGTGAACGAGGACGAGGCTCTTGGTGAATCAAAACACTTCTGGAACCTCATTAAGGAAGGTGAAGAAGCTCACCGGGTTTAACCTTCCCGTTAACAGCCTATTTAAATCATGCCCGCCAGCGATTTTTTTAAGGATGAAGCCGAGCGGTTGTCACGGTTTCCCATTGCCAAAGAAAAAATCTTCCTCGCCCACGCTGCCGTCACGGCACTGCCGCGGTGTGCTGCAGACGCCATGGCTGAATACGCCTACGCAAGTTGCAATGATCATCAGGAATTTGACGGCTTCATCACAACCATGAAAGAAACCCGCCGCCTGGCGGGAAAACTAATAGGTGCCAAACCCTCAGAAATAGCCCTCCTTGGGCCGACATCCCTGGGATTGAGCCTTTTCGCCAACGGCATCAACTGGCAACCCGGTGACGAGGTGATTTGTTATCAGGATGACTACCCCGCCAATGTTTATCCCTGGCTTGAACTGCAGCGCAAAGGAGTAACAGTCCGCTTCCTTGAACCTGCAGAACCGGGTGCCATTACTCCGCAGCTGGTCGCCTCAACAATTACCGGGAAAACACGGCTGGTCGCCCTTGCCAGTTGTCATTTCCTTACCGGCTACCGTATTGACATTGACGCCATCGGCAAACTGCTTGGTGAACGCGACATTTTATTTTCCCTGGACGCTATCCAAACCTGCGGGGCTTTCCCTACATCAGTTGAGCACGTTGATTTCCTGAGTGCGGATGCCCATAAATGGCTGCTCGGGCCAATGGCGATCGGTATCGTATATGTGAAAGAAAAAAATCTCGACCTGTTGCGCCCCTCACTGCTGGGCGCCTGGAATGTGGAGTCACCGGACTTTATCACCCAGGAAGAAATCCATTTCCACCCGACTGCCAGGCGTTACGAGCCGGGTGTGCTCAACGCCTCGGGAATCGTCGGATTCAAGGCCGTCCTGGAATTACTCGATACCCTGGGCATCGAGACCATCTCGAATCGCCTGTTGGAACTCAAAAGCCAGGTCATTGCAGGCCTGCAGGCACTCAACTGCAGAATCCACGGCCCCAGTGAAGGTAGTTCCAGTTCCTCGATCACCACGTTCACTCCCCCAACGGGAAATATTCCAGCCATCTTCAGTCATTTAGCCGAATCCGGGATTATCGCCTCCTGTCGCAAGGACCGGGCCGGCAGCGAATTCTTGCGTTTTAGCCCCCATTTCTACAACTCTGAGGAAGAAATCGCCCATACTCTGGAGATTCTCGCTGCAGGAATGCGTAGCATTACTTGACTCTACAGGGGGAACCGAGGAAATTAAGCATCCAAAGGAAAATACCAAATCAGATTCCATGGCAGTAACACGACGCAATCACAAACCGGATGAAGACGATCATCCCGACCCCGGCCTGGACATCACCAGGATAAAGGATTGCATCAAGCTCATGGACGACCATGGGCTCACCGGGTTCGAACTTGAAGCGCACGGCTTCAAGGTCAGGCTCGAGAGAAGTGCTGCCGGTGAACATGTCGCCCGGGAACTCCCGGCGGCCATTACACCCGAGCCAGCCGGCGAGGCCATCATTGCCGAGGAAACCGAAGAAATCACATCACCAATGGTTGGCACCTTCTACAAGGCATCTTCGCCGGACTCTGACCCCTTCGTGAAAGTCGGTGATGCCGTTGACGAAGATACCACGGTCTGCATTATCGAAGCAATGAAAGTCATGAACGAGATTAAGGCGGAGAAAAGCGGGGTCATCCAGCGTATACTTATCGATGACGCATCCTCGGTGCAGTTCGGACAGGGCTTGTTTATTATTGCCTGATTTCCCAGGCTCGAAACACCCACTGCATGTTCAAAAAGGTTCTTGTTGCCAACCGTGGTGAAATTGCACTGCGTATTATACGCGCCTGCAGGGAACTCGGGGTCCAGAGCGTCGCCGTTTATTCCGAGGCGGACGTTGATTCAATGCATGTACAGCTCGCTGACGATGCCATTTGTATCGGTCCGGCCCCCAGCAGGGACAGTTACCTGAAGGCTGATCGAATTATCAGTGCCGCCGAGATTGCCAATGTCGAGGCCATTCACCCGGGATACGGGTTCCTGTCAGAAAATGCGCAGTTCGCGGAAATATGTGCGAGCTGTAAAATCAAGTTTATCGGCCCGTCCGCAGAGGTGATAACCCGCATGGGAGACAAGAATGAAGCCCGTGCAACCGCCACAAAATTCAAGGTGCCCATTACCCCGGGGAGTGAGGGAACTGTTGCAACTGTCAAAGAAGCACGGAAAATTGCTGCTGAAATCGGCTATCCGGTCATGATCAAGGCTTCCGCGGGCGGGGGCGGAAAAGGAATGCGCCCCTGTTTCAATGAAGCGAACCTTGAGTCCAGCTTCCAGAACGCGCGCACCGAGGCTGATAGGAATTTTGGCAATGATGCGGTTTATATCGAGAAACTCATTGTAAACCCCCATCATATTGAATTCCAGGTTGTCGCAGATTCATTTGGGAACGTAGTCCACCTGGGTGAACGCGACTGCTCACTGCAACGCCGTAACCAGAAAATCATCGAGGAGGCGCCATCTCCCCTGCTCAATGCCAACAAGCGCCTGCGTAAAAGGATGGCTGAAGCCTCAGTGAAACTGACCAAAGAGATCGGTTACGAGAACTGCGGCACGATCGAGTACCTGGTCGATGAGAATGCTAACTTCTACTTCATGGAAATGAATACCAGGATTCAGGTCGAGCACCCGATTACAGAGGAAAACCATGGCTGCGACCTGATCAAGGAACAAATCCGGATTGCTGCAGGAGAGAAACTCAGCGAACACGTGATCAACAGCACGCCGAGGCATCATTCTATAGAGTGCCGGATTAACGCCGAGGATCCCTACAATAATTTCACGCCCAGCCCCGGAAAAATCGATTTCTGGTTCCAGCCAGGCGGTCGGGGAATACGGGTGGATACCCACGTCTATTCCGGCTATGAGGTGCCCCCCTATTATGATTCAATGATTGCCAAGCTCATTGTCTCTGGCGCCACCCGTGAAATCGCGATCTCCCGTACCCAGCGCGCCCTGAATGAGTTCCTGATCAAAGGCATTAAGACGACTATCCCGTTTCAGGATGCCATCATAAAAAGTTCCGATTTCCGCAGTGGAGACTATAATATCGGCTGGGTAGAGGCGTTCCTAAATGACCTGAAGTAAGATCCGCTTCCATATTCCGGGAAACAGGACGCGGGTATAAAATGACCCAAAGCAGTGCCATCCCGGAGTTTTGAAAACTGCTTCTCCCAAAATACTCAACTGCACGCGCCGAGCCAGGAAACACAACGTTCGTAAACCGTGAAAATCTACGCCATCCTTGACCTGGGCTATGTGTCAGTGAAGAATATCATCGGCGTCGCGACAGAACTCTGTGCCGGCGGTGTGGATTTACTTCAATTGCGGGCGAAAAACCACACGGATGATGAAATCCTGCAGATGGCAAAAATAGCGCGGCCAATCTGCACGAAGCATGGCATCCCCTTTATCGTGAACGATTACCCTCATGTGGCTGCAATGGTCAATGCCGACGGGATACACCTCGGCCAGGATGACGGAGACCTGGCCAACTCCCGCCGGGATGCCGGTAATTGCAGCCTGGTCGGACGCTCCACTCACTCTATCGAGCAGGCCGAAAAAGCCCAGGCTGAAGGTGCAGACTACATCGGCTTCGGTCCACTCCATGCAACAGCCACCAAGCCCGGTCGACCTGCTATCGGTCTACAGGACATCGCAGAAGTCTACCGCCGTGTCTCAATCCCGGTCTACTGCATTGGCGGCATTAACTTGCAGAACCTTGCCGCAGTGACTGCCGCCGGAGCCGAAAATGCTGTCATTGTATCCGATCTCTTGCAAAGCCATGACATCCCGTCTTATATCCAGCGCGCCAGGAATATACTCGCCGGCACAAACTGAACACCTTCTCACATGAATATCCTCGTAGCCGGAACTGTAGCCATTGACGATATCAAGACACCGTCCAGCACCCGTGCCGGTCTAATGGGTGGCTCAGCCGCCTACGCCGCCATGGCAGCGAGTTTCTTCGCGCCGACACGCATCGTCGGAATTGTCGGCAAGGATTTTCCTGTAGAACACATCAACACGCTCAAGCAACGCGCAATCTGCACTGAGGGAATTGAACACAGTGAAGGTGACAGCTTCTACTGGTCCGGGGAATATCATGACAACATGGACCAACGCACCACCCACGCGGTCGCCGTCAATGTCCTGGAAGCCTACCAACCCAAATTACCTGCCAGCTATCAATCCTCCGAGATTATCGTGCTGGCCAATATGAGCCCAAAAAACCAGCTTGATGTCCTTGAGCAGTGCTCAACACCGCAGTTCGTAGTTGCAGACACCATGGATATCTGGATTCAGACAGAGCGTGCAGCCCTTGATGAATTGCTGACCCGAATCGACATGCTGGTCATCAACGAGAGTGAGGCCAAGTTGTTCACGCAGACAGGCAATCTGGTGCAAGCGGGTCACCGGCTCCTGCAGTCCGGACCAGAATTTACAATCATCAAGACCGGGGAACACGGCGCGATGCTCTTTGGCCCGGATCGGTCTTTTTTTCGCGTCGGGGCATATCCGCTCGACTCGGTCGAGGATCCCACCGGGGCCGGCGACTCTTTCCTCGGCGGGCTCGCCGGCCATCTGGCGGAGACCAGGGAGAATGTCGACTTTCAGGCACTCAAGCACTCACTTTCCTGCGCTACCGTCATGGCCAGTTTCACCTGCGAGGCTTTCAGCGTCGAACGCCTTGCCGCCATTGACCGTGCCGCCATTGATATGCGGCTCAATACCTATGCCGGCTATACCCAATTGTAGGGTAAATACCGGAAAGACTTCACCCTGCTCGCAGTGCCTCGACACTGCGTGTCCAGCCTGCATTTAACACCCCGGGTCAATGACTAGCTCTCGGGATCACGTCTCGAGAGCCGGTAGACATAGGTGGTAAATTGCCGTTGCTCAAGCCCGCCAAACTCGGCAACCTTGCGAAAATCCAGATCCTCCAGGCCCTCGGTAATCCTGACGCATTCCTCCATGCCTGCCAGTGCCAGCGAACGGTGACCGAAAATAACCGAAAAATCCCGCCTTGCCTCGGATGCTTGCCGGGCAAAACGCCGCAGGTCATGCGCGTTTCTGATACGATGCATATCACGATCATAAAAACCTGCATCACTCCAGAACTCGGCCACCATGGCACCACCCTCCCGTGCAAGGGCAACCGCATCACGAAGACTCTGCTTTGAATGATCACGGTAATCACGCAGCGGTCTCCATATGACCAGCGCAAAGAGTATTGGCAGCACATAGGCCAGCAATCGCAAGCGGCGTGATTTCAACAACACTGTCCAGCCCGCCGCCGCAACCATTACCGTAAACGGCAATAGAAAAATAACATACCAGAAATACACGGCGGTATCAGTAAAAACGGAGACCAAAAGCATCAGCATGAGCGCCAGAAGATTCCCCAGCAAAAGCGTGCGCGGGATGCCGCCACGCCGGAATACAAGCAACCCGAAGAACACCAAGATTCCGGCTGCCAGGAGAGCAGGGACAAGCATCCACCATCCGGAAGGCCAGAATTTCTCCAGGGCCGGGTTCTGGAGATTTTCTGCATTATAATCAAAAGCAGGCATGCCGAAGCTCAGGTAGGAACAAATGTCAACCAGCCGGGCAACGTCAAGATTTCCCCGCAGAGAATCAAGCTCAGCTATTGAAAACGCCATCTGTGGCAGGCAGGGCATCATCAACTGCAGGTAAACCATTGCCGAAATAATGCCGGCGACAACCAGTCGGCCCATTGCCGCACTGCGCCAGGCCCGTCCACGTGCAATGATGGTGATAAGGGCCGCTACATTGGTTCCCAGGGCAAAATACAGAGCCCCGGAAAAGGTATACATATAGAGAAACTGACACCCCGCAAAGGCCAACCACCAGCGCCAACGGTTATTGCGCAATGCAATGACCAGGCACAGCATGGCAAGGATCACCAGCAGGATCATCATGGCGTAAGGGCGCGCCTCGGTACTGTACCTGAGGTGCCATGGATGAAGCGCAAGTACAAACGCGGCGGCAAGACCAACTGCCGGGCTGAACAACCCACGCCCAAGCAATGCGATTGCAACAATCGACAACAACCCGGCAATCAGGGACGGGGCGCGCAATGCACGCTCATTAACCGAGCCTTCCGTTGACCCGTCACCCGGGCGCCATGCCTCATCAAACAACCGGGCAGCAACGGAAAAAAGCACCCCGTTATTTGCCTTGTTCTCCCAGAGGGTCTCCTCCCACCCGGCTCTCCTAAAACTGATCTTTCCCTGCCGGTCAGCTTTATCCTTGCCGTGGATGTATTGCTGGAAATTATATGCCTCATCGTTATAGAGACTCAAATCCATGCGGGTCCAGCGTAAGCCTGCGGCAATTACAACTGCCACCGATACCCAGATCCAGAATCTTCTGGCCCCGGTTCCTTCAGGACGACCCGGTAAAGGCTTCACATCCCGGCCGCACCACCAGCGCCGTGTAAAAAACAGCAACCCGGAAATCACCAGGTTGATGACTGCAGCCCAATACATGGCGCTGTACACGAAATGATGAACCTTGATTGACTTGAATATTGCCCGGTCACGCTCCTGCACCGAGTCGAATTGCAGTCCCTCCCGCTCAAAACGCTCGTGGGTAACCGCACGGCGATCGGGAACCGCCTCCCGCCATTCTCTACCCGCGCGTGCCAGAAATATCCCAAGGGCAAGCACCACAAGGAGCAGGGCAATGCCAAAACGTCTCTCAGCAAGAGTTCCTCTCCTGAGAAAAAAATTTCTAACCGCACCCAAGCGCACGGGTTACAATAGCATCACAGCGAAGATTAGTTTGGGAAAAAACCTTTCTCCTGAAGGAGTTTACTTTCCGGGGGCAGCGGTGACGACATGCCCCCTTGCCCTTGTCCTGACACTGTAGAGGGAAGTGCGCGCAGTAATAAAGAGGGTATCGAAATCCTTCCCTCCAAAACAGACATTTGCAGGATGTTCAGGGGTTGCAATCACTCCCAGCTTTTTGCCATTGCCATCAAAGACGTGTATTCCTCCCGCAGAGGTGGTGTAAACCCTGCCCTTGGTGTCGATGCACATCCCGTCACAGCGGATATCAATGATGAATTCGGGGTCACCCAGCAGGCCTTTCTCGATAACCCTGTAAGCGCGGATCTTGCCAACCTTGCCGGTGTCGGCAATGTAAACGCGCTTACCCCCCGGTGAGAAAGCGATCCCGTTTGGCATATCAAAAGTCTTACAGACAACGCTCACCTTGCCATCAGGTTTCAGGCGGTAAACCCACTTGCCATCAATCTCAGCCTTGCGTCCGCGCAACCCGTAACTTGGATCGGTAAACCAGATGGTGCCATCGGACCTGATGGCAAGATCATTGGGAGAATTAAAACGCATGCCATCAAACCTGTCAGCAAGCACCTTGATTGATCCGTCCCCCGCGGTGGAAATTACGTTGCGCCCGGCATGCTGGCAGGAAAGCAATTGTCCCTTGAGATCAAGCAGGTTGCCGTTGGACTGCTCCACCTTGCGCCACTCTTTAAGCCCATTCTTATCACTCCACTCCATTTGCCTGCTGTTGGGAATATCGGAAAATACCAGCCTGTTGCCCGGGGAGGGAAACCAAACCGGTCCCTCAGTAAACTTCATCCCTCCGCCAAGTTTCTCCACCTTTGCTCCATCGGGGAGGATATCCGACAAATCAGCAA
>JAPYUT010000096.1 GCA_029940475.1 Verrucomicrobiales bacterium | reverse complement strand
GGGTGACGGGGAGGGTGATGGCTCCGTCCTTGCCATAGAGGTTGCAGACCGGGTTGTTGGCCCAGGCGTAGCGCACGGCAATCGGGTCCTTTACGCCCTCTGCCCAGAGCTCGACCTGGCTTTTCCCTTTGATGCGAGCCTCGGCCCAGACGAATTTCCTGTCCTTACCGCAGATGGCGAATCCCCTGGGATCGTTGGCATCGAAACTGTAGAGACCTCCGCTTATCTTGTCGAAAGACACGATGGCCTTGCCGTCCTCTATCTCGAGTGACTTGAAGCGCGGGCTCTGGTGGGGAATCCTCAGGCCATAGTCCCTGGCGAGTGCCAGGCGGGCGAGACGGCGGGCCACGATCTGCTTGTTGCGCGGGTGGATGTCGCGTCCTTCGCCAAGGTCTATGATGACGGCTTCTCCCGTATTGGGCAGCTTGTCGAGGGTGAGGCTCTGGGCCTCGCGCAATTCGGGCCAGGAATCGTCCTCAGGCTCAGGATTCTCGGCATGGAAGTCAGCCAGCTGCACCCAGTAGAAGGGAAAGTCACCCTGCTTCCAGTCGTCGCGCCAGTTCTGGATCATCAGCGGGAAGACCGTGCGGTAGGCCTTGGCCCGGCTTGAGTTGTTCTCGCCCTGGTACCAGATGGCCCCGCGTATGCCATAGCCGATGACCGGCTTGAGCACCCCGTTGTAGAGGTTGGCCGGCCGGTGCTGGCCGGTGAGCGGGTTGCGTGGTTTTCTCGGGGGGTTCGGTACTGCTTTCTTTTCTGCGCGGAGTTTCTTCGCGCGTTCCTGCCACTTGGCCTTGCGCTGCTCGTATTGGGCCAGGCCCGCAGAAGGGTCATGCTCAGCTTCGGTCTTGCGCCACAGGTCCATGTAGGGTTTCGCCGCTTCGCTTTTCTCCAGCAGGTCACGCCGGATCCATGCCTCGCAGGCTGAACCTCCCCATGCGTTGTCAATCAGGCCCACCGGGATATCCAGGCTGCGGTGAACCTGGCGCCCGAAGAAATACCCAACGGCAGAGAAGTCGCCTGCGTTGGCGGGTGTCACCGGCTCCCATTGGCCCTTAAAATCCTTTTGCGCCTCCTGGGTGCCGAGCTGGGGGATACTGATGATACGAAGATTGGGATGCTTGGCGGACATCATCTCGAGGTCTGCGTCCTCAGCCCGGTTGACACTCATGCCCATGTTGGATTGTCCCGAGCAAAGCCATACCTCGCCGACCAGGACATTTTTAAATTGCAGCCCGTTATTTCCTTTAACGGAAAGAGTGAGCGGTTTGTTTGTCGCCTGCATGGGATTGAGGGTGACCCGCCAGTTGCCGTCTGTTGCCGCGGTCACCTCATGGGATTGGCCGCCGATGCTGACGGTGATCTTCTCCCCCTTTTCCGCCCAGCCCCATACAGGATTGGCATGGTCGCGTTGCAGCACCATGTTGCTGCCGAAGATTGCCGGGAGACTGACGTCAGCGTGCAGGTGCAGGACGAGTGAAAAAGAAAATGCCGCAACGCGGAGAAAGTGTTTTTGCATATGGAAGAGCATGCATATGCAGCGGGCCGGTAGTCAACCAGAACAATTGGCCCCGTCCACGCCCGGGGAATTCTTTGGCCGGGATGAAATCAGTCCCGGTGAAAGAGCTTCAACAATTGCGCGACGGCGAGCAACCGGCTTATTGCGCCAGCTTCCACGTGATGTTGCTCAACACCTGGCGTGTGCGGGCTTTTTCCAGGTCAGTTCCCTCGGGCAATGCAATCCCGGCACGAACGGGTTCACCGGGTTTGTCGATGAAGACGGGCAGATCCTTGCGCTCGACGAAGTTGCCGGTAACGCTCACGCGCTTGCCGACAACGTGTTCGGGCCAGTCGGGTAGGTCAATCCAGACCTGGCCTTTCCCGGTATGCACCGATGGTCCGGTCTTCAAACGTTCGGCGATCCCCTCTATTGTCTGGATCTTCTTTGATCCTGGTTGCGGGAGTTTTGCCTGCTTGCGCTTCTTTGCCTTTGAGAATGGCGTGGGATACCTCGCGAGTATAGTCTTGAGATCCTGCATTACCCGGGGCTTTTTGGCCGCCAGGTTCTCGCGCTCGAGGGGATCGTCCTGGTAATCATAAAGCTCGTATTGCGCATTTTTTTCCGGCTCCCCGGGTCGCTGCCATTGCACCAGCCGGTATCGCTCGGTGCGGATTGCCCTGCCAAGCTTCGCCCGCGGGTAGGCATGGAAGGCATGGTCACGGACGCGCGCGGCGGGATCCTTCAAGGTCGGGACCAGGCTGATACCGTCGATGGGTTGCGGACCCTTGGGAGCCGGTAGCCCGGCAAGTTCGGCAAGGGTTGGAAAGATATCCACGCTTTCTGCAAGCTGGCGTGTTGAGCTTCCCGCACGGGTCACGCCGGGCGCGACAATGAGGATGGGAATCCGGTTGGCCTGCTCATAATTGGTGTGCTTGGTCCAGATGCCCAGGTCCCCCAAGTGAAAACCATGGTCACCCCAGAGCACGATGACGGTGTCTCTTGCAAGGCCAAGCCGGTCCAGCTCGTTGATTACCGTGCCGATCTGCGCATCGACATAACTGGTGCTCGCATAATACCCGTGGATCAGTTTTCGTTTCAACCCGGGGCCAATGTTACCGGCGCTCACCGGCTTGTAGGCGGCGATTTCCCCGCCGCGTTTACCGGCCACTGCCGGGGCGTTTTTCGGCAAGTTCTCATATTCAGGCATCGGCAGTGTCGAGGGGTCATGGAGATCCCAGTATTTCTTCGGGGCGGAAAAAGGCAGGTGGGGGCGCACGAAGCCAACGGCGATAAAGAAAGGCGTGCCGTTTTCCTCCCTGCGTTTCTTGGCATCCCGCAGCCTGTTGATGGTCTCGGCGGCCACCCGGCCGTCAGCGTAGTCGGCATCCTTGGCGACGGGTGACTCGAAGGCTGCGCCGCGGGGAAGTGACCTGATCTGCCCGAGTTTCTGGTTGGTGAACAGGGCCTCCTCACGGGTAAGCTTGCCGCCATCCGTGCTTTCCGGGTCAAGATACTCGATGACCTTGTCCTTGAAGTGCGGAATGGAGAATGATTCCGGGTCACCCTCATTACCGTGGCCGATGTGGAATATCTTGCCCAGAGACTCGGTGCGGTAGCCGTGCCTGGCGAAATGCTGCGGCATGGTCACGGCATCAGGGATGGACTTGCGCAGGTGGCTGCCCAGCCCGTAGAGGCCGGTTGAGGTTGAATGCGAGCCGAGCATCAGGGTAAAGCGTGAGGGGGCGCAGACTGCCTGGTTGCAGTAGGCGAGTTCAAAGCGACTGCCGCGGGCAGCAAGCTTGTCGATATGGGGCGTCTTGGCGTGCTTGTCGCCATAACAGCCGAGTGCGGGCTTGAGGTCGTCAACAAGGATCAGCAGAACGTTGGGCCGTTGAGCGGCATTGACCATTGCTGCGGAGCAAAGGGCAAAAAAGGTGAGCGTGAAAGGCAGTGGTTTCATCGGGACGGGCGTCGTGTGCAGGACATGGGGCTATTATGTCATGAAGTTCTCGTGAAAGAAGCACCATCCACGGCAGAAACGACAAATGCCTCGGGGATCCAGCCATGCTGCTCACGGCAGGTGTTCACCACCTGATCGGCAAAGTGATTTGCATGAGGGGACTGGACGAGGTTGATGGTGCTGCCGCCGAAGCCACCGCCCATCATGCGCGATCCCATTGCATTGAGGTTGCAGGCAATCTCGACCAAGGTATCAAGTTCAGGACAGCTTACCTGATAGTCATCGCGCAATGAAAGGTGACTGGCATTCATCAGTGACCCGGCGAAAGCGGCATTGCCCGACTTCATGGCCGCGGTAAAATCCTTTACCCTGGCGATCTCGGAGACCACATGATGGGCGCGGCGGTAGAGTTGTTCACCGAGTTGATCGCGCATTTCCTGAATTTTAACGATGCTTGAATCACGAAGTGTCCGCACGCTGAGGATTTCTGAGGCGGTCTCACAGTCATGCTTGCGCAGGGCGTATTCGCCATCGGCGAGGGAATGCTTAACTTTAGTGTCGATGACAACCATAGCCAGGTCCCCGGGCATGGGGAAGGGTGAGATATCAAGTGTGCGGCAGTCGATGGCGAGAGCATGGCCGGCCAGTCCGCAGTTCACTGCCAACTGGTCCATGATGCCGCACGGGACGCCGGCATACTCGTGCTCGGCCTGCCGGCAGAGTTGTGCGCGCTCCTTGGCCGGCAGCTCAATATTTGCCAGGCCCTCTATGATTATCGCGGTGGCCGATTCCAGTGCCGCGCTGCTGCTGAGTCCCGCCCCCGCCGGCAGGTCGCAGTCAAAGGCGATCTCAAAGCCACCGGGATTATGCCCGGCCTCGCGGTAAGCGGCGATGACCCCGAAAACATAGTTGGCCCATGCATTGTCAGCCTCCAGCGGGGTGTCGTGTTCGAGGTCAACAACCACCGGAGGCGCATTGCGGGTTGAGCTCCATATTCTCGCCTCGGGTTCATTGATGGCTGCTGCCGCCGCGACCACGTAGCGGTTGATTGCAAGCGGGGCGACCAGCCCGTCCTGGTAGTCGACATGCTCGCCAATCAGGTTGACGCGTCCGGGGGCACATGCGCCCAGCACAGGTGCCCGGCCGAAGACCTTGCTGAAGAGAGCTTGCGCGGATGCAATCAGGTGGTCAGTGGCGGGCAAAACGAATCAGCGAATGGGTGCAGGACTTGGGCAGGGAAGGACCTATTTCATCCATCCAAGATCGGGCCATGGAGGGGTGTCATTCTTCACCGGCGTTCCCGGCGAGGAGCGTCCTTTGCTTATGATTTCGGTGATCTTGGCTGTCAGGGAAGTGACGACTTCAGGATGTTTCCCGATGAGGTTGACCGTTTCCCCGGGATCATTTGCAAGGTCGTAGAGTTGTGACTTCATCGTTTTCCTTGCGCCGGCCATGATGAGCTTCCATTTCCCCTTACGGATGGCGAACCGGCCCTGGCTTGAATGGTGAATGATCGGTGGACGCTCTTTCGCGGTGTTTGGGTTCAGCATTTGTGCATAGAAGCTGTTGCTGTCCTCGCCGGCGTTATTGGGTAGTTTTTTCCCCAACATTTCCGACAGGGTTGCCAGCAGGTCGGTCTGGCAGACCGGGGAATTGAGTGTGCTGCCCGGCTTGACTTTTGCCGGCCAGCGGATGAAGAAAGGCACGCGGTGACCGCCTTCGTAGATAGAGCGCTTACCTTCCCTGTAGATACCGTTGCTTTGATGGGAGAATTTCTCGGCGCGTTTTTCCCAGGTGGTTTCCGGCCCGTTGTCACTGGTGTAGATAACGAGGGTGTTATGGGCGAGCTTCTCCTGATCGAGCAGTTCCAGGATGCGCCCGACATGGTGGTCGGTCTCGATCATGAACTCTCCGTAGGCGCCGGCCTTGCCCTGCCCGCGGAATTCCGGCAGGGGGATCACGGGCTTGTGAGGCGAGGTGAATGGAAGGTAGAGGAAGAACGGCTTGCCTTTACGTGCGTCATTTGCCTTGCCCCTGATCCACTCGATGGACTTGTTGGTGAAGCGGGTCAGGCATTCACTGTCAATGAAATCAACTGCCACCTCGAGGTCGGTTTCATTGACAGGTTGTTTCTCATAGGGGGGCATAATGCGGTAGTCGCTGAGCGCAATCCGGTTGGGTTTCTTGCGGGTATTGAGGCTTGGCGGGACCTTGGCGTAACGGCCTTCAAACCAGGCGAGTACTCCATAGTTCATCGAGGCGGGAATTCCCCAGTAGTAGTCAAAGCCCTTGTCCAGTGGCATGTCCTTGACCGGCTGTGACCAGTCCCGCTTGCGCTTTGTGCCGGGAAAGTCCATACCGAGGTGCCACTTGCCGACCATGGCGGTGTGATAGCCGTTGTCGCGCAGCATTGAGGCCAGGGTGGTTCTGCCATCGGCGATCAGGCAGTCACGCTCGGCACCGAATACCCCGCGTTTCAGTTTTGTGCGCCAGCTGTAGCGCCCGGTGAGCAGGCCGTAGCGCGAGGGAGTGCACACGGTGTCAGAACAGTGCCCGTCAGTAAGGGTGAGCCCCTCGCGTGCCAGGCGGTCGAGATTGCTGGTCCTGAATTTTGAACCCGGGTTCAGGCACGAGGCGTCACCATAACCCTGGTCGTCGCTGTAGATGAGGATGATGTTCGGCTTCTCTGCGGCGTGGGCGGCACAGAGAAGGCAATGCAGGAAAAGGACAATAAACAGACGGGATTTCATTTGATGCGTGACTTGTATTCGGGGCGCTTGCGCCATTGTTCAAAGTAAGGCTTATAGGCCTCCACCTCGGTCCAGAAAATACGTGGCGGTTGCGGCGAGTTCACTTTTCCTTCCGGGTAGTCGTTGCCATTTATACTGGCCTCAATGGATTTCACTGACATGCGCAGCCGGCTCTTCATGCGTTTTGCGATTTCCGGTTCCTTATTGATCAGGTTGTGGGACTCGGCGCTGTCCTTGGTGAGGTTGTAGAGTTCCATCCGGGCGGGTTTCCTGCCCTTGGGATTCTTTGGCAAGGAAAGAATCTTGTAGTCATTATCGATCAGTGCTGCGCGACCACGACTGTGAAAGGGAAGCGGTTTGCTGCGCGGGCCGATTTCCCCGGTCAGCAGCGGTACCAGGCTCAGGCCGTCCTGCGGCTGCAGCATGGCGGAGGCGGGAAGTCCCGCGACCTGCGCGATGGTGGGAAAAATATCAACTGCCCCTGCCGGATATTTTGTGATGCGCGGTTTTGTAATGACTTTAGGCCACTCGATAATGGCCGGCACGCGCAAGCCTCCCTCGTACATGCTTCCCTTGAAGTCGCGCAGGCCGCCGGTGGTGGAGGGCTTGAAGCCGGGCAAACCTCCATTGTCGCTGGTAAACCAGAGAAGGGTATTCTTCTCGACTTCAAGATCACGAAGGCCTTTTCTCAAGGTGCCGATGCTGCGGTCCATGGCCACCAGTTCGCCGTAATGTTCCCGGGCCTTGGCGCTTAGTTCAGTAAAGGGTTTCTTGTCGGCATCCTTGGCCATCCAGGGGCTGTGCGGCGTGCCATACCAGATC
>JAPYUT010000004.1:51341-119217 GCA_029940475.1 Verrucomicrobiales bacterium | reverse complement strand
TTGAAATGCTGCAGGTAGCCGCCCCCTGTCCAGTCGATTTCGATTTTGCCCGGGCCAGTGGTGAAGTTCCACTGCACTCCTTCAGTGACCGGGTTAAAGCTAAGAGTGGTGCTTTGTGCCGGCAGATCCCTGTATGGTAGCCAGAGGGCGCTGGAAATGACAAATCCCGCCTTAAGTAGCGTGGCAATCACGGAGCGTGGCGGGCAACCCTGTTTCATTAATTATAAAAACTAGTCTGAAATCACAAGTCTTCAACGAAGCATGCGTCGCGTGTCTATCAGGCAATCAAATCGTTTCAGGATTACTGTCCATTGTATGTAATACGAGCGCGGGCAAAGACAGTCTGATGGGATTGGGGAAAGCTCCATAGCATGGTTGAGGTATTGCCATTGTGGCTGCTGTAACCCTGGAAGATTGCCTTATTGGCGTCCCAGGATTCAAGGTCGGTGGAAATCTCGATTGAGACGTCAGCGCCTTTTGCCGAGAGTATTCTGGGTATCCCGACAATGACGTTATCGCCCTCGAGCATTGTGGTGAAAGGGGAACTTCCAAGGAAAAAGACAACCGCATCAATCCCGGGCGTTGCGTCAAAGCAAATACGGGCATCAGTGCCCGGCGATCCTCCCGGCACATTGCCTGGCAGCCAGCTTTGGGCGAGACTGTGGTCAGGATTGGAAGCGGGATTTGCCAACACGAGACTGTAGCCGGTTCCGTCAGTGCTGGCCGGCCAGGGGGCGCTGTCATCGTAACGGAAATCACGGATGATGGAATCGTCCCCGGCCAGGATGGTTATGGTTTCGCCCCCGTTGTCGAGTTGTCCGGAGTATTCCGAGGGGGTCAGGGTAAGATGTTCGCCGGGAGCAAGCGTTTGTTGTGCGGAAAACTCGTAATGAATACCTGCTGAAAAGCGAACTCCTGCAAGGCTGATCTGGGTATCTGAGATATTAAACAATTCAATGAATTCACCGTCCTCACTTGTTCCTGCGGGGTTGTAGTGGATCTCCGAAATCACAAGGTTTTCAGGATCTGCGGCAGCACCGGTAGTGAATGTGGCTTCGGTGAGCGCACTCCAATCCCCGTTTTCATAGCTGCGTGCGCGAATTGTGAGGGGCTTGTCAATGATCATGGTGGGACCTGAGGGCTTGACTGCCGAAAGGCTCAGATCAAAAACCATGTCACTGCTGCCGGCACTGATATTATGCAACTCGGCAGCGATTGTATTTGTGCCTTCAGTAAGGAGTTGCGGGGAGAATGGAAAATTGTCAAAATCGCCCTCGTTGCCATCGCTGGATGATCTTGTAAAGTAGGTAACCGCACCGCTGGGCATGTTGTCACGGATCATCTCCGTGCCATTGATGTAGATAATTGCACCGCCGTCGATTTGTGCTTTGCAGTTGGCGGCTGTGAGCGTTGCGGCTTGGTTCAGTGCAAAACTCTGACGAAAGTAAACGGTGATATTGCGCAAGGGGTTGATAATTGTCTCAAGTGTGGTGCCATTGATCAGTCCAAAACCCAGCGGTGCGCTGCCTTTACTCCAAAGGGTGTCGTCAAATTCCGGATCTCGCCAGATTGCACCGAGGTCACTACCGGAATCATCATAACGCCATGGTCCCCCGGCATGGATAAGCACTGTTTCTTCACCACCACCTCCGGAAATGATTTGCGCCGCGGGATTCACTGCGCCCCTGCTGAGGCGGGGGTCGCTGCCGTCAGTGGTAAAATAGATCGAGGTGCTTTCCGAAGTGATGTGTAAGGGAACCCCTTTTTCAACATGGCCCCCATGAACATTGAGGGTGGGGGCAGGCACCTCCGGGTAAAGTCCTTTGCCCCTGAATTGGTTCATTACGACATCGGTTCGAAGCGCAAAGAACACGTCATTAAGCCATTGCAGTTCAGCTTTCCATTCGTTCTCGATAGTATACGGGTTATTTGGTCGCTGACGATCACCCCAGCGGGCTGATTCGGCTATTAATGAGGGACGAATTTCATCAGCCCTTGCGTTGTAGCGTGCTTTGGAGTTTTTCGCAGTGAGTGATCCGTCATTAAAAAGTTCGCGCTGGATGTGGTCGGCAAAACGCATGCGGTAATCGATGTTTGAAGTAAGATCCTGGTGCAGTTCGGTGGCGTGGTAGTTCCAGTTACGACCTGTTGAATCGAAGGTATAAGTTGAGTTTCCGGATTGATCGCCGAGGCCTCTTTCTCCATCCCACATGAAAAATCGGAAGCCTTCCCCTGCGGCTCGCTTGCGTCCTGCCCGCCAGTTATTGCGCCAGTCAACATTTCCGGCGTAGAAATTAAAAAGGACGTAATCGATAAGATTGTCCACATCGAGGTAGTTCTGGATGGCGTTGTAGTTTGCCGTGCCGAAAAGTCCTGAGCGGGAGATTGCATACATTGTTTCCCAGTCATCACGCATGCCGTCACTGAGCACATTATTTTGCTTGAATACGTCGTAGTCATCCTCGGTTCCCCCCAGGTGCTGCGAGAGGAAATGGGCATCCACGCGCTCAATGAGCGTATAGAATCCCCAATAAAGGCCATTGATATAAAGATGGAAATATTCCTGGTTGGCGGATAAATGTCCCATTGCGACTTGCGAATCCTTGTAGAATTGATCGCGCATATACTGGACGTTTCCCCTTGTCCCGGGTCCGTTGCCGGAACTTCCAGGGAAGGTCCAGCTTTCACTGTTACCGCCGCGCAGGATGAGATCGTCAAAGGTGTTGACCGATGTCCGGGAGAACAGTTGCGCTTGCAGCTTTGCCGGGCCGTATTTACGGCGGAAAGTGACGCGCAGGTGGTGTTTGTAGCGGTTGGGATGACGGGCATAGTTGCCGGCGATGCGAACGCCACAGTCAACCTGCTTGCCGGCGATGTCGTTGAAGTTGATGAATTCAACTGAGCCGGGACGTTCCCACTCCTGGGGCGTTCCCCATCCAGGCAGGAACTGGTTGCCTGTTCCGCCATAGGGATTTGAATAAATGCCGCCGGTTGAAGAGTTGCTGCTCTCGTTGAACAGGTCATCGGGTTTCATGATGAGAGAGATTGTGGGGTGATGCCGCAAGGCTTCTATAACGGATTGTGCACCAAACTGCGTTATAATGTCCGGATCCATCTCATAGTCGGCGGGACGGGGCAATCCTGTGTTGCCATTGTTTGTCGAGTTGTCGATGCCCCAGGTTCGGGGAAATCCTTGCGGTGTTTCGGGTTGGTTGATTACGTCTTCCGGAAAAATATAAGTTTGGGTGTCGATATTGCTGCTTACCATTCCCGGGGCAGTTGCAATGGCTCGGATGACGGTTGTGGTGGTGATGGATAAAGGCTGGGTGTAAAGTGTTCCGTTATCCGAAGAGGGGACCGTGAAGTCCGTGGTATAAAAAATCTTTGCCTCGGATGTATTTGTT
The DNA here is from genome assembly GCA_029940475.1 of Verrucomicrobiales bacterium. GTDB lineage: Bacteria > Verrucomicrobiota > Verrucomicrobiia > Verrucomicrobiales > DEV007 > CACIUL01. The sequence goes on along the minus strand of JAPYUT010000004.1, from coordinate 115,813 downwards.
GAAATTTCCAGGGTGAACGGGTTCTCGAAAAGTCCGCGGGTTGAACTGAAGTTTGTGTCACGCACGTAGTCTGTATAGCTGACCGGTGTATTTACTGTTCCAGGCGTGGGCATGGAGAAGTATCCATTCTTGCCGTAAGATATTGCGTAGAACTGCTTTGGGTAGTTGAACTCATCAACAGGTTCGTCGCTTTCAGGACCGGTGAGAGCGAGGTATTCGCCTTCGTTACCAAGTGAAAAATTGCTGTGGAGTTCCTCGCCGGGAGTGATGTGATTCTTTCCTGAAGCGAAGACAACAAGGTATTTACCGGCAGCGATAATAGTATCAGGCATCGGCCATTTCCGCGGCAAATCGGGATTGTCTGTCAAGGCATAGCCCCTTGTGCTGATGTTGGTGTTTGCCGTGTTGTGCAACTCTATCCAGTCAGGAAAATCCTCCTCCTCATCAGGGAAGGATTCGGAACTGTTGGCGGAAAACTCGCTAATTCCGAGAGATGCCTGCGTGTGTTCAGGAGCAATGACAAGCAGCAGGATTACAGTGATAAGTGCTATGCGACATGCATTGAACAATGATGATATTGGCATTGAGACGGAAGGAATAATGTATTGTAATGGCATTACACGAATCATTAAGCGATGAGATCGGAAATGACTTTGCCCCCGAATTGTGAAAGTTGTTTATAGCGACCGCCATGGAAGTAGGTGAGCTTGTTGTCGTCCAGTCCGAGCAGGTGGAGCAGAGTCACGTGAAGATCGCGGATCGGATGCACAACTTCAGTTGCGCTAGCTCCAATGTCGTCCGTTGCTCCCACGATGGTGCCTTTCTTTACGCCGCCGCCGGCGAGAAGCATAGTCATTGCGTCAATGTTGTGGCCTCGCCCCAGTGAGTAGACGCCACCACGACGGTTGTTGTCCGGAGTGCGTCCAAATTCACCGGTCCAGACAACGAGTGTTTGATCCAACATTCCCCGTTCCTTGAGATCCTTGATGAGTGCGCTCATCGGCTTGTCCACGCTCCTTATCCGTGAGGAGTGACCGCGTTCAAGGTAGTCGTGGCTGTCCCACCCCCCGGAGAAGATCTGCACGAATCGCACTCCCTTTTCCACTAATTTGCGGGCCATGAGGCATTGGCGACCAAAAGTTGCGGTATGTTTGTCGTTCATTCCGTAGGCCTCGCGGAGCGCAGGCCGCTCATCCTTGAGGTCCATGACTTCGGGCACTTCGGCTTGCATGCGGTAGGCAAGTTCATAGCTCTCCATTCGAGCGGAGAGGTCGTCATGTCCGGGGTGTTTCAGGGCATGACGTTGGTTGAGAAAAGCCAATTCATCCAATGCTTTGCGCTGATGTTTCCGGGTTTTATGTCCGGGGGCTTGTAAGTCCAGAATCGGTGAACCTGTCGGGCGCAAACGCGTGCCCTGAAAATGCGCCGGCAAAAAGCCGTTACTCCAGTTGCGCGAACCGCCCTGCGGCAGGGCCATTTCGCTCATGACCACATATCCGGGGAGATTCTGATTTTCGGTCCCGAGTCCGTAATTTATCCATGAACCCAATGCCGGGTCAGCTCCCAATCGGCTGCCGGTATTCATGTGGAAGAGTGCCTCGGGATGATTTAATGACTCGGCCTGGCACCCACGGTAGTTACACAGTTCATCAGCAACTTCTGGCAAGTGCACCCACTGCTCACTCATGTCCAAGCCTGACTGACCCACTTTGCGTGACTTGAAGGGGCTACCTACATAAAAACGGAAACCGGTAGCTAATCCTGCAGACCGTTTGGATTCCGACTTGTGTTTGGCATTTAGCTTTGGTTTCGGATCAAAAGTATCTACCTGACTGGGGCCGCCCTCCATGAACAACATAATCACCGCCTTGGCCTTGGGGTCATGCATTGGTTTCTTGGGAGCCAGGGGGCCTTTGACTTCCTTGGCGAGAAGGTCGGTCATGGCCAATGCGCCCAGCGATGAGCCGAGACCGTAGAGGCAATCGCGGCGTGTGCATGAAGCAAATTGCATCTTAGTAGACATAAATAAATTCGTTGGAATTAAAAAGCAGCAGGCATAAATCCGCTAGGGCTCTTGTATTGGCATTGACATCGGCCGGTTTTTTATCGGGCACGTATTTTTCAAAGGCAGGGAGAATCTCCTCATACTCAAAAGGTTGGCCGGTCAGTTCCTCCACCAGTGAACGGGTAATGGACTTGGGATATTTCACTTCCTCAGGTTGATGCTTTGCATGGTATTGTTGCATCTTGGTCACGTAATGCTTGAGTCTTTGCCATTCCGCCTGGTCGGGGACGCGGCCAAAGGCCAATTGCACGGCACGCTTTACCTGCAGGTGCAGCGTATTAAATTCCTTTTCCACCCGCAGTGCCATGGCAATGGAGCGGTCACTGGTGACCTGACTGTTAAATAGAGTAAAGGCCTGCGGAGTTACCGCTGCTGAATCACGTTGCTCGCAGGAATTGTTGGGGTTTGGTTGATTAAACAGTTCAAGGAAAGGGTTCGCCTGGCCGCGAACCCGGTAGGCATAGATGGTGCGGCGGTTACGCTCAGTTGGTGTGCGTGAGGGCTGGTAGGCTGGCGCAAGCGAGAACTGAATCATGCGCGGTTGCAAGGCCACTTTCATATTAATTTCAGGCATCACCGGAAGCCCGCCAAGTGTCACATTTAATTCACCGGTGGTTTGCAACAAGCTATCCCGAAGTTCCTCCGCGGTGAGGCGGCGGGGTACACGATAGGATAAAAGCCTGTTGTCAGGGTCGACATTTTTCAGCTTCGTCATTTGCGGATGATTTCCACTTTGCCGGTAGGTAGCTGAACTCATAATGATTCGGTGTAGCCGTTTGAATTTCCAACCGTGCTCCACAAAATCAGCCGCCAACCAGTCGAGTAATTCAGGATGAGTGGGCTTGCCGCCTTTGGCTCCAAAGTTATTCGGGTTAGAAGCCAGTGGCTTTCCGAAATGATGCTGCCACACACGGTTCACAATGGAACGCGCGGTCAGTGGGTTTTTTGAATCAGCAATCCACCTGGCCAGTTGCAGTCTGCGCCCCTTAATCTCACTAGAGATTTGATAATGATCTTCCGCTTTATTAGACGCCGCAACCGCCAGGGCACTCAATACCCCTGGAAGGACCTCTTCACCCGGGGCTTCCAGTGATCCTCCCAAAAGGATATTACTTGCCGGCAGAACCTTTTGTCCGGGATTATTGGGCATACGCATTGAACGTGCATTGAGGCTCTTTGGTATCGGGCCATTGTATACTCCCTGTACCAAGGGCTGGTAGCGTTCCAAACGGCGATTCCAAATCCATTCGTCTTGCATGCGCACTTTCAATCGTCCTTGTTCCTCAGGAGACAGGCCCACATGACGCGGCGGCTTTTCCTCGTCGGGTAACTTCTTGCGTGCATTCTCGTCAAGATACTTCTTGCCGCGTTGGTTAAACCACTTTCGAGCGGCGGCCTCTTGTTTTTGATGAAGCTCATTGTGTTTGGTTTTTGCGTAATTCCATAGACGTTGAGTCATCGCCTTTTTCTGGGCAAGGCCCGAACGGTTTTCAACCTTCAGGAAGGGCGCCGGGCGCTCGGCAAGCTGCGTGCCGGCGAAGACAGCATACATGCGGTAGTAATCGCGGGTGGGCAGGGGATCGAATTTGTGGTCGTGGCACTTGAAGCAGCGCATAGTGGTACTGAGAAAGCTCTGACCAACGGAGTTCACTACGTCATCAATGTAAATCTGCCGTGCCTGTGGGGCGAGAGTCATGGCCGGATCCCAAGGCCCCATACGCAAAAAAGAGGTGGCCATGAGTAATTCCGGGTCGCGTTTATCCTGCGGTTGTTTTTCCCAGATCTCATCCCCGGCAATTTGTTCAATCAGAAATTCATCGTAAGGCTTGTCCTCATTGAAGGCGCGGATGACATAGTCGCGGTAACGCCAGGCATTGGATCGTTCATAGTCATTGGAGTAACCGCCGGTATCAGCATAGCGGGCTACATCAAGCCAGTGCTGTCCCCAGCGTTCACCGTAATGAGGGCTGGAGAGAAGTTCGTCAATGAGCTTGCTCCAAGCCTTGAGAGGATTTTTGTCCCAGGCGAGACGAAATTGATAAATTTGGGAAGGGGTCGGCGGCAATCCGATGAGATCATGGTAAGCACGTTTGACCAGTGTGCGGAAGTCGGCCTGCGGTGCGGGATGAAAATTAGCCGCACTGAGCTTATGTATAATGAAGGCATCAATGGGATTATCCAAGGCGCTTTTCGGCGGGTTAGGTTTAATGACGGGCAGGAAAGCCCACAAATCCGCAGGCTTGTAACGGCGATAAGTCCAGTTATCGGATAGTCCGCCGCTGGTCTTGACCAGCATCCCTTCAACGGTAATTAGCTTGGACCGGTCCTCGGTAATGTATTTGGATCGAACCTCCTCTTCCGGCCAGGGTGCGTACAGTTCAATCCATTGCTTTAGAGTTGTGACCTGTTCGGTGCTGAGGCGATCGTTTTCCTTTGGAGGCATGACGGACCAATCAGGCTCATGGGCACGTGTCGCCGCAAGATAAAGCGGACTGAGCATTGGCTTGCCGGGAACCAGTGAGGGTTCTTCGCTTTCTCCACCCTTAAGCAAACCGACCCGTGAAGTAAGATTCAAGTTACCTTTAACCTTCTTGGGATCTTCGCCATGACATGCAAAGCACTTGCTGCTCAGCATAGGGTAAACCTTCAAAGAAAAAAGGCGTTCCCCTTGCTTGTGTCGATTCGGTGAGGCGGCCAATTCCCCGGCAAGGATGAATGCCAAGCAAATAGATATGATGGAACGCATTAAATGATATTTGCGATTAATGCCCTTTGCGCGCCCTTCAGGTCACGGTTGCAAACAGCTTCAACAATCGCAGCGTGTTCAGTTACAATTTCATCAAGCTCATCAATTCGCGAATAATCCATCAGCAGACGTGAGGTAATGCCCAGCCAGACAGCTTCCAGTTCATATGAAGCGCGACGAACCAGATGCCGGTGAAGGGCAAGATCATTATCAGCAATCGCGCTCAAACTGCCGCGGTTGCAGGCAAGGGTGAGGCGGTTTAATATGGCTTTAAGTTGTTTGTCGTCCGCCTTGGTGAAGTTGTTGATGCAATGATCAAGGCAGAATGTCTCCATTTGCCGTCGCATTGATTGTAATAATCGCCTCTGATCCTCAGCGGGCGGTGTATTGACGCGCACACCTTTGTTGGTCTGGTAAATGAGCACTCCTTCCTGTGAGAGTTGCAGCAGGGAGTCGCGAACCGGACCACGGCTGACACCAAAGCGCTTGGCCAGTGCATGTTCACGGACGGGTTCATCATTGGACCACTCGCCACACAATATTTCTGCACGCAGCGTGTCGGTAATTTGTTCTCGTGTTGAGCGCATTGTGTTTTTTAATTCTTCGCGAATGAATGGTCAATATTAATTGTTAACAATATGAACTTTGACTTTAGTTAATAATAGCAATGTCGTGATTTGATTTACTGGAAATCTTGGTTTCAGGTGGAATTGACTGATAATGTGCCGTTAGCTAAGCCTTAGAAGAGGGCATTGAAAATGAAGACTGTTGCTGTCGTTGCCCCGGAAAAAGTAAACATCATCGACACTCCCGTGCCAAGCCCCGGGATGTATCAGGCACTTGTGAAAACCGAAGTTGCCTGCGTTTGTAACAATACTGATGGTGAACTTGTGGCGGGGCACTTTCCTGGAATGGAGAAGGCGTTTCCCTTTGCCTTGGGGCATGAAAGTGTGGGCACTGTAGTTGAGACGGGTGGCAAGGCACGTAATTTTGAGGTCGGGTTTCGCGCGCTCAGCGGGTTGGTGCTTGACGCTGAACTTGGAATTGATGGCCTTTCTTCGGGCTGGGGTGGATTTTGTGAATATGTGCTGGTCAACGATCACGAGGCAATGGTTGAGGATGGTGTTGCCGATGAGGCTCACGGATGGGGAGAGGTATTTGAGATACAAACTGCGGTAGCTGCGGATATTGATCCCGAGGATGCAGTGTTGCTGTGCACTTGGCGTGAAGTGCTTGGAGCGTTTCGTGATTTTCATCTTCAGCCAGGCAACGATGTTCTTATCTACGGGGGAGGGCCGGTTGGCTTGAGTTTCGTTAAGCTGGGAAGATTGTTCGGGCTTGGCTGGATTGGACTGGTTGACAGTCATGAGGAGAAACGCAGCATTGCGACTGCATTTGGTGCTGATGCAGTATTTGAGCGTGATGACCCCGTCATTTCCGGCATTACTGAAGCGAGGAATGGAGTGAAACTTGATGCTGTAATTGATGCAGTGGGGAAACCTGAATTAATTGACTCTGGCTTACCGCTTCTCAAGCGGGGTGGCTCGATGTGTGTCTATGGATTCTATGCCGGATTGGACAAGTTTACCGTGCACAACAGGCTGGCGGACTTTAATTACAATATATTTGTCCACCAGTGGCCTACGCGCCTTTTTGAGAAGCAGGCACAGGTGCCACTGTGTGACTGGATCCGCGCCGGAAAGCTTGCCGGGCAGGAGTTTGTCAGTCATCGCTTTGGCATTGGCGAGATTGAAGATGCCCTTGAGTGCGTGAGAGGACGAAAGGTGGTGAAGGCACTTCTTTGCTACCCGTAGTAAGTCCCGTCGAATTGACAATTCGACGGGGCAGGACGTTGTTTATGAGCTCTTTACGGGAAGTCCGGCAGCGGTCATATTGAAGGGGTGAGTATTTTTCCTTGTTTCATTTGTCCCGCCATGGTGTTGATGGCAGTCGCCTGGAGTGAAGCGAAATCCTTTGATTACCATTCGGTGCGGGGTCGCCAGGCATCAGTTACGCTCAACGGAGTTTATGAGGGTGAATCTCTTGAACTGAAGGGTTCATCACGGGTGCAGGGAATGAAAGGGTTTGGGCCGAACTGGAGCGGGGATGCCCACCTGCTCTGGCTTGGTGAATCCGGCCAAAAGATGGAAACAGGGTTTCGCGTGCCCGGCACAGGTCGCTACATGGTTTCCCTGCAGATGACGAGGGCTCCGGATTACGGTATCTTTTCCGTTGCAATCAACGGCAAGGCAGTTCGCGATGGGGTGGACTTGTTCAGTGAGAAAGTTGAACTTTCAGAGCCGGTAGACCTCGGGGAGATGTACCTTGAAGAGGGGTTGCAGAAACTGACATGCACCCTGACCGGAGCAAACGGCAAAGCTCGTGCAAAGGGAGGAAGGCAATTCCTGCTGGGGCTTGATTTTGTCCGTGCAGTTTCTCTTGAGCGGAAGAAAGCGGATAAAGTTGATGCACTTCCCGTGCATGTCCCTAAATCGCCGCGCAGGCAGGTAAGCTTTGAGAGGATCCAGCCTGTTTTCGCCAAATACTGTCATCGTTGTCATGGGCAGAAAGGCAAAGTTAAAGGGGAGGTGGATTTGGTGAGGTTATCTTCGGCACAGGCATATGCATCCGACCCGGTGATCGCGAAGAAACTCCTGGCAGTCCTGGAAATGCGCGAGATGCCCCCTGATGATGAACTTTCGCCGAAGGAGGCGGACTATCAGGCGTTGCGTGATTTTGTGGAAGGGGCAATCAGTGATCATCTGCGCAAAGAGAACACGCTGCCACCGGTGACTTTAAGAAGAATGAACCGGTATGAGTATAATAATTCGGTGCGTGATTTACTGCAGTTGGAAGGGGATGTTTATCCGTTGCCGGAGAAGGTAATACGCTCCTTTCGCAAATACTATGACCCTGCTTCCGGTAAGTTCCCGGATTCAGTGCACGTTGGCAATCGTGCACTCGGCAAGAACCAGATTGAGCAGCACCTGTTGACCGGCGTTACGCCGTTTGCAATTGACCTGCAGGCGGAGCACGGCTTTAACAATCGTGGAGATCAGCTTGGCTTTTCGCCAATATTAATGGAGAGCTTTCTGGGGATTGCGCGTGCGTTGCTGGGCAGTCCTGAGTTTGATGGTTACTCGGCATTAACAGCAGGTTTTTTCAGTGAACCGAGGGGGCTGCCGCGCAATGAATGGAGCAAGCTTGCAGAGGAGCGGATTTCGGTTTTTCTTGAGAAAGCATTTCGGTCACCCCTGGAAAAGTCCACTCTCGGACGTTACCTCGGACTGTTTACCCGCGCGGTTGGTGCCGGGGGTGGATTTGAGCCGGCTATGAAAGAGGTGGCATCAGCGGCTTTGGCTTCCCCACGGTTTCTTTACCTGCTGGAAAGAAAGCAGGGTGATGACGACCCGTTGAATACTTATGAACTGGCAACCCGGTTGTCTTTTTTTCTGTGGAGCAGTATTCCGGATAGTGAATTACTAGCCCTTGCCGGGACGGGTCGGTTATCTGATCCGCATGTGTACAGGGACCAGGTCAAAAGAATGTTGCTGGATTACCGGAGCAAGGCCCTGTCTGAGAATTTTGCGCGTCAGTGGTTGCGACTTGACCGGCTCATCACAGCGGTTCCGGATTTTGAGAGATTCGAGCTCTATTATTCAAGGATTGGCTGTGAGCAGTGGAAGCTCGGGCTGCAGACCATGGCGGAACCCCTGCTACTGTTCGAGAGCATCATGGTGGAAGATCGTTCGGTGATGTTGTTGGTTGATTCCAATTATTCATACCGAACAACTGACATGGCAAGTTGGTACAGACCGGGCGTGCCCTTCAAGGGCAAGGGCAACCGTGGTAGGTTTGGCACAAACAGCCTTGTCTATACCCGTCAAGCTGTGAACAGCAGGAGGGAGGGAGGAGTCATTACCTGTGCGGCAACGCTTGCAATGAATGCTTCGCCATTGCGAACCAGTCCAATAACACGAGGGGCGTGGGTTGCGGATGTCATCTTTAACCGCCCTCCTCCTCCTCCTCCCGACACGATTCCTGAGATTGAGGCGGATGACGCAAAGATTGAAGCTTCCGGGCAAACCCTGCGACAGCGGCTTGTGGAGCACCAGGTGAACCCAAGTTGCGTCTCATGTCATAAGAGGATTGACCCACTTGGGTTTGCCCTTGAGAATTATGATGCCGTTGGACGATGGCGTGATTCCTACCGGTCCGGGCTCCCTATTGATGCAGGCGGAACGCTCTTCGGAAAGTCACGGTTTGAAGATGCTGTTGGGTTGAAGGATGCAATCATTGAGAACCCGGAGTGGTTTTTAAGGGGGTTCTCCGAGCATCTCCTTGCATATGCGCTGGGGCGAAAGCTTGAACTTGCCGACAAGCCGGCAGTTGATGCGATTTTGTCCGATGCAATGGCGACGCGGGGGCAATTTTCAGTTATAGTGCAATCAGTTGCATCAAGTTATCCTTTCCTACACAAGGCGATGGCACAAAATCCAGTAAATCAATGAAGGTTCGCAGCAGGAATCTTTCACGGCGCAGCGTCCTCCGGGGTGCGGGGGTGAGCATGGCGCTCCCGCTTCTTGAGATCATGGGTAAGAGATCGCAAGCTGAACCTGGAGCCGTTACCCCGGTGCGTGTTGCGTTTTTCTATATGCCTAACGGCGTGGTGCAGCGCTCCTGGCATCCGGAATCAACCGGCAGGGGTTACGATCTGAGTCCAACCCTCAAGCCTCTTCAGCATGTTCGTGACAAGGTGACCCTTCTTACGAAGCTCGACAGGGTCAAGGTTGCCGGCACTGATGGGCATGCCCAGGCAGGTGCGTGCTGGCTGAGTAGCGCGGCTCCGGATGAATTGTCTCCGGCAGGCTACCCGCTGAAGATGACCATTGACCAGATTATCGCTTCCGAGGTTGGCAAAGATACCGCTTTTCGTTCCCTTGAGTTGAGTTGTAATCCATACGAGGACAACAGGGAGTCGGTCTATTTTGACAATATTTCCTGGTATGGACACGGGCATGTTGCCCGCTCGCTGCGAGATCCGCGGGAAGTCTTCAACCGGTTGTTTTCAGTCAAAGATCATGCCGCGAACAAGAGCATCCTTGATGTTGTCCTTGATGATGCCAAGTCCCTTGACCATGAACTGGGAAAAGGTGACCGTGAAAAGCTCGGCGAATACCTTGAGTCTGTGAGGACGGTTGAGCTGCAAATTGAGCGTGTGACAAAGAGGCAGAAAGAAATCGACGGACTCGACATATCACCTCCGTCCAAACCGTGGCAGGCCATGGCCCGTGATGAGTTCATTCAGGTCATGGGTGACTTGATGATACTTGCACTGCGTTGTGACCTTACCCGGGTGGCGACGCTCATGAGTGCTCCCGAGAGGTGGGGGTCGCCACTGATGGTTCACGGTCTCTTCAACAAGCCCGTTGACCATCATGGCATGACGCACGGGCAGGGGAATGAAAGGGTGCGCCGTGAACTTGAAGCCCTTGATAAATTCCACGTTGAACAGTTTGCCCGGCTTGTCATCAAGATGGATTCAATTAATGAAGGCGAGGGGACACTGCTTGATAATGTGATGTTTACCCTCGGCTCGGGAATTAGTGATGGTTCGCTCCACGTCTATACGGATTTGCCGACAGTTATCGCCGGGAGAGCCGGGGGAGCGATTAATCCAGGGTGCCACATTAAATCACCGGACGGAACGCCCATTGCAAACCTGTGGCTTACCATGGCGAAAACGATGGGCGTTAGAAAAACCAGGATAGGGGACAGTACCGGTAGCTTGAACCTTGCCTGAGCAGGCAGGTGTGAGAGCAGGATATATTAATTACTGGGTCTCAAGCCATCCCTGCAGTAGACCCCAGTCATGGCGGAGGGACTTCCATTGGATGGCGCGTTGTTTTTCCATGTGCGCAGTTGTTGGCAGCAGCCGGAGTTTTTCCTCACTGATGGGAGATTCATATACCCAGTCATCCTGCTTGAAGGTGAAGATGCTTTTAACGGTGGCTCCGCCGCATGAATGGCAATCAATGCATGACTGCATTATCGTTCGGCCAGGAAGGCCTGATTTTGATTCGAAATAATCGGAGTTGTATACAAGGGATAATCCTATTTTTTCATCCGGAGATACGGGGGTCAGGCCTCCGGCGTTGTTTGTAAAGAGGGCCTTGCGATTGAGGGTGAATTTAAAGACAGCCTGACTGGCCTTGTGATCTTTGACGTGTTCGCCAACTTCCCGATAGACGCGCAACTGGATACTTTGTGACAGTGGGGTGACAGCGATTTTTCCCGCGTGATTAATAACGGCCATTTGACGAACCAGCGCCACGGCTGTGCCTGCCGGGAAGGTTGGCATGTTTTTCTCCCAGGCAGTTGTATTCAGGGAGGTCGCGCAATGTGTGTTGAGTTGCTTGAGGTAGTTGAGTGTTGCTTGTCTGCCGTCGGGCAGCTTGAGGTAGACAAGAAAAGGTGATCTGCCGCGGTAATACCTCATGTGGACGGGTGCGCTGGGTCCGGATAGTGCGCCGCGTACACAGACCCACGGGCCATTCGGATTGAGGAGTTCTTCAGGAAGAAATGTGGATTCGGTAGTTTTCCCAGAGTAGTGCGCGGCAAATATCTTTGAGTCAACGGCTGTCGCGTAATTATCAGGGAGAGTTGCAATCTCCCTGTCGGTTAGAGCCAGACGTGAAATGATTTTAGCCAGCCTTTGGCGCAGGGTTTTACGGGCTTCCTGAATTACCGGGGGGTTTACATTGTCCCCGCTAAAGGGGAGTGGGTTGCGGGCGTTTGCCGTCCAGTCGAAGATGGCCCAGAGGTCATGTTGCAGCACAGCACGCTTGACTGGTGAGTGTATTAACTTTTCTCCGCCATGAGTTATAAATTCGTCGAGCAATGCGATGGCATTGCGGTGACTATCCCCGTGCAGCAGGAATTCAGAGGTTGCGGGCCAAAGCAGGGGGTCAACTGAGTTGTGCCCATATCGTTGTCCGTTTTTGTCAGTTCGCACAAAAAGGGCACCGTGGAGCCTGTTCCAGATGTGATTTCTGTCCGGGCTGAATATCGGTGCGACAGGTTCAGTTTCCAGTGACTTGAGTTCAAGAAACGGGGATTGTTTCGTCTTGGTTGGCTGGGTTGTTTCCTCCGCGTCGAGAGTTATGAGCGCGACACTCCAGAGAAAGAGGATAAAAGCGAATTTTCTCATGTGAATAAACCCTAAACTATTAATCATGAAAAACAATATCCTGAATTCGAAATTACTGGCCCGGTCCGGTTGTCTGTAAGCTCTGGTGGGACCTTTGGTTTATTGAAAATCGAAGGATCGAGTCAGCGTATAGTTCGCATGTTCTGTACGCGTCATGTTTTGCCTAATCGTTGACAATGGACGGCAGGTGTCCTTTTGTGTGAAAATCAGGAGGCAATCCCCTCCATGATTATTTGCTATGCATTATTCTTTCGCCCGAGGTGTATTTGTAATTGGTTTTTGTGTATTCTGCTTGTTGTCATCGCATGGAAAGTGTGCGCCGCGCATTACCGAGATAATGGCAGAGAATGAATCCTCATTGGTGGATGAGGATGGTGATTTATCGGATTGGATTGAGTTGTACAACCCGGACACAACGGCCGTTAATCTTTCCGGTTGGCACCTGACCGACAATGATGGGGATCTTGCCAAGTGGAAATTTCCCGGAATCGTTATCGAGCCAGGTGGATTTCTTGTGGTTTTTGCCTCAGGAAAGGACAAGAGAGTCCCCGGGGGGCAGTTGCACACTAATTTCCAACTTAGCGCGGATGGTGAGTATCTTGGGCTGATCGCTGAGGATGGATTAACTGTAGTTTCAGAAATTGCGCCGGAATACCCCAATCAGCAGGCCGGGCTATCCTATGGCACAGGGACATGGGGAGTTCCTGAGAGCGAAGTGCTAATACCATCAGAAATGCAGGTAAATTATCTAATTCCCACCGACAACTCCCTTGGCAGCAGTTGGCAGCAACCCGCCTCTGAGTTTGACGATTCATTATGGAGCACTGTTGCTCAACCTGTCGGGTTTGAGTCAAGTGGCGGACGATTGGAGTCGGTAATAGCGACCAATATTTCTGCAGAAATGAAAGGGGTTAATCCTGGCGGATATTTCAGGTTCCCATTTGATTTTAATTCCGTTGATCGCCGCATTGTGTCAGCGCAGCTACGGATATTCATTGATGATGGATATGTTGCCTATATCAACGGCGTGGAGGTTGCGAAACTTAATGGGCAAAACCCAATGCTTTACGATTCCGCTGCATCCGGTTCGCGCGGGGACGCGACCGTAATAGCGGCGCCCCTGAGTGTAGATATTTCCGCGCATGTCGGTGCGGTTCGTCATGGGGAAAACGTGCTTGCGGTTCATGCAATGAACACTTCAGCCGGCGGTTCGGATTTCCTTCTTGGCGTAGAGTTGGTGACCGATATCCAGGACACGAGCGGCGGCTCTCAATATGGATTTTTTGATCCCCCGACACCGGGGGCGCCGAACTTGGCGATTTCCAGCCTCGGCAAAGTGTCAGACACAAAATTTGACCCGGATCGGGGATTCTTCGATGAGCCGGTAGATGTTGTGATTACCACTGCAACTGAAGGGGCGGTAATTCGCTATACAACTGACGGTTCTGAGCCAACTGCCGGCAGTGGGATCATTTACAATGGGCCATTTGCCGTGAGTGCGACAACAACATTGAGAGCAGCGGCATTTAAGTCGGGGTATTACCCCACTAATGTAGACACTCACACCTATTTATTTCTTGATGATGTAATCAGGCAATCCTCATCAGCGCCTTCCGGTTGGCCAAGTGGCAGCGTTAATGGCCAGTCTTATCAATACGGGATGAACCAGTCGATTGTAAACAACTCGAACGCATCGATAGGTGGGGTCGAGCGCACTAAGGAGGCGCTCATGTCTCTACCGACAATTTCAATCGTTACTGAGCAGGCTAACCTGACGAGCGCTTCAACCGGCATTTACTCAAATCCAGGCTCCGATGGCATTGCCTGGGAGCGTGAGTCATCAGTTGAGTTCATTCACCCCCCGGGCTGGATTGATCCTGACGGCAATGACAAAGGATTTCAGTCGCCGTGCGGACTTCGAATCCGGGGCGGGTTCTCACGACGAACCCAGAATCCTAAACATTCATTCCGTTTGTTTTTCCGTGGTCAATACGGCAATGGAAGACTCAATTATAAACTTTTTGGCGATGAAGGGGTTGATGTCTTTGATAAGTTCGATTTAAGGGGGCCGCAAAATTATTCGTGGGCAATGGGCGGCACCAGTCAAAACAGCTTCATCAGGGATACCTGGTCGCGAGATTTGCAGGGAGAGATGGGACATTCCTATAAAAAGGGCAGGTGGGTGCACCTCTATCTTAACGGTATCTACTGGGGAATGTTCCAGATAGACGAGAGAGCCGAAGCCAATTTTGGGGAAACTTATTTCGGGGGTGGTGAGGACGATTATGACGTGGTGAAATCATTTGGCGGGTTGACTGATGGCAACAGGGCCTCATATCAGAGACTTTGGGAGAAATGGCAATCGGGGTTCAACTCCAATGCTGATTTTTTTGCTGTGCAGGGCAGAGATCCGGACGGATCTCCGAATTTCTCCGATGAACGGCTTGTCGATATGGAGAACCTGATCGACTACATGATTATAACCTACTACACCGGAGATCGGGATGGGCCTGGGTCACGCTATACTCAACCGCGGCCCAATAATTATTTCGGGATTTTCAATCGCCTCAATCCCGATGGCTACAAATTCTTCGAGCATGACAGTGAGCATTCACTTGGCACGGGTGAGAATAATATGGTGACTCCCTTTACGCGAAGCAGTTCACTCAATGACTTTAACCCCCATACATTGCATGAGCGTTTGGCGTCGGACAATCTTGAATACAGGATGCTCTTTGCCGATCGGGTGGCCGGATACTGTTATAATAGAGGTTTGTTGACGGATGCCGCGGGGATTGCACGTGTTGATAGGAGGGCGTCTCAGATTGACATTGCGATTATCGCACATTCCGCCAGATGGGGGAATACCAGTCGGACAAGGCAAGTCTGGTTGGGCGCGGTTCAGGGGGTTCGAAACTTTATCACCGGTCGAGTTCCAACAATAATTAACCAGTTCCGTGGAGTTGGTTGGTACCCAAGCATGGATCCTCCGCAATTCAATCAACACGGCGGATTCGTCTCAAGTGACGAGCAGGTATTTATTTCCGGGGGTCCGGGTGTGATTTATTATACTCTAGATGGCGGTGATCCGCGGGAACTCGGGGGGGGAGTGGTCCAGGGCGCAAAGATTTTTCAGGGGAATACAACGACACAGGTATTGCTTGGGGCGGGAGCAATCTGGAAATACCTTGATGACGGATCCGATCAGGGGACTGCTTGGCGTGATGCCGGGTTCAATGACGCGGGTTGGGAAAGCGGACCTGCGCAACTCGGCTACGGTGATAATGATGAGGCTACCGAGTTGGAGTTTGGCGGTGATGCGAGCAATAAATATGCAACGACATATTTCCGTAGAGCATTCAATGTGGAGGACCCGTCCGAGGTAACTGGCATCAACTTGCGATTACTTTATGATGACGGGGCAACTGTCTACCTCAACGGTGCCGAGTTATTTCGCAGTCCAAACATGACTGCAGACATGAGTTACAATGATTACACTGTGGGAGGTGTTGACACGGCAAGCGAGGATTTCCAGCGCTTCGATGGTCTTTCCGCGGAATTGCTCGTGCCGGGAGAGAACACGATTGCGGTTCAAATCAAACAAGGTGATGAGAGTAGTTCCGATATCAGCTTCGATCTTGAGTTAACCGGCGTTAAAACCGTGGTGTCAAGCCCGCTGTTGCTTACAAGTCCGGGTATTTCCACCCTAAGTTCACGTGTGAAGGATGGTAATGAGTGGAGCGCCCTTACTAGGGCGACATTTATGGTCGATACTGAGCCGGCAGATGCTTCAAACTTGATTATTTCAGAGATTCATTACCGTCCATCCTCGCCTGGAGAGGATGAATTGGCTGAGGGATTTAATGAGCGCAAGGACTTCGAGTTCATTGAATTGCAGAATATCGGGTCACGTTACATTAACCTTACAGGGTTGCAGTTCAGCGCAGGGATTGAGTTTGAATTTGGATCAGAAGCAACAGGCCTGGTGCTGGCTCCGGGAGAAAGGCTGTTGCTTGTCAATAACCTGGAAGCTTTCAAGTTACGCTACGGTGGCGGGATGTTTATTGCCGGAGTGTATTCGGGCAATCTGGATAATGATGGCGAGCAACTCCTTATAGTCGGGCCGGATGAAGCGGAAGTAATTAATTTAACTTATAATGACGCTTCTCCATGGCCGGAAAGCGCTGATGGAGATGGCTACTCGCTGGTTCTTATTAACCCCGGGCTGGTGGGTGATCTAAGTTCGCCAGAGAGGTGGCGAAGCAGTGTTGCCTTGAACGGGAATCCCGGAGATGGCGATGCATTGAGTTACAGCTCTTGGAATAACCTGCATGGTGGATTTGCTAATGATCTTGATAAAGATGGGGACGGGCTAAATCATCTTATGGAATACGCCCTTGGTGGAGACCCTTTTCATCATTCACCCGGGTTGGTTCCATTTGCCGAGGTAAGATCATTCGAGGTTGAGGGTATCAATGCTGATTATCTGGCCATTGATATACGACGAAGGTTGGGCGCCGACGATGTAAGCTTAGTTGTGGAGCTGAGTGATTCTCCGGTTAACTGGAGTCAGGAAGCTGATACAGTCGTTCTGGTCGGAGTAATAAATAATAATGATGGCACTGAAACAATGAGTTTCAGGGTCAAGGAAGCCGTTGCTGACGGGGGAAGGGTGTTCCTGCGCGCACGATTCATTCTGGCACAGTAAACGCTGGCTGCGTCTGTAGTTATTTGCAGCGTTTACTTGGCTGGTAATGATAATCACCAGCCTTTTCGCTTGGCTGATGAAAAGAAATAGAAGAGCCCGGCAACGCTCATGGCGTTGAGAAACGCAAAGCTTGCAGCTAGTGAGAATGGGCGGAACTGTGCAAGGGGAGTGTATAATCCGAGGAAGGAAGCCATATACATCGTGAATTGTATGCTGCAGAGAACTGCGTAAATCGGATGAAAGGCCAATAGTGTCACGTTGCTTGCTGCACAGGCAATAATCATTACTGGAGCAAGGATCCGCAGATACTTATGGGAAATTAATTGCCACCATAGTGGATGTCCCCAGGGAACAAGCCATTGGGGATAGCGGAAAAGCATCTGGAAGTTACCTCCAAGAGTTCGTATTTTACGTATTTTTTCTCTTTTTGAATTCAGTGGTTGCGGGTCAAAGGCTTTGGCTGTTCTAGAGAAAATTATTCGCCCGCCTTGTTTGGTCGCCTGCATTGGAATGACGACATCATCAAGTATTGTGTCATCTGGCAGTGGTGTGAAATGACTGGCACGGATTGCGTGGATGGCTCCTGTAGAACCTATGGTCGACCAGAACTGTGCCTCGAAATTCCTGAGCCTGCGTTCCATTTTCCAGTAACTGCTGAGACCTCTCAGCGATCCTGGTTTTGAAGGGGCAATGAGCAGTTCTCCACTAACGCCGACAACATCCGGATCGAAGAATGGGATGGCAAGTTCCGCAATGGCGTCAGGTGCAAAATTTTGACGAGCGTCAGTGAAAATCAAAATCTCAGATTTAGCCGCCTTTGCGGCCAAGTTAAGGCACTCCGCCTTACCTTGCCGGTGAGGATTGTCAATGATCTTGAGATTTGGATGCTTGAGGCAATGTGCTATTTTTACGGTATCATCAGTGCTGCCATCACTGACTAGTATTATTTCCATTTTTTCATTACAGTAATCAGAAGCGAGGAGATTTTCTATTCGGGCTTTAATGACGGCATCCTCGTTAAATGCAGAAATTAATATCGACACCGATGGTGGGGAATTCTGGCAGGTGTATTTAGTGAACTGGGCGGGGCGAAATCTAGCCAGGAATCGCATTAAGAGTGGATACCCTAGAAAGGTGTAGCCCAGTAGTAAAAGCGCAGTCCAGAAGACGACTTGCATACTTGTAGAGTTACCCAAATTATTCATCTCGCTCGCAGCAATTCGGGTGGGTTCTTTGGTGTAATTGCAATAACATCCTTGGGTTTATTAGTGAAAGCAAGTATGCAGGAGATATAACTCATGGATCTAACATTTATTTTCCCCTGCTTAAATGAGGAACAGACACTGGCAGAATGCATTCGCGCTGTCCGTAATTCCCTTGATGGGGCGGGTGAGAAATTTGACTATGAATTGATAGTTGCTGACAACGGCAGTAGTGACCGCTCACCTCAGATTGCATCTGAGTTGGGAGCACGAATTATCCCGGTGAAACGTCGAGGTTATGGAGCTGCGCTTAAGAGTGGGATAGAAGCAGCCAGAGGTCGACATGTGATGTTTGCGGATGCTGACGGCACCTACTGTTATGAGCATTCCCTTGCTTTATACAGGAAGGCTGTTGAAGAGAATGCCGACATGGCAATAGCCTCGAGGATGACTGGAGATGTTGAGGCTGGAGCGATGCCATTCTTACATAGGCGCTTGGGAACACCAATCCTGACAATGCTCATTAACCTGTTGTTCAGGGGTAAACTTAGTGACTGTAATTCCGGTTTCAGGTGTATACGTAAAAGTGCCTATGACGGCTGGAAAGTTCGTTCTTCAGGGATGGAATTTGCCTCAGAGTTGTTGATTAAATCACTTAAGGCAAAGGCGCGAACGGTTGAAATTAATTCTGGGCTCCGCCGAGGTCCAGAAGGAAGAACCGCGCACTTGCGCACTTGGAGGGACGGCATGCGACATTTGCTCTTCATCCTCTCTGAACGCCCGGAGCTGTTCGAATTCATTGGGATTATTCTGACCGTTTTAGCCAGCGCCTTGCAGTTAACAGCTTACTTGGTGGGTCCCGTGAATCTTCTGGGATTGAATGTTTTTGATTTGCACAGTAAAATTTTATTGCTGTTTGCCGGTCTTGCGGGGGCACAGTTTTATGTGTTTAGCTGCGTTCTCTACCTTCGCGGAGGATCCCCGCTCATGCAGTGTACAAAGCGGTTGATTCATCTTGATGAAGGAATCCTTTTTTTCTGTTTGATTGTAACATTTGGGATTCAAGGTGCTGTAATTGCCTGCATCTTTATGATATGGTTTTGCTCTGGATTTGAAGGTTTGAATCTTATTGAAATATTAATGCTCACTGGGCATTTTTTAAGTCAATTAAGTGTATTGGCCATAGGGCTTCTCGGTATTCATGTGCTGAAAAGGACGTAAGCGCAGTTAGTATTAACGACTGCCTTTGGTTTTCCTGCAAAGCACATGGTACTGTCCCCCAAGTGGCAGTTTGCGCAATGGGTGCTCCAGGAACCTCAGGATTTTGAGTAATGCAGGGAAAATAAATGCAAAATCAGTGCTCACTATTTCAAAGCCTGCGCCATGCAGAATCATCCGGGCGTTTTTCGGCCAGATAAGTTTTGCGTCTTTGTCAAAAGCAACCCGACTCATAATGAATCGGGTCATTGGATTCCAAGGATTATTTTCCCAGAATGAAAAGTAGCCACCGGGCTTCAAGGAGTCAAAGACCTGTGTGGCGGCAGTTATTTGATCAACAGTCTGGATGTGATGGAAGACACCATTACAGTATGCTAAGTCGCAGACTGATTCTGCTGTGAAAATTTCAGAGTTGATAAATTTGGCGTCTCCATTGCCGTGTGTTTTGCGCGCCTCCTCAAGCGATTTCTCGGATGGATCAATGCCCGTAATTTCGGAAACATTTAAATGTTTCCGAAGAAACGGGGTTGCGCTGCCTGTGCCGCATCCAAAGTCAAGGAGGGTTTGGGTTGCGGCGTTAAGATTTTGCAGTTTTTCGGCAAGGAGGCAAATGCGCTTTCTTGCGAAATAGTCTTTCGACTCGCCGGTTAAGCGCAGGCCACGCATGAGCGCAGCATCGTAATCATCCGCGAAATTATCAAATTCCGGTTTATCGTCCGAAGAGAAGTCTTCACTAGACATTGAGTGATGAGAGCATATATGGCGGTTGGTGGCAATTCCCGCTATGGTGTAAGTAAGTCCATAAAAACGCGATGTTACAAGCCCTGTATCACCGGGAAAAACAAGAACAACTTAAGGTTATTAGCCGTGGGCTCGTCCTGTTTTTCTTTCTTCTTGCCATCAATGTGATTTTGCAGATTGCTAACCTGGCTTACGCGAGTGATTTTGGCGGGCATCCTGATGAAGCGTCCCATGTTGTCACCGGGTTGATGGTTCGAGATTACCTTGCGGGTGGGTTTCTGGAGTCCGCAAATCCGCTGGCTTATGCGCAATCCTATTACGCGGCATATCCAAAGGTTGCTCTAGGCCATTACCCGCCTGTATTTTACGTGGTTACCGGCGTCTGGCTTCTGTTTGGAGTCTCTAGCGCTTCCATCCTTGTCCTGGCGGCAGTCGTGACGTCTTTTTGCGGGCTCCTAACATTTATTCTCGGAAGCATGTTCATGGGAAGAGCATGGGCTCTGGGTGCGGCATTAATATTCACGCTGTCTTCTTTAACTCAACGCTATACATCGGTATTCATGTCGGACATGTTGCTGCTATCGGGATGCCTGCTTTCTGCAGCATCGTTTGTGAAGTTCATGGATCGTGGGCGAAGGGTGGATTCCTTAGTGTTCGGAGTGTTGGCAGCATGCACTATACTCACAAAATTTTCGGGGTTGCTGCTGGGTATGTTGCCGGTCTTCGCGCTTTTTTATACTCGTAAGGGTCAAAAATTCAGAAGCTATGAACTTTGGATTGCGCCACTTGTCGTTATTTTCATGGTGCTCCCTTGGCTTTTAATTTTCCATCACATCACAGCAGAAGGAGTGATGGGTGGTGGAATTGGTTCTTATTTTGTGAAATCCGTGCCTTTTTTTGTGACTGCAATGGAGAGGGTATTTGGGCCACTGTTGTTAATTCTGGTTTGCGGGGAAATTCTTTATTGTACGTTGAATCGAGCAATGTCTAAAAGTGCGGTCAGGGACGGGGAGGCTGTGATGGTTGCCCTGGTGCTCAGTGGATTGGTATTTTATTTTGTTGTGCCTGCCGGCTTGGAGCAGAGATACCTCCTGGTGATTGTCCCTGCAGTATTGTTACTGGCGTTCAAGGCAGCGCAGCGCATTTGTTATATGGTCACGAGCCTTTTCAGGCTTAGAGGCAATGCGCCACTTATTGTGAGATTACTTTTCGGAATTATTTTTGTGTCAGGCATAGGAATAGAGCGCTTCAAGTTGAATGAGAAGAATTCTAACGGGTTCAGGGAAATTGTTGAAGCGGTTGAGAAAAGCGCTATTCCCGGAGAGGATACGCTTCTTGTGGTTTCTGATTCGCGCGGAGAGGGGGCAATGGTCGCCGCTTCAGCGCTTGCCTCTAATAGGCGACTGGAGGAAGGTGTGCGTGTTTGCCGAGGCAGCAAGAAACTTTCCTCAAGTGACTGGCTTGGCCGCAATTACAGGTCAAATTTCAATTCTGCTTCCGAGTTAAGGGATTTTATGACCAGCGGGGTGGCGCAGTTTCTGGCCCTTGATCTTGGAGTTCCAAAAAATAAACGGTTCGGTTACCATGATCTCGCGGCACAGGTTGTTGCCAATTATGCTACTGAGTTCATCGAGATGGGAAGATTTCCCACGACAAGAAGAGGGGGCACTGAGGCGGATGTTGTGCTTTACCGTTTGGAGGGGACGGGTGCACCTTAACCGGAGGAGAATGAAGCATCGATAATACAGATATTGCCAGTCGGAGGGGACATGGGCATAGGTCAAAACGATGAATATAGTTTACAGTTTTAGAACAAGGGGCGTTGGAGCGGAATCGGTCCATATTTCAGGAATCTCGCGTGCTTTTGAAAAACTTGGGAACAAGGTGCATTTCGCAAGTCCCTGTGGTATCGATCCCGGCTCAGATCCTTATCGAAGGGAATCAGGACGTGCATTATTCTGGAAAATCCTTGCTGAGAGATTACCAAGGTTGTTTTTTGAAATCACTGAACTCACTTACAATGTATTCGCATGGTTTAGGGTAACCCGCCGACTACGCAGTGCACAATTTGGGCTAATTTATGAAAGGCATGCATTTTTTCTTTTTGCTACAGGATTTGCAGCAAGTAAATTCGGCATTCCTCTGGTTGTTGAGGTGAATGAGCTTGTCGGAGATGAGCGCGTAAGGCGTCAACCTGTTCTGGCGTCACTTGCAGCATGGTGTGACAAAAGGTTATTCGATCGCGCGTCATTAATTGTCGTTGTGTCTCCATACCTGAAGAGGCAACTTATCAAACGGCATGACATTCCTGAGGAAAAAATCCAGATCCATTGCAATGCGGTTGATGATGAGATGATGGAAAATCGTCCCGACGCTGATAGATTCATTCGTGAATTCAAATTAAATGGGAAGTTTAACCTTGGCTTTGTTGGATGGTTTGTTGAGTGGCATCACCTTGATGTCCTCATTGAGGTTTTTGCCAGGCTCTGTAATGAATGCCCTGAAATAAACGCCAATCTTCTGCTGGTTGGTAACGGCCCGCTACATGAAAAATTGATCCGCAAGTCGGAAGATCTCGGCATGGCAGAAAAAGTTACATTCACCGGAGTCGTTGAGCATGGTCGTGTTCCGGAGGCTTTACAGGCAATGGATATAGCGATTATTCCTCACAGTAACGAATACCGGTCTCCGATTAAGCTCTTTGAGTATATGGCGCAGGGATGTGCTGTTGTTGCTCCGCAAACAGAGCCGATTTCAATGGTCATTGATAATGGAGAAAACGGCCTCCTTTTTACACCCCTGGATAAAGATCAAATTTTTCACTCTCTGGCAAGGCTCGCGACGGATGCCGATCTTCGCCTAAGAATGGGAAATCGAGCGCGTCAGCATATTCTAAATCGGCATACGTGGAGACATAACGCCCAGCGTATTATTGACAAATTCCAAAAAATTAACAGCTGACTTTGCGGTGAGGTATTGAGCTTTGTGTTGCGAATGATACTGAGTAATTGTATGGCGGATGACTCGTCAACTCGAGTTGCTGGGTGTTTCGTGTGTTAATACAGTGATCCGCGGCAGGCGATTCCGGGTTAGTGTCAGTTGATGTAGAGTGCAGTAAGACAACCGGTTTTTGTGATGAATTTGAGTAGCAGGCTCCTTGGAAGTTCGACTCTGAACTTGGTGGAGCATGGAGTCAGGTTCATCGCAATGTTTTTGGTCACGCCGGTTCTCATCATTGGACTGGGGGAACATCAATATGGCGTTTGGCTGCTGCTGATGACATTTTTTTCCTACTATAGTCTTCTGGATCTTGGAGTTGGAATTGCCAGCGTACGCTTTATTTCAAGGGCGATTGGGGACGGCAAAGGCCAGACTGGATTGGTGGCTGTTACGTGCCGCAGGTTTTTCCGTCGAGTGGCATTGGCATCTTTGATTCTGACATTCCTCGCAGTTTTTATACTCTTCCTTTTTTTTGATTCCTCGCAGACAATATTTAACGCACAGTTGGTAATCGTTATTTGCGGCCTGGGCATCGCACTACGTTTCATGTTGATGATATACCAAGTCATCAACAAGAGTTACCTGCGCTATGGCGTGATTGCCGGAGCATCGATGACCCGGATTCTAGTGCAAAGTGCACTTGTTATCTGGTTTGCAAAATCAGGATATGGACTGGTTGCGCTTGCCTTAGTTGTGGCGACCTGTGACTTCGGCCAGCAAATTGTTCAATATTTTTTCGCTAGACGTCTTATCGGAAAGCTTAATGTCAGGAGGGAGGGTAATGACGGAGGTCTCGGATCTGAATTGCTCCGCTACTCCATGACTTCATTTGGAATGAGGTTATCAGTTACCTTGAAGGATCGCATTGACCCTTATTTGGTTGGTGGATTATTAGGGGCGGCGGTTGTGCCTCTTTACTCGATTGGAACACGATTTCTTTTTGTAGCGGGAGATATTATCAATGCACTTTTTGGCGGGCACTTCCTTGCCGCTTTCAGCAGGCTTGAGGCAGCCGGTGATGAGTCAACTATGAGGGAGAATTTTTTGCTGAGCCTGCGACTTTGTGGAGCAATTACCACTTTCATTGCTGCGGTTTTTGCTACGCAGGCGGGCGTGTTTATTGAAAGGTGGATTGGCGGAGCATTCAGTGAAGCGCATGTGATATTTTTGATCATTGTTGTCCCTTACGCTTTGTTCATGATGCAATATCCTGCATTCAGCCTTATGAGCAGTCTCAATAAACATAATCATGTGACCAGGGTGACCGCCCTTGGGAGTGTTATTAACATCGGGTTAAGTGTTGTTTTGGGAATTTATTTCGGATTTAAAGGGGTTGCTTGTGCAACGGCGATTGATCTTGGGCTGGTTTACCTGATTTTATTTCCACGAATTGTGTGCACACATTCAAAGGTCGCGGGCAATTGCTATCTAGGAGCCTTGCTGCGTGGAGTGATTCCTATAGCCGGGGCAATGTATGTTTCTTATTTTGCGCTAAGGGGCTGGCTTGAGCCGAGTTACCCACGGATAATAATGTTAGGATCGATTCAGACGGCCCTTTTTTGCGTTATATTCTGGATGTTTGTCCTTAAAGATGACGAAAGAAAATGGACTGTTTGTATGCTCAGGAAAAGAGATCCCTAGCGGGAGTGACGAGTTTTAATGGCTCAATTTTTAAACTGCACGAATCGTCGATGCATGACCAATTCGCTTATTCACAATGGGCAAAAAAACAAAAGAGAACCGGACAATACATCAACTTCGCAACCATTTTGAAGTTGAGCGTGAACTTGCCGGAAGATTGAGGAATTCGAACCGTGAAGAGCGCACAAAGTTATTCTCCTCCATTTACGACGAGCTTTTTGAAAGGGTTCCTGATCATCCTCGCTTAGTCCGGCGTGAAACGCCCGAGAAAAGTTCCACTGCGGTTGTTGCGAGATTGAAGATCTTGGAACCACATCTTGATTGCAAATTGAGGTTTCTGGAATTTGCTGCCGGAGATTGCCGCTTGGCTTATGAGGTGTGTTCCCGTGTAGAGAATGTTATTGCTGTGGACATATCTGATCAGCGTTCACTCACGGATATTGTTCCTGATAACTTCAGTTTAATTATTTACGATGGCTATAATCTAGAAGTTCCTGATGCATCAATTGATGTCGTTTTTAGTTATCAGTTCCTTGAGCATCTACATCCGGAGGATGTAGATGCTCACTTCGAGAATGCCGCTCGTGTATTGAAAGAGGGGGGATTATACGTCTTCGATACTCCACATCGATTTTCTGGCCCCCACGATATTTCCAGACATTTCGGCAATAAGCTTGAGTGTTTTCATTTCCAGGAGTGGACTTATCTGGAAATGTCCGAATTATTGAATCGTCATGGGTTCATTTTCAATTATATCTACGCTGGAGGTAAGGTGAGGAAAGGATCCCTTTTAAATGCGCTGTGGAGATTGGCGGAACGATTGGTTGCCATGTTGCCGCGGAGATTGTCCAAAGTTGTTAGCACTCGAGTGTTTCGCAGCGTGACAATGATGGCGGTCAAGGGTTAGGTTGACGCGACCCTGCATGCCAGTGAGAATGCGCCCTTGAATTATTTGGGCGTGTTCACAAAAAAAATTCATACCGTTGATTATTGTAATGCGCTGATGGCTGAATTTTCCGTGGATGACACACTGCAAATTGCACGGGATGCTTCCGAGTTACCTTTGGTTTCGGTCATTATTCCGGCTTACAATTATGAGGGTTACGTCGGTTTTGCGATTAAATCTGCCCTTGTGCAGAGCTATCTCAATGTTGAGATAATTGTTGTTGATGATGGTTCCACGGATTGCACTGCAGAGGTTGTGTATTCGTTCGGAAGTCGTGTACGCTATATACGAAAGAGTAACGGAGGTCTTTCGTCTGCAAGAAACCTCGGAATTAGAAGGGCAAAAGGAGAATTTCTGTTGTTTCTTGACGCTGATGATGAACTTGAGCCTGAGGCCATAGAACATATGTATGATGCGTTCTCAAATTTAAGCAGTGATTACGCGTTAATAGCGTGCAGCTTTAACAAGATTAATGACGTGGGTGATGTGATAGGAAGCCAGGGGAATGCTCCTGCAGGGGATGTTGACATTAGTTGTCGGCAACTTGTTTTGAGGAATCGGTTTCCCGTAACTGCATTGATTCGGCGTATTGTAATTACGGAATGCGGAATGTTTGATCCTGAATATGGGACTGCCCTTGGATCGGAAGATCGCGATATGTGGGTAAGGATTTCTGCGAGTTATAAAATATATATGCTGACCGAGCCCTTGTCGAGAAAGAGAGTGCACGGACTGAACATGAGCTCACATGCCTCGAATCAAAGCAAGGGAATGATCCGCACAATTTCCAAGGCGCGTTCTTCAGGAGTGGTAACTTCACTAAACTTCCCCTTTTGGGCACAGGTTGGCGCCATTCGTCGTTTCCAAGTGGCCCTTATGCGAAGAGATTGCGGGGATCGTTCAGGGGCGTGGTGGGAATTGCTCAAGTCAGCCTTAGTCTGGCCGTGGTTCTATTCGTTGAGAGAGGTTGGACTGGCTCCGTTATTCCGAATGAGATGTATGTTACGCTGGATTATTGATAGGCATTCCTAAATTCTTTACATGCTTAAATTTTTCTATCGCGCTGTTAAGCGACTTAAGAGACGGTCGCTATTCTTGTTCCGTTATATTTCTTGGTTAGGGTTGAGGGATGCACTGAGTTTTGTTTGGGCGAACCGTAGGATTGGCAGACAGATCACGGTGAGCATCCCTGCCGTAAAAACTTCGCTTGTACTCCGCGGAGGAACTTCTGATATTTCAGTGCTCGAGAACACATTTCTACACGGTCATTATGGATTCACCTTGTCACAGGATCCGAAACTGATGATTGATGCAGGTGCGCATGTTGGATTTGTATCGGTGCTTTTTGCAAATCGCTACCCGGACTGTAAAATAATAGCCATTGAGCCTGATGTTTCTAATTATGAGTTACTAAGCCGGAATACAGAGCAATATACTAATGTGACAGCACTGAATGCTGCCCTTTGGTTTAAGCAAACGACGTTGGAGATAGTAAACCCGAAAGACGATAACTGGGCGTATCGTGTTGCTGCAGGAGGTGATGGAGAGGTTGTCGCCGTTACTTTGGGAGAATTGATAAAAGATTTTTCCCTAAGGCAGATTGATTTACTGAAACTTGATATCGAAGGAGCTGAAAAAGAGGTTCTGGAGAATTCGTCGCCGTGGATTAATGACGTAGATGCCATGGTGATTGAATTGCATGACCGCTTTAAGTCAGGGTGTAGTCAGGCATTCTATGATGCGACGCAACGTTTCCCTTGTGAAGTGCGGAGTGGTCCGAATATTGTGGTTTCGATGAATGAACTAAACGAACGTGAGATTCAACCATAGTTTTTAGTATAAATGCAGTTGGATAGGCCTATTTTCATTGTCGGTATTGGTCGCTGCGGATCGACTATTTTCCATCGCATTCTGTGTGAACATCCTCAAATTTCATGGCTTACCGGATTTGCTGATTGTAATCCATCACGGCCATCGATGAGCCGGATGATTATGAAAATGGCGGATTGGC
Organism: Verrucomicrobiales bacterium; assembly: GCA_029940475.1. Lineage (GTDB taxonomy): Bacteria > Verrucomicrobiota > Verrucomicrobiia > Verrucomicrobiales > DEV007 > CACIUL01. Next base: position 88,325 of record JAPYUT010000004.1, on the reverse strand, counting down.
CATTTGCGGGTTCGTTGGTGCGGCGAATTTATCCTTCGGAATGCTATCGCTTCTGGGAATACCATTGTCCCGGGTTCAGGCGGCCATTTCGCGACTTGCTTGCCGAAGATGTTTCGGATCGCAGCAAGAACAGGGTTAGGAACGCCCTTAACGTCGTGACCACCCACCGCCGACCTCGTCTATCAATGAAAATAACAGGATGGCCTAGGGTGGGATTGCTCGCCAGGATATTTCCGACAGCTAAATTTATTCACCTTGGTCGTGATGGACGCAGCGTTGCGAATTCGTTTATGAATGTGCCGTGGTGGAGAGGGTGGCAGGGGCCTGAAAACTGGAGGTGGGGTGAACTGGCGGATAATTATCGTGAGGAATGGGAATTTCACGGGCGGTCATTTGTCGCACTGGCAGGGATTCAGTGGAAGATCTTCATGGATGCCTTTGAATCTGCCAAGAAGAAATTACCTGATCAAAATTTGCTCGATTTGAATTATCAAGAGCTATGCTCGGATCCTGTTGGGGTATATGAGAAGACCTTGAATTTTTGCGGGCTTCAGGAGAGCGTGTCCTTCAGTCATAGTTTGGAAAAATTCTCGCTAGTCGATACAGGGAGTAAGTGGCGAAAGGACCTTTCTGAACGCCAGCAACAGATTTTGAATGAAGTGCTTGCTGGATACTTGGAGAAATACGGATATCCGAGCGATGGCGGATAATGTCTTGAATGGAAGCAATCGGGTATTGTGGCGTGCCGGCGGCTTTGCGCCTTAGATGATGGATAAAGTGCCGCAAATTGAAGCAGTTAACCGGATCGGAGAACGGAAGTCACGAATACTGTTTGTGTCGAACCTGTTTCCTGATTCAACTGCACCTTACCTTGGCCTGGATAACGCAACCTTATTGCACCAGTTGCGTGATTTCTTCGATGTCCGGGTAATCTGTCCTAGGCCATCTCTTAAGGCGTCCTCACTCTACCGATCTACATCTGTTAAGTTGATGCCACGTGAGATCGATAAGGCATTTCAGCCTCATTTCATTGAGGTTCCCTATGTGCCTTTCTTCGGAAGCCATTTCAATCATCGGTTGATGCGAATGCGATTGAGGCGTCCCATCTCTAGCCTTATCCGGCAGGGTGGTATAGATAGTATTCTTTGCTCATGGCTTTACCCTGACGGATGTGCGGTTTCTTCCATTATTCGAGGATCTGGAGTGCCGTTGGTTCTAATTACCCAGGGAACTGACACCCATCAATATATTAAGCATCCTCTGCGCAGGAAGTTGATTATGGATGCAGTGGAGAAAAGTGGCGCGGTTATTGCCAGAAGCGATGAACTGGCGCGCCTTCTGACAATTGCAGGAGCGGATTCCGGTAAGGTTCATTCAATTCATAACGGTGTAAATCAATCGATTTTTTATCCTCGAGATAGAGAGGTTTGTCGTCAACAGTTGGGTTTGGCGCGTGATGCTAAAGTGATAGTTTTTGTAGGCAATTTTCTTCCGGTTAAGAATCCGGAATTTTTGTTGAAAGCCTTTTCCTCAAGGAGGATTGACGATAAAGTAATTTTGACCATGATTGGAAATGGGCCGTTAAAGTCTCGATTGGCGAGGATTGCGGAAAGTCTTGGGATAACCGATCGTGTTGTATTTACCGGGCCTCTTGATTCTGAAAATGTGGCCAGATGGATGGGGGTTTCTGCTTGCCTTTGCCTTGCCAGTCACAATGAGGGCTTGCCCAATGTGGTCATCGAAGCCCTGGCATCAGGTTTGCCGGTTGTGGCGTCGGATGTCGGCGGGATTGGGGAATTGGTAAACAGGCCGGAACTCGGGTGCCTGGTTCCCACTGGCGATATAAAAGGGTATGTCAGTGCTATTGTGAGGCAACTTAACCAAGTTGATTCACGAACTCAAACTGCTATTGGCGACTCACGATTTTCATGGGGGGAGTGCGCTCAAAAATATGCCCAAATCATTGATTGCTTGATAAATGCCAAGGATAAAGGGTCGCGCGAGGCAGATCAATCCATGGATCATATTTCTTCCTTGCGTCAGGTGCGGAAATTGTGATAAAAGAAAAAATCCCTCGGGGCTGTTGTTTATAATATAGCTAAAGTGTTTTCCCCTAGAGGTGCCAAACGATCATAGAAACCAAAAGCATTGGACCCATGTCTGTCGGCATCTGATGATTGACATTGGATTGGTCGCAACGGCTTTTGTGTTTGCAACATCATTGCGTTTCGAAACTTGGCTGCCGTCACGACTGATGGATTACATGCCGGCAATCTTGCTCGCTGCTTGCGCAGTGGGAGCTACCCTTTATATAGCTGGCTTGTATTCCCTGTATGCCTTGCGCAGGAATCGCTTTGTTCGAAATTCACTTATTGTAGTCGCGCTTAGTGTTGGTCTTCTCGTTATGCTTGGGTACGGGTCAATTGACTATTCGGCTCGTATAGGCAGGGGGGTGTTGTTGATTAGTGTTCCTTTTGTCGTCGCTTTTGTTTTTGTCCACCATTGGTATTTATTTCGCCGAGGGGGAAGATTTAGAGAGCGGTTGGCGTGCCTGGCATCCCGGAAATTACACGAGCAGGAGGCGGGACTGATACAGGGGGTTGATCAGCACCATACAGAATTTGTCGGGATGATCACCGTGGCAGGGTATTCCCTTGTGGGTCGAGATGATTGGCTTGGCAATTTGGAAGATGCAGAAGCGGTAATGAAAAAACATCAGATTAGTTGTTTGCTTTGCCCTCCTGGAACCTTGGAGAGCAGTGCGGTGATGAGTAAGATTCGGCGACTGCGTTATTCTGGAGTAACTGTATTTTCTCTGGCAGATATTTGTGAGGAGTTCTTCCAAGCAGTTCCTCTCAGGCTGGTTACTTCTGAGTGGTTGCTGCAATGCTCCGGTCAACCGAGGCTTTTTTATGTCCGCAAACTGAAAAGGGCATTCGATATACTGGTGTCATTATTTTTCCTGGCGGCATCCCTGCCTGTTCTGATTCTAAGCATGGTTGCAGTGAAGCTGACATCACGTGGGCCGGTATTCTACAGCCAGATGCGGTGTGGACGCTTTGGGCGTCAATTTAATATGGTCAAATTGCGCACCATGGGAATGGACGCTGAAGAGGATGGCCCGCGGTGGAGTTCAGTAGATGACAAGCGTCTCACTGTAATAGGTTCAATATTACGTAGGTTCAGGCTGGATGAGATCCCTCAACTGTGGATGGTGTTAAAAGGGGATATGTCCTTTGTTGGGCCAAGGCCGGAACGTCAGGAGTTTATTGATCAGTTGAGCATGGATATCCCCTGTTTTCCTGAGCGAGTGATGGTGCAACCCGGCATTACCGGATGGGCTCAAGTTAATTATCGGTATGGGTCGACGACAGAGGACGCGGAGCGCAAACTTGAATATGACCTCTATTATATGAAGCATATGGGGATATTGCTGGATTGTTTTGTGCTGCTGGATACCATCAGGACGGTTTTTTTTGGCGGAGCAAAAAAACAGCAGGGAGTTATTCTTGGTAAATTTAGTAATTCTCTTCGCCGGGCGTTTGAAATGCGTGACATCGAAGAGATTGGGAGGATCAAGTGATGGGGAATTTGTTCCGGTTATCCGTCATCATATGTTTGCGATGAAGATTGGGGTTTGCTTATTTAAGCAAGGCGGCTTGCGAACAGGAATATCTGGACTTTCGTAGCTTTGATTTTGCAGTGATATGGACTTCTTCGCTGTAGGCGCAATTCTTGTCATTTACTACATTAGGCCTCAGGATTGGGTTCCGGGTTTTGCTGGAACCAATGTAATACAGCCGATTGCCATCATTGGCGTGGCGGCTGTTTTGTTAGGGCGGCGCACTAGGCTCACGGCGCGTCATTTCAAGACTCCGCACAACTGGTTGATGTTTTTATACGGAGGCTACATACTTTTCACTGCTCCGGATTTTAACGAAGCTCTCACCGGCTTCATTCCCCTTGCTGTCTTTTACTGGGTTACGCTTGAGGCCTTGGACAGTGAGTGGCGCATTACGATCTATCTGAGGTTGTGGCTTGCCATGCTTATGACTGTCGCGGGATTGGGCGTAATGAGTCTATATGGCTTTGATTTAACAGGGGCGGTGGAAATGACTGAGTATTTTAAAGGGCGACTGGCACTTGGCACCTGGATTCACGGCAATCCCAATTCGCTTGCGCATACTGTAATAGTTGCCCTCCCGGTGTGTTATTTCCTTATGGTATGGAGAAGTGGGATAGTGAGGCGTCTGCAGGCGATTCCACTCCTGTTGATGGCGGGTTATTGCGTTTATTGTGCTGAATCCCGGGGTGCATTTCTTGCCGGGACTATTTTGGTGGCATTTGCACTTGTTCTTGGGCGGGGAAGGTTGGTGCAGGTTTTGGTGACGTTGTTCCTTTTTTCCAGCGTTACGGCACTACTTTCAACTCTTCCCAGAATGAATTTAGATATCCGTTCTGATGAGGGGATCCAGGGAAGAATTATGGCATGGGAAATTGCGAGGACGGCAGCACGCAGGGAAATGAATGGCGCGGGATGGAAAAAATTTGATGCTTATATTTCATATGAAGGGGAAACTTCAAAAAAAGCGACACACAGTTGTTATGTGCGTGTTGCGGCGGATCTTGGATATCCCGGGCTATTTCTTTACTGGGCGATTATGTGGTGCTCGTTAAGGTCACTGTTTACTCTGAGAAGCCAGAGTGTTGAGGTGGAACGATTGCGGAGGGTTTTGCTCGTAATGCTTGCTGGATACATTATTTCAGGATGGATGATCGACCGGTCTTACTATGTTGAGTATTTTCTGATCGCAGCTGTCTGCGCAGCGCTCCATCGCTTACATAATACGAAGGAGGAAAGTCAAACTGCTATTCATTGTGAAGTCGTCCCTCCTCAACATGAATCAATGGCAGAGATTGGCCAGGAACCATTATCTCATGACGCTGGTGCTGCTCCACTGAAGATGAAACGGGACTTGCCGTGGAATCGCTTTGGCTTATTAGATTGTGCCGTCTCAGTTGCGCTGACATATGCCACTCTGCGCTTATGGGATTACATACTGGAGACATTCTAAACCTGCTGTCCCCTTGTGTTTATTGTCCGTTCTACTGCTGCGCAACCTGTTGATAAAGATTGCTGTAATTTGTGGTCATTTGCTCAATAGAGAATCGCGTGGTGACTGTTTTGCGTGCGGCAATGCCTTTTTCAGCAAGGGTGTCCCTGTTTTTGAATTGAGAAGAGAGCAACTGGGTGAGTTCAGATGGATTTTCCATCGATGCCAGCGTTCCTCCTTCTGAGTCGGCTAGAATTTCAGAATTTCCGCAAGCTGTGTTTGCGAGGACGGGCACCTCGCATGCCATTGCCTCCAAGACGGCATTGGACATGCCTTCATTTATTGATGGGGCTACCAATAAATCCATTCCCTGATAGAAGGGAACAATGTTTTTTTGGAATCCGAGCCATTGAATCCGATTATTATGCCTGCATGCTGAGATTTGTTGCAACACTTGGTATTTTCCTGGACCGTCATCTCCGGCAAGAATTAGCATCACGTTTTTGTGCAGGGAGGCTAATTCATCAAAGGCTGACACAAGAAGAGCGTGACGTTTGAATGTTCCAAACCGTCCTACTGATCCAATAATAAAATCATCAGAAGAAAGCCCGGGAATCGCAAGGTGTTGTTTTGCCGTTTTTTTATCAGGGGCGGGGATAAATGTATTCGTGTCAACTCCGTTAAGGATAGTGCAGATGTTATTCCTCGTGAATCCGAGTTCAATGAGATCATTTTGCAACTGGCTTGATACAGTATGGACACAACGGCAGCCCTTATACATAATTTTACGCGCAAATTTTCTTCTTATTATTAATTCATCCTTCGTTAATTCCGCGTGTTCTCCGTGAATAATTCGCCAACTATGTCCAAAGAAAGAAGCGAAGGAGGTGTAAATGAGCGGTCCAAGGTTGTGGGTGTGGATGATGTCAGGGTTAATTTGAAAAATTTTCTGGCGTAACATCCGGATGCAGGAGAACGAGAAACCTGGAGGTTTATTAAGGACATGTAATTTCCCGGGGACAGGCAAACGATCGCCAAAAACTCCGCCGCGACGGAGACAACAAACATTAACATCAAATGTTTCGCGTGGTAAGTTGCGGGCAATATTGACTACGCCATTTTCCATGCCGCCGCCGCCCATGGAGTCCACAACGTGAAGGATTTTCAGGGGGGCAGCCACGCTTTTGAGGGAGGCAGAAGCTATTAATTATTCGTTCTGCTTTTCGGACGTTGGGCAGGACGGGGATGGAACTTACTGTGAAGATTGTCATCCGCGACTGACGGGGGGTGTAAGGATTTGGAATCAAACTGTTCCGTGTCGGCGGGAGGACGGACATTAACTTTGGGGATTAAGTAGTCTGCCTTTTGATTCGGAGGATCCAGGAGTTCGTCCACGTCATCCAGTGATGCGTAATAATCTGAAGAGTAATAGTTAAATTGATAATAATTGGCTTTTTTTGAGAGGTCGATTCCGTTTAGAACAAAACCGAATAAATGCGCACCGGATTTTTTGAGCAATTCAACGGCATCAACGACATCTTTCTGCGGGGTTTTTTCGGCACGAACAACAAGGATAACGCCATCAGTAACACGCTGGATGGAGGTTGTTTCGCTCAGGCCTAATACAGGGGGTGTATCAATTATTATTCTGTCGTATTGGGATGCCCATTCAGCAATTAAGTCGTCGAAGAATTTTTGTGAAAGAACTTCGGTTGAGCCGGCGATCACTGGGCCTCTAGGAAGCACATGAAGGTTCTCAAGAGTTGAGCGCTGAATTAACTGATCTGGTCGGGCATCTCCCGTCAAAAGTGTTGTCATGCCTGCGGTATTATTAGTCTTGGTAAGTTCATGAATTCGCCCTCTTCGCAAGTCAGCATCGATCAGTAGTGTTTTTTCCCCGATGGAATTGAAGGCCCATGCAATATTGGCGGCTTGCGTGGTTTTTCCTTCGGCGGGTTTGGCGCTGGTAACCATGATGGTTTGGGTGTGACCCTCTGCGTTTGGGTGCAGCACGATGTTGCTGCGTATAATTCGAAAATTCTCCAACAGTTGATTTGGGATCTGTGCACCGAGAGTTGGGGAACGGGATAGGTTTTCAAGTTCTGATTTCTCCATCAGCGGGACAATTCCAAGGCCAATCATCCCGGTTGCACTCTCGATCTGCTGAAGTCGAGATGCGCTCGAGTCAAAGAGCTGCAGAAGAGTGGGCAGTCCTATACCCATCGCCACTCCGAGAATTAGCGAGATGATCAGCAGTTTTGTCTTGTCTGGAGAAACGGGGATCTTGTCCCGCATGACCGTATGTCCGCCGAAAAGTAGCTCAAAACGTTCTTTTTTTGCGCCGAATTCAAGGGATGCGATTCTTGCTGACAACAGCTTGCGCTGGGTTCCCCACTCTAATTCTCCTTTATCAAGGGCTTCATAGTCTTGCTTAAGCTTCGCCCATTTGCTAGTGACCTCATAATATTCCGTGAGTCGTGATTCCATTGCTTTTTGCCGTTCAGCTAGGCTCGCGCAATCTAGTTTAAATTGCTGCCTCAGGTGCTCCAGTTCAATGTCAAGTTTTGAGGTCAGTTCTTTGATGTTGCTTCCGAGGTTGGTTACAAGCGAATTTTGGGGACCGACTCCCGAGTTAAGCGCGTCCCTGATTTTCTCTTCGGTCACACGGCGTTGCTTTGCCAGTTCCTGCCAAGCATTAATTTTTGTAGAGGGCAAAGCTTTAATGGTGCTTGCCACTTGTTTGTCTAGAGCAAGAGGGGCAATTTCTCCTGATTCTGAATTGCGTCGCAGTCTTCCGATTTCAATCGGTTGCTCTGTGTAAAAAGAAGTTAATGCAGTGAGATTGCCCAGCAATTCAGTTTTGGCATCGTTTTTGGTAAGCAGTGCACGAACATTCTCAGCTTGTAGCAACCGGGCTTTTGTCCAATCGAGATTAACAGGAACCTGACTTAATCTGGCATGGAGGATCTCCACGTCAGCATAAGAGTTGTCTTTTTCGAATCGCGCTTTCGATATTAGCAGGGCATCACGTTTCTCATCAATTGCATTACGTTCAGCCTTGTAGCTTGCAATTTTTTTCTCTCGCGAAAGCTCGTGTAGTTCCTTTTTGTGGGCTGTGAATTCCTCGATAAGCGTAGGAGTGAACTGCCGGACAATCTCGGGTTTGGTGGCATATACTTCAATTGAATACTGGTCATTATTTTCCAGTTCAGCTCTGTATTTTGGAACGTATAGTTCTTTGATTTGATTCGCGCTTGTTTCTTGATCTACCAAACCCATACTAGTGGCTACTCGCTTAAGCATTTGCTTATTCGCGAGTTCGTATTTTAGATTGCGTTTGGTGCGCGCGATTGATTGTCGTCCGGGGTCTCCAGCTTCTGCATCCACCGCGTAGGAGTAAACCTGCACATTCACAAGACTCTTGGAATAGTAGAGCGCATCGCTGTAAACGTAATAAACGATACCAGCCATTATTGACAGGCAGCATAATAAGACGACGAGTCGATTATAGCGCCCCAGTCCCAATGCACGGCCGATGAACTCTTGTGAGTCGAAGTTCTGTTTTTTAGATGGATTTAAACTCACAATTTCTCTGGGCAGCTGATGTCAGGCGGTGAAACAACCTGACTAGAAGCCGAATATTCGCTCCGGGACGACAATAATATCTCCTGCCTGAGCCGGTATGTCAGCACTTTTGCCTTGATTTATCCCTCTGACGTTCATTGCGATTTTTGTTTTTAGACCACCCTTTCCGGTGCGTAATGCATGGATTTTCTGGATGTCGGCGAATTTGGTGACGCCTCCTCCTATCAACAGAGCCTCGTACAGCCCAATACGCATTTCGCCAGTAATGGGAATACTGTGCTGCCCTGGCGCTCTTACCTTGCCTGTCAGGTAAATAATCATGCTTGCCTGCCCAGATGGCGCGCGGTGCTGGTATTGAAGTCTGTCGACAATTACTGTGGCGATCTGCAATTGGTCAGGCTCAAGACTCTCTTTGATTTTGGTTTCGGCTTGGGAAATAGACAATCCGGCAACCTTAATCCTGCCAATTTTCGGAATAATGATATCACCGGATTCTCTCACCGAATAAATTTCATTGAAACTTGAGTCTTCCCTAACAAAAATCTCGATTCGATCTCCAATTGATATGTCTCTGAGGGCAGGGTCGATCTTTTTTGTTCCGGTTGCATCAGAAGGCCTAATGATGGCATTTCCAATGGCAGGGGTTTCTTGGTTGCATCCAACATGAAGGATGGTGCAACCAAGCGCGAGTATAGCGGCAAAGGAACTAAGGATTTTTCGGATGGGTGTCATGGGAGTGAGGATTTCGGTCATTGCATTTTGGAGGCTTGGGCCAATGATCAAGGTCAAGCAAACAGGCAAGGGGAAATTGCCTCAATGGAGTTTCAATCGGAGGGTGTAGACCAGACTTTTTCCGCGTTCGCGTTGATGAATTCCTTTTTGTGCGGGGTTGCCTGCACGGTCACCAGAAGATGATCGAAGGAAGTGCGAAATCTTTTAATGAGTTTTTTCCGAGACTCAGTAAAGCTTTCACGCGAACTGCCACGATCTCGATGGGAGACGGTTACAAGAATACGTATGTCTCCAGTAAACTTACTGGAAGGGGAAATGCCTTCTATATAAACAGTTCTTGGCACTATTCCGGGTAGGTTGGCGGGGTATTTTGTGTCGTCGACTACCCATTCGCAATATCGCTTTGTCGGTTGGCTCGAGTCCACTAGTAATTCGGTCTTGGAGATGTCTTTCCAGATTTTAACTTTTGCCGTAGAGGAAAGTTCTTCATTTAGAGTAGTGAACTCGCCGCTTTTCACAGAACGGTTAATTCCTGCGACCTCCATAGTAACTACTGCTTCCCCACGAAAATCCACACGGTACGGCGTCAGGCGAAGAATAAGTTTACTTAGCTCGCCAACTCCCAACACGAGGCCAGGTGGAGTTTGCTGGAACGCTCCATTATCGGCAGGATCCCAGTTGTCGATTTTCCCGTCGTAATTCATATCGCCATCGAGGTCTAATTTTGCGAGTCGCCGTTCCTTGTCGCGGTAAAGTGTGGATCGCTGCCCATAGTATTTGTGAAAATCGCCGGGAAGATCACGGTTAGTTTCCAATGCGCGTTCTTCGAGGCTGATTTTCTGATTGGAAGGCGGGGCAGCCAACGCCACTGAGATGGATTGCAGCAAAATGAATGACATTGCGGCATGTAGTAGAGAGATTCGAATATTGTAGCTGGATAATTTCATGATGGATTTTCCGTCGCGGAGTGAGAATTTTGTTTATGGTGTATTTTCAGTCTAATATATTCAATTAAAACGTTCGTGTTAGAGCGGCATAGAAAAAGTGTTCATCAAATCCTCCATCAGCCCGGTGAAGGTCTTCATACTGGTAGTTTAGCTCCAGGTGTAGCCGTGACATCATACGATAACGTAAGCCTGCACGATAGATCCAGCGATCTGAAGGGGGAACTGTGGGATGCTTCGTGTTTTCGTAGCGTGCGAGAAGCCTGATATTCGCATAATCGGAGATATTCGCTGACAAGTGGAGCCCGGCATTCCATCGAGTAAGGTCTTTGTCGTCCCGGCGATTCTGAGTCCCGACGAACAGGCGCGTTGTGACGCGGGGGCTAAAAGTGTGAGCAAGGGTATACCTTGTGTAGTTGTAAAGTCCGTCATCACCGTAGACATCATCATCGTAAACTAAGCCGGTATAAAGTGAATGGCGCGTGGAGGAATTAATCTGGTGTATTAATCCGCCTTCATAAAGAGCGCTGTCATGAATTCTTGATTGGGGAGTCGCGTTATCCCAATAGTAACCGATACGTGTAGTGCCACGAATGTTTTCTGTGAATCTTCCGCTTGTCCCCAGCCATGCTTGGTGAAGCAACGAGTCAAATTTGTCTCTGGTTCTGACGTCATATGTGGCAAAAGGTGAAAATGCGACATTGTCTCCTTCGTGAGCAAGCATAAATTGACCCCTGTCGCGGGTGCTGTGGTCCGCGAACCGCGTTGTCTGCCAGAAATCTGTATGGTCAACCTTAGCCCAAAATCCCCATTGCCGTCCCACTGGGCGAATTCCCTGGATGGCAATAACGTTACTGTAAACAAGGGATGTGTCATCAAAGTAGCCGTTAATCCGGGCATTATCGACTCTGCCTAGTCTATAGCGTCCAGCGATCTCGATTTCGTCAACCTCCAGTGGGTCAAGCAGGTCATTTGCTCGGTGCATTACCTTGAACTCATCGTAGAGATGTATATCCCAGTTGTCGATTTTTCTGTTCCAGTTCAATCTTGCGAATGAGCGTGAACTGGCCCCAAGATCAATTCCCCATTTGCCGTCACCAGGGAGGTAATAGAGGGTTCCGGACAACGAGAAGTAAAGGTCGTCGGTCAAGCGAGCGTATGCCCTTCCGGAAAGTTCGATCATGCTGAGCCAGCCGTCATCTTGATTGAGCGGGCGCTGCTCAGATTGGTAATCTGAATAGAGTGCCTTTGCAGACACGGCGAGAAGATCAAAGTGCAACGGTCCGGCCTTGAGATGAGCAAGGTCCGGGTTGAATTGCCGGGTGAAAGGGAGTCCGGGGTCAAGGGAGAAATTGGCATCAAAGCTGTCGTCAGATTCGATGGTTATCGATTCCCGTGGTGAGAAGAAACCGAGAGCCGAGTCAATTGGCTTAAAGAACTTGCTGTTCTTCTCGTAGAAGTTTTGATTGGGTTCGTCGTATTTCCATATGCCGCTTGTGCTTAAGTCAGGCCCCCCCGCCTCGTTACCGAACGGCACCCGTGATCTTGGATAGCCGCCGGTTCCCAATAAGTCTCCGGAGAGCAGACGTGTTTCTGTCCTGGTGGGGAAATGACCCGGAGCTTTGTCGTCCTCTCCGTTTGTCAGAAATGTCAAGCAACAGCAGGTAGCGGCGACGCCCAATCTGATAATGAAATGGATTGACCGTAACCGGGTCAATGCCGTGCAATGCATGCTTGGCATATCGTGATGGAAATTTATAATGAGCGCTGCCACTAGTTGCGGTTAAAGGGACCCGCATGGTGGCTTCGCAATAAGCCAATGGATCGAAGGAAGTCGTGATCAGCAGTCAATAAACACCTGAGAGCATAGGCGGCCATTCCTGCGATGGGAGCTATCAATGCTAATGATCCCCAGAGTATTTTTCGAAACATGGATATGTTCTGGCTGCGAATGCTGCTGATCGTCGTGATGACAAGCACGACGTAAATAAAAGCCAAACCGAAATATACCTCCGGGATAATGTTTCGAGCATCCAGGGTGAGGAAGCGATGAATTGCTGTCTGCATCCTTGATTTATGTGTGGGGAAGTTGCTGAGTCTGTCTTGAATTCATTAATTCATTAATTCATTAATTTATTAATGTCGTGGCATGTGGTTTTTTCCCTCTAATAATCATGGTCAATTGCGCTCAATTTTAATTTAACTTGCTCTGGTTATTTGGTTGTCCCGAATATATATATGTTATAACAGGCTTCTAGCTAAATTGACAAGATGCAACCAAGAGTGAAACAAAAACGTCATCACATTGGTCAATGGTGCTCTGGGATCCTGAAAATTTTAGTAATTTTAATTATTCCACTTATTGTGAGCTGTTCAGGAATGCCTGCGAAGAAGCACTCAATTCGAGCACTGTTTGACTCGGGGGATTATTTTGGAGGTTCTTCCCGAAGCCACTGGTCTCCCAAAAGTTATGTTCCGCCTGAGATTAATCTTAAATCTATGAAACTCAGCGAAGAAAAGGCAGCGGTTGAGTAATGTGTGACCATCGTTAAAGTGAAAGATCCGGATGCTGGTGGAATCATGTATGCTCTGAAAGATTGTAGGACCTCTAGAGCTTTCAGTGTGACTGAGGCAGTTGTAATGCTTGGAGTTCTGGCCATATTTACGCTTATTATTATTGCTCTTTTGATCTATGAATCCGGTTCGATAAAAGATAACGGGCAGCAGAGGGCATTAAATTCACCGGTTGAAACAATTCCCTGAGGTTTTTTCAAGTAGCTCGCGTGTCTGACCTCCAGGAAACCAAGTCTCCCACCAGAAAAGGATGGGTTTTGCGACTCCTGTATGTGGTGTCGATGACTTATCCGGCATTCCTGCTGTTTCTTGCTTTCGTGATCAATCCTTTTGTGGGTGAACGCAATGCAACTTTTGCGTTCTTGTTATATTTACCGCAATTAATCTGGCTTGTTCCTCTCTTGCCATTGGCTGCCGTTAGCTGGCGGGTTGGCGGTCGGGCTTTCTGGATTCATCCGGTTGCTTTATTTTTGTTTATCATCTCGGGTATGGGGTGGCAACTGGGCGGATTCAATACTGAAATGGCTGATGTTCGCGGCCGTACAATTAAGGTGATGACGTTCAACCGCGGGCAGAATTCCAGTTATAGCTTGCAGCCGTTTAAGAATAAAGAGCAACCGGATGTGATTCTTTTGCAGGAGGTGCCGCGCAGGAGGGGGAATTATCGTCGGGCGGCTGGTTATAAGGAATACCCATACATTCAGGAGATAGGGGAATTCATTGCCATCAGCAAGTGGCCTATAGTGGAGTATAGTGAGATTCGCTCCTCAGAGCGTGTTAATTTCGAAAAGCAGGCTCAGGGAAAAAGCAGATCAGGCCACCCTGAGGCAGGAGACTTGCTTGCTGTTCGTCTGCAGTTGGAATTACCGGACGGGATAAAGTTTGCTCTTTATAATGTGCATTTTCCCACTCCGCGAGATATGCTTACGGCCAGTAAGCGTGGTGGCTTCCTGTGGGGTCTACTGGGAATTCCAGGCACTTCTCTGGCCAAGAAGCGTGTTGTTTATGAAAGTTACTGGAAGCAGCGAATTACACAGGCTTTGCATTTCATTAATGAGGTTAATGGCGATCCTTTGCCTGCGATCATTGCCGGTGACTTTAATATGCCGGCAAACGGTTATATTTATCGCTTATTTGCTGACAATTGGGAGGACTCCCATCGCGAGGCGGGAAGAGGTTTTGGCTATACCTTTCCAGGAAGGACTCGAAACCCCTTGAGTTTAGGGGCTGCCTGGTTGCGGTTGGATTACGTATTTAGCAATGGGGACTGGCAAGCTGTGCGCTCTACTGTGGAGAGTCACGGTCAGTCGCAGCATAGGCCGATTTGTTCTACTTTGGTTTATCAACCGGGCTCCTAGAGAACTAAAAAATGTCATTGATGTGGCGGTGCTGACGTGCGCGATGAAGTGTGGATTTCATGGTCAGTGTAAGTTGGTCAGGTTCACAATGAGCCGTGCATGGTGCTATGGTAGCGGTAATTGCGGTAATCGCCTGGGTTGCCCTTCATGCCGTCTTCGGCGGCATGAATCATGTTAACCATTTCCCTCGCGCTGGCATAATGGAGTTTTGGCGATCCTGCTACCCGCGCCCTTGACTCGATAGCCTTGTAAAATTCAGTCATAGGTTTACCGAGCAGCATTTCACTATTGCCGGGGAGGGCTCCATGTGTGTGAAGTTTAATGAATGTCCACTCAGTGCATCCGGAAACGCGAATATTTAGTTTTCGCCAGAGATTCATGCGGGTAATGGTTGGAGGATTCGCTTTAGTTAGTGATCCATTTTCAATGCGGGGGAGGAACCCCCATTTTCTCCGGCGCCAGTTTAACCCGAGCGGCCCCTGCACCATCAGGAGTCCATTTCTTTTTGGTCCATTGACAGCACATGGCTGACCTTCGTCGAGGGGATTGGTTGATTTTAATCCGGAATAGTAGATTGAGTTAATCGTTCTGGGTTGAGTCGGATGCGGTGCGGAGGGCATTGTGAAGTCGGCGTAGCAACCGGCCTCCTGTAAGATAGGAATTTCGTTGCAAACCCCGCAATTAATACCGCGCGGGTCGCAATTGGCGATTGCCCAGTTGCCGTGGATGAAGCCGAAGACTGTGTTCCCGGCATTGTCGACTGAGAGAAGTCGATGTCGGGTTAGTTCTGTTTTCCCCCGGGCAAGAGTTTTCCGCAAATTTTCAGCGGTGTCGGAATTGTGATGAAGATGTATTTCCGTTTCGCATCCTGTCTCGGAGCAGAGTTCCGCGATTACCTCGAGAAGTTCCTCATTATATTGTTCGATCGGATAAAAAAAAGTATGACGTGGAGTAATTCCGCAAGAGTCACGAAAATGTTTTCTCTGGCGGGTATACATGTCACGCCAGTGGATAACTCGCCGGAGCGCGGTCGGATGGTCAACCTTATGGAGCGGTTCAAAATGGTCGCAAATTGTGAGGATTAGATGTCGCTGAGAAACGCATTTTTCTCTTTTGCGTAGCAGATAGGACAAGGCCCATCTGTCTATTGATCTAGGGAGAACCACTGTTTAATAGAATCCGATGTTATCGTCATGCAACATACGATACATTTTACGCTATCTGCCTTAAATTGCATTTTACAGAAAAACCCGGGTGCATTAACGACGATTTGTGACTTATGTTTATTTAATGCGTTGCCTGTGTTCATTATTGCTCTGGCTGACTGTCCTGCATTGCCCCGTGCGCGGTGAGGATGGGGGCATCCTGCACGATTGGGACTTTAAGAAGCAGGAGTGGGATGGACTTAAAATTACTGATAAAGGTAATGGGTTACTTGCGAAGGCTACATCGCCCCCTGGGTTTGATGCCCAGGGAGGATGGGTGACCGGCTCTCCAGGAGTAATTGCCATTGAAGGAGTCAATCCCGGCGTGTTCCCATCACGGAATATGACCGTTGAAGCTGATGTTGTTATTGATGAAGGGCAACGCTGGGGTGGAATTCTATCGTATGCACAGGACAACGGTGATTACGAACGGGGGTGGTTGCTTGGGTATAATGAAACCTCCTTTCTTTTCTGGGTCTCCACCGGCGGACCGCTGAATCAGGTGATTGCCGATCTGCCCTTTGAGCCCGGACGGCGGTATCGGGTTACTGGTAGCTTTGATGGGCTGAATATTAGGATATATGTAGACGGCAACCTCGCCGGGGAAGCCAGGGCTGAGGGTCGCATCGCTTATCCTGATTGGGCATACTATGCGATAGGTGTTTATAAGGATAAGGATGAGAATTACCCGATGAAGGGCAGGCTTTTCTCGGCTTCAGTCTTCAACAGATCGTTGCGAGAAAATGAAATCAGGGCGCGCTCGGGCCTTCCTCCAACAGTTGGACCCATTAAGTTTGCCGCCCGCCCGCTTCTTCGGTTCACTGACAAGGGGATTGCGAGAATTGAATGGGGTAGTGACGTCAAGGGCGATGGCGCGGTCGCGTATGGCAAGGGCAGGGAACTCGGAGAAATGATGATCTCAGCGCAGAGTAATGGGAACCATTCTGTTTCCCTGGAGGGATTGGAACCTGCTGCAACATATTTTTACAGGATCATCCAGAACACCCGGGAGGGACAGCGCTTCAGTCCTGTTTATGAATTTAGCACTTCCCTGAATTTCAGTGCTTTAAGGGTGCAGGGGAATCAAGATGATCCGGCGGCGATACAGGCAAAGGCAATCATTGATAGGACCGGGATTAAGCGTGGTTACTGCCTTGTTGTAGGGGCTTCAAATCCAGAGTTGCTTATCGAGTTGGCTAGGATGAGCGAGTTTTCTGTGGTTGCCGTTGAGAGTGACAAGGAACTTATTAGTTCAACACGTGCGATCCTCTATCGAAAGGGTGTATACGGAACGCGTGTAAGTGTAATTGCCGTTGATGATCTAGAGGATGATATTCCCATTACCAGTTGCATGGTCAATCTCTTGGTCTCGCTTAGCCGTAAAGAGGATGACGAAATTAGGCGTGTGCTTGTGCCCGGGCGTGGCAGGGCTATATTTTTGGCAGAGGGAGGAAGAATCCTGTCGCGAGATCGCTTTAAGGGTAGTGGTGACTGGACTCATCAGTATGGCGATGCCGGTAATACTGCATCGAGTAAAGATACTCTCGGTGGAGCGACCGGAACAGCTGATTTTGCGGTTCAGTGGGTTGGTCGTCCCGGGGCGGATTTCGGAATCGACAGGAACCCTAGAATGCCGGCCCCTATCGTTGCGGGAGGGCGTCTTTTCCATCAGGGAATGAACCGGATGATTGCGCTTGATTCACGCAATGGTGCGATTCTCTGGGCGTTAGAAGTGCCCGATCTCAGGAGGGTAAATATCCCTCGTGATTGCGGTAATTGGTGTGCAGATAATGATTCGCTGTATGTCGCAGTGAAGGAACAGGCCTGGGTTCTTTCTGCAGAGACCGGGCAACGGCGTGAAATACTAAAGGTGTTGCCTGAAGAAATGTCGCAACAGGGGCATGAGTGGGGATACATCGGGAAAATTGGAAGTGTCTTGGTGGGTTCATCTGTCAAGGCGACAACTGGATACACCAGCTTTTGGTCAAAAAAAATGTGGTTTGACGGGAAGGGAGGGCAGGATGGGACTGCCCAGGTTTG
Source organism: Verrucomicrobiales bacterium (assembly GCA_029940475.1). Taxonomy (GTDB): domain Bacteria; phylum Verrucomicrobiota; class Verrucomicrobiia; order Verrucomicrobiales; family DEV007; genus CACIUL01. The sequence continues at coordinate 70,833 of JAPYUT010000004.1, read as the reverse complement.
CAGCGATAGTTTATTTGGTTACTCGCTACATGCCGGTGAGTCCAAACCTGCATGGGTTTACAGGAAAGGGGTTATTCTCAACTCTACTATTTCCGGCATGGGTAACCGTGTGTTTTTTGTGGAGACGCGTAACGAAAAGATTTTATCTTCCTCCGGTCGACGACTTGCTGGGAGTGAGCTCTGGCGGGACCAGTTCCTTGTTGCCCTCGATGTAGACTCAGGAAATGTTATTTGGGAGCAACCGCTTGAAACTGAGGATGGAACCGTTGCTTTTTATCTCCAGGCCTCACCGGAAGGATTACTTTTAACCGCATCCAACACACAGTTTCACCTCTATTCATTTGATCCGGAGACCGGCAAGCCGACCTGGCGCAAATCCAGCGCTTGGGCTGATGACCACCACAGTGGCCATTTCCAGCATCCGGTAATTACGGCAGGGATTATTTATCTTCAGCCTAACGGGTATCGCTTGAAATCCGGGGAACTTGTAACTTCAAAGGTGGGTCGTCGCGAGGGTTGCCATACATATGTGGGTGCCGGCGGAGCACTCATCTATCGTGGAAAGTCGCGTCAGATATCGATGTGGGATCGGCAAACGGAATCAGTGACAACATGGCCAAGGTTACGGCCTAGTTGCTGGCTTAATACCATTCCGGCATCGGGCATGCTGCTGGTTCCCGAAGGAGGTGGAGGGTGTTCCTGTGGCGGCTGGATGGAGACATCGATAGGGTTTTTGCCGAAGGCGTATATGGGAGGTGAAAGATGATATTCCGGATTGCGATACTGGAACTCGTGATGTCCTGCTTAGCTGCGGGAATCGCACAGGCGGAAGATTGGCCGACATACCGTCATGATAATCGCCGATCAGCAGTCACGCAGGAGAAAGCTAATGTGCCGCTATCATTGTCCTGGGTCAGGAGATCTCCAGTTTCGCCATTGATGGCTTGGTCTGGTCCTGCTAAGTGGGATGCATACTCGGGAAACAAGGATCTCCAATCAATGCGTAATTTCGATCCTGCATTTTTTGTCACCGCGTCAGAAGGAGCGATTTATTTTGGTTCATCCGTTGATAATGCCGTGCACTGCCTCAATGCAAGAACCGGCATGGAGCGTTGGGTTACATTTACCGGCGGCGCGGTGCGTTTGCCGCCGACAATAGATCAGGGCAAGGCTTACTTTGGATCTGATGACGGGTATGCCTATTGCATTGATTTAAAAGAAGGCAGGGAATTGTGGAAATTTCGAGCAGCGAAGAGCGCTAGATTGATCCCCAGTAACGGTAAACTGATTTCACCTTGGCCGGTGCGTAGTGGCGTTCTTGTCAAGGGCTCTAACGCATACTTTGCTGCGTCTCTGTTACCTTGGGAACACTCTTATTTATGCTCTCTGAATAAAGATACCGGGACGGCTATATACGTTTCCGATAATACCAACATGACCATGCAGGGGGCATTACTTAGTTCTTCCACGACAATCTATGCACCACAAGGAAGGAGCGTTCCGTTGCTATTTGACGCATCGAGCGGCAAGTCATTGAAAGGAGTTTCCGGAATGGGCGGCACGTTTTGCTTGCTCACTGAGGATGAGCTTCTAGTTGGGATTCCGCAAAACCAGAAAGCCTCTGGAAATGTCATTCAGATTGCAGATCCTTCAGGAACGGAGGCAATGCTTCAGTTTCATGGGGCAGACCGGTTGTTGATTGTTGGGGAAATGGCATTCATTCACCAGGGAAAAGTCCTTAAATCTCTTAACCGTGCAGAATATGGCCGACTGCAGACAAAGATAGTCACCCTGACTGGGCAGGTAAAGGGCATGACGGGCGAACTTGGTCGGCTGCGCAAGAGTTTCAATGTTTTGCCTGCAGCGAAAAAGCAGTCAGAAGGCAAGTCGGCTAAAACAAAAATCCTTCAACTTGAAGGTTTAATGAAAGCATCAAGGGTAGAGATCTCCACCCTCAGTAAGGCTGTAACTAAATGTTTCGGATGGGAAATTCGTTCGCCCGCCCCGTACGAATTAATCTTTGCCGGTGGCGTTTTGTTTATAGGCGGTAACGGAATAGTTATTGCCTATGATGCCGGGACAGGAGAGGAGTTATGGTCGGGGAATGTGGAGGGCCACGCGTATGGCCTGGTGTTTTCAAGGGGACGACTTTTTGTCAGCACTTCACGCGGGCACATCTATAGTTTTTCAGAAAAGTGATGAATGTGAATCGTGCAGGTGTCTTAAGGTGTGCGGCATTCTTCTTTGCCCTCTCCTCAATGCTTCTGGATGCCTGCCAGGTCCCGGTATTCCGTTATGCGCTTGAGCGTTGGCCTGCAGATCCTTATGAGTTGGTAGTGTTTCATAACGGTCCACTGACCAAGGAACAGGATGCAGTTGTTGCAAGTGTTGACTATGACGTGAATTTGGAAATTTCCACGATTGATACCAGCAAAATGACGGCACCGCAGATTGCCAGGTTTGGTAAAGTGGAGATTGCCGAGGGAGAACTCCTGGCGCGCCTGTATTACCCCTGGGAGAGCCGCCGCAGTGAGCCGCTATGGGAGGGAGGGCTGACACGGCAAATACTCTCAAGGATCGTGAATTCACCGGTTCGCAGGAGGATTGCTAAAGATATTCTTGCCGGTGAATCAGCTGTCTGGGTGATTCTCCAATCAGGAGAGATCGAAAGTGATCATAAAATGGAGGAACAGCTCAACAAGCATCTCAAGGAGATCAGCCAATGGCTGGAAATACCTGAGGGAGTGGCAGGTCCTGGTGAACTTGAGCGTGTCGCAAGCGGTGAAGTGGCAATGGAGGATGTGTTGCGCTCAACCATTCCACTGAAAATCTCATTCAGTGTCGTGAAGGTCAATATGGCTGACCCTGATGAGGAGATTTTCATCCGCATGCTAACCGCATTTGTTCCTGAACTGATGGAGGAATACCCGGGGCAACCGCTCGTTTTTCCTGTTTTTGGAAGAGGCAGGGCGCTTGACGGAATTGCGGCAAAGATGCTCAATGAGGAACTCATGGCATCCGCAGGATCCTATATATGTGGTGCCTGCTCGTGTGAAGTTAAACGTGAGAATCCGGGAATTGACCTGGTAATGAGCGTTCAATGGGATGATGCCCTGGAGGGAAGTGCAGTTGTCATAGACAGGTTATTGCCGCCTCTTGAGGGAGTTGGGGATCTTGTGGCAGTGCAGCCTCAAGACTTTCCAGTTGCGGCAAGCGTCAATTCGGCGGCAGGAAACAAAGCGGATGAACCTGAAGCAAAGCCTGTGATTCTGTTTCGCATTATAGGCATATTGTGCGGAGTCTTGGTCACAATCCTGGCAGGATTGACCTTTTTGATGAAACGCCGCTCGTCGTGATGAGTCCTGCAAGCCTTGTTTTTCGTGAGATTATGCATCGAAGGATAAGCTTCGTTCTTGGAACAATGGCAATAGCTGTTTCCGTTGTTTGCCTGGTCGGCGCATTGGCTGTTCTTGAGAGTTTCGACCGTGCTACCGACAAGCAGCTTGGGGAGATGAATGCAGAAACGGAAAAGATTCTCAAGGCCCACGAAGACGAGATCCGCAAGGCTATGAAAGGGCTGGGCTTTAACATTCATATTTACCCTGACGCGCAGGATCTAGCTGAAATATACAGCAAGGGATATGGCCTGGAAACGATGCCTGAATCCTATGTCAGTAAACTTGCTGATTCCGACATAGTGACGGTTAACCATTTGCTTCCCCGATTGACTCAAATGGTTGAGTGGCCCGAGGGTGATGCATCGGTATTGCTTTTCGGGGTTAGGGGAGAGGAGCCCATCGCTTTCCGTGGCGCAAACAGGAAGGGTGAACTAATTGATCCGGTGGCTAAAGGTGAGATTGCCCTTGGTTATGAACTGCACCATCGCAGGAAAATCATAACTGGGGACAGTATTGTTTTCCGCGGCAGGAAATTCAATGTTGGCAAGACACATGAACGTCGGGGAGGCATTGACGACATTACAGCCTGGGCTTCACTTTCTGTCGTGCAGGAGATGCTTGGCAAGCCTGGCAAGATAAACTCCATCCTTGCCCTCGAGTGCAATTGTGAATCACTTGACCGTCTTGGTGAAGTTGTAAGCGAGATAAAATCAATTTTGCCAAACACGCAGATTATTGAGGTGGAGAGCAAGGCCCTTGCGAGAGCGCAGGCACGCAACGGTGCCAAATCCCTTCGGTTGCGTGATAAAGAGAAATTTCTGGATGACCGTGAGAGCTTGCGGGCGACCCGGGAAGGCTTTACCAACGTTCTGTCAATACTGGTTGCGTCACTGAGCCTGATTTGGATCGCTTACCTGACCTCGTCCAATGTTCGCGAGCGAATTATGGAGATCGGGACGCTTAGCGCAATTGGAGTGGGGTTCAGCAGGTTACTGCTGGTAATTCTTTCGCGGGCTGTCTTAATGGGAATCTGCGGGACTTTCCTTGCCCTTGTTTTTCTTGCCCTGTCTGGAAAATTAATTTGGCACATTGATGTGTTTGAGCGTGTCGCCTTTGGCTTTTACGGTTGGATTGGCTTGATCATGTCGGTGCCGTTACTGAGTTGCGCGGCTGCATGGCTGCCCGCGTTTACCGGAGCGCAGCGTGCGCCGGCGGAAATATTGAGAAATGACTGATTCCAGAGCAGGCAACCCGGTCGCAAGGGCATCAGCCCTGAGAAAAATCTACGGCGAAAGTCCAGACCCGGTGGTGGCCCTTGATGAGGTTTCTCTGCAGGTCCATGCAGGTGAATTTCTTGCTGTTTGCGGTCCAAGCGGCTGCGGAAAATCGACCCTGCTCTTGACGATTGGCCTTTTATTGAGGCCTGATGCCGGCGATCTGGAAATCGCCGATCAAAACATCGCCGAGCTTTCCCCCTCGCGGCAGAGCTCTTTCAGGGCGCAAAACATCGGGTTCGTGTTCCAGGATTTTCACCTCATCCCGTATCTTAATGTTCTTGAGAACGTGTTGGTTCCAACACTCGCTCAGCCACTTAGCGATGCCTCGGCTCGGGCAGAAATGCTGCTTGAGGAAATGGGCCTTGCTGCACGTCACGATCATCTTCCATCAGAATTAAGTGCTGGCGAGCGGCAAAGGACAGCGCTGGTGAGAGCCCTTATGCTGCGCCCGCGACTTATTCTTGCAGATGAGCCTACCGGCAATCTTGATCGTGAGAATGCAGATTGTGTTTTAAATCACCTTGCACATTACTCGGAGGTCGGGGGCGCCGTGGTAATGGCAACCCATGATGAGGGGGCGATGATGCGCGCGGGGCGAAGAGTTCTTATGGACAAGGGTCGCATTGTTGGTTCTGATGATGGGGGCAACAAGCGATGAGAATAGCACTTAACTTTCGCGGGCAACTTGCAAACGCGCTGGGAGGATCCTCTGATCAGATTGAGGTCAATTCCAGTTCGTCAATCAACTCTATCCTGCAGGATCTTGCCTTTCGCGGTGGCACAGCGTTCACTGACATTGCCTTTGATTGCCATGGAAAACCCAGTAGAACCCTGCTGGTTGCTGTTGATGGGGAGCAAATTACTGATTTCGAAATGGCGCTTGCGCCAGATACGCAGGAAATAACTTTCATCCCTCCGATTGCGGGAGGGTAAAAGATAGATGCTCAGTGATACTGACCGCGCCACGTATGAATGGCAGCTTGATGTTCCCGGGCTCGGCGAGTGTGGACAAGAGAAGCTAGGTAGCGCAACTGCGCTGGTGTCGCGTGTTGGTGGCCTTGGCGGGCCTTTGGCGATGAGTTTGGCCGCGGCGGGGATCGGTAAAATCATTCTTGTTCATGCGGGAAATTTGCAGGAAGCGGACCTTAACCGGCAAACACTTATGTCCCGGCAATGGATTGGAAAACCGCGCGTGGAGTGTGCTGCAGAAACGATCGCTCGGTTTAAGCCTGAGATTGAAGTGGTTCCCGTGAACGAGAATTTCAATGCTGATAATGCGCACAGGCTGGTCTCCATGTCGGATATTGTATTTGACTGTGCTCCATTGTTTGAAGAGCGATTTCTCATGAACCGTGAATGTGTCAGGCAGGGGAAACCGATCATAGATAGTGCCATGTATTCAATGCAGGGGCAGGTAATGACCATTGTGCCGGGGAAAACGCCTTGCCTGGCGTGTGTTTATCCCGAGATACCGAGCCATTGGAAGCGTCGATTTCCGGTCATTGGAGCGGTATCATGCCTGGTGGCACAGGTTGGCGCACTTGAGGGAATTAAATTGATTAGTGGGTTTGGAGAGGTTTCGATTGGTGAAATGATACTTATTGATGCAGAAACAATGAGCTTTAATAAGATTAAACTTGCTCCTCGTCGGCATGACTGTGCCGTGTGTGGTGGATTGAATCTGGATTCATGAACCGAGCCAAGATTGCCTTTTTACTCCTTGTCTCGAGTCTTGTTTTACCGCTTGGCTTCATCCTGTTTATGCCTGCCCAAAAGGGGCAATCACTGCTTGTTTATTGTGCCGCTGGAATGCGTAAGCCCATGACGGCTATAGCCAAGAGCTACGAAGAACAATACGGGATTAAAGTAAATCTGCAGTTCGCTGGTTCAGGAATTCTTCTTTCGAATGTGGCATCCTCAAGTTCTGGTGATCTGTTCCTTGCCGCCGATCTCAGTTATATTGAGATTGCCCGTGAAAAGAACCTGCTCAAGGAGGCGATCCCGACCTGTTTGCTTACTGCAGGGTTAGTGGTTCAAAAAGGCAACCCGCTGGGCATTTCTTCCTTATTGGATTTGCGCGACCGCGCTGATTTACGCATTGTCATTGCTAATCCGGAAGCGGCTTCTGCCGGAAAGTTCACAAAGAAGATACTTTCTCAAGCAGGATTGTGGCAGGCAGTCTCTGCGAGGATACTCGCAATGAAGCCAACGGTTAACGAAGTTGCCAATGACGTAAAACTAGGAGCAGCAGATGTGGCAATTATCTGGGACGCTGTTGCCAAGCAATACCAGGATTTGGAATTCATCAATGTTCCGGAGTTCGATTTGGAGCCCAAAACAGTGGCGATTGGAATTTTAAACTCCGCTAAAGTTCCTGCTGATGCCTTGCGTTTCGCGCGCTATGTATCTGCGCGTGACAAGGGTCTGGAGATTTTTAAGAATACAGGCTACAAGGTTGTCGATGGCGACAAATGGCAACCGCGTCCGGAACTTGTTTTCTTCAGCGGAGCCATGCTAAATCCCGCGATACGTTCATCTTTGGAAGAATTCAAGAATCGTGAGGGAATCAACTTGAAATTCGTGCCGAATGGCTGTGGCATCCTGGTGTCTCAGATGACGGCCGGGGCGAGACCTGACGCTTACTTCGCCTGTGACACGAGTTTTATGCGAGAGGTTCAAGATTATTTCAGTGAGCCTAGGAACGTCAGTTCAAATGACATCGTTATCCTCGTTGCAAATAATTCCCGCGGAAAGATCATGAATTTGGAGGACCTCGCGGTTCCAGGCCTTAGGATTGGACTGGCGCATCCGGAGAATTCCGCGCTTGGCGCACTGACGGTCAGACTGCTGGAGGAAAAGGGCGTAAAAATTGGTGAAAACAAGCAGTTGGATTCAGCGACCGGGGACTTCCTCGTCAATCAGTTGCGGGCAGGATCTCTGGATGCTGTAATTGTTTACCGGAGCAACGCAAAAGCGAACCCGGCTACTCTAGAGTCAGCGTCTATTGTGGAGGTAAGGCATCCAATGGCTGTTGCGCATCAACCCTTCGCCATAGGGGCGCATTCCGATCACAAATACCTCACAGAAAGGCTGTTTCGGGCTTTGGTCGCAGAGCAAGGTAAGGAGCAATTCCTTAAATACGGCTTTGGGTGGGAGTTATCCGAGTAATGGCAGAGGAGGTTTATAGTCCAAGAAGGATACCATCGGATGTACCGTTTTTGGTGGCAATATGGGGAATTGCCGGAATGTATTTGCTTCTCATTCTTGCAGTTCTTGCCGCTGATGCCTCTTATACCTCAGCGGGTGATTTGTGGATGGCCGTCAATGATCCTGATGTCCGTGCATCAATCTGGCTGACCTTACAGACTTGCTGGGTTACAGCGATATTATCTGTTATTGTCGCAGTGCCCACTGGTTATGTGCTTGCCCGGTTCAACTTTCCTTTAAAGCGGCTTTTTGATTCAATCCTCGATATTCCCATTGTGTTACCCCCTTTGGTGATAGGCTTGAGTCTGCTTATTTTGTTCAACCAGGTGATGATTGGCGGTCAGAGCATTGAACGTTGGTTGGGAGATTGGTTGAGTGATTTGCACGCCTGGAATGACAACATCCCTTCCGGTGTCACCTACAGGATTCCGGCTATCATACTCGCTCAATTTACTGTTTCCTGTGCCTTTGCCGTAAGAACCATGCGCAACACATTTGATGGCATTAATCCCCGCCAGGAGAAAGTTGCCCTAACGCTGGGGTGTGGCCGCAGCGGGGCTTTTTGGCTAATTGCACTTCCCCAGGCCTCTCGCGGAGTTGTTGCAGCCGGGACTCTTGCATGGGCACGTGCTCTTGGTGAATTCGGCCCTGTGCTTGTTTTTGCCGGTGCCACGAGAGGAAGCACGGAGGTTCTAGCCACGACTGTTTTTCTTGAGATATCAATCGGGAACCTGGAGGGGGCGGTAGCAGTGTCTTTTCTGATGATTACCGTCGCGATCCTGGTTTTAACAACTGTGAGAATGTTGGGGATAAGGCAAAGCGTCTAGTTTCACGATGATAACAGTCAAAAATCTTACTATTCGTTTGGGCAATTTCGTTTTGGAAAGTGTTAACCTGATCGTGCCGAGGTCCGGGTATGCCGTCCTTATGGGTAAAACCGGTTGTGGTAAGACAACCTTGCTTGAGTGCATATGTGGCCTTAAACGGGCGCAGTCCGGAAGTATTTTCTTTGGTGATCACGAGGTGACAAGACTTCGCCCCGCAGAGCGTGGAGTTGGTTACGTTCCCCAAGACGGGGCATTGTTCAATACAATGACGGTTAGAGACCAACTGGCCTTTGGCCCACGCGTTCGGGGCTGGCATAAACGTGACGCACTGGATCGTGCCGGAGAACTCGCTGATGAACTAGGTATAGATCATCTAATGGATCGCAGAACGAAAGGCTTAAGCGGTGGGGAACTTCAGAGAATTGCCCTTGGCCGTGCGCTGTCCTGTCGACCTCAGGTTCTTTGTCTTGATGAGCCCTTAAGTGCGCTTGATGACGAAACTAGAGAAGAAATATGTGAATTGATAATGCGATTACGCTGCAATCACCCATTTACGGCGCTCCACATCACTCACTCCCGCGCGGAGGCAGAGCGACTGGGAGATCTAGTGTTCATCATAGACGGTGACGGACGTGTGAGAGGGAGGGATTAACGCCCTGTCTGTTATTGCCCCGCGAGGTCATCAATGCCGGCATGGGTAAGACGTACAATATGCCAGTCAGGGAGGATTTGTGCGCCAAGCCTTTCGTAGAAATCAATTGCTCGCGTGTTCCAGCCGAGCACGCTCCATTCCATTCGTCCACACCCGCGAGAACGCGCAATTTTAGCCAATTCAATTAGCAAGGACCTGCCAATACCATTCCCACGATGTGCGGGTTGAACATATATATCTTCAAGGTAGAGGCCCGGGCGTCCCATGAATGTTGAATAATTCTGGAAGTATACTGCAGTGGCGACTAGCGCCCCGTTCAACTCAGCAACAAGTGCGTTTGCCACCGGAATGGTGCCGAAGAGAGCTTTGTGCGTTGAGTTAACTGTAGCTTCAACGAGATGATCAATTTTTTCGTAAACTGCGAGTTCCATCAGCAGAGAATGGATTACTTCAGTATCCTGAAGGTTTGCTGGGCGAATGGTAAATTCGGGCATGCCGTTTTCTACGGTATCTTGGGAGATGAATTTATATATCTAGGGCCTTATTTCTTCACGGATTCAATGCTTTGAGCGAAGAAAGCCTTTATTTTATATTATATAAAGGCAAAACAAATAATAACCTACTCAGTGTAAATGGGTAAAGATGACGCATCTAAACATAATCCGTGGCAATGAGGAATTATTTCATTTTGTGACTAAGGGATCCAAATCACAGTGGCACAAGGGATTGTGTGTGCAATACTAGCGCGGTTTTCAAGCATGGCAAAGCAACCACAGTCCAGGAGGGAGAACGATTTCATTCGTGAAATTGTGTCTTCCGACCTGTTGTCCGGAAAGCACAAGACCACGGTAACGCGTTTTCCACCGGAACCGAATGGATACCTTCATATTGGTCATGCCAAGTCGATTTGCCTTAACTTTGGTATCGCTGAGGAGAATGCGGGGAGTGGCGCCCGGTGTCACCTTCGCTTTGATGATACGAATCCTGTCAAGGAGGACTCTGAATATGTTGAGGCGATCAAGGAGGATATTCGCTGGTTGGGATTTGATTGGGGGGATGACCTCTATTTCGCCTCGGATTATTTTGATCAGCTATACGATTGGGCCGTCGAACTCGTCAGGATCGGCAAGGCTTACGTTGATGACTTGAGTGCTGAGGAGATTCGCGAATACCGAGGTAATCTCACTGAGCCAGGAAAGGACAGTCCTTGCCGCAAGCGTGACTGTGAACTGAACCTGTCATTGTTTAAGCAAATGAAAGATGGTGAATTTGCTGACGGGGAAAAGGTGCTTCGAGCCAAAATAGACATGGCTCATCCCAACCTCAACCTTCGTGACCCCGTCATCTATAGAATTCTTCATCAGGAGCATCACCGTACTGGTGACAAATGGTGCATTTATCCCACCTATGATTATACGCACGGGCAAAGTGATGCCATTGAGGGAGTAACCCACTCTCTCTGCACTCTTGAATTTGAACATCACCGCCCTCTTTATGAGTGGTTTGTTGAGAATCTTCCCGTGCCAGCGCAACCCCGACAGATTGAATTTGCGAAACTGCGGCCTGCATACTTGCTGATGAGTAAGCGCAGATTGGTTGAGATGGTTGATGAAGGGTATGTTGACGGTTGGGATGACCCGCGCATGTCAACACTCTCTGGATTGCGCCGTAGAGGTTACCCTCCGGAGGCGATTAGAAGCCTTTGTAAGACTGTGGGGATAACTAAACACAACAGTGTAACGGACATTGCACTGTTGGAGCACGCGGTTCGAGAACAACTTAATATGACGGCAACACGTCGTATGGCGGTAATTGATCCGATAAGAGTCTCAATCGTTAATTGGCCCGGAGATGACTACATCGAGTTGATGAATGCTGTAAATAACCCTGAAGATCCTGAAGCCGGTAAGCGAGAGGTGGCCCTCAGTGGTGAACTGTTTATTGAACGCAGTGATTTCATGGAGAACCCTCCTGACAAATATTACCGCCTTAGCCCTGGATCTGAAGTGAGGTTACGTTACTCGTATTGTATCCGTTGTGAGGAAGTGGTAAAGGGCGAGGATAATGAAATAATCGAGCTGCGGTGTAGTTACGATCCTGAAACTCTTGGAAAAAATCCTCCTGACCGCAAGGTTCGTGGAGCTATTCACTGGGTTTCAGCCAAAGGTGCATTTGAGGGTGACGTTCGTCTTTATGACCGGGCATTCCTCGTTGAAGATCCTGTTGCTGAAGATGACTGGCGCTCAGTAATCAATCCCGAAGCACTCGTTGAGTTGTCGGGATGCAAAATGGAACCTTTGCTGAAGGATGCGCTTCCCGGTGAATGTTTCCAGTTTGAGCGTAATGGTTACTTTTGTGTAGACACAAAATATTCTCTGCCGGCCCGGCCTGTATTCAATCGCACTGTCCCCCTGCGTGACTCGTGGGGGAAGAAGAACCGCGTTAAATGAAATCCCTCTGGAATAATGACGAAGCGAAGAGGTTCGGCAGGAGCCTAGTTGACCAAAGGGTTTATAGCTCACGGTTACTGGGAGCCAATGCCCATCTCGTGCTGCACGGAGGGGGCAATACCTCCGTTAAAGTAAAGCAGAAAGATTTTTATGGAGAGCGCACTGATGTGATTTACATCAAGGGCAGCGGTTGTGACCTGGCGACCATTGGCAAAGAGGGGTTTTCCCCATGCAGATTGGGGCCTTTGCTTCAGATGTCCGAGATGGAGAGCGTTTCGGATTCTGATATGACTGCACAGTGTAGAGCGACCATGCTTGATCATGCTGCCCCAACCCCTTCAATTGAGGCTATCGTGCATGCGATCATTCCACATCGATTTGTTGATCACACTCACGCCGATGCCGTAGTGACACTTACCAATGCCCCCGGTGGCAGGAACAAAATCAATGAGGTCTATGGTAATCGAGTCATGATAATTCCCTACGTCATGCCTGGATTTGCGCTGGCGCGGGAAATTCTCAAGCGAATTAGCTGCGTGGATATCTCGAAGTTGGAGGGTTTAATCCTCATGAACCACGGCATTTTCACTTTTCACGATGAGGCCAGGAAAAGCTATGAATCGATGATAAGGCTGGTAAGCCTGGCAGAAAAATACATCAGGGGGAAATCGAGGAAAGTGGAGGTGAGAGCGACTGCAAAAGTGAAGGAGGATTTACCGGGCCTTGCCCTGATTCGGCGCACAGTTTCTCAACTGAGAGGCTCTGCGGTTTATGCCTTTATTAACCGGTCGCCGCAAGCCCTTGCCTTCTCAAACTTAAAGAACCTGAAATCTTTGGCCACCCGTGGGCCGTTAACGCCGGATCATGTCATTCGAACCAAGCGGATTCCTGTGATTATAGGCAGTAATGTCAAGGAGTCTGTGGACAGATTTGCAAGGGACTATGCACTGTATTTCAAGAAGCACAGTAAGGGTGATCTTATAATGCTTGATCCTGCGCCTCGCTGGGCGGTATGGCCGGGACAGGGTACGATTGCCTTCGGGACAACGCGTAGAGATGCAGAGATTGTAGGGGATATAGTTGACCATAGCGTGGATGCTATACAGCAGGCCGAAAACTGCCTTGGAGGCTGGCGGGCTCTACCGGCCTCAAAGTTGTTTGATATCGAATACTGGGACCTAGAGCAGGCGAAATTGCTCCAGCATGATCATCAATTAACTCCTCACCAGGGAAAGGTTGCCGTTGTTTCAGGTTCTGCTGCTGGCATTGGACTTGCTTGCGCTAAAGCTCTGGTGAAATCGGGAGCGGCCGTTGTAGGACTTGACCTCAATCCTGACATCGTAAGCGAGATGCAAATGATTGGGGCAACGGGGAAAGTGGTAAACCTAACTGAGGAAAAGCAGGTAATGAAATCAATTGAAGAGACCGTTCGTGAGTTCGGCGGACTTGATATCGTTGTTAGCAATGCCGGCATATTTACTGCCGGGGCTTATCTCGAGGACATGGACCAATCTAACTGGGATAAGTCCATTGCGGTGAACCTTACCAGTCATCAGCTCCTGCTTAAGCATTCAATTCCTTATGTCAAAAGCGGCATTGACGGGGCGCTCGTGCTGGTGGGTTCACGGAATGTCAATGCCCCGGGGGCAGGAGCGGGTAGTTATTCCTGTGCCAAGGCCGGGTTGACACAACTTTGCCGGGTAGCGGCTCTTGAGTTGGCTCCTTTTGGAGTGCGATGCAACATTGTTCATCCGGATGCGGTATTTGACACCAAGCTGTGGACCACAGAGGCCCTGCAGCGCTCTGCGCAGCGATACGGCATAACTGTTGAAGAATACAAGACGCGCAATCTTTTGAAAACCGAGATTAAATCAGCTGATGTCGGGGTCATGATTTCGGCGATGGCAGGCGCACTTTTTGGCAAGACAACCGGGGCCCAGGTGCCGGTCGATGGAGGTAATGACCGGGTGATTTAACGGCACCGTAACCCCGATTCTTGGTTGCTTGACTTGGAGTAATACCCCAGCCTCCGCAATCTCATACTGTTAAGGGCGCAGGTATTTTGCTAAATATTTTCCAGTAAGACTTCGTTTATTGGCAATGATCTTTTCGGGTGGACCTTGTGCGACAATGTGACCGCCGTCAGGTCCGCCGCCGGGGCCAAGATCAATGATCCAGTCTGCGCACTTAATGACATCGAGGTTGTGTTCAATGACAATAAGTGTATTGCCGGCATTTCGAAGACGGTAGAATACACTTAGAAGGGTCTCAATGTCAGCGAAGTGAAGACCCGTTGTTGGTTCATCGAGCATATACAGCGTTGATCCCGTTGCTTTCTTGCTCAACTCGGTCGCCAATTTTACCCGTTGGGCTTCTCCGCCGGAGAGTGTATTTGCAGGTTGACCCAGTCGAAGATAGCCAAGCCCTACCTCAGCAAGAGACCTAAGTTTTGTGTGGATCTGAGGTACAGGGGCAAAGAATCGGGTCGCTTTGTCGACGGTCATGTCGATGATTTCAGCTATATTCTTCCCCTTGTAGGTAATATCAAGAGTGTCCCGGTTGTAGCGGCTGCCGTTGCAGGCCTCGCAGGTCACATAGACATCAGAAAGGAAGTGCATGTCAATTTTGATTGATCCGTCCCCCTGGCAGTGCTCACATCGTCCGCCCTTGACGTTGAAACTGAAGCGGCCTGCACCGTAACCCCTGACTTTGGATGCCGGTAACTGGGCAAAAAGGGATCTGATAGGAGTAAAGGCACCGGTATATGTAACCGGGTTCGACCTTGGGCTGCGCCCAATAGGTGATTGATCTATCACAATGGCCTTGTCCACCTCATCGAGACCGTAAATGGCATCATGATTGCCGGGACTTTCCTTGGATGAATGGAACCGACGGAACAGCGCACGGCGGAGAATGCCATCAACCAGCGTCGACTTGCCGCTGCCGGACACACCCGTAACACAGGTAAGGGTGCCAAGGGGAAATGCGGCGTATAAATCCTGGAGATTGTGCTCTCTGGCGCCGCTGACGCTGATCCAGCCGTCCTCAGAGGCATTTGACCCCGAATGAGGAGGGGGTTTAATGCGTCTTTTTGGAACGGCGATATTGAGTTCCCGACTAAGGTATTTGCCGGTGAGGGACGAAGAATTGTTCTGCAGGTAATCAGGTGTTCCCTGGGCAATTAATTGACCTCCCCGCGGACCCGCGGCAGGTCCAATGTCAATGACATGGTCAGCGGCAAAGATTGTTTCGGCATCGTGCTCCACAACAATTACGGTATTCCCAAGATCTCTGAGCTTCTTGAGTGTGCCGATGAGCTGCACGTTGTCACTCTGGTGCAAACCGATACTTGGCTCATCAAGAACGTAGATTACGCCCGCTAGGCCTGCTCCGATCTGGGTGGCAAGACGAATCCGTTGTGTTTCGCCTCCTGAGAGAGTCCCGCTTTCGCGGTCAAGACTGAGGTAGGCGAGCCCGACATTTTCAAGAAATTCAAGGCGCTTGCGAAGTTCGCACACGATGCCGTCAACCATTTCATGTTGCTGGCGTGTTAACGCCAGTGTCTTGAGCCAGGTAAGCGTAGCGGTTATATTTTGTGCGGTCACCTCGTCAATCGCGAGGTCATTATTGCCGGTTAGGGCAACCGTGACAGAGAGAATTTCCGGGCGTAAGCGCCGTCCTCCGCAGGACTGACACGACTGCGGAGTCATGAAACGTCGGACATTACGCCGTGTGGTTTCACTTTTACTGGTTGCATGAAGACGATCTGCCTGTGCGAGCAAACCTTCGTAGGGTTTGGCAATTCCACCTGAGTTAGCAGATGTTCTCCAGTCTGAATTGATTGCTGTTTCGCCGCTGCCGTGGAAAAGTGTGTGTGTAAACTTTTTGGGTAAATCCGCGTATGGCATCTGAGGATCGATGTCAAAATGCGAGACTAGTGCATGAATCTGTCGATCATGCAGAGCCTTAAGTTTTTTATTGCGCGACCACCATGTTTTAATTGCTCCCTGCTCGATATTTTTTGAGGTGTCGTCCACAAACAGCAGGGGATCAGCTTGCAGGACGCTGCCAATTCCATGGCATTCACTGCATGCCCCAAGATGACTGTTGAATGAAAAGTGTTTGGGTGAGAGTTGTGCCATCCGGAATCCGGTGCGTGGATTGGCGAAAGCTGTCGTGAAGATTTCATGCCGCCATTCATCAGAATCTGACTCTTGGAACATTACTTGGATTTCCTCCTCTCCCCAGCGGAGAGCGGTCTCTACTGAACCTGCCAAACGAGATTCAATGCCGTCCTTGATTATCAGTCTATCAACAACGGCTTCAATAGAGTGTTTAACCTTTGCGCTGAACCTTGGTAGAGGCTCATCCAGCTCGATGATTTCGTTGTCAACCCTTGCCCGGACAAATCCGTTTCTCTTCAGTCGATCGAGGACAACCTTAACGTTGCCGGCTTTATCCTCCATTATTGGTGCCAGAATTATAATGCGGGCTTGTTGAGGTAGGACCAGCAACTGGTCGACGATCTCAGCAAGAGTGAGTTTTGAGATTATCTCCCCGGTATTTGGGTCATGGGGCACGCCGATGGCCGCGAAGAGAATTCTCAGGTAATCATATATTTCAGTTACTGTAGCAATCGTGGACCTTGGATTGGGAGTAGATGAGCGTTGCTCAATTGCAATCGCAGGGGAGAGGCCATCAATTGAGTCCACGTCCGGTTTCTCCAGCTGGTCAAGAAATTGCCTGGCATATGTAGAAAGACTTTCCACGTAGCGCCGCTGTCCTTCCGCATAGAGGGTATTAAACGCGAGCGAGGACTTTCCGGATCCGCTGGGTCCGGTGATTACCACAAGTTGATTGCGAGGAATATCAACATCAATATTCCTGAGGTTGTGCTGACGCGCACCCCGGATGCGAATAGGGCCGGGACTGGGTTGTATGGATTCTGGCACGACAGCTTGTTTGGGTGTAGCGGAATTGCTCAATTCGCGTAAAGATATAGACCACAAGATGCCAGTGCCTGAAATAAATAAAACCCCTGCTTTACCGCGTATACTCGTCGCGCACGATGATGTCGGCACTTTGCGGCTTGTTCGTGAAACCCTTGAGGGGTTCACTGCCTGCAGGGTAGATACTACCCCGAATGCTCAGTATGCTTTTGAATTGGCTCTGCAGCGTGAATATCGCTTATTCATTTTTGGGCTCGGTTTAACTGTAATCAGCGGGGAGTTACTCTATGGTCTGCTGGTCACGGCTTTTCCGCTTTGTCACAGCGGGACGCGGGCATGCCCCGGGGTTGTATATATAGGAGATGCCGGCCATTCAGCGAGAGCTGAAATTTTGCAACGTGAGGCACGAGTGAAAGGGGTGCTGCTTAAGCCTCTCTCTGTTGATCGCATTATTGATCGTGTTAAAACCGTAACTGCCCTTAAATTACAACCTCCGGGTTCTCGGTCGTCGGAATGAAGCCTCGATTTGTGCAGACCGACCGGATTGCCGTTAAAATTTGCGGGGTTACATCAGAATCAGATGCATTGGTGGCTTGTGATGCGGGAGCAGATGCCTTGGGGTTTAATTTCTGGCCAAAGTCAAAGCGCTACGTTAAACCTGAACACTTCTGCCAATGGGGACGTGAATTACCCGAGTCAACTGAGAGGGTTGGAGTTTTCGTTAACGCTGAGCCACAGGAGGTTTTCCGTCTCCTGGAAACCGGGGTGATTCATGCGGCTCAATTCCATGGCGATGAGACAGTGCAATATTACCAGCGGTTTTCGGCAAATTTCGGCACACTCAAGGCGTTTACAGTTAAGGATGATTGCTCGATGTCAGCAATCAGCAGCTTTCCGGCAGCATCAATACTGCTTGATGCATATAGTCCCGGTGAATACGGGGGCAGCGGGGCTTCTTTTGACTGGAGCCTGGGTCGACGTTTTGTTCTTGAAAATCCCGATCGGCGCGTGGTGCTTGCCGGTGGTCTGCGCCCTGATAATGTGGCGATAGCGGCGACAGGGGTAATGCCATCAGCCGTTGATGTTGCCAGTGGAGTGGAATCGGCTCCTGGCATCAAGGATAGCTTTAGGGTAAATGATTTCATTGCGGCCGTCCGTGAAGTTAATATTCCCGATTGACCGAGCCCGGATTGCACCGATTCTCGCTGTCCATGGATAAACAGGCGTATCGAATAGCAGTGCTGCCGGGCGACGGGATCGGCCCCGAGGTAATGAGGGAGGCTCTTCGTGTCCTTGAAGCTGTGGCAGTCCGCTTTGATGTGTGTTTTCAATTTGATGAACAACCTGTAGGCGGTGCGGCGATTGATGTGATGGGTTCGGCATTACCCGAAGTTACCCTAATGGCCTGTGAGAAAGCGGAGGCAATACTCTTTGGTTCAGTGGGAGGACCAAAGTGGGAATCACTTCCCCCTGACGAGCAGCCTGAACGCGGAGCCCTTTTGCCCCTGCGTAAACATTTCGGCCTTTTTGCTAACCTTCGTCCAAGCATCTGTTTCCCGTCCCTCGCTAAAGCCTCCCCGATCCGTCATGATATTGTTGGGGACGGCTTTGATGTTCTCTGTGTGCGTGAACTCACCGGGGGGATTTATTTTGGTGAGCCAAAGGAGATTCGTGATGACATCAATGGTCGGGTTGCTGTTGATACTATGATTTATCATGAATCCGAGATTGAACGTATCGCGCATGTCGCGTTTAACTCGGCAACAGGACGGCGCAATAAAGTGACTTCGATTGACAAGGCAAACGTGTTACGTAACGGAATTCTCTGGCGTGAAACCGTCGAAGCTGTTGCAGAAAATTATCCGGATGTGCAGCTTGAGCATCTTTATGTCGACAACGCGGCGATGCAATTGATTCGTCGCCCAAGGGATTTTGATGTCATCCTTGCCCCGAACCTTTTTGGTGACATCTTGAGTGATGAAATGGCAATGATCACAGGCTCATTGGGAATGCTGGCGAGTTCAAGCCTGGGTAAAGATAAGGGAGGCGGGTTATATTTCGGTATGTACGAACCAAGTGGGGGTTCAGCACCGGATATTGCGGGACAGGGCGTGGCAAATCCTTGTGCTCAAATCTTATCCGCGGCATTATTGTTGCGATATTCCCTGGGGCTTACCTCCGCCGCTGATACAATCGACTGCGCTGTTCGGGAAGCAATAGACGCGGGCATGAGAACCGGAGATATTTTCACCGGAGAAAAAGACACCAAAAAAGTGACAACTGCAGTCATGGGTGAGGCAATACTTGCCGCTATTAATGAGGGGAACTAATTACGTTTATGGCCATGGCAAGAGTCTGGAGCAGACTAAGGTAAGATGAGATCATTAATTCTCATGGTTCCCTGATAGAGCAATCGGTTCAGATCGTAATATCCTTAATGAGTTGCACTGAATTGCCGGAAAGTGCCGGAGACGGATGGTATAACGCACCTCTTTATTATGATATTATTTTCGATCAGGATACGGCCCGTGAAGCAGATTTCCTTGAGAAGGCCTTCAGCTTACATGCAGAACCTGCAGCCGCATCAAACTTAAGAATTCTTGAGCCTGCTTGTGGAAGCGGGCGTTTTCTGGAGGAATTATCGTTAAGGGGACATGGAGTTACCGGTTTTGATGTAGAGCCGGCAATGGTCGAGTTCTCCAGGGAACGACTCAAGTTGGCCGGCCATGGAG
>JAPYUT010000004.1:0-51331 GCA_029940475.1 Verrucomicrobiales bacterium | reverse complement strand
GAGAAATTCACAATGCCCGGGGAATTTGACATGGCATACTGCCTCGTGAGCACTTTCAAGTATCTTCTCAATGAGAGTGATGCGCGATCGCATCTTCGTGATATTGCCCGGCATCTCAGGGTGGGAGGAATCTATTTATTGGGATTTCACTTATCGAATTATGACAGGGCACAGCAACAGCGTGAACATTGGAAAGGATCCAGAGACAGAATCAGCGTTGATTGCATTATTGATACTTCCCAGCCTGATCCCCACTTTCGACTCGAGAGCCTTCAGAGCACTTTGAAAATCAGTGAAAACGGCAGAATAAAGACGATGAGGACCGCGTGGCAATTCCGCACTTATGACGCGGCTCAGGTCAGGGCAATGCTACAGGCTGTTCCCGAGCTTACACTTGTAAAATGTTATGATTTTTGCTATGACAGCAGTGAGCCTCGCGTGCTTGAGGATCCGTGGGAAGATGTGATTTTAGTCCTGAGAAAGAACAGGGATACGAGAACGGTCAATCCGCGCAAGTTTACGTGATCCTTTCATTTTTATCCGTGGGCTTAGGCCTGAACGGAACTTACAAATTTTTTCCAAGCCAATGACCCGGGCAATTCCCAACTGGCTACGTTGCCGCATTGAACCTGTTGAATTATTTTTTCGCCTGTTACTGGGTGGTGTTTTTTTGATTGGAGGGGCAGGAAAGATTATTGATCCGCAGATTTTCGAATCAACACTTCGCAATTATAAAATCCTTGAGGATCCATGGATTGCCTGGGGGGCAATGGCGTTACCTCCGTTTGAGTTGATTGCCGGAGGATGCGTGATTCTGCGTCTGCTTTACCCGGGCTGTATTATTGCGCTGGCAATGGCGGCCATTGGCTTTATTGCAGCTCTCATATCGCTGCTGGTCCGTGATATTGACATTGAATGCGGGTGCCTTGGAATTGCCACAACACTGCAGCTGCAGTTGTTCATTGACGTTTGTTTAATTGCACTCTCAGTGCTCTTACTGTGGTTTTGGCGGAAATCCCTTGCAGGTGAGCGTTGCTGATTAGTCGCTGAGTTCAAGCATCCGGAGGATCGGTTGTTCAGCCCGCACCCTTGTCTCTTCTGGCATGATGATTTCAGGCGTGAGGTCGCGCAGGGCATCGCGGAGTTTTTCAAGCGTATTCATTTTCATGAATCGGCATTCGGCACACGCGCAATGTTCAGTGGGACCGGCAATGAAGGTCTTGCCTGGCACCTCGTTGTTGAGCCTGTGCAGCATGCCTTCCTCTGTCGCAATAATAAAATGTGACGCCAAGGAATTTTTGGCGTAATCCACCATCTTTTCAGTGGAGCAAACGACATCAGCCAGCATTCGGACGGCATATGTACATTCAGGATGGGCAATGAGTTCCGCGCTGGGGTACTCTTCACGGATTCTGGAAATGCTGTCTCTGGTGAATTCAACGTGGACGTAGCAGGATCCTTGCCAAAGATCCATTTGGCGGCCGGTCTGTTCCATTACCCATGCACCAAGATTCTGGTCAGGGACAAAAAGAATGGGACGGTTTACAGGGGCCGCTTCCACAATTTTAACTGCGTTGCCGCTTGTGCAGATACAATCCGACAGGGCTTTTACCTCAGCGCTGCAGTTAATATAGGCGATAACGTAATAATTCTTTTCCGGGTTATCCTCTAAAAAAGCAGAAAGTTTCTCGCCTGGACATGATTCCTCAAGTGAGCATCCTGCATCTTTGTCAGGCAGGATTACAGTTTTGCTTGGATTAATTATTTTAGCTGTCTCGGCCATGAAATGAACACCGCAAAAAGCAATGACATCCGCTTCTGCCTCACGTGCGCGATATGCAAGCCCGAGGGAATCGCCAACATAATCCCCAATGTCCTGAATCTCGCCGCGTTGGTAATTATGAACTAGAATTAGGGCATTACGCTCTGCCTTCAATGCAAGGATTTCCTGCTGTAGATCGGTGGCTTGTCTCGGCATTGCTATTGTATTCGTTGCCATTTGTCTTGAAGGTAGACCCTTCGCTCCCCGGCGCAAGGTTCAGGTCAGTGAGCAATAACCGGCAGGGCAGGCGGGTTAGCAATAAGAGCGGCCTTCATTATAGGCGCATTTAGCACTCAGGCCAACCTACGGAGGCACTGTCTTTTAATTAAAATTCCTATTTCAGAGGCTTTGTTTACAGTCCAGCAAGGGTGTCTTTAAAGCTTCGGTTTGAACCTTTTGGCAATGTTTTACCATTGTTGACTGTCCATAAAACGACTATATCCATAAGGGGCTTATGGAGAACGATATATAATGACTATATACATTTAAAAAAATACCCAGTCCACTGCTCTAAAGGTTGCTTAAATGCGCTAGCTCTCTTTAGTTCAATGATTACCTGATCACGGGATTTGAAGGGGTGCTTTCGACATCGTTGACGGGACTTTCCTGACTATAAATACATGGCTGACAACGAAGATTTTGAAACGACTTCCGACGAGATGAAAGTCACAGCTGGGCAACAGTATGATGCTGCCCAGATTGACAAACTGGAGGGACTGGAGGCGGTTCGCAAGCGTCCCGGCATGTATATTGGCGATCCTGATGTAAGGGGTTTGCACCACTGTGTTTTTGAGGTGTTGGACAACTCGATTGATGAGCATCTTGCAGGATTTTGTGATAACATCAAGGTTTCCATACACATTGATGGATCGGTTTCAATAGCGGACAACGGCAGGGGAATTCCGGTTGATATGCATCCAAAATTCAAGGTTCCCGCCATTGAATTGGTTCTTACCAACCTTCATGCGGGAGGCAAATTCGGGCAGGGAGCTTATAAGTATTCCGGAGGACTTCACGGCGTTGGTGCAAAATGCGTAAATGCCCTCTCTGACTGGTTCAGGGCTGAAGTGAAGCGTGAGGGCAAACTTCACTCAATTACCTTTGAGCGCGGCAAGACCACTAAGCCTCTCGAGGTTGTCGGGGAGGTCCCCAGGGAACCCACCGGGACGGAAATCACCTTTTTCCCCGATGTCACGATTTTCACGGACACCATTGAGTTCGAGTTTGACCGGCTCGGAAAGAGAATGCGGGAACTGGCATTTCTTAACCCCGGTCTCACTATTGAACTGATAGATGAACGGCCGGAATCAGAAGCGACTGAGACTTTTTTCTATTCACGGGGAATTGAGGAGTTTGTGACCCAGCTTGGTGCCAATAAGACACTTGCCCATCCCGATCCGGTAATTGTTAAAGGCAGGCGGAAGATGGAGGTCGATTATGACGGCAAGTTAACTAAGGATGATGTCTTCGCAGACGTTGTTTTTCAGTATAACGACAGTTACAAGGATCACATACTTTGCTATGCCAACTCAATTCCGACTGCGGACGGAGGCACGCACCTTACAGGATTTCGCGGAGCTCTAACCAGGGCGATCAACCAGTATGCCAAAGTCAACAAATTGCTCAAGGAGAAGGATCCTGCACTTTCAGGTGATGATGTGCGCGAAGGCATCATTTGTGTAATCAGTGTCAAGATGCCCAACCCCCGCTTTAGTTCCCAGACTAAAGACAAGCTGGTGAATACGGAAATTGAGGGGGTTGTCGGCTCGATTGTTTACGAGGGTCTGCAGTCGTATTTTGACGAGAATCCGCAGGTTGCCAAGATGGTTATTGAGAAAGCGGTTAATGCCGCGCGCGCCAGAGAGGCGGCGCGTAAAGCACGGGAAACGGTACGTAAATCCGTGCTTTCCGGGGGAGGGCTTCCTGGAAAGCTGGCAGATTGTTCAGAGCGCGACCCGGCGAAATCTGAATTATTCATCGTTGAGGGTGATTCTGCGGGAGGCTCGGCAAAGTCGGGACGCAACCGCGTTACCCAGGCCATTCTGCCTTTACGGGGTAAAGTCATCAATGTCGAGAAAGCACGGCTTCACCGGGCTTTGCAAAACAAGGAAATTCAGGCAATGATAACTGCGATTGGTGCAGGCATAGGAGAGAGTGTCGGTGAAGGCGACCAAGAGGGGGTCTTCAAAATTGACAAGGTTCGATATCACAAGGTGGTGATCATGACGGATGCCGACGTTGACGGTTCGCACATCCGCACCCTCTTGTTAACTTTCTTCTGCAGGCACATGCCCGAATTAGTACGAGCCGGATACCTGTACATTGCACAGCCGCCGCTTTATAAGGTAACCAGAAAAAAGCGTGAGGAATATATTGCTGATGACGCAG
The DNA here is from genome assembly GCA_029940475.1 of Verrucomicrobiales bacterium. Taxonomy (GTDB): domain Bacteria; phylum Verrucomicrobiota; class Verrucomicrobiia; order Verrucomicrobiales; family DEV007; genus CACIUL01. The sequence continues at coordinate 47,121 of JAPYUT010000004.1, read as the reverse complement.
CGCTTAACGAAATTCTGATCTCACTTGGTTCCGAAGATGTCAGTTTGCGCAAGCCCGGCCAGGACCAGTCTGTCGAAAAGGACTTGTTGAAAGGAGTGCTGGAGACTCTTGCGCAACTGACCCGCTATACCAACACACTGGAGGGCCATGGCGGTAATTTCCGAGACTTGCTCGAGGCCCGTAAAGACGGGCATTTAGCGGATTATATGGTAAGGGTGCGAACCGGTAATGAGGAAAGCGTAAAGTATTTTGGCAGCGAGCGGGAATTGCTTGATTACGCGGCGGAAAACCGCGATTTGCGTCTCTTTAATGAAGAACTTTCTGAGGAGGAAACCGAATCCTATCGGCAAAGGTTCGAGGGCATACAGCGCCGTGCCCTCAAGTACGAACTGCATGAGGCAACCGCGATTGCGAAGATTCTCTCCCGACTTAATGAGTTAGGGGTTGAAACCGAGCCGTTTTATTCTGATGACAAGCCCATTTACGAACTTGTCGGGGGGGACGGTGATGAGCAGGAGATTGACCCGGTATTCAGTCTTTTTGAGATACTCGGCAAGGTGCTTGATATAGGTCGTCGAGGAATGCGTATCCAACGTTTCAAGGGGCTCGGAGAAATGAATGCCAAGGAGTTGTTTTCCACTACCATGGATCCCGAAACACGCCAGTTGCTGAGGGTTCGCTATGATAATGATAATCAGGATCAGGCCGACAACATGTTTGAAGTTCTGATGGGGGATGTCGTCGAGCCGCGTAAGCGATTCATTGAGGACAATGCCCTGAATGTCCAGAACCTTGATGTTTAAGCGGTTTCTGAAGCGTGTAGAAGATTTTATAGTATGTCTGAAGAAACGATTAAACCGATCAATGTTACTGATGAAATGTCGAAGTCCTTTTTGGACTATTCGATGTCAGTGATTATCTCGCGAGCCCTTCCCGATGCCCGCGACGGGCTCAAGCCATCCCAGCGAAGACTGTTGTATGCAATGCATCACGACTTATCGCTTTCACAGGGCAAAGCGCACCTGAAATGCGCAAGGATCGTCGGTGAGACGATGGGTAAGTATCACCCCCACGGTGACGCGTCCATCTACCCCACGATGGTAAACATGGCACAACCGTGGACGATGCGCGAAATCCTGATCGACGGCCAGGGTAACTTCGGCTCTGTCGAGGGAGATGCACCTGCCGCCATGCGATATACGGAGGCGCGGCTGACCCAGATGGGAACCGCAATGATGAATGATCTCGAGAGGGGGACTGTTGATCACCAGGAAACCTATGATGGGAATTCCACCGAGCCGGAGGTGTTACCGGCTGCAATTCCCAACCTGCTGGTCAATGGCGGGACGGGGATCGCTGTCGGAATGGCAACCAATATTCCCGCCCACAATCTCGGTGAGGTGATTGACGGGGTGTGTGCGCGAATCGACAACCCGAAACTTACAGTAGAGGATCTCAAGGAGCATATTAAGGGGCCGGACTTCGCGGGGGCATGCGAAATTCGCGGCTACAAGGGAATCGACAGTTATTTTAGAACCGGCAGGGGCAGCGTGAAAATGCGTGGAGTGATGGAGATTGAGGAAAGTTCCACCGGAGCTGCGCTGATCATGATCAGGCAGGTTCCCCACGGTGTAAACCGGGCTACATTGCAACAGCGAATTGCTGAACTGGTGCGCGAAAAAGTGCTGGGGGACATTTCGGCAATGCGTGATCTTTCTGACGAGGAGACACGTATTGAAATTACCCTGAAACGTGATGCCCGGCCACAGGTTGTGGTGAATCAACTCTTTAAACTGACAGCAATGGAGACCTCCTTTGGGGTTAACATGCTGGCTATTCATGAGCGCCGTCCCAAGCAGCTCTCAATTATGGAGGCTCTCGATGCCTTTATCGAGCACCGTCGCGACGTTATTATCCGCCGCACCCGTTTCCTGCTTGGCAAGGCTGAGGACAGGGCTGAAAACCTTGAGGCATTCCTCCTTGCCCTTGGCCACCTTGATGACTTTATCCGGATTATCCGCGAATCACGAAATCGTGATGAAGCGCGGGAAAAACTCAAGGCTTATACGTTCTCTGTTGCAACGGCAGAAAAGCTTGGGGTCCTGATTCGCGATCAGCCCAGCCTGCAGGATGATCGCTATGTATTCACTGATCGTCAGGTCAATGCCATTCTCGAACTGCGGCTTTACCAGTTAACGGCGATGGAGCAGGACAAGATCAAGGGGGAGTATGATGCGGTAATCAATGAGATTAAGGACCTGATGGACATCCTCGATAAGGAATCGCGGGTATTGCTTATCATTAAGGAGGAATTGCTTGAGATTAAGGACAAACACGCATCTCCCCGTCACTGCCCGATTCTCCCCGATGAAGGAGAGATTGGCATTGAGGACCTTATCGCCAATGAGGCAATGATCGTGACCCTGAGTCATCGCGGTTACGTGAAGCGCACTGCTGCCAACGAATATCGTGTGCAGGGCAGGGGAGGTAAAGGTGTAAGGGGGATGGAAACGAGAAGCGGAGATGAGGATACCCAGGATTTTGTGGAACACCTTTTCACGGCACAGGCTCATGACTACCTGATGTTCTTTACCAATACGGGGCGGGTCTATGTTGAACGGGTATATGCACTTCCCGAGGCGTCCCGCGCTGCCCGGGGAAGAAGCATTAAAAATTTCCTCAACCTTCAGCCAGAGGAGTCAATTGCCGCTGTCTTGTGTTTAGTTTATCAGGTAAATGACTCAGGTGAAGACGTGACATTTGGCGAGGATACCGGGTTTGTCCTCTTTGCAACACGTAGCGGGCGCGTCAAGAAGACAGGTGTGCACGACTTTCGCAATTACCGTAAAGATGGCATCATTGCCATAAGGATGGAGGAGAGCAATGAGCTCATTGATGTAAGGCTCACCAGCGGCAATGATGACGTCATTCTTGTTACCAGTCGGGGGCTGAGCCTCCGATTTAATGAACAGCAGGCTCGATCAATGGGCCGTGCAACTGCGGGGGTCCGCGGCATACGCCCTGGCGAGAATGATTATTTAGTGGGACTCGTGCTTGTCTCGGATGACAAAAAATTGCTGGTGGCAAGCGAGAATGGTATCGGCAAGCGCACCTCATTCGATGACTACAGGCTTCAATCAAGGGGAGGTAAAGGAATTATCACAATGAAGTGCACCGAGAAGACAGGTTCTGTCGTGGGCGCTGCTGCCGTGAAAGATGATGATCAATTGATGTTAATGACCAATGGCGGTCAGAGTATAAGGATCCGGGTTGATGAGGTGCGTGAAACCGGCAGGAATGCACAAGGAGTCAAGCTGGTTACCCTTGCGGGTAATGAGCGACTGCAGGATATCGCACCGGTGGTGGCCGATGATGATGATTGTGACGATGTCGCTGAATCTGAAGATTCAGCGAATGATGCCGTCGAAGGTGAACAGGATAATGCACCTGAAAAAGATGAAACAGGCGCCTCTGAGTGAATTCATTGTTAAAAGAAAAAGCCTAGCGATCCTTAAAATAATTTTCCTGCTTGTCGCTGATCGGCATCCTCAAGTAGCTCATCGCCATCAGCATATCTTCCCACAACTTGCGCTTCTCTGAGTTTGCCCCGCTACGTAAAAGATAGGAGGGATGGAAGGTCACCATGGCTTTATGAGCTCCCAAATCATAGAGCTTTCCACGTGCCCGATTGACGCCTTCATCAAGTTCAAGCAGTCCCTGCATTGCGCAGCCGCCCAGGGCAATAATTAATTCAGGCCTTACAACATCGATTTCATCCCTGACACACTGGATGGAAGCCGCAACTTCTTCAGCACTTGGCTTGCGATTTTTCGCGCCCTGGTCAGTATTGCCTATGCGCGGTCGAAACTTGAGGATGTTTGAGATATAAACATCCTCGCGATTCATGCCCATTGTTTCAATAATCTTGGTTAACAGCTTGCCGGCTGGACCAACAAATGGTTCACCTTGTTTTTCCTCCTCTGAACCGGGGGCTTCCCCGATGAAAACGATTCGGGAATCCGGATTGCCAACGGAAAACACCATGGTGTCACGCAGTGTTCCCAGGGATAAGCACGACTGAGAGTGCGTCGCACGTTCCCTGATTTCTGCCAACTCCTGTGCCTTATTCGCCGAACCGGTGACTTGCTGCCCTGGCTTAGCTGTCAATATCCTTAATTTTCCGAGAGCGGCCTCAGTGAGCAAGATGTCCGTGACTCCTGAGTCGGAGAGTTCTCGGAGATAATTGTTGAGCAGATTCAGTGAACCTGCTGGAGAAATCGGGACACTCAAGGGGTGTTGGGTTTTTCTCTGGTGAAGATATAACTATCCACGTCGATAGTCGTCTAAATAGCTTTCTGCGGGTTCATCGGGAAAATTTGCAACCGGTCGTCCTGCCTGTTGCCGGCGGTAATTGCGGAATCGTCGTGTCATCCAGGATCCCGAAGAGGGGAAGACCTTTATTCCTGTGCTAAAGAAGAAAATGAGCAGAAGGAAAAATGTAGGCGCTGCCCCCAGTCCTACATGGTTGTGACTGGCACCTATTGCCATAGCAAAAGCGACAGTGAATGCAATTGCAGTGCGCGCAGTCATGCTACGGACGGCTTCTGAATACTCTGCGCCCTCCATTTTCGAGGGAACGCAAGATCCGGGTTTAGGATAATCAGGCAAGGGGGTGGTATACATTAGTTCTCCAAAAGGGAGATGCAAGACTCGAGATTAAAATATGCTGACCTTTGTAGGGCAGGGCAGGGAATCAGCAGGAACTCCTGGGAAGTTCCTGTCTATGAAGTCATTCCATATTCCCTGGGTTTTTTTGGAAACAAGCAAATTGCTTTTTTCCATACAGGGGGAACAAATCATGAAGGTCTCGAGTAGATCATTTCCCACGCAGGTTGCGCCCAAGGCAAATTCAGGTAAATCGTTTCTGGCATTGCTACAAATCCCGCAATGTCCGGATCCCAGTCCGGGGTTCATGTTTTGGGCATAATAATCTTCAAGGGCCTGGCGGGACTCCAGGGAAAACTCATCAATCATCCCCATGTGACATGGCGCGCAAAGAGCATATTCAAAAACCACTTCTCCGCGTTTAAAAACCTTGGCGATCTGGAAGCCATCGCTGAAATCAGACAGTTTTTCCCCGCACCGCGTGCAGGTAAGGAAAGGGCGTTCCTCATATTCCGAATACAATTCTTCGGGGATCGGTTGAGGGTTAATGTCATCTAAATCTTCCATTGCGAGGAACAGGGGCACACTTTAGGTGGTGATGCACTTGAAGAATAACGCCCTGCGCTTAGGTTTCAATATGTCATGCTGGAAATTAAGCTTTCTGATCAGGTCCATGGTGGTTGTATTTCTTTACTGTATGGCGTTGAATGCAATAGCCTTGGCAAGTTGGCCCTTATTCCGTGGCAGCCCTGACATGCGTGGAGTCGCCGATGAGGCGATCCAATTGCCCCTGCAATTGAGCTGGGCTGTCCAGATAGGGCAAAGTGTTGTTGCTACTCCGGTGGTCGCAGATTCTCGTGTCTACATAGGGACAGAAGAAGGGCGCTTTGTCTGTCTGGATTTAGATACAGGGAGGCTGCTATGGGAATATAAGGCGGCAGATACAATTCAGGGGGCAGCCTGCGTCACGCAGGATGCCGTGGTCTTTGGGTCAGGTGATGGAATTCTCCAGTCTTTAAAGGTTTCAAGCGGCAAGCTAAATTGGAAGTATGAGACTGAGGGAGAGATTTTGGCGGGCGCTAATCTTTACCACAGTGAAAAGGACCAGGCTGATTATGTTCTCATTGGCAGTTACGATAACTATTTGCACTGCGTGAACTTGATAACAGGAAAAGCTAAGTGGAAATACGAAACCGAGAATTATGTGAACGGGGCCGCTGGAGTGCATAAAGGTAATATTTATTTTGGCGGTTGTGATGCGCAGATTTACTGTATAGATGCGGAAACCGGTAAAATTGGAGTGTCCATGGACGCTGAAAACTACATTGCCAATTCGATCGTTGTTTCAGATGACGTTGCTTACGTTGCTCATCACGGCAACCGTGTTGCGGCATTTGACTTAACAGCAAAGAAACGTCTGTGGGAATTTGGCGAGCGGGATTTTCCGTTCTTAGCGTCACCTGCAGTAACGAAGACCTCGGTTTATTCGGCGGGAAAAGATAAGCGACTCTACCGGATAAATAAAAGTAACGGGAAGGGAATTTGGGAATTTAAAACGGGAGCGGGAATTGAAAGTTCGCCTGTCGTCTCCGGGGATGTGGTGTTTGTCGGATCAGGTGACGGCAACCTCTATGCAGTAGACGTCAACACCGGGAAAGAGCAGTGGAGTTACGATGTCGGAGAATCCATACGCTCATCACCAGCAATATCAGACGGTAAGATTGTCATAGGATGTGATGATGGGAAAATCTACGCATTCTCGACGAAACAGCGTTAGGTTTTAAGCCACAGAAAAGCCATGTCAGTTCCAGATTCTCCAACTCCTATTTCCTCCTCCGGACACGCACAGACAGAAGTGGGTAATTACTTCGTTTCCAATTACCCGCCATATTCATTCTGGGATCCGGGCCAAGTGCCTAGTGCACTTGATGCTCTTGAGCAGGAAGCGCCAAAGGATTACCCTCTCGGGCTGTATTTTCATATCCCGTTTTGCCGCAAGCGATGCCATTTTTGCTACTTTCGCGTCTATACCGATAAAAACGCAGCAGAGATCAATGCGTATATCGATGCGGGAATTCGTGAAATTCAAATGTATGGAGAAAAGCCTTACCTTAAAGGAAGGATCCCCAAGTTCATCTATTTCGGTGGCGGTACTCCATCTTACCTTTCAGTGACTCAACTTAAGAATTTAACCGACAGGATGAAGGCTGTGTTCCCGTGGGATGAAGCCGAAGAGGTTGCCTTTGAATGTGAACCCGGCACACTCACGGAAAAGAAGCTTGATCAGATTCGTTCGCTTGGAGTTACTCGCCTTAGCCTTGGGGTGGAGAACTTTGATGACCGCATTCTTGAACTCAACGGCCGGGCACATCGTTCAGGTGAGATTGAGCGCTCCTATGCGCATGCTCGCAAGATCGGTTTTCCACAGATCAATATCGATCTAATCGCCGGAATGATTGACGAGACGGATGAGAATTGGCAGCAGTGCGTGGCTAAGGCAATCTCACTTCAACCTGATTGTGTCACCATCTATCAGATGGAGATCCCCTATAATACAACAATCTACAAGGAGATGCGGAAGAATGGAAAAGTCACTGCGCCGGTTGCGGATTGGCAAACGAAGCGTCGCTGGGTAAGTGAGGCATTCGATGCCTTTGTGTCCGCGGGTTACACGATTACCAGCGCCTATACCGTAGTTAAGGATCCTGAGAGAACGAAATTTGTGTATCGTGATGCGCTTTGGGGTGGTGCCGACATGCTCGGGACAGGAGTTGCATCATTTGGCCACATCGCGGGGATCCATGTCCAGAATGAACATGATATAGGCGCATATCTAAACAGGGTCACCGATGGCGATCTGCCCATTCATCGAGCCTATTCAATTGACCGTGAGGAAGGTCTAATTCGTGAGTTCATTCTGCAACTCAAGCTCGGAAGCGCCGACATGGATTATTTCAGTAAAAAATTTGAGACAGACATAGCCGATCTTTTTGCCAAGCCTATCGAATATTTGCAAAATGAGGGGTTCCTGAGCTTTGACGGATCAAAAATCATGCTCAGCCGCGATGGATTGTTGCAGGTTGATCGCCTGCTGCATGAATTCTTCCTCAAGGAGCACCAGAATGCCCGGTATGCCTGAGCAAATATCGGGCGAGTTACTTTCATTGCTGCTTCCGCTGCACTTCTTTTACGAGCAGACCGGGAAAAAATTACCCTCGGTAGAACTTGTTAATGGCGATGAACTTCCCGATCCTGATAGATCCCTTCTGGTTCACGAATCTGACATGACCTCCACATTGAAGCGTTTTCACGGCAGTGATCTTAGCCTGAATGTCCTACGCTCAGAGAACAGTGACGGTTACCTTATCCGCATGGTTGTTCTTGAGAGGATTGACAATGGGCGTCCGGTTGAATTCGGGGCTATCGGAATCAGGCTTGAGAAGCTCCAGAAGTCATTGCGTGATGCCGTCATTGCACAGAAGACCCCGTTTGGGGGCTTACTGGAGGAATATCGTGTTAATTATCGCAGTAAGCCCAAAGGTTATTTTCACCTTATCGCAGACAGCAGGATCGCTGATGCCTTAGGTGAAAAGGTAAAAGCTAAGCTGTATGGCAGATGCAATGAATTGACTGATCTCGAGGGATTTGCGTTTGCTGATATCGTCGAAATATTGCCTTCCTCTTCCGTTATGATGCAATCTGATTCGGACAATCAAACGTATCTATAATCAACGGGATGCTCTTTTAGAAACCATTGGATAGAAGATGATCCAGGAAAGTGCCGATGTAGTGGTGATTGGAGGTGGACCTGCCGGGGCTACCGCCGCAGCTCTGCTTGCAGCTAAGGGTCGCGATGTGGTCGTGCTGGAGAAGAGTAAGTTCCCCAGGTATCACGTTGGCGAGTCGTTGATGCCCTTTTGCTATCATACATTGGATCGACTGGGGCTTGCCGAAGAAATGGACAAGGTCGGGTTCACTCAAAAATTCAGTGTTCAATTCGTGACTGGTGATGGCCGACAGTCCAGGCCCTTTTATTTTTTCCAGCATTATGACCATCCCTCTTCCACGACATGGCAGGTTCTTCGCAGTCAGTTTGACAAGATGATTTTGGATCGTGCTCGAGATAACGGCGCAACTGTCCACGAGTTAACTACCGCCAAGTCGATTGTTGAAAGAGATGGCAATACAGAGGGCGTGATTGCAGTTGATCAAGATGGAGCATGTCATGAGATCTCCTGCTCCATGGTCATTGATGCATCTGGACGGGACGCATTGGTTCAGACCAAGCGTAAGTGGCGGAGGCGGGATCCTCACCTCGGGAAAATTGCTATATGGACTTATTACAAGGGAGCAAAGCGCGATCCCGGATTGGACGCCGGTTCGACAACTGTAGCGTATCTTCCTGAAAAGGGATGGTTTTGGTATATTCCTCTCGGCAACGATATCGTCAGCGTTGGAATTGTTGCAGAGCGGGATTACCTTTATCGCGATTCAAGAGACCCGGGGGAAATCTTGAGAAAAGAGAGCGGAAATAATGCCTGGATCGCTGAGCATTTGAATCCGGGAAGGCAATTCGGGCGCTACTGGAGCACCGGAGAATATTCGTATCGTTCGGAGTTCTGCGCAGCCAATGGACTGTTACTTGTCGGCGATGCCTTTGCGTTTATTGACCCGGTATTTTCTTCCGGCGTCTTTCTTGCTTTAAAAAGCGGAGAAATGGCTGCGGATGCTGTTGATAAAGCGCTGGATGCCAATGATTTTACTGCCTCGCAGTTTAGTGATTATGGCAGAGAATTATGTCGTGGCATTGAGTCAATGCGAGCCCTTGTTTATGCTTTTTACGACCACAGGTTCAGCTTTGCAGACCTTATAAAGGCTTATCCTGCGGTGCGGGGTGACCTAACTGACTGCCTTATTGGCAACCTTTCGAAGGATTTCAGTGATCTGTTTGATGCCGTTTCAAGCTTTGCCAAATTGCCGGCCGAACTTTCATACGGCGCAGTTTTAAGCTGATGTTTATCGGAGAATCTTTGCAGAAAAAACACTTAATGATACACGGCAACTGTGGTTTGTAGTGCTTTGTATATTGAGTTGAATGTCATTAGCATTTTAGTTGCCTAAGAGTGGATGTGCCTTTCATTATATGAGGGCGCCCTTCATCCATTATGGCATATCGATTTATTTACCGTCGCACTGTCGCTTTCTCGGATACCGATTTGGCGGGAATTGCGCATTTTGCGCAATTTTTCCCATACATGGAGGATTGCGAGCATGCCTTTTATCGCTCCCTGGGTTATTCGGCTCACCAAATGAGCGATGCGGATGGTGGCTGGGTCGGATGGCCCAGGATCCATGTTTCGTGTGATTACCGAAAGCCTTTACGATTTGAGGATGAAGTCGAGATTGAATTGATAGTTGCTGAGGTTGGCAACAAGACTATCGAATACAGATTTCAGTTTCGCCAAGCAAAAGGAGAAACCACCGTCATTGCCGCTGAGGGAAAAATGATTGTGGCCTGCGTGCGCTTTTCTGAAGAGACAATGAAAGCAGTGAAGATACCACAAGCAATTCGTGACAAGATAGAGCAAGCTCCTGAAGAACTGCGGCAATGTTTCATCAACTAGCGCTTCATGACGGTGCCGCAACAGAACAAAGCAAATGATAAAAAAGGGATGACCTGGCTGCTATTCGCATTAATGACTGTTGGCGCCTGGGGCGTATATGGCATTCTTCTTCACGAGGGGGCACTGGGAATGAAGGATCCCGAGTTTGGCCGGTATAAGGCATTCCTGTGGGTGGGAATTGCATATTTTGTGACGGCGGTAATGGCTCCAGTGGTAATGCTTATTTTCTCTGGAGCGGGTTGGAATATGTCATTTAAAGGATCCGCTTACTCCTTTATTGCCGGGGTTGTTGGTGCGATTGGAGCTTTCGGGGTATTGCTTGCATTTGGAGCTAAAGGTCACCCGGCTGTTGTGATGGCTATTATTTTCGCAGGTGCACCCGTAGTGAATGCCATCGTGGCTATAGCATTGCATCCGCCCGGCGGCGGGTGGGCTTCGGTGTCGCCCTTGTTTTGGATCGGCATTGGGTGCGCTGTAATCGGCGGCTTTTTAGTTACACTAAAAAAGCCAGGACCATCGAAAAACCCTTCCGTGGAAATCTCGAGTGGAAGTTCACTGTCCGGAACCGTTAACGAAGCGTCCTCGGTAAATCACAAGGACGGCAGAAGGGACTGACTCGTGGAATGATGGCTGTTGATGATGCAATTACATCCCTGCGCCGGCTGCTAAAAGCGATTACCCGATCGCAAAACTCCTTTTATGGCGACAAATTACGGGGGGCGGGTCTGGAGAATTTCGATGATTTTACAATTGAGGATTTTACCAGCAGGTGCCCATTTACCACCAAAGATGAGATTACCGCCGATCACCTTGCGAATCCTCCTTTTGGAACCAATCTAGGAAAGCCAATCGGTGAATACAGCAGGATTTGTAAAACAAGCGGAACGACAGGAGAGAAAATCCTGTGGCCTGATACGCCACGCGGATGGGATGCAATGCTGGACCTTTGGGGGCAGGTTTATCATTTTGCCGGAGTCAAGCCGGGCGCCGACAGAATTTATTTTGCATTTTCCTTCGGCCCTTTCATAGGTTTCTGGACTGCCTTCGAGGCCGCCACGAGAATTGGCTGTATGGCTGTGCCAGGTGGCGGTTCCGGCTCAAGTGCGCGTGTTGAGGAGATTACTGAGTCGGAGATTTCCGTATTATGCTGCACACCCACTTATGCTCAACGATTGGGGGTACTGATGGCTCAGAGTGGCGCTAAGCACAAGGTGGGTAAAGTTATCGTTGCCGGCGAACCTGGCGGGAGCGTTCCTGAGGTTAGGGAAAAAATCTCAAAGTTGTGGGATGGCGCGATGGTATTTGATCATCACGGGATGACTGAAGTCGGCCCGGTATCCCTTCAACCGCCTGATAAGCCAGGCAACCTTTGCCTTGTTCCTGGATTCCACTTTGCCGAGATTCTTGATCTTGAAACCGGTCTTGAAGTCGGGGAAGGCGAGAACGGAGAGTTGATCCTGACGACACTTTGCCGTGAAGACAGTCCGGTTCTCAGGTATCGCACCGGAGACCTTGTGTGTAAACGCTATTACGAGCTCGGGGGAGAGCAAATCCTTGGTTTTGAAGGAGGAATACTCGGAAGAATTGATGAAATGGCGGTAATCCGGGGAGTCAACATTTACCCGGCTGCAATTGAAGCTGTTGTTTGCAGCTTTGATGAGATTGAAAACTACCAGGTGGTGATAACTTCGGAGCATTCAATGAATGAACTTACCCTGAATGTCGAATTGTGTTCAGGATGTTGCACTGATGAAGTGGTAAAACTGTTAAGTAATTCACTGCGGAATACCTTTTCGCTTCGCTTGCCTGTCAGAATTGTCCCTGCCGGCAGCCTTCCCTGCTTTGAATTCAAGGCAAAAAAATGGATTCGGCAATGATTATTGAGTTAAACAAAGTGAATAAGGGCTATTGTGATGCGGATGATGGCTGTAGACGCGAGATTCTTCGCGATGTGAGTTTTTCAGTCAATAACGGTGAACGAATCTCTGTCATCGGGCCTTCGGGCTGCGGGAAAACCACGTTACTAAATCTCATGGGAACCCTGGATTGCGCGGATTCCGGCGAGATCTGCATCAAGGGGAGAAATACTCTCGATTTGACCGAGAGAGAAATTGCAGGATTGCGGGCAAGTGAAATCGGTTTTGTTTTCCAACTGCATCACCTTCTGCCTCAGGCAACACTTCTTGAGAACGTCATGCTGCCAAACCTAGCCCTGCATCAAAGCTTGGATGCCTCCTCGGTAAAATCCCGTGCTCTGGAACTTCTTGCAAAGGTGAGTCTTCAGGAACATGCAGATAAACTTCCTGCCAAATTGTCCGGAGGGGAGCGTCAGCGCGCTGCCGTAGTCCGCGCATTAATTAACAAACCGGCGTTATTACTGGCTGATGAGCCCACCGGTGCACTTGATTCGAAGAATGCAGCTGAACTTGTCGATCTCTTGCTCGAACTGAATCGCAGCGAGGGAGTTGCTCTCGTGATGGTTACCCACAATAAGGAAATCGCATCACAAATGGACAGGACGCTGGGCTTTAGCGGTGGTCAGGTTATTGATTTGTGAAAACGATGATTCGGCTAGCCTTACAGGGACTCAGATACTACTGGAAGATTTCCCTTTGTCTCTTCTGTGGTGTCTTTCTTTCATCGGCTATCCTTACAGGGTCATTATTGGTTGGAGATTCAGTGAAGGAGACACTGAGGCAAACAGCAGGCAGGCGAATTGGTGCAGTGGAAGAAGCCCTTGTTACAGGCGAAAGATTTGTGACTCAAGCCCTTGCGGAACGAATTTCCATTCAGGCCCCCCGTGCGATAATAGCCCCCGTCCTTTTTGCCCCCGCAACGATCAGTACGCCCGATAAGAAGAAACGGGCTAACCGTATTTGGATTTACGGTGTTGATAAATCCTTCTGGAAACTTGCGAATGTTGCTCCTCCTGAGGGAGATTATCTGGCAATCGGTCAACCCCTTGCAAAGCAGTTGATTCTTGAACCTGGGGATTCTGTGATAACACGGATGGAAACCCCGGGGAGTGTGTCGCGAGATGCCCCGCTTTCAGGAGAGACCGAGATGATTGCGGCTATAAACGGCACAGTCACGCATGTTATTGCTGCTGATAAGCTCGGAGCCTTCAGCCTGTTGGCTGAGCAAAGTGCCGCCCTGAACGTCTTTGTGCCGATAAACCTGCTCCAGGAAAAGCTCGAGAAGCCAAAGCGCATTAACCTATTGCTGTGCGGCGCATTAAATGGGCTTGAAGCGATTATGCAGGAATGCTGGTCACTAGCGGATGCCGAGCTTGAATTGCGTCCTTTGGTACACGCGGAAACCGCCATTGTAAGCAACCGGGTATTCATCAGCAGAGCTGAGGAACGGGCGATTTTTGCAGCATGCCCTGAATCGGAAGGGGTTTTGTCTTATCTGATTAATGATTTTCACCACGGGAAATTCTCCGCTCCCTATTCGGTGGCTACCGGTATCGGGTTGCGCGCAGCAAAGAGGTTGGGCGTTAAATTTCCCAGCAGCGATGAAATTGTGCTAAACGATTGGCTGGCTGACACCCCGGAAAAGGGAGGGCTTGGAATTGCCCTTGGAGATGAAGTCGGAATTTCTTTTTTCGCGGTAAAGGATTCACGTAAATTCATTATCGTTGGTGACGGGAAAAACCCGGACGGGATTACCGATCCTGATGACATCAGGACATTCAGAGTGTCCGGCTTGGTTGCACAGGATTCCGGTGAATTAGGGGATGGCTGGCTTCCGGAATTTCCAGGTCTGGAAACTGCACAAACTCTTTCAAGCTGGGAAAGCGGGTTGCCCATTGACACACAAAAGATCCGACCTTCGGACGAAGAGTTTTGGCAACGCTACAGGGCAACACCGAAAGCCTTCATTGCCCTTTCCCGCGCGCAAGAGTTATGGGGCAACCGGTTTGGTCAATTGTCGGGTATCCATCTAGGGCATGAAGTTAATGACGAGGATGTATTTATCGGGAAACTGCGCAACGAATTGCTTTTAACCGATCTTGGGATGACTGTCCGCAACTTGACTGATGAGTCCCGGCACGCAGTTGAAGGATCCCTTGATTTCGGCATTTTGTTTAGTTCATTAAGCGGATTCTTGATTGGCTCGGCACTTCTTCTGGTAGCTCTCCTCTGTGTGTTCGGCATGGAGTCACGGGCTTCACAGATCGGACTTCTGGTGGCTATTGGGTTTAGCCGACGTAATGTGCATCGGCTTTTTGTTTATGAGGCAGGATTGGTTTGCCTGGTTGGCGCCTGTCTCGGTGCATGTGGCGGAATCCTTTACACGAAGTTTTCTCTATGGGCCCTCGGTGATGTTTGGAGCGGGGCATCCGTGGGGATGGCATTCATTTTTTACGCACGGGCGGTATCGATATTTTCTGGCGTAATGTTGATCTTTGTAGTTTCGCTGTTGGCAATATGGCTTGCCGGGCGAAAAATTACTTCCTTGGCACCCCGTGCTCTTCTTAATGGTGAGTCGTCAATGGGGATCAGAACCCGGGATAAGGTTTCCAGGAGAAAAATTGGCGCTTACACCGTGGGACTTGGGCTTGCTGCCGTTGGGTTGCTTGTCTGCATTGGTACAGGACTCAAGGGGGAGAAACTGGCAGGGGCATTTTTTGGTGCCGGGACCATTCTGCTGGCAGTGGGTGTTGGGATTTTCATGCTTGTCATGGATCGTAAGAAAGGAGAGGGAACTCGAAATGAGGCGAATCTCTCCGAGTTGGGGCGGCGTAACGTGCTGAGAAAAAAAGGACGTTCAATTACGGTCGTGACAATGGTCGCTGCCGGCGTTTTCTTGATTGCGGCGGTGAACGCTTTCCGCCTACAGATTGATCCGTCATCTGATCAGAGAGATACCGGCACAGGCGGCTTTGACTACATTGGGACAACAGCCCTGCCGGTTTACGAGGATTTGAATACCGCTGAAGCAAGGGACCGGTTCGGACTTGAGCAATACAGTCGGAATGAAGTCAATTTTGTGCAATTGCGCGTCGGGCGGGACGGCGAGGAAGCGAGTTGCTTGAATCTTAATCATGCCGTCCGTCCGCGCCTGGTCGGAGTTAATCCTGCCGAATTGGTTGATCGACAGGCGTTTCGGTTTGCCGCCGTACAACAAGGTCTGGAGTTTAAGAAGTCCCCCTGGGAATTGCTTGTGCCCGGTACATTGGCAAATGAGATTCCGGTAATCGGGGACAAGGCCTCAGTAATGTGGGCGCTGAAAAAAAATATTGGCGAAAGTATTTCCTATACAGACGGTAATGGAGGGCAACTTCAATTGCGCATTGTCGCCCTTCTTGAGAACTCTATATTGCAGGGGAACCTGATAATTTCAGAGGACGCCTTTATAAAAGTTTTCCCAAACTCGGGAGGATATCGGCTTTTTCTTGTTGATGTTGATTCGGCTGAACCTGCCAGTGAGATTGCAGGTAATGTTACCAAGGCACTTGACCGGCAGGGCATGGCCTTGGAGCGCACTGACGTAAGGCTTGCCGATTATGCTCGTGTTCAGAACACCTATATTTCAATCTTCAGTGTCCTTGGTGGGCTTGGCGTTCTGCTCGGGACCGCAGGGGTGGGAATTGTGATTGCCAGAAATGTAATTGAGCGGCGCCGCGAGTTTGCCATGATGACAGCGCTAGGATTTCAACGTAAGGTTTTGGTGAAGATGGTATTGAGTGAACATTTTACGCTGCTATCGGCAGGCTTACTAATTGGGATTTCAGCAGCGTTAATCACTGTTACCCCAAATCTTTTGGGACATGCTGCAGGACTTCCTCTCGGCATTGTCAGTTGTCTTACTGCCCTGATAGCCCTTGGCGGCCTGTTTTTTTGCCTTGCCGCTACGCGGCTTGCACTCCGGGGATCTTTCTTGGAAAGTATCACCAGCGAATGATTCAAATGAAGAGATTTACCGGCCTGTTTTTTTTAGCCACAGTTATTGCAATTAACGGGCAGGAAAAATTAGCACCAAGGGTACCATATAGTAATGATTTTCAAAGTGCTGCCATCGGCAAATTACCCGATGACATCATGGAGATTGACGGAGTCTTCAAGGTAGCCAAGGGCGAAGAAGGCGTGAAGTATCTGGAAATGCAGGCTGAACCGCTAGCTGAGAACGCCGTATTACTGGGTCCCTCAGTAAAGGGGGCGGCAAGTGTAACTGCAAAGATACGCAGTTTCAGGAAACGCCGCAGTTATCCCCGGTTTGCCATTGGCCTTCATGGAATATCAGGCTTCCGGCTTCGCGTGGTGCCCTCGAAAGGCGTTATCGAACTGGTCAAGAATGAGGAACCCGTCATGTCTGTGCCGTTTAAGTGGAAGCCAGATGAATGGACTGTCCTGCAACTGGACATTGCTCCTGATGGTAAGCACTGGCTTGTAGAGGGGCGCGTTTGGAGCGGTGGTGAGAAGATACCCGATAAACCAACGGCTGCGTTCTTGCACAAAGGGTCCCCCGGTCAGGGAAAGGCATCACTGTGGGGTACGGCCTATTCCGGCAGGGTGGTGCAATTTGACGACGTTAGTATACTTCCCGAAGTCTCCGGTTCATGAGCCAATCCAGATATATAATGATTGGCGGCTTCCTCGGCGCAGGAAAGACCACGTCAATACTGCAGTTTGCCAGGCATCTGTCGGCACAGGGGTTTCGGGTGGGATTAATTACAAATGATCAGGGGGCAGGACTTGTCGATACCGCTGTAGTACGATCGGAGGAGTTTCCAGCCGAGGAAATATCCGGCGGATGTTTCTGCTGCCGATTTAATTCCCTTGTCGATGCTGCGCGTCAGCTCACGACAAACGAACGTCCTGATGTGTTCCTCGCTGAACCTGTTGGCAGCTGCACTGATCTTGTGGCTACGGTAAGCTTGCCGTTGCAGAACATCTACGGCGATTCCTTCCGTGTTGCCGCGATGAGCGTTGTCGTCGACCCTATCCGGGCACTGCGCATTTTCAGTGCTGATGAAGGGGGCAGAAAATTTTCTGACAATGTCTGCTATATTTATCGCAAACAACTCGAGGAGGCGGAGATGATTGTCATCAACAAGACAGACCTGGTTGAGGCAAAGCAGCTTGAACGTCTTAATGAATTACTGTCATCACAGTTTCCCGGAACGAAGATTTTCAATGTTTCGGCTCGCAGCGGGGTTGGTCTTGAGCCGTGGTTTAATGCCGTGTATGAAAGTCAAATTGCCAGTGATAAATTTATGGATATTGATTATGAGCGCTATGGAAAGGGGGAGAGCCTGCTCGGCTGGCTTAATGGCAGTATTTCCTTTAGCGGCTGTAAAGAACTCGATGGTAACCAGTTGCTTGCAGATTTAGCGACTCACCTTGGCCGATCCGTCGATCAGGCGGGCGCCGAGATTGCGCACCTGAAGATGACGATTAATCCTGTTGGCAACCTTTATGAGATTGCAGCACTAAGCCTTGTCAGGGGCGGTGAGGAAGCGGAATTTTCACACCGACTGAGTGAGCCGCTTGAGGATGGCGAGATTCTGCTCAATATTCGCGCCGAATCTGCTCCGGAGTTGCTTCGCGAAACCGCAATGTCCGCATTCGACGATGTTCTTGGGAGAAAATTAGGTCTCGACTATAGTGTTGATCACCTTGAGCATTTTCGTCCGGGGCAGCCCGTGCCCACATATAGGATAACACAAGAGCAGCAGGTGCACTTGCCATGATAATTCCACAAATACTCTACAGAACCCTCACCAGTGCTGATTCACAATGCGTGAAGAAGGTGGCGTGGAACTTTGGCTTTGGTGCAGCCCGAAGCGTTAGCAAGTTCAAGAAACGAATGAAACGGGGATTGTTTTTCCCTCCTTTCCTCTACATCTCAATTCTCAACAGCTGTAATTTACGCTGTCAGGGTTGCTGGGTGGATGTCGACAAACCCCGCGAGGCTATTGACCTTGATGACCTCAATCGAATTATTAATGATGCCCGCGAACACGGCAACCGTTTTTTCGGTATCCTTGGTGGCGAGCCTTTCATGCATCCGCAACTTATTGAACTGATTGCGCAGCATCCGGATTGTTATTTTCAAATCTTCACCAACGGTCAGCTGATTACCGACAAGAAAGCCAGACAATTGCGTGAACTCGGCAACGCCACCCCGCTCATTAGTATTGAGGGCACTGAAATTGTCAGCAATGAGCGGCGGGGCGGCAAGGATGTCCTGACGCGCACGTTACGCGGGCTTGATAATTGCCTGAAGCAGGGCTTGCTAACCGGCGTTGCCACCAGTCTGTGCAAATCAAACATTGATGATCTCTTGAGAGAAGACTGGCTACGCAAACTTATTGAGCGCGGGGTTCATTATGCCTGGTATCACACTTACCGTCCGGTAGGGCCCCAAATCAACGCGCAGCTTGCGCTCAATCCTGAACAGGTGCGCAAAGTGCGTCAATTTGTTGTCGATATGCGCGCCAAGCTGCCATTAGTTTTAATCGATGCCTATTACGACGATAAAGGGCAGGCGCTGTGCCCGATGGCGACCGGAATCAGTCACCATATCAGCCCCACAGGGGCAGTTGAACCATGCCCGATCATACAATTTTCAAATGACAGCGCCCTTGATTCGCGTGGTATTTACCAGACCATGACGCAATCCAGTTTCCTGCGTGACTTTAGGGAGACTGCAGCCAGGAATACCAGGGGCTGCATCGTGCTCGAGCGGCCCGACCTCGTGAAGTCACTTGTCGAGAAGCACCGCGCCAAGGATTCCACAATTCGCAAAACCGCAATGCTTGAACTTGAATCAATGGAGCCTCGTCCAAGCCAGTTCATCCCTGATGAGGCAATTCCCGAAAAACACTGGATGTATCGGCTTGCAAAAAAGATCTTTTTTAATGACTTCGGCGTTTACTCGGAGCTTGATCCTGCCGCATACGACCGGGCTCCGGGCAGAGCAGTGAATGAATCTGACGGTGAACGCTCGTCATCATCCAAGAACGCAGCTGCCTGAAATCAACAATGTCAAAATCTCCAGGTATCGTCTACTGCCGTTGCGCCTATGCGCAAGTTGTTGCCGATGAGGTAAAGGATGGTGTTATTAAGGGGCTTTGCGCTTCAGGCCGCAGCTTTGATGCAGTTTCAGATCTCTGTGAAATGTCCGCCAGAAAGGATCCAAGGTTAGGGGCGATCGCCCGGCAGGACAATGTCCGCATTGCTGCCTGCCATCCCAGGGCAGTAAAATGGCTGTTCCATGCTGCCGGTGTTCCGCTCGACGATGCCCGGACGGAAATCGTAAACATGAGAGAGGAAAACGCTGCCACTGCCACGGCAAAACTCCTGGAAGATGATGACTGCTAGCCAAGCGTATCCATTGAGGGTTGTTCTTTATGAGGGAGAAGGGGCACTTCCTCTTGATCAGGGAACCCGCTCAGTGGTTTTGGCGGCGCTGCTTGACAAGGGATACGCGACAACGGTGGCAGGAAAGGGCGCGATTGTGCGTGATAACGATGTCGAGCGACTGCTTGTAATTGGGAGTTTTACTGCGGGCAACACCCCGGGCTTGAAGGATGCTGAGGGGAAAATAGAGATTCTGACACGCGATATCACTGGAATGGATGAGGTGAGGGTTCTTGAAACAGTGGAAAGTGCAAGGAACGGAAGGGCCATGAATCAACCTGGTTCATGGAAACCGTGGTTCCCTGTAATCGACTATGACCGTTGCACCAATTGCATGCAGTGTCTGAGTTTCTGCCTGTTCGATGTCTATGGTGTCGACAGCGATGACAAAATTCAGGTACAGAATAACGATAACTGTAAAACCAATTGTCCCGCCTGTTCAAGAGTATGCCCGGAGGTGGCAATAATGTTTCCGAAGTATTCAGGAGGGCCAATCAACGGTGAGCCCGTCAACAACTCCGACCTGGAACGGGAAAAGATGAAGGTTGATATCTCATCGTTACTGGGCGGCGATATTTATTCGCGCCTGCGTGAGCGCAGCGAGGGGGCTAAATCACGATTCTCGAAAGAACGGGATTCTGATAAAGCTCTCGGGGAGAGAAAGAAATGCCTTACCAAACTGGCTGCGCAGGGTGATATTCCCATGGAAGTCCTTGCCAGTCTGCCTTCACCTGAAGAAATCGCCATCAAGGTAGAAGAGGCTGGCCGAAAGGCAAAGGAGGCACTGGCAAAATCTAAACATTGACATTAGAATCGCGATATCACATGCCGACAGCAACGAGTATTGATAAAGTAAAGTTGCCTTCACCTATCCCGGTGACGCAAACGCGATTCCGTGCGCCGAAAAAGAACATTCCCCAGACCAAGCAGGCAAGGGATGAATTGTTGTCGCACATCAGGGCCTATAACGAACGGGTGGCACCTGTCGCTCCCATGCCCCTTGGCGAAATTGAGGTGCACGCCCGTAAGATCCTTGAAGAAACAGGAACGCCCGACCTCTATCTTCATTACACTGCTGTTTTGCTCAACAACGAAATGTGGAGTGAGACCCTGGCGACAATCCCATACGAGCGCCGGCTTTTGTTGATGCCCAAGTGTCTTCGTGTTGAGGACAAATGCCCCGCCCCATTTGATGAATTTGGACTGCTGTGCAAGCAGTGCGGCTTATGCACTATTGAGGACTTTCAGAATGAGGCTGAACGACTGGGCTATGCCGTGCTTGTTGCTGAAGGATCCGCAGTTGTCATGTCATTGATCCAGACCGGGAAGATCGAGGCCATTGTTGGGATTTCCTGCCTGCCGGTTTTGGAAAGAACTTTTCCCTATGTTGAAGCTGCGGCGATTCCATCAGTTGCCGTGCCACTGCTGCAGGATGACTGCATTGACACCACCGTTGATATTGACTGGGTCTGGGATGTTATACACCTCACCAGCGAGGACAAGACGAGAAGATTAAATCTAAACGATCTACAGCAGAATGTCCGCGACTGGTTCACCCTCGAGGATCTTGAAAATGTCATGGGTGTTCCCGAGGGGGTGGCCGAGAGGATAGGTCGGGATTGGCTTTCGCGTGATGGCAAGCGTTGGCGCCCCTTCCTGACTGTCGCGGCCTTTCAGGCATTGCGTAAGGATCGCGACAAACCTGTTCCTGAAGATATCCGGAAAATTGCCGTTGCCGTGGAATGTTTCCATAAAGCATCGCTCATCCATGACGACATTCAGGATGAGGATACGGTGCGCTACGGACGGCCAACCATGCATGAGGAGCATGGTGTCGCCGTCGCCATCAACGTGGGAGACCTCCTCATAGGAGAGGGTTACAGGTTGATAGCGGAATGTCAGGCCCCGGAGGCGACCAAGGCTCAAATGCTGAAAGTGGCCGCGCAAGGGCAGCGGCAACTCTGCAGGGGGCAGGGAGAAGAACTGAACTGGGCGAAGAATCCAAAGCCGCTTAATCACAAACAAGTCCTTGAGATTCATCGTTTCAAAACCTCACCTGCCTTTGAAGTTGCCCTCAAGCTAGGCGCTGCATATTCAGGAAGCCTCAACGAGGTAGAGGAGGTTATTGAAACCTATAGTGAAAACCTTGGAGTGGCATACCAGATTCGTGATGACATGGATGACCTGTCTGCGGATGCCCTTACTGACACGGCAGTGAGTTTCCGCCCCAATGTCCTGTTGGCTCTCGCCCGGGAGAAATCAAGTGCTGATGACCGAGCCTTGATGGAAGCCATGTGGAACTGTGAGTTGCATCCCGGGTCTAATGACTTCAGGAAAATCCGCGAAATAGCCCATAGCAGCGGAGCCGATGAACGTTGCCTCACTCTACTCGAGATGTATAAGGAGGCAGCTGTGCGCTCACTGGTTGAAGTGGACAACGAAAACCTCAAGGGCCTATTGCGACGTGTTCTCGGCAAGATATTCAACGAGCTTGAAATCAAGGGTTGGTGCAGTGAATACGAGATAAAAAATGGCGTTCGTGATGAAAGCGCGCCTGTGGATGTCGTCACCGCCTAGTGGCGAGTTCAAGTGTCATTACGTCTGGAAATGCTGCAGATTGCTCGGCTCGCGTCGGGGATGCTCAATGAGTCAGCTGAATTGGTCGAGGCATTTATTCTAAGTCACCAGAATGCTGACGGCGGATTCATAAACAGGGATGGCATCAGTGATCTCTACTATACCGTGTTTGCCATTGACGGGCTAAGCGCCCTTCAATCCGAACTTCCAAGGTCATCCCTCGAGCGTTACCTTGCAACCTTCGGCAATGGATTGGAGCTGGACTTTGTACATCGGTGTTGCCTTGCCAGGGCTCGTGCTGCAATCCGGCATGATAGTACTGATATAGGTGAGCTATTGCTCAAACTTGAGCAATTCAGGACTCCTGATGGAGGATATAACCAGAAACCTGGCGCAAACAATTCAACAGCTTATGGCTGTCTTCTTGCCTACGGCGCCTACGCAGACCATGGGCTGGATGTCCCTGGAAGGGAACAGTTTGCTGATTGTTTAAATTCCCTGCAAACACCTGATGGAGGCTGGAGTAATGAGCCGGGAATGGCGCAGGGCACTGCGAGTGCATCTGCTGCAGCTGTCGTTGTTTCTCGTTGCCTGCAATTGCCAATTCCTCTGACGGCTGCGCCATGGCTCATTGAATGCGCCCATCCGGACGGTGGCTTCAGGCCATTCCCGGATGCGCCCATCCCGGACCTGTTGTCCACCGCGGTTAGTCTCCATGCCCTGGAGGTTCTACAGGCTGATTATTCCCATTTAAAGGAGCCCTGCCTGGATTTTGTTGATTCACTGTGGGTCAATGACGGTGGCTTTCACGGACACTGGGCTGATGATGACCTGGATCTTGAATACACCTATTACGGCTTGCTTGCCCTCGGCCATCTAAGCTTGTGAAGATTGCAGGATTGGCGCGCAGCCTGGGCAATGCACGAGACGCATTACTGGCGCAACGAAACACCGAAGGTCATTGGAGGGGTGGACTTTCAAGCAGTGCCCTGTCCACTGCAACGGCAGTTCAGGCATTATATCTTGCTGGTCAGGATGGTGACGAGGAGCTCATACTCGGAGGCCTGCAGTGGCTTATCATTAACCAGAACCCGGACGGCGGGTGGGGTGATACCACGTCAAGCTTCAGCAATCTTTCCACAACTCTACTGGCCTGGGCGGTGCTCGGATTCGTGGGACGTTCAACCATGGATAGTGCCCGACTTCAAGAGGCGGAAGGATTGGCGCAAGAGTGGATTAAAAGCACTGTCGGAAGCCTTCATCCGGACAGGATTGCTGAGGCGGCAAGTGCACGTTATGGAAAAGACCGGACATTTTCCGCCCCCATATTGATGGTATGCGCGATATCGGGCAAGCTTGGGCATGGACCACGGGCTTGGCGGCGAGTCGCGGCCTTACCCTTTGAGATTGCCGCATTGCCACGCTCCCTTTTTGGTATTTTACGCCTGCCGGTTGTCAGTTATGCCCTTCCCGCGCTTATTGCCATCGGCTTCGCCCGTTTTCATCATTTACCGCCGCTATTCCCCTTCAACTTTCTAAGAAAAAAATCCTGGTCAAGGGCTTCGCGGGTGCTGGCGGAGGTTCAGCCTCCCAATGGCGGGTTTCTTGAGGCAACGCCCCTTACCAGTTTCGTCACAATAGCACTTTCTGCCTCGGGTCAGAAATCCCATCCGGTAGTGGCAAAGTCAGTTGATTTCCTTCGCGCATCGGTAACCGAGGACGGCAGTTGGCCAATTGACACCGACCTGTCCACGTGGGTTACGACATTGTCGGTAAAAGCCCTTGGAGGTAATGTCACAGAAACGGATCAGTTTACGATAAAAGATTCTCAGAAGATTATTAAGTGGCTGTTGTCGCAGCAATACCAACAGGTGCACCCTTACACCAACTCCCCCGCAGGAGGCTGGGCATGGACTAATCTTCCCGGAGGAGTGCCTGATGCAGATGATAGTGCCGGTGCGCTTTTGGCTCTGTCCATACTGAGCGGGAGGTCGCCCAATGCCCGGGTTATTCAATCCGTTGAGAAAGGCATCCTCTGGCTTTTGCGACTACAGAACCGTGACGGCGGGGTGCCTACCTTCTGTCGTGGCTGGGGAGCAATGCCTTTTGATCGCAGTAGCCCGGACATTACCTCACATTGTCTAAGGGCATGGGATAAATGGCATGATTTCATTGACCCGGTAATTGCCGCACGAGTAGAAAGGGCAACAGAGCGTGCTATTGATTATTTAAGGAGAAAACAGCTCTTTGAGGGTGGCTGGTCGCCACTTTGGTTCGGTAATCAGCACCTTACAGAAGAAAATAACCTTACTTACGGGACATCTCAGGTAGTTACAGCGCTGGTCGACTTGAGTAAACGCAATAAGGCTATTAGCGCTGGAATTTTAGAGCGGGGAATCCAATGGCTTGAAGGCACACAGAATTCGGACGGAGGATGGGGAGGGGGCGATGTCACCTCACCTTCCTCGATCGAGGAAACGGCACTCGCAACCGACGCCCTGCTGGCAGCAGGGGGATCCCGTCAAGTAACGACACGCGGAATACAATGGCTTATCAACGCAACTTCTGCAGGCAGAAAATTTTCACCAACCCCTATAGGCTTCTATTTCGCCAAGTTATGGTATCATGAGAGACTCTACCCGATCATCTGGACAGTCTCGGCGCTCACCAGGGCAGAGGGCACCTGCGTGAAGAAGTCCGGCTTATAGTTCACTGCTGCCGTCGCGTTTCTGGAGCATGATTAGTTGTTTTTTCACGATCTCCAGTTCCACTGTTATTTGGTGCAGGGAATGCAAAACTTTAGACTGAATGGTTTCCTCCTCGAGACTGGGCACGACGGGGTGTATTTGCATGAGTTGCAGCGCAATTTGCTTTGCTGACTGCTGAATCTGCTCAATGGCTTGTTCGCGTTCCATAATGGTGATTCTATATTCCCGATCTTGCCTGGCAAACACGAAATTCAGAACTCTTTCGCTATTGGAGTTCCGTCCGGACAAGTTGACCGCTCCATGAGTTCCAATTATTCATCAATGATGATTTCATCTTGTCCGAGCCCCTGAACCGCCCTTTGATAGGAAGCATTAAATTCATGCCGGCCCCTGAACTCCGCCCAAGAAGCAGTCATCGCGACCTCAATTCCCTCGTTTGCGGGGATTTTGCTCTTGCTCAACTATCTGATGGCAGTTTCATCGTAGGCAGTGCTCCGTTCCAAAGCTCAGAAGAACCTGCACATGAAGGAGCTTCTTTTTACATTAATGATTTTACCTTATCAGAGTCGCGCCCATGGCGTATCCCTCATCAGTGGGCAAAATTCGATTCTATCAATGAATTTCCCGTTCATTGTCCTCAAGCGCCTGAGCTGGATTGGGTGGAGCCTGATTTTTCTGCCTTTGCCGAAGTGTTCAAATCTCTCAAGGAAGAGCTTAAACAAGGGGAACTGGTGAAAACTGTTCCTGTGGTTTCGGCACGTTGCCAGATTTCTGACAGCAGCCACCTCGCTCAAATGCTTGTCAACGCGTCTTTGCCTGCAGATAAATCATCCTCACTCTATGCATTTCAGGATAACGGCAATGGCTTTGTGGGATTAACACCGGAGAGATTGTTCCGTGTAGACGGGAAAACTCTACAGACAATGGCGCTGGCAGGCACTTCGACTTCTGGCAGCAGGGACACCTTTTCACGGGATACCAAGGAGCAATACGAACACCGGCTCGTTGTTGAAACCCTGCGGCATCGTTTAGCTGGCTTTGGCAAGGTAATTGAAGGAGAGCGCGAGATTATTGATGTTGGCGGAATGGTTCATTTCCTCACGCGCTTTCATGTGATCCTTGACTCCGGCCCCCTCATTACTGAAGTCATCGGGGCCCTTCACCCAACCCCTGCCGTGGGAGTTGTTCCTGGAAACTCGAAGTTCATTCAGGCGCTTTGTGAGCAGCGGAGCTTATCCGGCACCCCGGCTGCCTTTGGCGCCCCGTTTGGTGTAAAGCTCGGAGAATGCTTTGAGTCATTCGTGCTTATCCGCGGGGTTTTCTGGGATCACGGCAATGCCTTCCTGCCAAGCGGTTGTGGTATCGTAGGTGAAAGCCGGCTGCAAGGAGAGTGGCAGGAACTCGCCCTCAAGCGAAATTGGGTTAAAGAAGCGTTTCCTCTGGTATAGCTGAACAATCATGGACATTACCGGTTCAGATCCCGCCCGCAGTGCAATTACCACATGCATTGGTCTCGGGGTGAGGGAATTCGTTGTTTGTTCCGGAACGAGAAACGCAGCCCTGATCGCCTGTATCAGCGCAATTGCTGAAGCTTCGCTCTATAATCATCCTGAGGAGCGTTCTGCGGCCTTCTTTGCTCTTGGAAGGGCGAAGAAAACTCTGCTTCCAGTCGCCGTTGTCACCACTTCAGGAACCGCCGCCTCTGAACTTTTGTCCGCTGCAATTGAGGCTTATTACCAGGCGGTCCCTCTGGTTTTTTTGACGGCGGATCGCCCCCTTCGCTTCCGCGGGAAGGGTGCACCGCAGGCAATCGATCAACCTGGCCTTTACGGTGACTACGTCAATGACTCTGCCAGTGAATGGAAGAAAGACCGTCCCCTGCACATCAATATTCCACTGGAGGAACCTGCGGCAGAAGACCTCATTGAAGTTGCCCCTTGTGACGACACTGCCATCATGGAAACGGATACCAGCAACGAGGTCGGAACCGACACCCTCGCCCTGCAGGACTTCCTGCAGGATAATCCCAGCATTCTGGTTGTTTTGGGATGCTTGCCTGCTTCGTGGCGGACTCCTGTTAAAGAGTTTTTGCTTAGGCTTAAGGCGCCGGTCATTGCAGAGGCCACCTCAGGATTAAGGGAGGATTTTCCTCCGGTTTTCAGTAAGCAGGCAACTGCAGGCATCCTTCGCATCGGGGGTGTTCCGACATGCCGGTTATGGAGAGAACTTGAGGACAATGAGAAGATACCGGTGTTCTCGGTTGCGCCTAATGGCTTGCCGGGATTGTCCAGAAAATCACGGGTAATACGCTCCACAAAATGGAATGAGCTGAAGATAGTCGAAGATATGCAGACAATCACCGGCATCGACGATCCTGCAGACGATCTGCTGGTCCGATATTTACTCAGTGAGCCGGCATGGATTCGACGCATATCGGAAACCATTCCCAGGGGAAGCCTGGTTTTTCTCGGCAATAGTCAACCTGTCAGGGAATGGAACATTGCCGCCAGTCGCCGGCAACGCGGCCTACAGTGTTTTGCGAACCGCGGTGCCAACGGCATAGAAGGGAACATTTCCACTTTTTTGGGCCTTTCAGAAGGGGAAGATGAAGCATGGGCCATTGTCGGGGATCTCACGGCGATTTATGACCTGGCCGCTCCATGGATTCTTGAGCAGTTGCCTGAGGCAAATCGACGAATTGTAATAGTCAACAATGGTGGCGGGCGTATTTTTCGCCGATTACCTGCCCTGGAGGGTTTTAATGCCGCACAGATGAACCTGGTGGAGAATCCCCATTCCCTGAACTTTAAGGGATGGGCTGCGATGTGGAATATTCCGTATAGAAGGGTTGTTGCCCCCTCAGATCTTGTCGATTTACCCGATGGCGCCCTGATCATCGAATTGATACCCGACAATGACCAGTCTGAGGAGTTCTGGAACCACTGGACATCGATATGATTCATTTGCTGCATGGTGCTGCAGGTGCGCCCGGTGATTGGGATCCATTTATCCCGCTTCTGCAGAGCGAGGATGTAAGAACTGTGGATCTCTGCGAGATGGATGCATCGGGGCTTGATGACTTTGCAGTCTCATTAAACTCCTTTGTATCACAAGGAGATACAATAATCGGATATTCGATGGGGGGAAGATTGGCTCTCCATGCCCTTCTTGCTGACCCACACCCATGGTCGCGAGCAGTAATAATCTCTGCACATACCGGAATCATTGATGTCGCAGACAGGGAGAAGAGGGAACAGGCCGATCTTAAATGGGCGGCACTGGCAAACAGTGACTGGGATGAATTTATTCTAAAGTGGCAGTGCCAGCCGATTTTTGGCGGAAAATCCCTTCCTTGGAGTCGCTCTACCGAC
This sequence comes from Verrucomicrobiales bacterium, assembly GCA_029940475.1. Lineage (GTDB taxonomy): Bacteria > Verrucomicrobiota > Verrucomicrobiia > Verrucomicrobiales > DEV007 > CACIUL01. The sequence goes on along the minus strand of JAPYUT010000004.1, from coordinate 18,805 downwards.
AGGGATATTGGCGCGCGTGTGCAGCGGTGTTTCACCTCCTGGTCACTTGGTCGCCAGAGGCCGTTGCTGCCCGAGCTTAAATCCATAGAAATTCCGGTCCTTTGGATTTCCGGAAAATTGGACACTAAGTTCTCAGCCATCGCGGAAAATGGCGCATCGCGCATTGCGCAAGGCCAATTGGCCTTGATTCCAAATGCCGGGCATCGCTGCCCGTGGGATCAGCCCGAATTAACAGCCGGCGTCATCCGTGGTTTCCTTTCGCAGTGAAAGGTGTATTCATGAGGGGCATGTGGACAGTCATTGCAGAATTTAAGGATATCCGCTTCGAGAAAACCGACGATGGGGTTGCCAAGATAACCATCAACCGTCCGGAAGTGAGAAATGCCTTTCGCCCAGAGACGGTAAAGGAACTGCTCGTTGCGCTCGACATGGCCCGTGAAGACGGCAAGGTGGGTGTCGTGATCCTCACCGGGGAGGGAGACCAGGCCTTTTGTTCAGGTGGCGACCAGAAAGTTCGCGGGCATGCCGGGTATGTGGGGGAGGACGGAGTTCCTCGTCTCAATATCCTGGATGTCCAAAAGCAGATTCGTGCTCTCCCAAAACCCGTGATTGCGATGGTTGCCGGTTACGCAATCGGTGGCGGGCATGTGCTGCATGTCGTTTGCGACCTTACCATTGCCGCTGACAATGCCCGCTTCGGGCAAAGCGGCCCGAGGGTAGGTTCCTTTGATGGAGGCTTGGGATCGAGTTATTTGGCTCGCATTGTCGGGCAAAAGAAAGCCCGTGAGATCTGGTATCTATGCCGTCAGTATGATGCCGATGAGGCACTGAAAATGGGACTGGTTAATACCGTGGTGCCACTGGCAAAGCTGGAAGAGGAAACCCTTACCTGGGCGCGGGAGATACTCCAGCATTCACCGCTTGCGATTCGCTGCCTGAAGTCAGCAATGAATGCCGATTGTGACGGGCAGCTTGGATTGCAGGACCTTGCCGGGAATGCGACGCTTCTTTACTACATGTCGGAAGAGGCAAAGGAAGGAAGGGATGCGTTCAACGAGAAGCGTCCCCCTGACTTCTCCAAATTTCCCAAATTACCGTGATTCCAAGGTGCACGGGGACATCCCTGATGATGTCATTGTTTTTAGCCGCCAGGCCAAAAACCCTTGCTGCGTGCGTGGCACCTGTTTGCCTTGGGGGGGTGCTGGCGCACACGAGGCTTAATGAATTCAATTTATTTCTCTTTGTATTTACCCTTCTCCCCGCACTTGCCATCCAGGTCGCCACGAACTTTTTCAATGATGCCATTGATTTTCGGAAGGGCGCGGATACTGAAGGCAGATTTGGGCCGCCAAGGATGGCAGGTTCCGGCAAAATTCCGCCAGAGTCGCTGTTAATTGCCGGTATCACCATGGCAATGATTGCCCTGACCCTGTCGCTGGTAATTGTTGCTGCACGTGGATGGATAATTGTCGCAATCGGCCTGCCGTCACTGGTCTTCTCGTTTGCCTATACCGGTGGACCGTGGCCGCTTGCCTATCGCGGACTCGGTGAGATTTTCGTTTTCCTGTTCTTTGGTTTGATTGCCGTTTCCGGTACCGTGTTTATCCAGTCCGGACAATGGTTGCCTGAAGCATTGCTTCTCGGGACGCAGGTGGGCCTTCTGGCTACCGTTCTCATTGCAATAAACAATGCCCGCGACATTGAGGAGGACCGGGCAGCCGGGAAATGCACCTTGGCAGTGAGGTTCGGGATCAGATTCGCGAGGATAGAGGTGGCATTACTCAGTGTGTTTCCTTACCTGGCAGGAGCCTTATGGTGGTTGCTGTTCGATCAACCGGAAGCAGCATGGATGCCGTTGCCCGGGTTGCTATTATCATGCCTTGTGGCTTTCCTGCTTTTCCGTTCGGAACCGGGTCGTAAATACAACCGATATCTCGGCCTTTCCGTGATCGGATTGCTGAATTTTTCAATTTTGATGGGAATTGCCTTGAATTCCGCATGAGCTCTCCCATTAAAATTTGCCGCTACAGCATTTCTATTGATGCGGCACCAAATGCCCTAAGCTCATCAGGTGAAATATGTGGTGCAGTCATCGAGGTGGATGGGGGATATGGCTGTCTTCAGGCATGGCCTGAACTGGGCGATCCTGAACTCGAGAGTCATTTAAAAGCCCTTCGCGAAGGTAAACCAACGCCGCTGGGAGTTGCATGCCTGCGCTGCTGCCAGCTGGATGCGGTGGCGAGGAAATCCGGGGTCAACCTTTTCAGTGGGCTGGTCATTCCCGACAGCCACTATTTATTCACGGGCCTGGTTTCAGGAGGAGAATTTGATCATCAGCTTGATCGAGCGAAAAACCGCGGAGTTGCAAAAATCAAGGGCAACCCTGAGCTTAAGTCGACTTTGCAGGCAGTTGAGAAAATCAGCGAGATCGCCCGTGTTCGGGTTGATTTCAATTCCAGCCTTGATTGTGAAGGGTTTGAAAAGTTCGTAAGTTCATTGAGTCCTCAGGCCCTTGCTCAGATTGATTTCATTGAAGATCCCGTGCCCTATGACGCAGCCACATGGAAATGCCTTGCCGAGAGCAGCAGCCTAACCCTGGCGCTTGACTGGGGGCCATTTGACGCTGAGAGCGGATTTGGCGTGAGAATCTGGAAACCGGCAAGACAGTTGAATCCTCCGCCTGGAAACCAATACTGCATCACTCACAATATGGATCACGCCATTGGCCGTCGATATGCCGCCTACCGGGCGGCGACATTTAAGGGACAACTTCTTCAATGCGGCCTGGAGCCCGTCGATGTTCTTGATGATGAAACCGGGCTGGGCCTGGACAGGGAACTTGCTGCGATGCAATGGCAGCGACTGTAATGGATACCTGTATTGAGAATTTCTGGACAACTTGCGAAACGCTTGTGCTTGGAAACCCTGCCACAAAATTTGAACTTGGCAGGATCTCCAATGCCTGCGAGCAGCTTGATGTTTCCGGCAACGTTATCCTGCAAACTTCCGGAACCACAGGGAAAAGCAGATGGGTGATACTCTCCCGCGATGCGATCAGGGGCTCTGCGCGTGCGGTGAACTGCCACCTCGGCATTACCCGGGATGACATCTGGTTTTGTGCCCTGCCCGTATTTCACACCGGAGGTCTTGCTGTTCATGTAAGGGCAAGAGAGTCAGGCTCAAGCGTCGCTTCTTACGCAGGTCACTGGCATCCGCGTCTATTCACGGAGCAATGCAACACATCCGGGGCAACGATCTGCTCATTGGTGCCCACGCAGGTTTATGATCTTGTATCAAGCTCACAGGCTGCGCCAGAAACATTGCGCATAGTGCTGGTGGGAGGAGCCCCCCTTGATTGCAAACTGCGAGATAAGGCCTGCGCCCTTGGCTGGCCAGTTCGTGAAACCTATGGCATGACGGAATCGGCGTCGCAGGTTGCCACTCAGCTCAGTGATGATGGCGGCATGGAGATTCTCGAGTGCTGGGATGTAAGGCTTGGGAATGATTCACAGCTTGAGATCCGCGGGCAAAATCTTTTTTCGGGTTATTTACACGAAGAGTCAGGATCATGGGGATTACTGCGGGGAAAAGATGAAGACGGATGGTTTCTGACCGGGGACAGCATGCTTCATAACGGCAACACACTCCAATTCAGGGGAAGAAATGACACCATGCTTAAAATACTTGGTGAAAGGGTCGAGCTGGATGGGTTGCAGGCGCGCATTGAGTCAATTGCCGGTGAATCCTTCGCCGTAACGGCTATTGCTGATGAGCGCTGCGGGTGGAGGATAATTCTCGTTGCCGGCAATGGACTGCCAGTTGATGATGTCATGCGACTTTATAACAACAGCTCGCTGTCTATTGAAAGAGCGTCAGGATCAGCTCGGGTTGATAATATTCCCCGTACCGCCCTTGGTAAATTATGCAGGGCAAAGCTGGATCTACTGCTCAGGGATGCGGAACATGAGTAAAGGCCCATGAAGTACAATTCATTCATGACAGGAGCTGATCCAATGGTGCCGGGAAGTATTTATCCCGGACCACAATCATCACGATGAGACCATTGCCAAAAGTCCGTCCCGGTGAAATCAAGGCTCTTGATTTTGATGAAATCATTGATGTCAGGTCACCTGCCGAGTTCATCGAGGATTATATTCCGGGAGCCCTGAACCTGCCGGTACTTAGTGATTCTGAACGGGCGCAGGTCGGGACTGTATACAACACTGCAAGTCCTTTTGAAGCGCGTCGCTTGGGAGCCGGGCTTGTCTCAGCGAATATCGCATGTCATCTCAGTGGTGATCTTTCCGGCAAGGATAAGGATTTCCGGCCGTTGATTTACTGCTGGCGCGGCGGCGAGCGTTCTACCGCCCTTGCAACCGTCCTTTCAGCTGTCGGTTGGCAACCTCACTTGCTCGATGGAGGTTACAAGGCATATCGCACCTTCGTAAGGCAGTCACTTGTCTCGGTCCTTGAGGGCGCCCCGCCTTTTCGTGTCATTGCAGGGTTAACCGGTTCCGGAAAGACATGGCTGTTAAAACAACTAGATCAATTGGGCGTGCAGGTGATTGATCTGGAAGCGATCGCAGGCCACAGAGGCTCCGCCCTTGGGCAAGAACCCTGCCAAAACCAACCGACACAGAAGCGATTTGAGAACCTGTTGTTTGAAAGGCTTTCCGGCCTTGATTTGACCAAGCCCATTTATGTTGAATCTGAAAGCAGTCGTATTGGCTGCCTGCAGATTCCAGATCGACTATGGTCACAGATGAAGGCGGCACCCGTCATTGAGATAAGCGTCCCCAGGCAGGCGCGCACCAATTACCTGCTGAATACATATCCGCACTTCACCGATAATTCAGGCCTTCTCCTTGAGAGGCTAGAACCCATTAGGCGCCTGCAATCAAAGGAGCTATTTGCTCAATGGGAGGATTTCATTACGCGTGAGGATTACGTGAGCTTTGTCGATTCAATCCTAGAGCACCACTATGACCCGGCTTACCGAAGGTCCAGGAAGAAAACCTACATGCAGGCTCAGGCTGAGCTAGGCATGGACGGGATTACCACAGCGGACCTCGACGGGGTGGCACGGGACATCATCAAGCTTGAGCCCAGTGCATCAACGGGATGCGAGGCGGTAAATTGACAGCCGATCAGCCGGCTTCGCCCTTGATAAGCCCGTCTCCCCGGATCAGGTATTTATAGGATGTCAACTCACGCAACGCCATTGGGCCGCGGGCATGGAGCTTGTCTGTGCTGATGCCGATCTCTGCCCCGAAGCCAAATTCTTCGCCGTCACTGAAGCGCGTTGAGGTGTTCCAGAAGACAGTCGCCGAGTCAACTTCCGCCAGGAATCGCTCAGCGCGGTTTTCATTGGCGGTCACTATACAGTCACTGTGGTGAGAACCGTATTCATTGATGTGGACTACAGCATCCGCAAGGCTGTCCACCACCTTCACGGAAAGGATTAAATCAAGGTATTCAGTACGCCAGTCGCTTTCAGTCGCCTCCTTGACGCCTTCCCCGAGAATCTCCTTTGCCTTCTTGTCGCAGCGCAGTTCAACATCTCTCTGCTGTAATGCAGCTGCCGCTTCAGGCAAAAAGTCCCCGGCAGTGTCGCTATGGACCAGAAGGGTCTCCATAGCATTGCAGACACCGGGCTTTTGCGTTTTTGCGTCGACTGTGATTGCCGTTGCCATGTCGAGATCAGCCTCACTGTCGGTATACACGTGGCAGATGCCGTCGTAATGCTTGATGACCGGCATCCGGGCAAGGGAAACCACGGTTTCAATCAGCCCGGCTCCGCCGCGGGGTATAATCAGGTCTAAATATTGATCCATCTCCGCCAGGTGGCGGACGCTCTCCCGGTCGGTAAAGGGGATCAACTGGATACTGTTTGGCGGAAGCCCTGCGCTTTCACCGCCTGATTGGAGCGCTGAAGCAATAGCCCGGTTGGAATTGATTGCCTCCCTGCCACCGCGCAGGATGGTGGCGTTGCCGGCCTTTAGGCAAAGCACTGCCGCGTCACTGGTGACGTTGGGGCGGGACTCAAAGATGATGCCGATCACACCGATAGGGACCCTGAGTTGAGTAATGTCCATACCGTTGGGTCGCTGCCACCTTGAAATGACCTCACCAACGGGATCGGGCAGGGAGGCAACCTGGCGAATACCGTCTGCAATGACAGAGAGGCGCTGCTCATCAAGGCGCAACCGGTCAATCATCGCACTGCTCAGCCCGTTCTCCTCTGCTGCTGATATATCAAGGGCATTGGCAGCAAGGATATCCGTCCCGGATGCCTCCAGGCGATCTGCCATAGCCAGCAGGATAGTGTTCTTAGTCTCACTTGAGAGTGTCGAAAGGGTGCGGGAAGCCGCAAGTGCCCTGGCTCCCATTGCAAGGATCTGTTCTTTTATGTCCATGTTTTCCTACCGTGCCTGAATTCTTGTCCCGATACCTGAACCTGCAATAAGCTGGTAAATCTGCCCCGGGTTATCTCCATTGGCAATGACTGCGGGAATACCAGCGGCGCTTGCGACCCGTGCTGCCTCGAGTTTGGTTGCCATCCCTCCGACAGAAAACTGTCCTGTCTCGGGGCGGACATGGCAGGTTACCGAGTCAATATCCGCAACCTCCTCCACCAGTGAACCCTGCTCATCCTTCAGGCCGTCAACCCCGGTAAGGAGAATCAGCAGCGACGCCTCAACAAGGCAGGCAATTTGCGCGGACAGGGTGTCATTATCACCGAATTTGAGCTCCTCAACGGCAACTGAATCATTCTCGTTGATAATTGGGATAACGCCTCCCAGTTCAATGAGCTGCTGCAGGGTATTAAGGACATTCTCACGTCTCTGCTGGGTGGCAAAGTCCTCATTATCCAGCAGCAACTGTGCGACATTGAGCTCAAAGTCCCGGAACATCGTCCCGTAAACCTGCATCAAGCGCGTTTGCCCAACCGCGCAGCACGCCTGCAGGGTGGCAAGCTGCGCCGGGCGCTCATTGAACCCGAACTCCATCATCCCGGCAGCAGCAGCTCCACTTGAGACGATGATGGGCTTTTTGCCCGATGCGTAGACACCGGCTACCGCAGTGACAAGAGACTCGATACGGGTATCGTCCAGCGCCATGCCGTCAGGCTGCGTGAGGATGCCTGATCCGAACTTGATGACGACAATGTCAGGGAATTTGTCCATGATTGAAGGGGCGCTCACTATTTGCCTGCTATTCCGTGCTGTAAAGTGCGCACATCGAATGATTAACGGGGACGGTCACGAACGCTTGCGCGTAAAAGGCAGGACTGTTACCGTGAAAGCTTACACCAAGGCACCCATAGTATAATGGATAGTACGGCGGTTTCCGGAACCGTAGGTGTAGGTTCGATTCCTACTGGGTGTATTTCCTTTATGATAGGCATCCCCCGGGAATTCATCCGCCTGTGCGTCCGCTCGAGGTAGCGGACGACTTCACCACTCCTGACGGAGATTCAATTGGCTGGGATAGCGCCGCACAAACGTTCATCGAATCAATTAGCGCTGGGTCTCGCGGATCCCGATCAATTCCTTCATGACATGATTGAGCTGTCCATCCCATTTATCAGTGCCGAAAGCATCGTGTAGCTCAAGGTAAAGGGCGTAGAGCCTTGCGTAAACCTCCTGATTCTCAGGGATCGGGTAATAGACAAGGTCACGCACCTTGGCGCATTTATCCTGCGCTTCGGCCAATGTCACCTTGCCGCTTGATGCCGCACCAAAGAGTGCGGCGCCAAGGGCGCAAGTTTGGTCACTGGTTGCCACCTTGAGCGGCAATCCCAGTATATCGGCATAAATCTGCATCAGGGTGGCATTCTTCACGGCAAGTCCGCCGGTGGTAATCACTTCATTGATGTTGATCCCGTATTCCTCCATGCGGCGAATGATGGTCAGTGCACCGAATGCGGTTGCCTCAATGTAGGCGCGGTAGATCTCGTGTGCCTGCGTGTGCAGCGTCTGCCCGAGCAGCAGGCCGGAGAGTCTCGGATCGACAAGAATCGTGCGGTTGCCGTTGTTCCAGTCAAGGGCAAGGAGTCCGCCTGAGCCGGGCTTTTCCTGGGACATCGCCTTTTCCATGTTGGTAAATTTCTCCTCCGGGGATGACCCATAACTCTCAGGGACGAGATGATTGACAAACCAGAGGAAAATATCACCCACGGCACTCTGTCCGGCTTCAATGCCGAAGTGCCCCGGCAGGACCGAGTCGTTTACGATGCCGCAAAGCCCGGGAACATCAGCAAGTTCCCGATCAACCGGGCTCACCGTGATGTCACAGGTACTGGTGCCGAGGATCTTGGTGAGCGTGCCTTCCTTTACCCCGCATGCCACTGCACCCATGTGGCAGTCGAATGCACCGACGGAGATTGCCGTGCCTTCGCTCAAACCCGTCTTCTGCGCCCATTCTTCGCAGAGTTCCCCGGCTTTCTCACCGGCACTCACTGCGGCGTCAAACAAGCGCTCACGTAATTGCGCGAGTGCCGGGTCCAGTGTCTCAAGGAACTCCTCGTCCGGCAGTCCTCCCCACGCGTCCGAATACATCGCCTTATGTCCCGCAGCGCAAATCCCGCGCCTGAGGCTTCGAGGATCAGTATTGCCGGCTAGAACAGCCGGAATGTAGTCGCAATGCTCTACAAAGCTGTATGCGGCATCAAATACATCAGGGGAAGTTCGCTTAAGGTGCAGGATTTTTGCCCACCACCACTCCGAGGAATAGATGCCACCACACTTTGCCAGGTATTGAGGGCGCATTTGGGCAGCCTTCTCAGTGATTTCCTTTGCCTCAGCATGCGCTGTATGATCTTTCCAGAGCCACACCATTGCGGCGAGGTTGTCACTAAATTCCGGCTTGAGTCCCAGCGGGGTGCCGGATTCATCGACTGGGATTGGAGTGCTACCGGTAGTGTCAACGCCAATGCCGATGACCTCTGAGGGGCAAAAATCAGGACGCACACTTGCAGCCTCTGCTAGTGCTCCCCGGATGATACACTCAAGCCCATCAAGATAATCCTGGGGATTTTGCCGGGCTAGATTTGGATCCTTGGGGTCGGTCAGGATCCCGAGTTCCCCGGAAGGGTAGTCAAAGACAGTGCTGCCCAGCTCCGTGCCGTCAGAAAGATCGACAAGCAGGGAGCGGCAGGAGTTGGTGCCGTAATCAAGCCCGATTGCGTATTGTGGCATGGTTCTTTTAAGAGCAGGGGAATTTCCGGACGAGTGACGGATTATCCCAAACGGTGAATCAGGAAATCAAGTGCTGCTGCCTTGAGGATAAGCTTATACCATGGGCACAAGGTTCTCCTGGCACCACTTGCCATTCTGCAGGGTCACCTCGTCGGGGGCCTTTATGGCCTTTTCACATTCATCCTCACAGATGATCCAGCCCTCATAATTACGCAGTGTCAGCCACTCGGTGATCCGGTGGAAATCCAGTTTACCGCTGCCCATCTGCGCCCACGGCTCGGGCCCGTTGCCGGAGAAATCCTTGTAATGGATGTGGTTTACCAGGTGTGCCCACTTGGTCATGGTATCAATCACATCCATGCCACCACGTGCAATATGGCCGACATCCGGCGTCCACCCGGTCACCGACGGTTCGAGGCTGTTGAGCACGACGTCATAATCGTCCTGCGTGCGCACAATGGAGGGAGGAGGGCTGTTGGGGTGAAAGGAACACTGAAGTCCCGCTTCAGCGGCCCTGCGGGAAACCCTGTTGACATTGTTCACCAGGTTTAGCCGCCTCTGCTCCAGGTCATGCCGTCCGTCGGGGAGGGGAACCGTGCCCAAGGCGGCGCCCGGGAAATGCTTCAGGGTCTCGATGGTCCAATCAGCGCAGGCACGCTCGGACTCGGTTTCCTCCAGGCCATCCCACTTACAGATCAAGGCAAGTGCGGCAAGTTCAATGCCGGCCTCATCAAGTGCATCCTTTAGCTTGGCGGGATCCTTACAGTCACCCATCCAGTAGGTGTCATAGGGCTCAAGAACCATTGGCTCAATACCGGTAAATCCGGATTGGCCGATAATTTTCGCCATGTGGGGAAGTTTATTGTCATTTCCTTCACCATAGCCATCCATGAACCAGGTGTAGACTTCGGAGCCAAATTTAATAGCCATATCGTTTTATTTGCGTTGTTTCGTTATTAAGTAGCATAACCTGCTGATCCTAATGGGACTGGAGCCAGTCCATTACACGCGGATTAAAATCATCCAGTTTCTCCCAGTGGAACGCGTGCCCGGCTCCATCATAGAGGTGCAGGTCTGCCTGGGGAAGTGCCGCAGCCGTCTCCTCGCCCATCCAGCGTGGAGTAAATATGTCGTCCGCTCCTCCAATAACCAGGCACGGGCACTTGATATCGCCGAGTTGATCGTAGACATCGTGATCGATGCAGGCAGCCGCCTGGGCTTCCATGGCATGGACAGGTTGCGGAGCGGCGCCATTGGCCGCCTCAAGCTGGCCGTCGGCAATCCCCTGGTAGCCGTCATCATTATCCCAGAAGGGCTTGGTGAAGATAAGCAACTGCACGTATTTCATGAACTCCTCAGGCCTTAACCTCGCCTTGCAGTCCTGCAGGTGCTCAAAGACCCCCTTTGCATAGCGGTCACAGCGGGCCCAGGTGCACATCAATACGGCGCTTTGCACCTTGTCCGGATGGCGCAGGGCCAATTGCTGGGCAATGATTGAGCCCATCGAGCATCCCACCACCCGCGCTTTTTCAATTCCCAACTCGTCCATGAGTCCGGCATAATCATCGGCCATCATTTCACTTGAGTAGGGGCCTGCCGGCTTGTCACTTTGGCCAACTCCACGGTTGTCGCCAAGAATACAGCGGAAGTTTTCCTGCCAGGCCTCAGCATGTGCCTCCCATACTGCTCCCGGGGCGGTAATTCCCATGATCAGGAGCAGGGGATCCCCTGAACCCTGTTCCTCGTAAAACATTTTAATTCCGTTGGTTTCCAGGTAAGGCATGTTTTCTTTTTCTCTTGGCAGTGATAAGTCTTTAATTCGATGACAAATGGTTTACCGGATCACATTGCTTTAGCCAAGTTTTTCTTTGTCTTGAAGCCAGTTTAAATAAACCTGTATATATGACTGACGACCCTCATTTTCACGGCCACTGGGAACGTTTCTTCAATGACGGGAAAACCGTAATACTTCCCATTGATCACGGCACGGTCATCCCTGTTCCCGGGCTTGAGGACCCGGCTGCCCTCATCGAGGAGCTAAACCCCCATGTTGACGGCTATGTCGTCAATTACGGCCTAGGACGTGCCTGCAGCGATGTCCTCAGTGGCAAGGGCGTGTGCTTCCGTACTGATATCTACAAGCCCGTGCATGGTGACAACCCCGATAACGGTAGCTACCGGGCCTTTTCGGTGGAGGACGGCCTGCAAATCGGGGCAAATGCAGTGATGAATATGTGCTACCCGCATCACCCTCAGGAAGACCGAATCTTTCGTGAATGCGCAAGCCTTGTGAGCGAATGCATTGAGGCAGGATTACCGGTGATCCTTGAGTCACTGCCATACGGTATCGGCTATCCTGAGCAATACACTGTTGAGAATATATCCTTTGCCGCGCGTTTTGCCGCCGAGATTGGTGCTGACGTGGTCAAGACCGCCTACCCAACAGGTGGCAGCGTTGATGAGTTCAAGGCAATCATCGATGCATGCATGGTTCCGGTGGTGGTGCTTGGCGGGGCTGCGATGGGCGATGACCGGGCACTCTTCGAAATGGTCCGCAAGGCCATGGATGCCGGGGCCAGTGGAGTTGCCGTTGGTCGCAATGTCTGGCAACACGCCTCACCGGCCGGTGTTGCCCGCAGCTTAAAGGCAATTGTGCACGAGGATGCCCCCGTTGAAAGCGCCCTCAAGTTGATGAGCGACCCGGTCTAGCGGGATTATTCCATTCCCGGAAACCCTGGATTATTTTTTAAGGGAAATAGACTCAATCACTACGGGCTCTAGCGGAGCATTTTGCATGGGAGCTAATCCTCCGGTGGTCTTCATCTGCATGGTGCCTGTCTTTACCGCCCGGATCTTGTCCACTGTGTCCATGCCGGCTATTACCTTTCCAAAGACGGCGTAGCCGTCCGGACTAAAACCGCCCGCGTCGAGATTCTTGTTGTCGAGCACATTAATGAAGAACTGGGCAGTGGCGCTATCAGGACTATTCGTGCGGGCCATGGAGATGGTGCCGCGCATGTTTGAAAGACCTGAGGTTTTTGCCTCGTTCTTGATTGGCTCCTTGCTCTTTTTCTGCGCAGCTACCTCACCGTTGGCAAAGCCACCTCCCTGGATCATGAAGTCCTTTATTACGCGGTGAAAGATTGTCCCGTCGTAATGCTTGTCGGCAACATAAGAGAGAAAATTGGCAACGCTGATCGGCGCCTTCTCCCTGTTGAGTTCAACCTGGATTGATCCCTTGCTTGTGATGATCTCAACAACAGGATTAGGGGCGGCGGTGGCTTCCTTGTCAGCACCTTCTTTTGGATCTCCTTTTGCGCAGGAGCAGGCAAGGGCGGCTGTAAATGCCAAGTAAAGTGACAGGGAGGTCGCTGACTTGGCGAAATTAATAAAGGACATTTTCATTTTTTCTGGAGATTTGAATTTATTTTGTAATAACAATTAACAGGGCGCGCAAATTATCACCAATTCCAGCCAAGATGCAACCCGGCGGAGAAAATCTCCAACCCCGCAAGATCATCCATGTTGACATGGATTGCTTCTACGCGGCGATCGAGCTGCGGGAACACCCTGAACTGGCAGGCAAAGCCATTGCTGTTGGAGGACAACCAGGAGGCAGGGGGGTGCTTACCACCTGTAATTACGAGGCACGAAAGTTTGGCTGCCACTCGGCAATGCCCTCATTCAAGGCCCTTGAGCGCTGCCCCGGACTGATTATCCTTCCTGTCAGGCATGACCTTTATCGTTCTGAATCAATGAAGATCAGGTCAATTTTCGCTGAATTCACGAGCCGGGTTGAACCTCTCTCCCTTGATGAGGCCTGCCTTGATCTCACGGGCCTTAAATCTTCAGGTTCGGCACTTGCCAAGGAGATTCGCTTCCGCATTAAAAAGGAAACCGCCCTTTCCGGCTCCGCGGGAATAGCCCCAAACAAGTTACTGGCCAAGATTGCCAGCGACTGGAATAAGCCGGATGGACAATTTGAAATCCATGAGGATGAAATCCCGCAGTTCATGCAGTCCCTGCCGGTAAAAAAAATCTGGGGAGTCGGTGACAAGACTGCCGAGCGCCTCGGGTTAATGGGCGCGACAACTTGCGGTGAACTCCAGAAAATAGGCCTGGTCGATCTGCACAGGGCATTCGGCCAGTTTGGATCCTTGTTGTTTCAGCTTTGCCGCGGGATTGATGACCGAAGCGTTACTCCTAACCGACAACGGAAATCCCTGAGTGTTGAGCGCACATTTCCCTCCGATCTGGTCACACTTACTGAAGGTACTGCTGAACTTGAAAAGCTAATCAATGAACTTACCGGCGAATTGTCCGCAAAGCACCCCGAGCGAGCCGTCAGGACGGCTTTTGTGAAGGTGAAGTTTACGGATTTTCAGCAAACAACGGCGGAATGCAGCGCCGAGGCGCCATCTCCGGGGATATTTGAAGGCCTGCTTGAGGAGGGGTGGAGTCGCGGTAAGGGCAAATCAGTCCGGCTGATTGGAGTCGGTGTGCGTTTCAAGGATCAGGAGTCCCTGGATGAAGATGCGCAGCTTGAGCTTTTTTAGCGATTAATTAAAGTGAAGCTCCCATTCGGAGAAATCTTCTTCACCCCAGTTGCCAAGGTCAAGGCCGCCGCGTTCGAGTTTGTCCATGAACTTTTCTCCAGCAACCCGAACGCAACTCGGGGTGTCAAGCTCGGTGACAAGCATGCCCATGTAATAGAGATCATTGAAAGTCGCCACGGTCTCTGCGCCAAAGGCATCTCCGAGGTGCTTGCGCAAAAGCAAGGCTTCCTTGCGCCCGAGGAAGAGATGAGAAGGTTTACGGCCGGCATGACAGCGGCTGTCTACGACCACCCGGAGTGCCGAGGTGTCCCATTTATCGTCGAGCTGAACATCGCGCGGGAGCTGGAAAGAGCTTTCATCTGACATCACGGATACTGTCTGCGGGAGTGCTCACTTTGGCAAATAATTGCTTGCCTCTTTACACGTAAATCTACGGTCCCTCTGAATAGCTGCGGAGCTCTCTGTTACTGAAACCAGGATGTCAGGTGATGACCGGCTGACTGGTTCCGGCGTCAGCCTTGGCCCTGCCGGCGGCGACCTGCGACATCCGTCGGCGCATGTAGGCAAATACCTCCAGTAGTGGCAGCTCCTTCGGGCAGACGTCATCACATCCCATCAGGCCCATGCAGCCAAAAACCCCCTCATCGGTGGCGACCAGCTCAAACCAGTCTTCGCTGTCCCTCTCGTCCCGGGGATCAAGCATGAAGCGGCCAATGCGATTGAGGGCGGTGGCTCCAAGGAAATCCTCCCGGATGTTAGCTGTTGCGCATCCTGCAACACAGCACCCGCACTCGATACAGCGCTCGAGCTCGTAAATCTTCTGCGCAGTGCCGTCATCCATGCGTTGCTCCTCCGCCTTCGGGTCAAATTCCTTCTGGGTGTGGATCCACGACTCCACCCGCTCGGACATGCCCCTGAACCAGGTGCCGGTGTCAACGGACAGGTCACCAATGAGCTTAAATGCCGGCATTGGGGCAAGGGTAATGGTTTCAGGGAGCTCTGCCGTCAGGGTCCTGCAGGCCAGGGTGGGCCGCCCGTTGATCATCATTCCGCATGAGCCACAGACGCCGGCACGGCAAACGAAATCAAACTGCAGGTCCGGTGCTTGCTTCTCCCTTACCCGGTGCAGTGCCACAAACAGGTTCAAGCGTGGCGTTTCCTCCATCTTGTAGTCCACAAAACAGGGCTTCGACTCCGGGTTAAGGGGATCGTAGCGAAAAATGCGCAGTGTCAGTTCTCTTGCCATGGTTCAGGATTGCTTTGTTGAGGCATACTCTACCATTTCCTTCAATTCTTCACCAAGAGGAGTGGCGGTTTCCTGCCATCCCTGCTCGATCCATTCACGCTCGACCTTTTCATTATAATCTTCAACGGACTCCTCCATTGCGATATTTTCAGCTCCGCCATAACCGCGGTGCCCCGGAGGGCTCTCCAGCAATCCTACCGGCTCGTAACTGATTTCTGGCTCATCTGCGCCGACAGGCCAACGGGCCAAGGTGCGCTTGAGCCAGTCCCTGTCATTGCGCTTCGGGTAATCTTCGCGGGAATGTCCGCCCCGGCTCTCGGTGCGCAGCAGGGCACCCTTGGCAACGCACAATGCCAGCTTCAGCATCCCCGGCAGGCGCAATGCCGCCGCCAGTTCGGGATTGGCTCCCTTGAAGGCAGATCGCATTTTCAAATTCCTTGAGCGCTGATAAATTTCCCTTAACCCTACAACCGCTTCTGCCAGTTCTTCGCCTTTGCGGAAAATTCCAACCTTCGCCTGTAAGATATCCTGTGCCTCATTAAGCAGTTGATCGACATTTTCATTGGCTTCTCCCATGCCGCCCGTAATCAGGGCATTGATTCGCTCCTGCTGTTCATTAAGGGCAATGTCAGCGAGGGCAGTGTCCACTTCTAGGGTTTGCGAGTTTGCCCACTCCCCCAAGCGCTGACCACAAAACATTCCCGCCACAACAGTTTCCGCCAGGCTGTTTCCACCCAGCCGGTTCATGCCGTGCAGGTCCCAGCAGGCTGATTCACCGACACTCCACAGGCCCTTCAGTGAATATGCGTGGCCGTCCTTGTTTACACGAATACCACCCATGCTGTAATGCTGGGTGGGTCGTACCGGGACAAGCTCCTTGATGGGATTGACCCCGAGGAAATACATGCAGATATCGTATACCTCACGCAACTTGGTGCGCAGGTGATCCTCGCCGAGATGCCGCAGGTCCAGCCAAAGGTGTTCTCCGTCCGGACTTGGCACCCCCTTGCCCTTCTGCATATGCTCAGTCATACGACGGCTGACAACATCACGACTGGCTAGTTCCTGCTTGTCCGGCTCGTAGTCGGGCATAAACCGGTATTCATCAACATCGAGCAGTAAGCCACCGTCTCCACGACAGCCCTCGGTGACGAGAATGTCTGTCGGAACGATTCCGGTAGGATGAAACTGGACAGCCTCCATGTTGCCCAGGGGTACCAGCCCGGTATCCAGCGCAATGGACTGGCCGCTTCCCTGGTTAATAATGGCGTTGGTGCTGTATTTGTAGATACGCCCAAACCCACCGCTGGCAATGACAGTGGCCTTTGCCAGGTAAGTTTTCAATTCACCAGTGCGAAGGCAGCGAACCACAGCTCCATGACATCTCCCTGCGTCATGAATCAGTGAAATTGCCTCCATGCGGTCGTGCACGGCAATGCCAAGTTCCACAACCATGTTATCCATGGTGTAGAGAACCGTGTGACCGGTTCCATCTGCAGTGTAGCAGGTACGCCAGCGTGACACCCCGCCAAAATCACGGTGCATAATGAGCCCCTCATTCTCATGAGGCTCCTCAAGGGTGACTTTCTTGCCCTTGATGAAGTAGTCAGCCGGACCGCCCTTAACGCGCGTCCAGGGCACCCCGTGGTGGGCCATCTCACGCATTGCAACGGGTGCCGTGTCTGCAAAAATCCGCGCCACCTCCTGGTCGCAGCCCCAGTCACTGCCCTTTACCGTATCCAGCCAATGTAATTCCTCACTGTCTCCGGCACCCTTTACGCAGTTACCAAGAGCTGCCTGCATTCCGCCCTGCGCAGCACAGGAATGACTGCGTCGTGGAGGAACAAGGGAAAGGATCACCACCTCATTGCCCTCTGCGGAAGCTGATATGGCCGCACGCTCTCCGGCTAATCCGGCGCCTATGACCAGAACGTCTGTGGTTATAAGTTCACTCATGGCTAACTTGCAACGGGCAGGGGAGGTAAAAGAAATTCCAGGGGAGGGTCAATGACCCCGGCCATCACCAGTAAGGTGATAAAGCCGATAATCAGGAAAAACCAGAGCACGATGCGCTCCATTTTTTGAGCCATTCCCCGGGTAATGCGCGAACCGATAATGGGAATCTTCGCCCCCAGTCCCCACTTCACGGTTACCCGGTAAAGCCCGATTCCCGCGTGCACCTCAACAGCATAAAGCAGGATTGCGTAGAGGATCCACATGCCACCCTGAACACGCGCCATTGTTTCCGCTGCATTGATTCCAAGTCCCTCGCCTATATCAAAAGTTCGCTGCACGACATCCGCGATTACCACGAAGAGATGAACAGAACCCAGGGCAAGGATGATCATGCCGGAACGAACCTGCCAGATCCACAGGCTGGTCTCCTTGTGTGGGCGGACTTTGTCAAGTTCACGGCGCTCCTGCTTTGAGATATTCCACTTACTATGCGAAATGTCATCGCCGAGTTTCTTCACGCGCCTGCGTTCAGCAAACTTGGCGGGAATTTTCCGGCTGGCAGTGACGAAATGGACAAAAAACACAATGGTCACCACCACCAGGGTGGGTTGTGCCAGCCAGTAGTGCTCAAAGAGGTCAGAAATCCAGTTGAAGCCACGCTCGCCGGTGAGGATGCTACTGACAAAGAACATGTGTCCCCACATGAAAAGCGCCAGGAAAACCCCGGTGCCTGTGCTAATGGCGTCAAGCTTCCACTGTCGCCGCGCCCGATCCCTGGTTGCGGTTAATTCGCCCTCATGATGGGTGATTTCCTTGCTCGGTCCTGCCTTAGCCATGTTACTTACCTTATGCGTCAATTCCGCACATCGGGCGTAGGTTCTTACAGGAATGAACGCCAGGAATCAAGACATGGTTTCAATGACATAAAAGAGAATTTCGCTTATACCTGAAGTGTTAACCTCCCACAAGTTAAGGGATGGGGGCAGAAACTTTCCTTAAGATTCCTTAAAGAAATTCTCGACACAGGGTAGAGGACGCCCATAGCTTTGTGAACATGACTGCTGAGCATAGGGATCGTTGGAGAATTTCACGCAAATTACCTCTTCTCTTGATCGCCCTTCTGGCACTCGGCGGAACCAATTCTCAAGTCAACGCCGAGGAGGAAGCGAGCAGAAACATCGATGAAATCATTGACGACACACTGGAACCGGTTGCCGCAGTAGCAGAGGATATTGTTTTCTGGGCAGTGCCACTGCCCGGAGGAAAAGCGATACCGCTGGTTCTCATCATACTCGGGATAACCGCCATCTTCCTCACTATTTATTTCCGCTTCATCAACTTCCGCTCGATGGGAGTCGCCAGGAGAACTATACAGGGCAAATATACGGATCCGGACGCGCCCGGCCAAATTACACATTTCCAGGCCCTATCCGCCGCGCTCTCCGCGACGGTTGGTCTTGGCAACATTGCCGGGGTGGCTGTGGCGATCGGGATCGGCGGAGCGGGAGCCACCTTCTGGATGATTGTTGTCGGGTTGTGCGGCATGACCACCAAGTTTACCGAGTGCACGCTAGGCGTTAAATTTCGCCGTATTGACCCGGACGGAACAACACGCGGGGGGGCCATGTATTACCTGCGTGATGGTCTTGGAGCCAAGGGTGGATTATGGGCTCCTCTCGGCAAAATTCTCGCGGTGCTCTTTGCAATCTTCTGTATTGCTGGCGCAATCGGGGCCGGCAACATGTTTCAGGCCAATCAGGCACAGGCGCAATTTGCTGACAGTTTCGGCGTTCTCAATACAGGCTGGCACTTCGGCTTAATCGTGGCGGTAATGGTAGGGCTTGTCA
>JAPYUT010000095.1:1893-7646 GCA_029940475.1 Verrucomicrobiales bacterium | reverse complement strand
ATCTCGCCGATAATGGCCTGGTAATCAGTATGACTGAACGGAGTGTATTTCCCCGCGCCGACGGTCTTGCCGCCCTCCTTGCGCAAGCCACCGCCGATATCCGCTTCCGAGATTCCCTTGGAAAGCAGATATTCAAAGAGGACAAGGTTGGTGGTTTGCGGGTAAACGTAATCAGTGCCAACAAGATAGAATTTTTTCTTTCCGGCATCCAAAAGATAATCAACAGCCGGGATCGCCTGCTGGTTGACGGCTTCGGCGGTATAGAAAATGTTCGGCGACATTTCCTCCCCCTCATACTGGACCGGATAGAAGAGCAGGCCATTGTTTTCCTCGAATACCGGAAGCACAAACTTGCGGCTCACGGAAGTCCAGCAGCCAAAGGTCACTGAAACCTTGTCATCAAGCAGCAGCTGCTTTGACTTCTCGGCGAAATTCGGCCAGTCAGAGGCACCGTCGGCAACAACGGCCTCAATCTTCTTGCCCAGCACGCCACCTGCGGCGTTGATCTCATCAAAGGTAAAGAGAAGAACGTCTCTCAGGGATGTCTCGGAGATCGCCATTGTGCCGCTCAGGGAATGTAGAACACCCACTTTTACGGTATCCCCGCTCGCTGCATTGCTGCCGCCACCGCTATCCTGGGCTTTATCTTTGCACGACATCAGGCAAAAAATCGCGGCAACTGAAAGTATATTGACTGGGGTAGCACCCCGGGAGATTTTCTTTATTGTTTGTATAAAAGGGATCATGGGAATTGGAATTTTACAGGTTCGATTTTAGCTTTTCGCCTAGAGTGGCAGACACATAAATAGCATTTGTCGTGCCATGTTAATTCCCGATTGCCTTTTTTTATGAGAATCTTCACGATTTCCTTGATGGTTTACATCTCTGTAAAAAAACTCCCTGAAAATTCATGCAGTCCATTGTCCGACCGGTTCACATTGCCGGTAGGTGAATCCAACTCACTCCCGAAGAATCTCCCTCCGCATAATCACTTACTCGAAGCGATAGCCAACACCGTGGACAGTACCGATAAGCTCCGGCATGCCGGGATCCTGCTCAACACGCCTCCTAAGCTGGGAGATGTGCTGGTCAAGGCATCGTGAATTGGGAAGAAAATCAAAGCCCCAGCACTCGTCGAAAAACGCATCGCGGCTCACTGCCTTGCCGCGATTACGATGCAGCAGTGACAGGATCTTGACATCCCGCAGGCTCAGTTCCACTGCCTCACTGCCACGATAGGCGCGCAACTCCTCAGGAACTACCTTGAGATCACCCATTTCAAACGCACCGCCATCACCGCCGCCGCCGGTATCCTGCCGGCGCTCAACGATCAACCTCCGGGTAACAGCCCGGATGCGGGCAACTACCTCCTTGAGGCCGAAAGGCTTCACGATAAAATCGTCTGCCCCCAGTTCCAGGCCCAGCACTTTGTCAATCTCCTCGGACTTGGCGCTGATAAACAGGATGCCGACCCCGGGAGAAGTCCTGCGAATCTCACGACACACATCGTAACCGCTTGCTCCCGGCATCATCACGTCAAGGCACACGACATCAGGGTTGACCCGGGCAAAGAGCTGCAAGGCCTCTCTGCCGTCGCAGGCGGCATGAACCTCATAACCTTCGGCATCGAATATTTCGCTCAAGCCATCACGCGTGTGTTGGTCATCCTCGGCAATCAGTACTTTCATCGTTAATTGGAATTTCAGCTCAGCTCTCTACCTCCGGGGCAGCAAGGCTCAGGACAAAGCAACACCCTTTACCCTCCTTGGAATCTTCAATCCTCAGATCACCACCGTGCTGGCGCGCGAGATCACGCGCAATCGAAAGCCCTATCCCGGTCCCTGATACCGCTTCAGTCAACTCGTCACCGAGTCGGGCAAAGGCCTCAAAGACGTGTTTCCTGAACGCCTTGGCAACCCCCGGTCCACGATCCTCGACACGAATCTCAGTGTTCTGCCCGCGACGGCAACTTGAGACAAAGAGCAACTCGCCAGAAGATGCGTATTTTTCCGCATTGCTGAACAAATTGGCCAGAATCTGCTCAAGGGCATCAGCGTCAAGCTTGCAGTCACCCGCGCAAGAGAGCGCAATCCTGACCTCCATTCCCGCGTTCTCCAGAGCGGGACGAAAATGTTCAACTGTCGACTTGATCACCTCATCCACATCGCCCGCTGCCAGCCGAAGTGCAGTATCCCTGTCGCGCTTGGCGAAAGTGAGCACATTGCCGATAAGGCGCCCCAGTCGATTACTTTCCGCAGAGACGATGCCCAGGCATTTCCTCAATCCCGGGTCAGCGTCCTGCTCGATTTTTTCCCCGGCAAGTTCCGCATACAGGCGGATATTGGTAAGCGGGGTCCTCAATTCATGTGAGACCTGGTTGACGAAGCTTACCTTTTGTTCCGCCGCCCGCATCTCACGGCTATTCTCGCGGTAAAAATACATCGCCAGCCCGAGTAGTGCCGCTCCGGCTGCTGTCAGACCTCCAAACAACCCGGTAAGCGTCCCGGCCCGCAAAGGCCCGGATCCGGGATTGTTCTTCGAGAAGTAACGTAACCGCCACATCTCCAGTGGTGCGCCAAGTCTCCTTTCAGCCAGCGGTAATTCGCCGTCACCCTGCTCGTAGTCCCCCCACTGGTAGATGGGCTTTCCGCGCGCGTCGGCAAGCACCATGCGCCCGGAACCAATCCCGGTCTCGGTCGGTAGTGCAGCAACAATGTCGGAAAGTAAAACCATGCGCTCAACCTCAATCCCGACCACCGGTCCACCCGGGAAGGGTTGCCGCCAATAGAGCAGGTTCAAGCCGTCTCCCCAGAACCATGAATGCCACCCCGATGCGGGATCGGACAACGGCGCAAGCTCCTGCCGGGAAATTGGAGCAGCATTGAGTGTCTGCACCTCCGCCTGTTGAAGATTGAACTGCTGCACAGGATCAGTCGGTCTCCTCGTCTGGGAATACTGCGCGACTTTCCCCGCAGATCTATCCTTTCCCGCTTCACCCCGCTCACCGAAGCGCACCCCCGAGTCCCAGATTGAGCGGGTGCGCTCGAAGAACTCCCGCTCCTGCCTGGTGGACTTTTCTGAGATTAACGGGTGCAAAAACCCGCCATCAGCACCAACAATGAAAATTTGCCTGGCCAGGCGCTCTCTCCGGATGATCTTGCGGATGTTTTCCGCCGTCGGGATCCGGATGTCCGATGTCGCATAAAGCTGCCGCTCCAATTCCCCGACGCTCTTGCCGATAAGCGTCTCAATGTCGGCCAATTGCCCATCAAAGACCTGACGAAACCGTTCGCTCACCTGACGTCGCTCGTCCTTGGCTGATTTCACGCCCAGCCACGCCAGTAAAGCCAGTGGCGTCAACACCAGCAGCAGGAAGACGATAACGAGGCGGGGTCGCATACTGAGGTTTGTTCGTTATTGATTGATGGCCGCTTGATGAAAAGCGGCGGGACGAGGGAACAATACCCCCCGTCCCGCATCATGCATGGCAAAAAATCTTCAGGTTAGTAGCTTCGCTGTTTTTGGTTCTTGTATTGCGTGTCGCGCATCTGCTTGCGGTTTAACAGCCAGCTCTTCTTGTCGAGTTTACCGGCATCGCTGGTATTCAGCGCGCCATAAAAGCTCAGGTCATTCGATCCCCAGCGTTCACCCTCCGCCTGTAGCCTGATGCCGTTTGCAAGGAGCACCCTGCGGGCTTCATCGATCTTGCCGGCATCACGCAGGGCAAGGGCGCGATCGTTTTCCATTGTTCCCACCTGTAACATGCAGCTTGCCATCACCTTCTTATTGGTATTCTCCGCGACTTCATTTTTCACATCAGTGAAACGCACCGCAACCGTGCTTGCCAGGGTATCAGTGGTATTGGTTGCCATGTTGGCGTAACTCAACTCAACACTGGCAACCTGTCGTGTCGTCTTGGCGCGACCGGCAGGCACCTCCACCTCCATTACGATATATTTCTCCTGCCCACTGTAGAGCTGGTTGAGCAGAACGGTAGCGCTCGCTCCCGAGATCTCGGCCTCGCGTCCGATTACGCGGACCGGGCGCACCCCGTCAGCGCATTCTATTTTTA
The DNA here is from genome assembly GCA_029940475.1 of Verrucomicrobiales bacterium. GTDB lineage: Bacteria > Verrucomicrobiota > Verrucomicrobiia > Verrucomicrobiales > DEV007 > CACIUL01. Next base: position 3,574 of record JAPYUT010000095.1, on the reverse strand, counting down.
CCAGCACCTCCTGGGCAACAACGGAGAGAATCTCGCCGAATTCGGCATCAAAAATACGCACCAAGTCGACTCCATTTTCAGCAAAGGCATGATTGCCGTCACTGCGGTCAGCCAGCTTGAACATCAAGTCCTCGTTGTATCCTGATCCGAGGCCGATTGTGCTCACCGAAATCCCCTCCTTAATCAGTGAACCCCCGAGTTCACCAAGCGCACCCGGCGACTTGGGGCCGATATTGGCCTGCCCGTCGGAAAGCAGCAGCACCCGGTTGACACGCTCCTTGTTAATGAACTTGCGTATCTCGGCAGCGCCCTTGGACACCCCCGCGAAAAGTGCGGTCGAGCCCTTGGCGGCAATGCGGTCTATCTGCGCGCAGATAGCCTCCTTGTCCGAGACCTTGGTAGCCGGGACAATTACCCGCACCGTCGAGTCATAGAGGATAACCGAGACAATATCGTTCTCATCAAGGCGACGTATTGCCATCTTGGCGGCCTCCCGCGCCTTGATAATTTTCTCACCGTCCATCGAGCCTGATTTATCAAGCACTATGGCAACATTAACCGGCGCGCGATCCTCGCCATCCTTGGTGAAGTCAAAGCCGGTAAGTCCTATTTTAATGAAGGTGGTATTTTTCTTTCCCGCGAGGATCAGCGGTTCAGCCATTGCCACTTCAAGCTTGACCTGCCTGGCGGAAGCGGGTGACGCGATAATGAACCCGGCGGCAAGAAGCGCCGGAAGTTGGATTTTTTTAGTCAATTTCATGGTGGTTATTTTGTGTTTGGTGGTTTATCGCCGGGATCTCAACGGAACTCCGGCTCTTTTGCATGCACCAAGGCTGCCCCATTCCGAAAACCAAGTCGTCAGGAGCCGGTAAGAAGTTTGTAAGATAATTGTAAGGTCATTTACCCTCCGCAGACGGCATACATTGCGCAACTACGAGCCTGTAGCACTGGAAATGCACCCAGTAGAGTATTGCAGAAGGCATGAAATTCAGGAGAGATTCCCGCTGTAGCATCCCCCTGTGCCTCCAACGGCGCGATTTTCTCCCTTGCCGGGACAGGTCAATCAACCACCCGGCCCGCTATCACCTGTGGCAATTCCATATACCGCGACCACGTCGCCGGGTTCCAGGTTAATCCAGCAGAAAGAATTGTCCTTCACCAGGGCGCGCTTACCGTCAAGCATCAGCCAATCAGCACGCAATCGCGAGCCCGACCTTGTATGCAGTTCAAAGTTGGCTTGGCTTCTCTTGAAGTCGCCAAGTTTAACAAACTCGACCTTACCGGGAATGAAATCCCTTTTCCCGAACAGCGACGATTGCATTTCCAGAGTTCCCTGGTCGAAAGAGACAAGTGATGACTCGAAATAATCACCACCACGCAACACGCACCCGGGCTTCCATTTCACCACATCCGCCAACCGCGCCGGGCTGATCGGGGAGAGTTGCAACCCCCCGATGTTCTGCCGGGGAATTCGCAAGTCCTTGCCATCGAGGTAGGAGATCCTGACTGCCTTGTCATCCACCGTGGCTATTGCCCCAGAGAGGAATGACCCCCCTTTAAGGAGAATCCCCGTTCCCGTCCTGCTCAGCAACCGAACGCCCCCACGGACAAAGAACTTCTCTGCCGGCACCACCTGGCGGGATAATCCCGGCGCGCTCCACAGCAACCGGGCCTCCGCAGT
>JAPYUT010000095.1:0-1793 GCA_029940475.1 Verrucomicrobiales bacterium | reverse complement strand
CCCGAGACCAACTCCCGCCCGGTCCAGGGAAAATCAATGTTACGGTCAACCCTTACAACAGCAGGACCCTGTAGATAGATGCCATGAAAATACGAACCCTGCAGACCGTTGCGCTCCTTTAGCGGGTTCTCTGAACCGAAAGTCTGGGAAAAACGATCCGCACCAATCAACTGTTTCACTCCCCCGGGTGGCGTCCATGACAGGGAGACGTTCGCCAGCACCGCGCCGTCAAAATAATCCAGGCGAATGGGATAACGCCGACCGGCTTCAAGCTCAATGGAGACTGCACCCGCCTGAGGAGCGTTACGCCATTTGTCCATCAGCAGGCGGTTATCCACGAAAAGGCGTGCCCCGTCATCACTGCGCACATGGAAGGTGTAAGTGCCGGCATTCAAGGTCTCAATATCCCCTTCCCAGCGAATACTGAACCGGTCAGCAGGAATTCCCGGCATCGGGGCATCGCCCTTCCAGTCGAAATTAACCTGGGGATCAATCCTCTCAATCAAGGTGCCGCCGAATTCCATGGTGCTGCAATAGGTGCCCCGCAACCCGGGGACCCGCTGCGGGGCAGCACCTACCAAATGCATGTGAGCCGACTTCAGTTGTCCAGCCTTGATCTGTCTCTCCGCTCCACCGTTGATCGCCTTCAGGATCATGGCATCACGCTCAAAGCTGATCAATCCCTCAAGCTTCTCTCCCGCTCTTGTCTCGACAGTGCCCCGTAAATGAAGTTTCCCCGATGCTTGTGCCTCGACCGGGACAATAAATGCAACCCTCACCATGATCACCACGGCAAGTGCGCAAAACCTTATATCAATCAGCATAAAAAGGTGTCCTCTTAAGCAGAACCATTCTACAGATCCATCGCCACATTGACAAGGATACTAAATCCCCGGCCGATTACCGGCGGACACTGGGGAATAAGCTTATGATTCAGCAGCCAATGATGCGTGGGAGCCGTCACAAAAAGGGGCATTGCCCGTGTGTTTGCACTGGCAAAGATAGGCGGTGCCGGTTTTCTCGGGCGTAAAGGGCTGCGGGGCAAAACCGCTGCCCTTGTGTGCCCCGTCACAGAGCGGCTGGCTGGCGGAATGGCCACAGGTGCAGAAAAAATACTTCTTGCCGGCCTCCAGTTCAACGGCAGCGGGCGTAAGGGCGGCAATCTTCGGTTCACTCATGACGCATTAAACTATGTCCACTACACAAAACCGCTGCAAGCACATTGTTCTTTAGCCTGCAAAAAGCCATCCGGATTCATCCCCGACAACGAACTGTTAAAGACGCAGCGATTCCGGGAAAGTTGACCGGGACTACAAAGCGGTTTAACAGGGAAAAATGCCGACAGTCAGCGTCTACCACTACCCGCACTGAGGATCCTCAAAGAATGCCCTGACGGTCGCCGGGGAACTGGGAATCGAGCCTGAGGTTATCCTCTACATCAAGACACCGCCTGATCGGAAGATACTGGAGTCAATCATTGCCGGCCTTGAGGATGCCGTGGAGGACCTGGTGCGCAAGGACTCCAAGTTCAAGAAACTCGGGCTCAAGCCTGAAGATTTTGTCGATAATCCGGAAGCGGTGATCGAGATCCTGCTCAAGCACAAGCAATTGCTGCAGCGCCCGATCATTGTAAAAGGCAAAAAGTCGATCATCGGCAGGCCCAAGGAGCGTATTTTTACGTTTCTTTCCTGAAAAAGACCGGAAAGCGCGACTAAGGCACCGGCACCCTGAAGAAATGGGGATTGCTTCGCCTTGACTCACCATGCTGACGAATCATCCCGTCATCCCGGGCA
>JAPYUT010000034.1 GCA_029940475.1 Verrucomicrobiales bacterium | reverse complement strand
GTTTCATATTCATACGAATAAGGGCATGAGGCAATCCACTGGTTGCGGCAAGCGATTGCAGATAATCCTCAGGGGATTGCAAGACCCCATCATCTCCAACCGGTAAATCGTCATTAAGAAATATCTCACCGGCCGCAAGCGTAATATCCAGCAGCTCCGCGGCGGTAAATTTCTGCAACGCCAGACGACCCTCACCCAAGTTAAGCAAATCACGACGAATTAAGCCTGAATTAGCCATCGTAATCCTAGCCGCTTCCTCCCCGCCACCAACCGTCACGATAGGCTGTACATCCAGGCTGCGATAAATCGACCCGCTGCGAAGCAATGGAATTGTGGGAATCATGACGACCTGATCGCGATTGAAAGTCCGTTAATAGACACCCTCCACGACTTTTTTTCCCATGGCACCAAAGGGACGCACATCACCAACACCATCCCAGGGATAACCTTCAATGGGCTTCCTGCGAATGGCCTCGTCACGCTCAAGAAAACGCGGCATGAAGAACTCTTTTGTCAAGGTCGTTAACTCAACCCGCCCGAATTCACCGTATGGCATCGTTACCGCGGTATCATCCGGATCAACCACGCGTAAAACAGCCCGTGGTTGCGGCGCATAATAGGTAACGCTGTAAGTCTCATCAAGCGGCCGGCTAACAGCCAAGCCCATGAGAGTATTCCCATAGGTGGGAACCAGCCGCGTCTTGCCCTCTAGAACTTCCTCGACCCAGAACCTTACCGCCTGCGGAGTCATGGTCGTGCCACCGCAGAAAACACCTTTTATTCCTGCCCCCGGAATCGAGATTCTCTCGCCAATGGCCTCAAGGAGCTTCGGGGTGGTAAACATGCAACCGATATCCCTGTGCTTGATGATCTCCACCGCCTGGTCAATCACATGCCGCTGGTAGCGTTCAACCTCGTCAATCTGCTTACGGATAATGAGCTTCTTTACCCATCGGGGATCAAGGTCAATATGATAACAGCTGCCCCCACGAAGTTGCGCAAGGTGCTCCACCGCCAGTCGCAGACGGCGCGGCCCGGTGGGACCAACCATAATCCAGTTTGCTCCCCTTGGGAAATGTTCGTCGGAAAGCGTATCGGAGAACATCTCATAATCATGCTTGTAGTCATCCCAGCCCACACGCTGCTTCGGCAAGCCCGTGGTGCCGCCGGTCTCAAAGACGTTGAAGGGCCTCCCCTCCATGCCCTTCGGAACAAAGCGCTCGTTCTTCTCGTCACGAAGCCACTCATCCTGGAAATGGTCGAATCGATGGATATCATCAAACGACTTAATCTCCTCCCTGGGATCCCATCCTGCTTTACTCTTCCAGTCCAACCAGAAGGGACATCCAGTCGTCTCTGAGAAATGCCAACCTAGGATCTCCGCAAGACGGTTATCAAGTTGAGAGCGAGCTTCGTCAGTAGTCATGAAATAAAGAAAGGAATGATTTCACCAAACTAGGAAATGCATAAGGGCCGCGCAATGCCGGAACTTTACAGGTCAGGGAAAAACTTGTTAATGGTTTCCGCTGATGGCTTTGCCGAGGCGATGGAGACAGCAATCATGGCAAGCGCACCGGCCCCGAAGCTGAAAGCCACGGGCATGACGCCATTCAAAACCGTGTATTCCCCTCCCCACCCGGACTGTTGAAAGAAGTAAAGCCACACAGTCATCGCGGCAATCACCGAGGCAAAGGCGCCAGCCTTGGTAGCTCCCTCCCAGTAAAGGGCCGCAAATACCAGTGGGGTGAGACTTGCAAAACCGGAGAAACTCCACACCGCGAGATCAAAGACACTTTTATCGAATAAAACGATCGAAAGAATGTAGGTCAGCAACACAATGCCGACGACAAACAGCCTGGCTATGAGGATAATCTGCTTGTCAGTAAAGCGCTCGCGCCCGCATCGCTCAAGGACAACATCATTGGTAAACATTGTCCCGAGGCAAAGAAACTGTGAATCCAGTGACGACATGATCGCCGCAAGGATCCCGGCAGTGACCAACCCGACAACAACCGGATCCTTGACAAGTATGCCAACGGTCTTGGCCAACACCGCTCCTCCCGGTGTCCCCGCCGGGAGTTTCCCCGTTGCCCAGAGGCCAATAAGGACACAAGGCACCCAGACAATCATGATGCATAAAGGATGAGCAATCACAGTCAGCCTGAAACTTTTCGCGCTGCGTGCTGTTAGCCAGTGCTGAAACAGGTGCGGAAACATCCCGACACTAAGAGGAATCAGCATATAGGTGAGGAACATCAGTGGGGGCACTCCCACTATACCTCCCTCGCCTGAAACCGTTCGCACAAGATGAGTCGCCTTTGCCTGCTGGATGGCAGCGCCCAACCCGCCCAGTTTGTCGCTGATAAGATAGAATGCCAGCAACCCCATGCACATGAACACAATGGTCTGAAATGTATTCGCCCACGCGGCTGCCCTCGAGCCACCGGCAAAAATATAACACAACACCACCAGGCAAATGACTGCGCCGGTCAACCAGGCAGGAACAGCTCCGCCGGTAGACTCAAAGAATTCAGGAAACATCCCAGGCATGGTTCCCTTCGACCCGGTAACGCCAATAATCGTCTTACTGGCACCGATAACTCCAATCAGCAGGTAGGGAATGACCAGCAATACCAGTATCGGAAAGAGCAAATAACCAAAGCCACGGGACTCAAAGCGGTCACGAAAAAACTGGATCTGAGTCACATAGCCGTATTTTTTTCCGAAGGACCAAAGCTTAATTCCAATGAGGAAAAAACAGGCCGCATGGATTAACCCTGAAGAGGAAGCCATCAGCCCATAAGTACCGACACCCCGCTCAAAGGACTTACCGGTGGAGCCAACCAGCGCAAAGGCCGTCATGGTGGTGCCGAACACCGACATCAGCAGCATGAAGGGACCAATACTGCGACTTGCCACAAAGTAGTCTGTACTGGTTCCGCGAAACAGCGTGCGACTGAACAACGCAAGGGCCAACAACAGCCCAAGGTAGATTCCAATAATGACCAGTGGAGTCGTTGAGGCGGCAAGAAGGGGAATCATCATGCGCCCTTTATCCTTTCATTATCCTCATCCTGCTCCGCCCATTCCACCAGCTTTGTGGGCCATGCGCACTTGATGGCAAATACCCAGAGAATCGCCGCAGCAAGCGAGAAGCAGGCATGGTAAAAAAGCCCCATCGGCATAAAGCCGAAAACCAGGGTGCCATTGTCCCAGTTCCAGAAATCCTGGTGCAGGATTCCCAGCGCGACTGCCATGATAATGATGATGCTCTTGCCTGACATGGTTAAATCTTTCTCTGTGAAGTTGAAATGCAGGTTTATGCCCCCTGATAGAAGGAGAGGCTAATTCGACGCGGTCTTTGTCGCCTGCTTGAACGCGTAGAGGTTGGTCTGGCTGGCAATATACAGCACCCCGTTGGCCACAAGGGGGCTCGCGTAAACCGGGGCGGCAAACTCAATAATGCCCAATTCCTCGAGTTCTCTGCCATGCTTGAGGATAACCACCTCACCGTCCTCATTACCGATGAAGACCTTGCCGTCGACAACCAAAGTCGAGCCCCAGATGTGGCTCTTGGTGTCAAACATCCAGATTTTCTCCCCGCTCTTGAAATCAACACAGTGCACCCGGCCGCGGTAATCGGCGGCATACACCAGCCCGTCTGCAATCGAAGCGGTCGATATGCCACGCTCAATCTCCGTGTAATCCCAATCCACCTTGCCGGTCTTGGCATCAACACACATCATGCGCCCGAATCCCTCCCCGTGCTCGGGATCCTGACCAATGAGGGATATCACCTTGCCTTCATGGTAGACCGGTGAGGATATGTATTCACTTGGCCCCTCAAAGCTTGCGTATTTAATCTTCTTACCATCCTTGTCTACACGGTATTCGGGAAGGTTGCCGTCAACCCTCCAGTTTTCAGGCAGCACCAGGAACCCCTCGTCATCCTCCTTTGCCTCTGGGCTGAAGCTGTAAAGGATACCATCCCCTGCACCGAAGAAAATCGTCTCTTTTCCCGCGACCTCTGCAACCATCGGGCTCGACCAGTTGCAGTGCATCACTCGCTCGCCAATCTTTGATGCCTCCTCGCCGATCAACTCGCCTGTGGCTAGATCAAGCAGGATCAGGCAGGGTGCATTGGGAACCGGAATATTGAGGTGCGACCAGTCTACCCCGTTGGATGTGGTGACAGCAAGCTTGCCGTCTACCATGGTCGGGGATGAACTGGCGATGTTGTGCGGAAACACTCCGAGCTCTTCCCGCATGTCATAGACCCATATCACGTCCCCGTCCTGATTCCCCGGTTCAATGACCTTGCCGCCGGTTGCCATGAACTTAGCCTCGTCCTTGAACGGCCCGTCATTGCCGTTGCTCATGCCTGCCATGTCAACACACACAACCTTGCAACGGTTGGAGATAAAATAGGCCCTGCCCTTGTGAATGAGCGGCGAGGAGCAAACCCCAAGGTATTCCCAGTCGGAAACCTTGCCAGCGCCGAGCTTTGGAATCACAAGTTGCCAGAGGAAACTGCCGTCCTTCTCGTCAAAGCACATGACGATACCGCGATCCCCCTGATGCTTTGAATCCCTGGGCGACTCGTTGTTTGTTCCGATCAGCACCTTGCCCTCACCCACAGTGGGAGTGCCATAGCTCTGCGAACCGATCTTGGCGACCCACTTGACGTTCTTGGTAGTCGCCAGGTCAATTTCCTCAGAGCCCTTCTTCTTTTTACCCGGGTCCATCTCCAGGGGGATGCCCTTTTCAGCTGACGCCATGTTGTTGTGAGGTGAACCACCCCATTGCGGCCAGTCAGCGCCCTTGCTGCCATCCGTGGTATCCGTGGTATCCGTGGTATCCGGCGCAGGAACTGCTGCGGGCTGAAGAGCGGGTTTTGATTTGGACCCCGGAATGGTATCGGAAGAGGTGTCTCCTCGATCACAGGAGCAGACCAGCATGTTGGCGCCAGCAGCGAGGGCTGTAAGAAGTGTCTTTATATTCTTCATGATGAGTTACTTGCTCGTGGTAATTGAAATGTTATCGATGTAAACAGGCTTCTGGCTCTGGGGTGAAAATCCAAACAGGCCGGGAGCCCCCTTCGTGTGGCCCTTATTGTGAGGCACCTCAATGGTCCATGCAACCGGCTCATCTTCTCCCCTCGGCCACGCTTTTGCACGCACTGTGGCCGTCCCGCTTTTGTCGAGATCAACGCGACACTTAAGGGCATACCACGTCTTGTATTTTATCGGGAAGGGAACTGACACCTTGAGGCGCTCCTGGTTGGAATTTACCTCAAGCAGGTTGGCATTCCCCTTGAGCACGATCAAATAGCGCTGGTTGATCAACCCGACGTCAGACTTAATGCGACGGTTACCGTCGGTCATGACGTCCGCCTGCATCGTGTAGTTCTTCAGGTCAGGGTGACCAATGAAGGTCATTGCACGCTGAAAAAGGACACGCTCAAGGGTCTTGCGAAGCGCCTTGCTGCCGTCTATCTCACGAACCTCCCACTTGAACCGTGCCCCGATCCAGGGAAGCGGCGGATACGCGAACTTTTCCCCGGGATCAGTTTTCGAATCGACCACTGTTTTGTATGACTCAAAGTCCTCGGAGAACGGGATGGATGAGAGCACCCTACCGCGAAATATTCCCCCTACATCACCATCGCTCCCCTTCCAGGCTCCTGCAGAGGCGCGGGCTGTCGTTGTGGCGCTGATCGTATCCTTCAGGAAACCCGCGTCCATCTGGGTTTTCACCTTCGCTGTCGGAGGGATATACTTAGCAAAATCACCCGACTCACTGGTCCCGACCGTTCTGCCCGCAGCGTCAAGGCGTTCAAACTTGAGCTTTCTGCTGCCGCCAGGCTGCAGCAACACGTCGCTCGGGACGACTCGCAACTCTGTGACCTTCCCCGGCAAAGGGATGCCCTTAACGGGTTGCGGCAGGGTTTCAATTCCCTTTTGATTGAACTTCCAGCAGTAGAGCTGCTTGGTGGTGTGCAGATAGAGATGACCGTTCCAGATAGCCGGCGAACCAATTAGATTTCCCCCGGGCTCAAGGGTATGCAGAATCTTCGCGCCCTCATCCGAGGGTTCAATAATGTAGAACTTCCCGCTAAAGATCGGAACATAGAGCTTGCCGTCACAGTAAAGCGGAGACGAATGGAGATTGTCGTTACCGAGCTTCTCATGCCAGAGAATCTTCCCGGTTTCGGCATTAATGCAGTTGAGCTCGCCGACCTTCGATACCTGGTATATCCGGTCACCAACGATCGTCGGTGAACTGGTGAACGAGACTGTCGGGTTGCGCCACACCTCCGAGCTTGCCGGCAATACGGCCTGCTTAGCTGTAAAGTCAATTGTCCCGGGCATCTTTACCGCCACCATCCTGCCCTCCTCCGTGGTATCTATGTTCTCTTTGCCGTGAGGACAGATTACCGTGTCCCTGTAAATGACCGGGCTCGAGTTTACTCCGCCAAAGCTCATATGAAAGCGCCACAGCGGCTTGCCGTTAAGCGCATTCACACAAACAAGATTGCCGTCACCTGTTCCCGTGTAAAAAACCCGTGTGCCGTAACGCGATTCGACCACGGGAGTTGAAAAAGAACTATCCTTCGGCGCGATGCCCGGCTCACTTACCCAAACGATGTCCCCGCTATTCTTATCAAAGGCATAAAAACGGTCGCGTGCCGGCCCCTGCTTTCCCCAGTAACTGGTAATGCAATGCATGATCACCAGTTCACCTTCGACGATCGGAGCACCGGTGCGACCATTGGGAAAGGTAAGCCGCCCAAACCGCTCCATCATCGAATGCTGCCAGAGGATCTTGCCCTCTGCATTAAAGGCAATGAATCGGCCGTTGGTTGTCTGCAAGTAGACATTCTTGGTCTGCGGATCAATTGCAGCGGCGCCGATCGAGTAGCGGTCATAAATAGTATCACTTATATAATCCCGGAATGCATGCTGCCAGATCTGCTCACCGCTTCGCGCATCGATACAGGTAATGGTCTCCTCAACATCAGCACCCTCCCCGTGATAGCCGAAAACATACATCTTACCGTCCGCCACCACCGGCACTCCGCGTCCCTTCATCTTGAAGGTCCACTGCGGCTTTTCGTCAAATGACCAATCGCTGTATTTTTCGTGACAAACTCCATCACCATTAGGCCCCCGCCATGCATACCACTGGGGTGAATTCTCATCGGCAACCGAGGTCGGTACAGAAAAATAGAGGAGAATTAAGGCGTTGACGGCGGTGATCGTTCCCGGTTTCGACATAGAATAACAACTTTAACGGTTAATGCTCTGCAATACGCAATGGTTTCTTTTAAGAAATTCTCCGATAAAATGCGCATCTCAGCCGCAATCTCAACCAAAACCCGGCCACGACGCCTGCTACCGCGTGTATACATTGGCAGCGCAGCAGTCAGTGATCCCGGATTATCGCAGGTTGATACAGGCAAGACGACCGGCATTGTTACGCACATACAGCCTTCCTTCAGCGATGGCAGGTGGCGCCCAGCACCGGCCTCCAAGCGCCTGAAACCTGCCCCTGTCAACAAACCCGGCGGGAGTCGCCTCACAAAGCAGCGCCTCTCCCTTCTCGGTGACGGCAACCAGCTTATCTCCCGCCAGGATGACATTACCCCGGTTGCCCCCCAAGGGCTCACTCCATTTGACATCACCGTTGTCAAAACGCACACAACAGAGCCGTGCCCTGGTGCTGTTGTCGCCGCTTACCATATATAGAAACTCCCCCGCACGCACCGGCGACTGGAACTGGCAAACCGTATCCCGGGTTTCATAAACCAGTTTCGCTCCGTCCTCATGAAGGGCAATCAGGCCACCCCCCTTGCCATAGCCGGAAACAATAAAAACATGCCCTGCAAAATAACAGGGAGTTGCAGCATTAATATTATACCTCGTTTGCCAACGAAATCTTCCCAGCTCTTCCCCCCCCACAAGGGAATACATCGCAAGGCCATAGGCATTAAAGACTGCTACCATTTTCCTGCCGCCATATTCAAACCCGATCGGTGCCGAATAGCTTGATGCATCACTCCCCGCGCTCCAGCGTGTCTCGCCAGTCTCAGGATCAAGAGCAGCAACAGAGTTGCTCTCTCCACCGGGTTGTACAATCAGAACACCATCTCCCAAAAAAGGAGCCGCCGCAAAACCATACTGGGGCATCTTCCCCCCGAGATCCCTTACATAATGCCTCATCCACAATTCAATCCCGTTGGCCATGTCAAGGCAGCGAAGCTCCCCCTCATGGCTCAAGACATAAACACGGCGGGCACCGGAATCAATCGTCGGGGTTGCCGCGGGGCCACCCTCAAACATCCTCTTGCCAACAGGACAACTGTATGAAAACGACCATATCTTGGTGCCGTCTGCCGCCCGCAGGCAATAAACGGTGTCAGTGCCGCTGGCATTGCCAATTGCCAGGACCCGTCCATTAGCAATTGCCACACCAGCCGCCCCACTTCCCAACTCCGTGCGCCAGAGTAACTCCGGTTCCTTGTCGCGCCAATCCTGCCGCCAGTTCACGTCACCCGAGCGCCCGTTGCGCAAGCTGCCAAGATGTCCCAGCCATTCATCAGCTCTACCTAGCAAAGGCAAGGCCTTATCCCCGCTCTTCCGGTCAATTTGCGCCGTTCCGGATTTAAGTTTCCTGGAGCAGGAAGTCTCGAGCAGCAACAGGCAAACCAACCCAAGTGCAGCAATGAAAGCTCCTCGCACTACGGTCTTGAGATTCAAGTGTTGGAACATTGTCCCATTCGATGCACTCTGCATATCATTATCTCCCACACCATTATCATCGAAGCACAGCCGGTGCACTTACTTCGGATTACCAGCCTCCCAACTCCCGCCCCTCATACTGACACTAATACAAGAGCGCTCATCCTTGACATCGAGAGGTATTTAAGCTATATGGGACGGCTCTCCGACCCGCAAAAATCTTTAATAACAATTTCAGCTCCATGTCCCAGATTAACGTCATTCTTAAAGAGAAAGTGGAGAATTTAGGCGCTGAAGCGGATGTCGTGAAGGTTAAGCGCGGTTTCGCCCTCAATTACCTGATCCCAAAAAACAAGGCTTACGAAGCAACCCAAGGCAACCTTCGTCACATCGAATCCCTGCAAAAGACACGCGCTGTCCGCGAAGCTGATGAACTGGAAGGCGCCACCAAACTTGCCAGTCGACTGAACAAGCAGCGCCTTAAGTTCCAGCTGAAAACCGGGCAGGGCGGAAAAGCCTTTGGCTCGGTAACCGTCAAGGATATCCACGAATCCCTGCAGGAAACCGATCGTCAATTCCGGGAAATTGAACGTCGCCAGATTGAACTCAAAAAACCGATCAAGCAAACCGGCGACTTCGATGTGCCTATTAAGCTGCATGCTGAAGTCACCGCCATTCTCAAGCTGAAAATCTCGGCCAAGGACACATCCCACGAGGATGATGCTGCGCAGTCGGAGTAGACCAACTCCAGACGCCCAATAATCAGGGAAGCTCCAAGGTTAGGCGACCGAATACAGTGTAGCTTCTCCACTGCAATTGCTTTCGTTGAAAACAGATGAATTTCTCATCTGAAGTTTGTTTTTTCTTTAAACGAATCCCTAGCTCTCCATACTGAATGAAATTAATCATTTTGTATGCCTGAAGACTCACCTGATCCCGTTCCCTTACCGCATCAGGATCCTCCAAGGTCAGTTGAAGAACCTCTCGTGGCACTTTCCGCTGAGGATTCCCCAGAGTTACAAGGCCACGCCCTGGGTAATCAACGCCCAATGACACAGGACTCATCACTGGATCAGCAAAGACCACATAACCCTGTGACTGAAAGCGCTCCAAACGCACAGGAAATTTCACGCGCACTTCCCAATAACACAGACGCTGAGAAGGGTGTCCTCAGTGCCATGCTTCAATCTCCCCGTGAGAATATCGGTGATGCCATCGAGAAACTTACCCCGGAAGCCTTTTACGTGCCCGCTCATGCCACACTGTTTGAATTAATTCTCAAGCTTTACGACGCAGGACAGCCAATCGATGCCATCACGCTCCAAGAGGCCCTGATGCGCGGAAATCTCATGGAAAAAGTCGGGGGACCCGCAGCCGTCCTCGAGATCATGGACTTCATCCCGGATGCCAGCCATTTCGATTTCTACGTTGACCTGGTCCTCGAGAAAAGGCTGCTGCGGCGGATTATTTCCACCTGCACCAATTCCATAAAGGCTGCATACACCCATGAGATGGAGCCCGAGGAAATCCTCAGCCAGGTAGAACAGGACATCCTGGAAATCGGCAACGACAGGGAGGCAGACGAAGCGCAAGGCACCATGCACTCCCATGTCATGTCCGCCATTGAGACCATAGAGGACATCTATGAGAATAAAGGCAAGATTCAGGGAATTCCCACCGGCTTTAAGGACATTGATAAGCAACTCAACGGCATGATGCCCGGGCAGATGATCATTATCGCGGCCCGCCCGAGCATGGGAAAAACATCCCTCGCCATGAACATTGCTGAACACGTGGCAGTTAACGAAGACTTGCCGGTCGCCATCTTCAGCCTCGAAATGACCACGCAGGACCTCGTTCAACGGCTACTCTGCAGCCGAGCAGGGGTAAACGGTCAGGAGATCCGGGCCGGCTTGCTAAAAGCGCAAGATTTTCCCAAGCTCATGAAGGCCGCCGACGAACTTTCCAAATCAAAGATGTTCATTGATGAAACGCCGAGTATCAGCATCATGGAAATGCGGGCAAAAGCACGCCGCCTGCACCAGAAAGAGCACATTAAGCTGGTTATTATCGACTACCTGCAGTTGATGCGCTCCACCACCCGCAGGGCACAGGATAATCGCCAACTTGAGATTTCAGAAATTTCAGCAGGCTTGAAGGCGCTGGCAAAGGAACTGAAACTGCCGGTCATCGTGCTTGCACAAGTTAACCGCAATCCTGAAGACCGAAAAGGCGGCAGACCGCGACTCAGTGACCTGAGGGAATCAGGTTCACTTGAACAGGATGCGGACGTTGTCGGCCTGCTTATGCGACCGGAACGATATGCCGATGAGGACGATGATACCGATGATCACAAGGGAGAGGCTACTTTCATTATCGCCAAGCAACGCAGCGGCCCCATTGGGGACATCCCCCTCACCTTCCTAAGCGACCAGGTAAGGTTTAGGGATCACGCCAATGATCCAGATCATTGAGTTGAGACAAGGGCCGCTTGATCAGCCGTTGTAAGTTGCTCACACTGATACTTGAGCATTGCCACGGGGTAATAATCGCAGCAGTTTTTGCAAATTATTCACAGCCAAGCTTAACTGTAGTGGACAAGTCCAGCATACCGCATCGAGGGGTGTTCAACGCAAGTTAAACAGTATCCGATAATCTCGAATCCCGCACAATTTTGAGAACTTCTATGGATCGTTACAAAACACTAAAAAGACCAAGTCGTATTTATAACTATATTACAATAAGGGATTTATGGTTTTTTTGTGCGTAAATGAAACTGTCGTTTATTAAAAAATCTTCAGTGCAGCATATCCGTGTAGCTTCCACTGAATGCAGAATAATCACAGTGGCCTCAATTCTGAAATGCGCGAAACGTTGAACACCAAAATGTAACACACCGCAAGCTAGGATCATCTCTGGTGCGGCGAGCTCAAAATACTTAACTGTTAAACATTATACACAAGTTATTAACAGTAAGAAAAAACGCAGCTCCTGAAAAGTCAATGGACTCTATCCACGACAATGCGCGATCCTTCATGCTCGACAATCCTGATTCTGGCTCCGGATTCAATGAATTCTCCGGTGGAAATCACATCAAATCTTTGGTCTCCGATCCTCGCCATTCCGGAAGGACGTAAATCAGTCTCGGTAATGCCACTCAGCCCGATAATGTCACCGGCTTCAAGCCCGGTTGAATCACTTATTCCAGTTACACTAAGGGGATCAACTGCCGTGCCCTTTCCCACATCGGAATCAAGCACCAGCCCGCGAAACAACGGCAGCGAAGACAGGTAGCGCAGCAACAGTATAATCAGCAAGCCCGCGCCGATCACGGCAATCGTAAGGTTAATCAATGGGCCGCTGAGTATCGAGCCAATGGAAGTAAAGGAAAAGCCACCCTCCCAGTTAAGCTTAAGCGGATCAACCATTGCAAAGACAAGGGATCCGAAAATCAGTACAAATCCGCTAATGCCAAAAATAAGCAAGCCTGGAAAAACGAAGAACTCAACAATAACCAGCACGATACCCAACAGAAAAAACCCAATCGATTCAAACCCCGCAATGTACCCGGCCACACTGTGACCGAAGAAGAACAATCCGAAGCAGATCAGGGCAGTGAATCCCGGAACCCCGAATCCTGGTGCCTTCAGTTCCATGTAGGCTCCGGCAATTCCAAGGAGCAGTAACCAGGGTGCCAGCTTGACGATCCAGTCCGCAACCATTTCAAACCCCAGGGGCTTCGCCGTGACAACATCGCCTTCAATCCCCTCTTGGGCGATCAGGTCCTCTATCGAATTGGCCGTGCCTGCTGCAAACAAATGTTTGCCGTCGATAATCTCCACTGCCTGCGATGAATTCAGCACCAGTAAATCGTTCTCAGTGTCAGGATCAAAGGCATCCCTTCTATCCAGCGCCCCCTCGGGGCTGATTACGGGCAGTTGAAAAGCAACCTCTATCTTTGTATCAATAAAAGCCTTCGCTATCTTTGGATTATGCCCCTTCCTCCTGGCAACGTCATCGACCGTCGCCAGGATATCTCCCATGACCTTCTTCAGCATCGTCTCCGGAATATCCTGGCCTGTCCCCATAACCGGCGCTGCCGCCCCAATCGTGCTTGGAGGATGCATGTAAATACGATCTGTAGCTATCGCTATAAGTGCTCCCGCCGACATTGCCTTTGGATTCACAAAGGAATAGGTGGGTATGGAAATTTGCTGTAAATCAGAGAGCATAATCTCCTCAGTATACCAAGCGATACCTCCCGGCGTGTTCAGGTCAAAAATGATAGCCTTTGCCCGGTCGTCATCAGCTTTCTTGATGACTCTCTGTAAAAACTCAAATTTGGTTTTCCGCATCAACGACTCCATCTCAACAGGGATAACGACAATTTTCCCCGCGTAACTTTCCAGTCGTGTCTGGCCGAACGCACGTTTTTCTACGACATCATTCGCATGGGAGATATCCGTAATCTCCCCCTCCTCCAGAGCCTCACCCCCATCACTTGTCCCCACCTCGCGCGCGCGCAGAATTTTAGTCTCGGGAGCCGAGACTAAAACCGGCTCTCCGCTTATGCCAAGTTCGGCCAATAAAGTCCCGAGGTCTTCAACCACCCCCCCTGTTATCCCAACCTTCCGGGCTGATGCGGCATCCAAACTTAATACGTCACCGGAACTTGAGTATTTAATGCCGGCCACAATCACCTCTTCATTCGGTTCACAAAACCCCTTAACCACCTGCTCCGCTCGACCCATGGGCGCCAGCAGTTGAGCCAACTCATCCGCCAGGTCATAATAACGCAAATCAGTAAGCCGTCCCGGCAAATGCTCTGCAGGACCGCGCCAGTCGATGGCCTCAACTTCGCCCCCAAGCCTGGCGTTTTTCGAGAAATAGACCTTATCGGCTGCCAAAGCAGCAATCGCACCAGCTCCCGTTGCCTCATCATCAACCCATGAGACAACCGGCATCTTAAGCTTCACGATAATCTCCACAACCCGTCGCAGTTCACATGCCAATCCACCGGTGCAGTTGATCCTTAGCACAACTGCTGAAGCTCCGGAGGCTGATGCCTGCATCAGGGAATTGCGCAAATACTCGCCCTGCTGGCTGGTAACGAAGGCATATCGACCGACTTCCAGTACCACTGGCCGATTCTTCCAGGCGCCTTTATCTTCAGGGACATCCTGCTCACTGGCGCCTGCCACAGCTCCAGCCAACAAAACCAGGCATGACCATCGAAGCCCTTTAAGACGAACCCCAATCCCGATGACAACATTTGAAATACTCTGGAACACAGACAAAGAATATTGCATTAGATTACTTCAAGCCTTTCTTATTTAACCTAGCAGGAGACAAGCCAATAGGCAAAGGCAGTAATATTACCCAGCGAACAATAAAATGGCGTTGATCCCAGAGAATACCATCCAGGAAGTACTGGGCGCCACTGACATCGTAGAGCTGATAGAGGGATACTTTCCCCTGCAACGCAAAGGTCAGGATTTCTGGGCTGTCTGCCCGTTCCATTCTGAAAAATCACCATCCTTCAAGGTTAGTCCGTCACGGCAATCCTATTATTGCTTTGGCTGCAACGCAAAGGGAAGCGCAATCGGGTTCGTTATGGAATACGAGAATCTCGATTACCCTTCTGCCATAAGGCGTCTGGCTGAACGTGTATCAATTACTATTACGCAAAGCGAAGACGATCCGCTTGCGCGTGCCGCTGCAAAACAGCGCGCACAGCTTCTGGAACTTCACAGTAAGGCCGCTGACTGGTTTCACGATTACCTGATGAAGGGCAAGGAACCCGACGCTCGAAATGCCCGCAACTATCTCAAGGGAAGAGGACTGAATGGAGATGTCGCCAACCGGTGGAACATTGGCTTTGCTCCCGCCAACGGCGATGTGTTTGCGCAGTGGGCAAGAGAAAATAACTACCGGGGCAAATTAATGGCCGCTAGCGGACTGATGTCACTGCGTGAGGAAACTAACCCCTCACGCGGCCTCTATTCACGGTTCCGGGATCGCGTAATGTTTCCTCTCAATAACGATTTCGGCGAAACCGTGGCATTTAGCGGCAGGATTCTTGATCCCAATGCCAAAACCGCCAAATACGTCAACTCACCTGAGACCGAACTCTTCAGCAAGAGCAAGATCTTCTTCGGTCTGGACAAAAGCAAGCGGGCCATATCCAAGTCTCAATCAGTGATCATTTGTGAAGGACAGCTTGACATGATCAGTTGCTTTGAAAGCGGCATTGAGAATGTCGTTGCGCCACTCGGAACCGCCTTCACCGATCATCACTCGCGAACACTACGGCGCTTTGCCGGAGAACGCGCCGAGGCATTGCTCTGTTTTGACTCTGATGACGCCGGATACAAAGCCTCAATTCGAGCCTACAGATCACTCTCATCCACTGGAGTCTTCGTGCGCGCTGTCGAACTCCCCCCCGGGGAAGACCCCGATTCACTTATCAGCACACAAGGCGTCAGCGCATTTCGGCAACTCATCGACAACGCGCGTCCTTTTTATCATTTTCAAATCGACCACCTGAATGAATCACTTAACATTAATGACCCCCGGGATCGTGTCACCTTTGCAAATGAACTCGCACCGTCCATTTCAATTATTGCAGATCCAGTGGCACGCGAAGCCATGATCAACGAGGTTGCCACCCGGTTGGGGATCGCAGCCAACGATTTTCGTAACCGGGTCGCCAACTCCGTCAAGGAAAAGCAACGGCTATCAACATTCACTCCCGGGGAACAGGTCACGAACTTTCAACACTTAACTGTGGAAGATGTCGATGTCCGTATCCTCCTGCGACTTGCCCTTACCGATGAAAATACCAGGTGCTGGATGGAGGAAACTCGACGGGATGCACTGGCACAAATCCAGATCATGCCATGCGCCGATCTCCTGACTGAAGTTTGGCAGAGCCCGCCTGAATCCACGAAACTCAACATCATCAATGCATACCTGACAAAATTTCCGCCAGAAAAAGAAAATGCAATCAGAGACGTGCTGATAGAACGTTTCGCCAATCTTCACCTTGAAGATGCTCAACGAGCACTCCTTAGGTTGCGCATCAAAGCGCTTGAAGATACACGGGACACAACTAAAACGATGGCGACACAACCCAATTTGAGCAAAAGTCAAATTCTTGATTTTACTAGCAAAGTTGAGTCTCAAAGGAAAGAATTACTTGACCTTAAAAAGAGCCTAAAGAACATTGCAATAAGTAAGGCTTGAATCGATAAGAGTTTCTTCGTTCCCCAAACTTGAAACTCACAACTTAATAATGCCGGGCAAAACATCCACCTCATCAAATCAGACCTCCACAAAAAAGAGGCCTTCACCAAAACCAAAGTCATCTAAAAATGCAAAAAAAATCGTGAAGAGCCCGCCTAAACCTCGCACAGCAAACCGTAAAGCCATTAAGCTGAAGAAAGCTGCAGGTGAACCGGTTGCCAAGACCCGGAAAAAAAATCAAAAAGCATCAGCAATTTCAACTGACATAACCGTCAATGGCATCGTCATTGAAATGGAAAAAGTTGAAACGGTTAAAGGGATTATTGATCTTCCCAAGCGGAGACGGGGTCGCCCGACCAAAGAAGAGGAGGAATTGCGCGTAAAGATCCTCGCCAACCACGGCATTACTGGAGACCCTCGAATTAAGCGCCCCCGTGGCCGTCCCAGGAAAAACGCTGAAGCAAGGAACCTCACCTCAGGTCATTTATCCGCCGCCAGATCAAACGGGCAAATAACGGCAAAAGACTCAGCACTGACCATCGACTCCCCGAGAATTCAGGAGAAGATTCGAGAATTGATTAAGCTGGCAAAGCAACAGGACTACCTGACCTTTGATGACGTCAATGAAGCCCTGCCTGCATCCGCATCAGATGGATCGCTTCTTGATGATGTCATTTCCAGACTCAACAACATGGAATTTGACATTATCGATGCCTCGCAAGTTGATAAAGTCAGCGAAATCCGGAAGCAAAAACAACAGGCAGACGGAGAATCACAGAAAGTCGACACCAAACTAGACATTCTTGACGACCCGGTACGAATGTATCTCAAGCAGATGGGGCAGGTTCCCCTTCTGACCCGCGAGGAAGAAGTTGAAATCTCAAAACGCATTGAAACCGCAGAAAATAACGCGCACAAATTGCTCCACCGCTTTGGTTTTGCCAGCGAACTATACCTTAAAATCGCCGATCGGCTGGTTGGCGGCGCCGAGAGATTCGACCGCGTAATTTCTGACAAGGAGATAAGCAGCAGGGAGCGCTATATAAAGGGGGTCAAGCGCCTCGTTAAGCAAGTTGAGGATACTCACATTGAGACCGGCAGCACCTATCGGAAACTTCAAAAGCCAAAAGTTCGCTCAAAGAAAAAACTAGAACAAACCTTTGATTCATTAATTTCCAAGCTAGGGAGAGCTTACAAGCGCTTCCACTACAAGGAAAAGGTTCTCGAAGAATTTTTGGATAAAGTCAGTGATTACCACACAGAATTTCAACGACTTGAACACAATGCAACGCGCGCTAATTCAAATGCGGATGCCAACTTACAATTCAACGAGTATTGCCTGAATGCATGGCACAATCCCGAGCAATACAAGTCCAACTACAAGGAACTTTGCAAGTGGATAAAAGCAGCAGTGTGCGCCAAGTCAGAAATGGTTGAGGCAAACCTGCGCCTGGTTATTTCCATAGCAAAAAAATACACCAACCGCGGACTTTCCTTCCTTGATCTGATCCAGGAAGGAAATATGGGCTTGATGAAGGCAGTCGAGAAATTTGAATACCAGCGTGGCTACAAGTTCTCCACCTACGCAACATGGTGGATTAGGCAGGCTATCACGCGTTCTATTGCAGATCAGGCACGCACTATCCGCATCCCGGTACATATGATAGAAACGATTAACAAACTGATGCGGGTCCAAAAGCAACTGGTTCAGGAATATGGCAGGGAGCCATCTGACGACGAGATTGCCGAGGAGATTCACCTGCCTGTGCAGCGGGTTCGTGCCGTCCTTAAGATGGCGCAACAGCCAATTTCGCTGCAGGCACCGGTAGGGGATAGCGATGACACCTGCTTTGGTGATTTCATTGAGGACGTGAAAGCCGAGAATCCGATGGAGAAAACCGGATTCACTCTACTCAGATCAAAGATTAAAGATGTGCTTGATACACTCAGCGAAAGGGAGCGAGCGGTGCTTGAGCAACGCTTCGGCCTGCTCGACGGATACACCCGCACTCTGGAGGAAGTCGGCCAACAATTTGAAGTCACCCGCGAGCGCATTCGCCAGATAGAGGCTAAAGCGCTTCGTAAAATGCGCCATCCGACTCGTATTCGCAAGCTTGAGGGCTTCATCGAGATGTCCTACGTCTAGGTCTAGTTCTCAAAATGAGCAGTGCCAGGAGTCACTAGGCGTACAGGTGGCTGTATTTCAGGCTTACGTTGCAATTAAGCTAATTGATAAATCCTGCGCCATAAAATATTCCAGCCACCGCGGCAGAAAGCAGACTCGCCAAAGTACCGCCAAGCAGGGCCTTTATTCCAAGTGACGCAATGTCTGCCCGTCTCTCCGGGGCAAGCCCGCCTATCCCGCCAATCTGAATGCCAATCGAGGCGAAATTGGCAAAACCGCAAAGCGCAAAGGTCGAGAGGAAAATCGCATGCGCACTCAAGCTGCCCGTCGCTTTCAAATCTCCGAGATTTCCGAAAGCTACAAACTCGTTGGCAATAACCTTAATCCCGATGAGTTGCCCGACTTTCAGGATTTCATCACCGCCAACACCGATAATCCAGGCAACCGGGGCAAACACAAATCCACACATCGCCTCCAGTGACAGTGATTCAAAAGCTCCGCCACTGACCTTTGCTACCCAGCCGTTGATGTTGTCATCCTCTCCCGGGAGGGGAATCACACCCAGCCATGAACCAAGCATGAAATTAAACATCGTGATGATGGCGATAAACGCAATAAGCATCGCCGCCACATTCAGCGCAAGTTTCAGTCCCTCACTCGTGCCGTTGGCAACCGCATCGATAGCGTTGGTTCCGATTCTGTCCCGGGATACATTAAGGTCGCGGTTCACCTGTCCGGTCTCCGGGACCAGGATCTTGGCGATAAGCAGTGCCGCGGGCGCATTCATCAGTGAAGCGCAAAGCAGAACTTTGCCGAATAATTGCATTTCATGCTCATCGCCGCCGCCCAGAAAAAACACATACGCTCCAAATACCGAACCCGCAATCGTTGCCATTCCGCCCACCATCAGCGCGGTAAGCTCTGAGCGAGTCATCCCCGCTATATAAGGCTTTATGATAAGGGGCGCTTCCGTCTGCCCCACGAACACATTGGCCGCCGCAGCAAGGCTCTCAGCTCCGGAGAGTTTCATCATCCTGCTCATTGCCCACGCGAGAACTTTCACGATTCTCTGAAGGATCCCCATGTAGTAAAGCAGCGAGGAAAGCGCGGAGAAAAATATGATCATCGGCAGGGCATGAAAAGCAAACACGAAGCTGCGCTCAGTGCCAAATTCCTCTGCTATTGTTTGCGGGTTGCCAAGTACCCCAAACACAAATTCAGAGCCACTCATTGCAAACCCGAAAAGAGCGACAAAGAATTTTGACAACGCTTCAAATATTACGGCGACGCCGGGCACATTACCCAGTAAAAGAGCAGCGATCAAAAACTGCAGCAGCAAGCCTCCTGCAACGACCCGCCAATTGATCCGGTTGCGATCAGAACTGAGGCAATAAGCAATCCCAAGCAAGGTCACAATGCCGATCACGGCCCGCATCACGTAGCCAATAATTTCCATATAAAAAACAGATTACCTACCCGGAAAGGGACGGTCAATGACAGTTCAAACCGCTATGGGATTAATCCGTCCAGGATTTCGGTCCCGGTTCGCAGTAATGTGCCGGGAATTTCACTCACTCCCTCACCAAGGCCCCCAAAAATTTTCCTCATCGCGCTTTCAACGTCAAGTTCCCTGGCCACCCTCATCAAATTCTCATTGCCAAGCAATCCCCCCTCACCCTCCTCGCCATCATTCGCAAGAAGAGTCATCAAATCGACGCCTTTTCCCCTGGCTCGGTTGACAAGCAGCCCAATGGCCTGCAATCCCCTTTCTCCAGCGCCGGCCAGCTCTGCCCATAACGCAAGCCCTCCCCTACTGAGGAATTGCTCACGAATATCAGCAGTGAATGGATCAGGAGCCTCCGGATTAATCCGGCAAACAGCCCATCGAAAACCCTCCGGCGGTTTCTCTACAGAGGATTGTGATGAATCAAAAACTATCGCAAAAGCTTCATCCCGCCCATATGAAAACACCTCCTCCACGATCGATTTCTTAATGAGCGGCAACCACTTAATGACATCAGGAGTAATCCCCAGCATATAGATGCCGACAGGATTCGCGTCGTCACTGAGAACAGCCCTTCCCTTCAGGCATGCCGTGCCTGAGGAAAGTATATAATAATCCTCAATCTGCGTGATTTTTCCCTGACGCTTAAAATTCACCTTGAAATCATTAAAGGAAAGTCGCCGGAATCGACTGGATCCCAGCATCTCATCAATGCGGTCAAGTATCGGCATAGCCTCAAAAACTCCATCTTTAAGTCTTGCTTCACCTGCCATTACCACCCCCTCGGAACCTTCCCTCCCCACCATGCCGTTGATATCAACATCGGCTTCAACGATGCCTTTAAGACGCTTTACCCAATCTTCGGGCAGGATTTCCTTGGCCGGAACATTTCGCAAAACCGCCTTTAGATCAAGCATCGGGGAGTTATCCCCGGGAAATCCAACTTCGCCGGTAAAACCAAGCCTGGAATTGCCAAATAAACTGAATGCGGCCCGATCAATTATTACCCTGCTCTTACCCGCACGAATCTCAGCCCCGTCCAGATCAAGGGTGGGTTGCCCGGGCTTGCTAATACTTCCATGCCCGGCAACAACCCGATAAATCCCAGGTACCGTTGTTGGCTTGATTTCAAGCACTGTCCCGCGCCCGTAAATATTTACGTTATCCGCACGATAATCAAAATTCAATTCGGCAATCCCCGCGCGTTTAACCTCTACACGTTTCGGGAAAAAAGCACTGAGCCAGCCCTCGCCGGACTCCTCGACTAAGTCATCAACTTTCTCTGCTTCAGGCCTGCGTGCTGCATCGCGCTTGGATTTCTCCTCCTGGGTAATAAGAACATTCAATCGATTAACATCGATATCCGTAATTTCCCAAACCCGATGCCACACCGCACCAAAGTTAACACTTGCCCTGATGCTGTCGGCCCTAGCCCTGGAAAAAACTGCATTCCGGTAACCCTTAGCGCTAAAAAGATCCGTGTAAGCAGTCATTCCGGTCCACTGGAAATCGGAAAATTCGCCATCCGCATTAAAAACTTCGGAAACCTCTTCACTGACAAGTCCGCGGAACTTGTCACTATGAAGGTAGGAACGAAGCGAGAGTAACACGATGAACCCGCCAACAACGATCAATACAAACACTACCGTCGCTACAGCAAGTAACCGACGACCCAGTCTTTTATTGCCTTTTGTCGATCGTCTTTTGCGCCTTCGAGCCATTCAATAAGTTCGTTGAGCAAAGCACCCTGCGCACTTCGTACCCTAGGTTACTCGCCCCTGCATGACCTTTCGACTTTTTTTTCCGCCTTTGCCTGTGTGCGTTTTAAGGGTTTATGTATACCCCGTTAGACACAACCACCACGATCCAGTGCTCAGCCTCGAGAAAATCTGTTATACCATCGATAAGGGAGATGAGAAAATTGAACTTATCAGCGATGCGACAATTCACGTCAATCCCGGTCACTTTATGGCCATTGTTGGCCCTTCCGGTTGCGGGAAAACCACTCTGCTGCGGGTTATCGCGGGACTCAATGAGGAAAGTAGCGGCAACATATTCTGGAACGGGCGCAATCTCGCCGAAGAAGAGGACCTGTCTCCGGCCGAGATAGGCTATGTTCCGCAGTTCAGTATTGCTTTCGACGAGTTAAGCGTTGAGGAAAGTATAGAGAGTGCCGTACGCCTCCGGGTTCGCTCAGGATCACGCAAAAAGATGAAGGCCATGCGCGACCACGTGCTCAGCCAGGTTGGCATGAAGGAACTCAGAGATCGACGCGTGGGAGTCCTCTCAGGCGGGCAGAAGCGAAGATTGGGATTAGCTCTTGAACTTGCCAGCAACCCTACACTTTTGCTGTGTGACGAGGTTACCAGTGGATTGGATCCGAAATCCGAGCAGGAAATCGTCCAGCTAATGCACCACCTTGCCAATGACGGTGATCGTATCGTGGTAAACGTGACGCACAGCCTGAGCAACCTTGAACTCTACGACACTGTCCTTGTCCTTTTCCAGGGCCACGTCGTCTATCACGGTCCTCCGGCGCGAATGACCCACTACTTCAGTGTGGACAGTGCTGAAAATATCTATCCAACCCTGGCAAAGCGCAGCTCGGCACAGTGGCACAAGTCATGGGACAAGCATCGATGCTCATATTATCAGGGCAACAAAGCTGACAATGAAGCCGGGGCAAGCAAACCCGGTCAAGACTCTATGCCGACCGCAATACCAGGTCGTCTTGCACAGTTGCAAGTCCTATTGTCACGACGCTGGAAAATATTCTTCCGGGACCGGACGCAAATCCTCCTCCATCTCGCAATGCTATTCGGTTTCCCCCTGCTGGTCGTTATCTTCGGACTTGATGGGGTTCCCCAACCCAGGCACCTCCCGAGTTTAAGTTCCGTGAACCCCCTGGAACAAATAGGCACACAGATGGAAGTAACCACGAATCATCTTAAAATCGGTGGCCTGCTTTCCGGACTGGTAATGTTTCAAGTCATCCTGCTGACCTTGATGGGGTCAAATAACTCCGCTCGTGAAATCGCCGGAGAACGCCTGATTTTTGAGAAGGAGAAATTTGCAGGGCTACATGTCTCCAGCTACATCGCCAGCAAGATCTTCTTTCTGGCGACACTTGTTGTCATTCAGTCAGTCTGGATGGGAATCTTTGTGGAGTTCTTGATTCCCTCGCTGCCGGGTGACCTTGTCGGCCGCCTTATTATCCTGATCCTTGTGAATGCAGCAATGACTTCAATATGCCTGGGAATCTCCGGCATGATGCGTACCCCCGAGCAGTCATCACTACTGAGCATCTACCTTGTGGGGTTCCAGTTGCCACTCTCCGGTGCAGTGCTCTCCCTTCCTCACTGGCTGGAACCCGTCACTCGAACCTTCATCTCAGCCTACTGGGGATGGTCCGGAAGCCTCGACCTCATGAAGGACGGTAATTTCAGCCAGGCAATCAATGTCGTCACAGAAGACACATCCCTGCTGGCAACAAGCGTTTGCTTTACTATTTTGACTCTGCATATAACAGCCGGTATAACCGCCGCCTATATCGGCGCAAAGCGCCACCGATGGCATTGAAATGCGGATCGCGCTACCCCGCGCTTCAAAGTTTCTGTATAGTCGTTTGGCAATTGACCCGAACGCACCTATCTTGATATAGCTTATAAGTTATGGCTCGCCGTGCACGACAGGGGCTCAGCCCAATCCAAATCACATGCATCGCGATTGTGCTGGCAGGTGTTGGTTTGCTAGCAGTGCTGAGCTTCACCTCCAAATTTTTCAGCTCGGGTAATTCCAGCCAATCCATGCGATCGGTGAGCGAACTCGATATCACCGATTATATTACCAGTGGCAACAGCATGGGCGGTACTGTTTGGCGCGTCACCGGAACAATTGATGAAAAGCTGCGCTGGACACGAGAACGCGGACAGGTTGTGTCAGTTTACATTGAACAGGGAGCTACCAAGGAAAGCCTGCCAATTATCGTGCCCAAGAAATTTAAAGATTTGAGCATCAATGTCGGTGATCGCTTCACCTTTAAAGTCGAAGTGGCCGAGAAACAATTCCTTGTCGCCCGCGAACTTGTCCGATCCTGAATCATCCTAAACTAAACTTGCCATGAGCCCAAATTCCTGCAGCCTGGTAACAATAACCCTTTGCTTGTTTTTCAGCGAGGGTCATTCCCAGGTCCTTACCGGCCCCAATGGCAAAGGTGGAGCGAAATCCACAACAACCACCCAGCCCGGCAGTACAACGGTAGTCAATCGCGAACCCGCGAAACAGAACAAACCGTTTCTGGGCACCGATATCCCGGTCTTCAACCCCGGCACTGAGATTTTCAGTTGGGATGGGCAGAACTGGAATGTCACCAACAACCGCCTGATGCGTGCACGCTTTGAGAAATACCTCAACACCCAGGCAGACGATGCCGGAGAAGACGATGAATACCGTGCCGTCATCAAGGAAATTCTTGGCCAGCTCTCTCCGCACAAAGCCGGTCGCACACACCTCCAGGATGCCGTCGCCCTGCTCCCCCGGGCCTCCCGTTATCGAATCGATGCAAACCTTTGCGATTCACTCTCACAGGCAATTCTTGGCGTCTATCACGGACAAAAGAACGCCGTAGCTTTGGCGCTAACCAACACTTCACTGGAACGTGAGAAAAAAGGCCTGCACTGGAACGTTGAGGTTGCCACCTCCGAAGATCTCATTGATGAAGCGGAGAAAAGGCGAGGGGGCGCAAAAGGTGAGGGCAAAGGTGGCAGCCAAAACACCGGGAAAGCGGTTTCCAATACCGGCAGAGTCGCCGGATATTTTCAGCGACTGGCGGAAATTGAAGCCATCAAGATTGCCAATAAGGCTAAAATTGGGATATCCGAGATACAGGCTAAGGTTGAATACCAGGCACTTATCCTGCAGTTTGCCGTCCAGCGACGCTGGGAACACGTCCTCATTGCCTCACGCATATATCGCCGCCTCTTTCATGATGGCGACGGCGTCATTGAAATCAAGGAGGGCTCTGATGCCGATAAGATGCTGGCTAAGGGACTCGGGGTGAGTCCAACTGTCAGCTCCCTTGACATGTTTGCCAATGAGGTTGTTCGCGATGTTGACGAGGGAGTTCGGGCATTTGAATTCCTCGTCGAGAAAGACGAGCTTGAAAGTGCATCCAAGCGTCTGGCTGAGTCATTCTTCATCGGTGAGTATTTGCCGCGGATCCGCACTCTTGACCGCGATTCAAAACAAAAAGTCCAGCGCTTTGTTCAGGATGCCGACGCATTACTTAGCGCAATGGAGGTTCGCGACTACAAAACCGCCGATGAAGTTGTTGAAAGAATGCGCAATGGAGCAAAGGATTTCAATTACTCGAAGGCCAAGGCCGGCATACAGTTTTACACGAACATGAGCGACACCAGCCTTGCTCAAGCCAAGATCGCCGCGCAGAAAAATGACATGGAGGAATACAGTCGACAAATGCGGATGGCAATTGAGGCATGGCCCCTTAACCCGCAAATCAAGGAGCAGAACGAGTTGTTTGCCTCGGTGGCGGATGTTCAGGTTACAACCCTCAACCAACTTGATACACTTCTCTCCCAGAATAATCACAGGGAGATCATGAAACAGCAGGGACGATTTATCGCCGCAGTCCAGAATGACCCGCAGCGCAAAGAACAACTGGAACGCGTCCTTGGCGGAGTAATGGATCTTCAGTTCAAGTTGGCGAAGATCGAGGGGTTAGCCGAAAAAAATGATCCATGGGGCGCATGGGAATTGGCCAAAGAAGCATCCGTTGATTCCGGTGATGACATTGAACTTAACCAACTGCTCACGGCACTTACATTAAAGGTTACCGAGTTTGTTAAGATTCTTGGTAAAGCGAAAACCCTTGAAGATGGAGGCCATTCCGGAATGGGACTTACCTACTACCTTAAAGCCAAGCGCATTTACCCTAACAGCATGTATGCCGAGAAAGGCATCAACCGGCTTCTTGATGACGTTTTGCCAAGTTCCGAGAGCCTTACATTAACGAAATCAGAAGCAGGAGAGAAATCCTCAAACGCCCCTGCGCCATTGCGCTTTGACTGACCCCTGCCAAGCAGGGAAGGCGCGACCACCTGTCAGGCTCTACCCCGTGTAATCACGCATCACACTTCGCATTTCCATTACTGCTGAACAAATTCCTGTCTGCAGTGAACGGGACACAAGGTGGTGCCCCACATTGAGTTCCTTTAAGTGAGGTACGGAGAATAATCCGGGCAGGTTCTCGGTAGTAATTCCGTGCCCGGCATTAACCTGCAGACCTGATTGATTTGCCAACTGTGCACATTGCCTCAATCTATCAATCTCATTTTCGCGATCCTCTCCAGGCAAGGAGTTCGCGTAGTTGCCGGTATGCAGTTCAATCATCTCCACTCCACATTGGGCTGCTGCTTCAATCTGCCTGAGTGAAGGATCAACAAAAAGGCTCACCCTCACGCCAGCTTCCTGAAGGCAGCTTATAACGGGCGCCAGTTCATCACTCTTCGATCTGACATCAAGCCCTCCCTCGGTTGTAAGCTCCTCCCGGTTCTCGGGAACAATGCAAGCTGAATATGGGCACAGGGAAACTGCAAGGGCAATAATATCCGGGCTGTTGCCAAGTTCAAAATTGAGGCGGGTTCCGATTTGCTCGCGCAACGCAACGACATCACTATCCTGGATATGTCGCCGATCCTCCCGCAGATGAGCAGTGATGCCTTCAGCCCCACCCTCTTCAGCTGCCAGTGCCGCCTCTACCACACAGGGTTCACTGTGGCACACATCAGGCATACCCGCATATCGGGCCTGCCTCAATGTTGCCACATGATCAATGTTAACCCCCAACTCAAGCGAACCGCCTTGCACTACTCAAGATGGGCACAGAAACAGCTACAGTCAAATTCGCCTAGTGTCTAAAATGTCGATGCCCTGTGAACACCATGGCAACATCCCTCTCATCGGCTGCCGCAATAACTTCATCATCACGAATCGAACCTCCTGGCTGAACGCATGCTGTCGCGCCGGCTTCCGCGGCTGAAACCAAACCATCAGGAAAAGGAAACATGGCATCACTGGCAACCGCGCTCCCCGTAAGCGACAAGCCTGCCTCACCCGCCTTCCACACTGCGATACGGCAAGCATCAACCCGTGACATCTGGCCCGCGCCAACTCCCAGCGTCCTGTCACGCGCACCAAAGACGATAGCGTTTGATTTCACGTGCTTGCATACCCTCCAAGCAAAACGCATTGCCTCAATCTCATCAACACTCGGAGGGCGGGCGGTTTTGACTTTCTCTTCAAGCGCGTCAATACCCAGAGCAGATGAGTCGGCATCCATCACCAAGAGCCCACCGGGCGCCGACCGCACTACAGGCTCATTAACTCCCTTGGTAAAAAATTCATCGGACACGCGCATTAAGCGAAGATTCTTTTTTTTCTGCAAAATCGCCCGTGCCTCTGCATCAAAGTCCGGGGCAATAATGACATCGGTGAAAATCCCCCCAATTACACGGGCAAGGCCCTCCGATAATGGCCGGTTGCAGACGATAACACCCCCGAAAGGAGCCTGCCTGTCGGTCTCAAAGGCCTTTTCCCACGCATCACGAAGATCCTGCCCCTTATCCGCGCATCCCACGCCACAGGGGTTGGTATGCTTAAGGATAGCCACGCTTGGACGCTTGAACTCAGAGATCAGTTCCGCTGCCGCGGAAATGTCGAGAACATTGGTATATGAAAGATCCTTGCCCTGCAACTTCGTGAAAAAATCTCCAAAGTTGCCATACAATGATGCTTCCTGATGGGGATTTTCACCATAGCGTAACTCTGAAGTCAAAGGTAATGAGACACTGTAGCAACTCTCCGTTTTCTGGCACTTGTTCAAGTAACCGCTAATGGCTCCATCATAGTGTGAAGTGCGTTGAAAAACTTTGATCGCCAGCGCCTCTCTGGTTTTCAGCTTGGTCTCTCCATCATTCTCCTCGATTTCACTGGCAACCAAATCATAGTCACCAGGATCACTGATCACGGTAACCGCATTGTAGTTCTTCGATGCCGCACGAAGCATTGCAGGACCACCTATATCAATGTTCTCGATCGCCTCCCCAAGTGTGACGCCATCCCTCGCAATAGTTTGTTCAAAGGGATAAAGATTAACAACCAATAAATCGATAGGCGGAATGTCATGCTGTTGAGCCTGCTTCGGATCCTCGGGATGATCCCGTCGATACAGCAACCCGCCATGAACTTTTGGATGAATTGTTTTAAGCCTGCCCTCAAACATCTCGTCAGCACCGGTGTAATCAGAAATCTCGATCACGGGAATACCTTCGGCTGCTATTACACTGGCCGTCCCCCCCGTTGATAAAAGTTCAATTCCAAGTTCGTGCAGCCTTTTAGCAAAGGGCACGAGACCGGTCTTGTCAGAAACTGAGATAAGTGCGCGTTTGATTTTCATTAAAATGTATCAGGAGAAAGCAGATTTATCCGTCGATTAGAACCCACGCAAGCGTAAAGCTTCACTACTTGCCCTTTCCTTTATTTCCGGAAATCGAGTCGCACATCGCCAACCCTGATATACTGATCATTTCCTGTTTTTATGTAAAAGCTGCCCGCATCAAGAGGATTCTCAGGACTGCCATTGTAACGATAAAGATAATACCGGCCACTGTCCTCTGTTCCCACTTTCAGCATTAGCATGTCACTATGGCGCAGGGGCTTCCTCTTCTTCTGGTATAATTCCCTGCCCTTGTAAGTGAACAGCGGATTGTCCAAGTCATGTGATGTCGGTAACAAATCCAGCTGAAACCAGTTTTGATCACCCAGAGCCGTCGGAAAACTAAAGCTCTCAAGATCTGCTCGATGAACGGCGTTGGCGACGGTAAACACGGAAACCATTACTACTGCAACGGAAAATCCCAGTAAAACATAGTCAGGGCTCTGTTTGTGCGGCTTCAATCTGCTAAACTTCAGACTCATGCAATCATCAAGCGCGATCGTCAAGAATTGCTTCTGTTAGTTGCCGTAATGGCGCCACAAATCCCTGGTTTTATCGGGATAATCGGTTGACACAGTTCCACTGTGAATCTAGTCTCCCGATCCCTTCAACCTGGGAGATTGACCTGCAGGCAACAATCAACACCGCTCACTGACAATGAAGACTTTCTCGGCAAAAGCAGCAGACGTTGAGCGCAAATGGTATATCATCGATGCGGCTGATCAGATCCTTGGAGATGTCGCGGTTCGTGCAGCCTCGTTGCTACGCGGCAAAGGTAAGCCGATTTTCACCCCTCACACAGACACCGGGGATTTTGTGGTAGTCATCAATGCTGAAAAAGTCCGACTCAGCGGCCGCAAAGAAAAAGAGAAAATTTATCATCGCTACTCCGGTTACGTTGGCGGACACCATCAAGATACCCCTGAGTCACTCCGCGCACGCGCCCCTGAACGCATAATCGAGTTCGCCGTGAAGGGAATGATTCCCCGCAACCGGCTTGGACGCCAGATCATCAAAAAAATGAAGGTCTACGCGGGATCCGAGCATCCGCATCAGGCACAGGAGCCGGAACTCTGTCAACCCTGCTGAAAAAGAGCGTCAACCAAGTTGACTAATCCTTACCGAAACGCATCGCATCATGAGCAAGACCGCAACTATTAAATCCACAGGACGTCGAAAAACGGCCGTTGCGAGGGTTCATATGAAACCCGGAACTGGTCAAATCACCATCAATGATGAGCCAATGGAGGACGTTTTCCCAACAGTGGCTCTCCAGAACTGCCTGATCTACCCACTACAAGTGGCAAACCAGCCCAAAAACTGGGATCTCAACGTCACCACCAACGGTGGAGGCGTCACAGGACAGGTTGGAGCTGTGCGACTGGCAATTGCGCGGGCTCTTCTTAAAGACAACCCTGAACTTCGAGCAACCTTTCGTGAAGAAGGTCTACTCACACGAGACGCCAGGAAGAAGGAACGTAAAAAGGCCGGGCAACCAGGTGCACGCAAGCGCTTCCAATTCTCCAAGCGCTAACCCTCCTCAGCGCAATCCGTATACAATCCACAAACGGGTGTCCCTAAAAAGGCGCCCGTTTTGCTGTAGATCTGGTTATTACGCCGGGAAAAACGGGATCTTGATTATCCCGTCAAACTTCTGGCAAGTCATGCGGGGCATTACTCACAATTTCTCCACAATGACGTTGCGAAACTCCACTCGGCTACCTTCTTGGCGTAAAACGATCCCGCCAGGAGTTTTCGGCCCACCCCTAGCCCGATTCTGCAGCAAGCTATTCACCTTCACCTCAACAGCACCATCAATAACCCGTATCTGAAGCTTGTTCCATTCTCCTTTAATTTCATTGCTCGCTTTAAATTTCGGAGCACTGAACCCTAAACGTTCACCGGAATCTGTAATGATCTCCAAATTCCCAATGCGATATAGATCGCCTGAGTTTCCGGGGCGCAGTTGAACTTCCAGATATCCCTCGTCAGGATCACCTGCAAATATCCCGACTCCGCTATCCCCCAAGCCACTTGGAAAGCGGTATTCGAGATCCATTGAATAATTCAACAGCCTCTGCTCACTCCGCAGTTCCCCCCTGTTGATTCCTCGAGCCTGGAGCATCCCGTCTTCAACCTGCCATCCAGGCACCTTCTGTAAGAAGGTGCCACGAAACTCGCGCCACCCCTCTAAATCATTACCGTTGAAGATTTCAATCCCCTCCGCCTTTCCCGAATGGTTAAAGTTCAGCTCTGCAGTCGCGGCATTATTCTCGACCCACGCCAACCACTTGGCTGCAGGTTCTTTTCGCTCCACCGCATTGCCCGCCGCATAATAATTGAACCTTACACCGGTAATCCTTCGTAATTCATCAAGGCTTCGCCAACGCATCCCGAAGTCATCATCGCACATCAGCAACTCAGCAAAGGGCTTCAAGCATTCCCGGCGCCTGAGTAAAGCTAAATTTCGGGCGACCTCCCACTTCACGTATGGGCATGAATCATCTGCAACCGTGAGGATTAAATCGGCAGCACCATTGCCCGCAACCTCAACAATCGCGCGCACCGCCCCACCACGCACAACATCCGATCTGCTTTCAAGAGCGCCCACCAGGTAATTAATGTCGGAATGTCTCGCGGTGACGATGGCGGCTTCGGCAACTTTTTTCCAGATCTCACCCTTGCCGTAATCTTCTCTGCCTTGAAGGGCCGAGAATAAAAGCTCAACCACTCCTCGAGTTTCAGTCTTGATAATAGCATTCAACACGGATTTTATCAGACTGTCGAATCGTTCCAGACTGTTGGCCTTAAGCACTCGTTGAATGCGAATCGCCACTTCCGGGGACACCTTGTCGGCAAGCTTCTTTAGCGCAACACGATCGATAACCGGCATGCGAGAAAGTTTAAGCGTGGCCGCTTCCCTAGTTGCAAAGTCCTCAGAATCCAGTTCTTCAACAATGTTGCTATAGCCGCCTGTGGCATCCGCCTCGCCAGCCAGCAATCCGAGTAATTCAACGATACCTTCCCGGTCACTCGCAAACCCAAAATCGGACAATTCCTCTGCGGTCGCGACTTCGCTGGTAAAACATGCCGCAAAGCTAAAGATCACCAACCTGATGCACGTCAATCGAATCATCATTTGAAATCTAATTCTCTAACCCATCGCACATTGACGCAATTCTCACCGCCAATTACATCTTTGCAAGATATCACTAAAAGATTCAACCGCCTGCACCGCGCATCAAGCCAAAATACCATTCTATTAGATCTTGCCCGTAAAAAATCCAGACCCCAGCACCGAAGGCAAGGTAAGGACCAAAGGGAATTCGAGTCAATGGCCCATCCCGTCTCAATATTTTAGCCGGCAACGAAACTGCGGTCCCTGTCACTGAAGCAACAAACACGGTAAACAGTACAGCTTTCCAGCCCAGAAATACTCCAATCAAAGCCATGAATTTCACATCTCCAAACCCCATCGCCTCGCGGTAATACCGAATGGCATTGGCTTTTCCGCTAAGCGATCTCCAATCAGAAATCATGGTTTCCTCTCCATCAACCCGAAGTCGATCTGGCAGGATCGTGATGCAGGTCTTGCCAAATGTCTTGCCGTTAATCTCCGCCTGAAGACATTCAATCTCAACGCGCTCAGAACCGACAAAAAACAGTTCCTCAAATGGCGTTCGTTCACTGCCGGTAATGAGCACAGGATTCTCTTTGCCCTCAACCACGCTCCAGTCGCCGGTATCTGGAATTTTCAGTGCCTTGCGGCCAAATGCGATCCTGCCTAGAACAACCACAGTAAAGAGCAAGCCGTAACCGGCGACTCCTCCGACAAGTGACCATCCTAATGCACTCAACCTCGACATTAATCCCCCACCCGTGGCAATATCACAATCCATTAGCAAACGCGCCGCCGACGGCACAATCAATACCGCTAATACACCTGCAACTGCCCCCCCCTTTGTGATACCGTCCGGAATTATCTGATAATCAAAATCAATGAATGTCGCCGAGATTAACAGCCCGAGAAGAATCCAAACCACCGGCACCAGTTGAGGGTGACCGGCAAAACGCACCCAAGTTGCTAGAAACAGAAGAGCTGTCAACCACTCGACATACCAGTAGCGAACCGATATACCCGCTGTGCATTTATTGCATTTGCCGCGCAACAAAAGCCAACTTATCAAAGGTATATTATGATAGAAAGGGATTCGATAATCGCACGATGGACAAAATGACCGTCGCGGTGAATTTACCGACACTCCACGGGGAATACGATAAATCACAACATTAAGGAAAGAGCCGACAATTGCCCCAACCACAAAAGCCACCACTGCCAGGAAAGTTGGTAAATCTAGGGTTTCCATCTGGATACCGTACTTACGCATGACTCCGTTTACTTGAAAACTCCTTTGTACCTTGATCCGTAAAAAGCCTCGACACCTAAAATGCTCCGTTGCCCTGAAAACTGTATGCACGCTACTTATAGCAACAGCTTGCAGGAATAGCCCGCAAACGCACCTGGCCCAGGATTCACTTGGCGACGGACACAGGACTCCTGAAGAGTTATACCGCACAAATCACCACACCGTCTCAGTAAAGAAATTCATCCCGGGCATTTTGGTGGATTTACGATATGCGACCCCGGAAAACATCACAGGCCGGAGGCTTTATCCAGAAGGAATGAAGGCTCTTCTCGACACTCAAACAGCACGTAAATTAAAGAAAGCTCAAGCCCATCTGGCAACTCACGGCAAAGGACTAAAAATCTGGGATGCTTACCGCCCACCAGAAATACAGTGGCAACTACTGAAATCCGACACCACAAGCACATATGTTGCAGATCCAAAACAATGGTGGTCAAAGCATTGCTCCGGTCGCGCCGTGGATGTTACACTCATAGACCTAAAAACAGGATACGAACTTAAAATGCCTTCTGCGTTCGACGATTTCTCAACCCGGTCTTCATCAGATTACCGGGGTCCCGATATGGAGGTGGCGGAAAATCTAAACTTACTGAAAGCAACCATGCGCAAGGCCGGATTTATAGGTTTCAGGAAAGAATGGTGGCATTACGCAAACGCCAATCATTTTTCTAGAAATATAGCTCCAATCCCTGCAAAAAGGGCAGGAATTGAACTTTATGATTCTGCCGGCACAGACTGAAACCTAAAAAGTGTGCCTCTCAATAAAGCTTCGCCAAAAGAACTCTCTGAGCTTTACAAATCAGCTTGAATGAGTTGATTGAATACGTGTCCCATCCACTGACTATTGCCGGGCGCAAATTCAATTCCCGACTTTTTGTCGGGACAGGAAAATTTGCCTCAAATGAAATCATGAGTGATGCGCTTGCCGCATCGGAAACGGAAATTGTCACTGTCGCCCTTCGTCGCGCTGATCTTTCCGGCAAAGGTGACTCATTTGCTAACATCCTCGATTTCATTGACCCGCAGAAGTATTTACTTCTGGCAAACACCAGTGGGGCAAACACGGCGGATGAAGCCGTCCGCCTCGCAAGGCTTGCCCGTTCCGCGGGCCTTCCCAACTGGATAAAACTCGAGATTCATCCAGATCCACGTCACCTTCTTCCTGACCCCATTGAAACACTCAAGGCCGCAGAGGCGCTCGTTAAAGAGGAATTTGTTGTACTGCCATATATCAATGCTGATCCGGTATTAGCAAAACGACTACAAGACACAGGAGTTGCAACGGTTATGCCCTTGGGCGCGCCAATTGGCAGCAACCAGGGACTTGTCACAAAACACCAAATCGAGATTATTATTGAGCAGGCCACGGTTCCCGTGATTGTAGATGCAGGTATTGGCGCCCCAAGTCACGCAGCGGAAGCAATGGAAATGGGAGCTGATGCCGTCTTGGTTAACACTGCCATCGCCATTGCTGAAAATCCTCAAAAAATGGCCAACGCCTTCCGCCTTGCCGTGATTGCCGGGCATGAAGCTTTGATGTCCGTAATCCCTGAGACCAAAGCGGCGGCGTGTGCCACCAGCCCGCTGACCACATTCGTTTATCCCGACAGCCAGTAACTGTAACGCTTGCAGAATCTATTCACACAGCTTAACTTTTAATCCAACTCAATCACCAACCTGCGGAAAGCTCTCAGAACATTGATTGGCTTTGCCGCCGTCAATTGAGCCACAGATATTTCAGTCTTTGCCTGCACTATGACACCATTGTTCCGTAAGCTACTGGGAATAAACTGGTTGTTGATGTCGGTCGTGGCAGTCCTTTTGATTTTTGGCGTTTATTCAATCCACTCCGCCACCAATCATCTCACTGGAGACAACCTTACTACGAAATGGAATAAACAAATCATCTCAATTGGTATCGGGCTGGTATTCTTTTTCGCTGCAACGCTCATTGATTACCGGTGGATACGATGGGGAGCACTACCAATGTATGTTGTCTCCATCATCTTGCTGCTATCAACCAATCACGGTGGCGACAAGGTTGGAGCTGAAAGTTGGTTGAGGATAGGTCCAATCTCCTTCCAGCCATCGCAGCTAGCACTTGTATCAGGCATCCTGCTTCTGAGCGTCATCCTTGGTGAATTACCCAAAATACACAAGATTTTCGAGAGTTCATTCATTCGCCTCAGCATCGCCGGTATCGTGGCAACTGTGCCATGTCTCATCATTCTTGCTGAACCTGATCTTGGCTCAGCCATGGTCTGGTTAGCAGTCCTTATGCTAATGCTGGTCATGGGTAAAATTCTTCTACGTTACATCATCGTTATAGTTGAGATCGGATTGATCGCCCTGCCAATACTCTATTTCTTTGGCCTCAAGGATTATCAGAAGGAACGGATCGAAACATGGTTGAACATGCTTAATGATCGCCCCGTCGATGAACTTGGATCAGCCTGGGTTCCGAAGCACAATTTGATTGCCATTGGATCTGCCGGCTATGCGGGTAAAATTCATACCGATCCAGAAAACACATCACTCACAGCAAATCCTGTAACTATCGACAATCCCAAGCTGGTAACCCAAATGGGGTTCATTCCAAAAAATGTGGCCATTAATGACTTTATATTCGTCACAATTGCCGAGCGATACGGCTTCCGTGGGGCAACATTGCTAATCGTTCTTTTTGCAGTTTCCTTACTGTTACTCCTTTACATGGGATACCGTGCCCGTGATTCTCTCGGGAAACTGATCATCGCTGGTTGTATTGCACAGCTCTTTTTCCATGTTTTCATGAATATAGGAATGTGTGTGTTATTAGTGCCGATTACCGGGTTACCATTGCCGTTCATCAGTTACGGCGGGACATTTATACTAATGATGCTCTTCATGCTGGGCATGTGCCAAAGTGTCTGGGTTCACCGTACCCATTCCCTTGATGAGCCGGATGACAGAAAACTCAGGCAAGACGAACTGCCGCTAATTCATCCTGCATTAACCAGGATTTAAACAAATCCCCGTTCTAGAATGGCGGAGTGGTGCTTCGCAGATAAGCGAAAATATCCTGCAAACCCTTGTCCCCGAGGCCATTCAATAATCCCTGAGGCATGAGTGATACCGGAGAATAGGTTATCGACTTAATGTCACCCTTAAGGATAGACCGGACCGCCCCCGATAACTCACGAATAAAAATCACCCTTTCATTTTCCTCCAGTCGAAAACCTGAGTGAACCACTCCGGACCTCGTCAATATTACCACATTTTCGAATCCTTCACGGATTTCTGCACTCGGGGCAACGATACTCAATAACAAAGCCCCCTCATCACCGCGCTGATAACTTGTGAGATCCGGCCCAATCACTCCTCCCCTGCCAAACATCAGGTGACATGAGCCACACCGCCTGAAAAATATCGTTTCACCTCTTTTCGGGTTACCGGAATTTCCGGCAATTGCCTTCTGCACACGCATTATTTCAACCTCTTTGATCTCCGCTTCCTTGTCATGCCCCCCCGCTGAAACTAAATTGTCGAGAAACAACTCAATCTCGGGATCTTTGTGGAGTCGCAATTTCTCAACAATTACCGCGCTGACAACATTAGGCTTAATTTCGCCGGATCTTACCTTGCGCAAGAATTGCAATGCGCCACTTCTCTTGCCTGCCATGTAATCAACAGCCGCGTCGCGTACTGCCGGTGCACCTGCCTTTATTCTCTTTACCAGCACTTCAATTACTTGGTCAGTAACCTCATACCCGCGCAACGCACCAATTGTCGCAACCTGCACTTCATCACTTGCGTCTGCCTCAAGAACAGCAATCAATGCCGGCATCGCCTGCGGCGGAATAATCTCCCCAAGGGTAGAAATGACTTCTATTTTTTTTGTCTCTTCCAAAACTCCTCCTTTAAGAGCCTCAATAGCGGAATCGATTGCCCCATTCATCCCGATACGAACTTTCAAAGCAACAGAAAGCAAATGCGGAATTCTTCTCATCTCATCCTTCAACCCTTCAGGCAACTTGCCAAGTTGACGCCCTTGCACCGCTTCAGAGAATCCGGACATCAGTTTTTGCTTAGCGGTATTGCCGGGCGCCAATACCAGAAGCCGCTCACAATAGCCATATCCTTGTTGAGTCCCCTCGGAAGCGTAACGCCGCATAATCCGCTCAACCAGATGATTACTGACTATGCTATGAGCCCAAAAGCCCACATTGGCAAAGATCTTGAGCGTTCCCTCGGCATCAGTTAATGCCATCTGCTCAAAGAGCCACCAAACCAACAAAGGCAGGTGCGGGTCATTGTGAAATTCGTCTCTTTTTGCAATCGCCTCAGCTATTGCAAGAGCCCCTTGTGTATCAGTTCGTCGCGCCGCGGCAGCTAACTGCCCAAGAACTTCTGCTGAAGCCTCTGAATCCGCTACCGACACCAGTCTCTGCCAGTCGGATCTTCCTGAAGATATCTCCACAAATCTTTGCACTGCATAACCCCTTACTCCGGGATCAGTAAATCTCCCCCCGAGAAAATCACTCCCTGCAATTACAGCAAGCTCAACATCGGACACGTTCTTCATTTCCATCCTTTCCCCTCCACGCCGCTTGACCTCTGCGACTACCAGTTGACGAATTCCCTGATCCGCGATAACCCGGCGCTGCAATTCGATGATTGCCATGCGACGCTGCCACCGGGAGGACACGCCAAGACAGCTAATAAGCTGTGCTGATGTCATTTCCCTTAAATTAGGAAATTTCACAAAGTCCTGTCCCTTCGCTCGAACCCGATAAATACGCCCCTTCTCATGGTCAATATCACCTTCATGGTTTCGGTAATGATTTACCTGCCGGTCATGCCAATCCGCAATATAAACTGATCCGTCCGGGGCGGGCGTAATCATTACCGGACGAAACCACGTGTCTTTAGTTTGAACTACCCGTTCAATGTCTCGCGTCTGGAAAGTCGAGCCATTAGGAAAAATCTCACTCATCACCACATTGTGGTGCAGTACATCAACCCCCAAAAGCTTGCCTCGATATCGTTCAGGAAGCGCCATCTCCTCATAGATAATGAACTGATGAGTAAACCTCTCCACCGCCACGTTCTTCATTGACGGGAAAAACCCATATGCGTGCAGGTTGGTCAGCGCCCCGTGTTTCCCCCAGCTTTTACGATAATAGGCACCTTGTAGATAATGAAATCCCCGAGTATCTCCACCGTTATGTCCGGAGAAAATCCTCCCTCTCGAATCTATCTCCACACCGAATGCATTGCCCCCACCCTCGGCATAAATTTCATAAATCCTTCTCTGTGGATGATATCTCCATATATTCTGTCCCATTGACTTCACCGCATCCTTCGGCAAATCAATTCCCGGCCTGATGATCGATGCACTCACAGTGCTGCCCTGCGCGCCGTAAAGCCAGCCATCCGGCGCCAATACCAGGCTGTTGGCAATAGCATGTGTGTCCTCAAGGCCAAAGCCGCTGAGATGAACTTCTGGAACTCCATCAGGGACATCATTCCCGTCACGATCCTCATAGAACAGGAGGTAGGGCGGATTTGTCACCCAAACTCCACCATCACCATGCGCTACACTTGTCGCCATGTTTAATCCGTCAACGAACACTTTGTGTCGGTCATACACTCCATCTCCATCAGTATCCTCATGAATACTGATTCTATCCTTTCCCCGAAACGGCGACCCAACAACTTGCGGAGGAGGAGGCGGAACCCGATCGTATCCAACCCGCCAAACCTTGTCTCGACTGAGTTCTCGCAGACCTGCCGGATCCGGATACTGGATATACTGCACAACCCAAAGGCGCCCCCTCATGTCAAAACTCAAGTGCAGTGGTTGACGCACCAGCGGTTCACTTAACACCAGGTCTATCTCAAGGTCACCCGGCACCACAATTGCTGCCGCCGACTTCTCCCCCGATGATTTGCTCAATACCCAGTCAATTGCATTCGTCAGCATTTGTTCAAACTCTCCGCGCTTAAAATCCTCCACATGTCCGAGTGAGGTGTAAAAAATTCTGCCGCCCCATTGATTTTTCCTCGCCCAGGCAACCGGCTGCCTCTGATCAAGCCCATCAGCCCGGCCTTCCATGAGAACAGTGGTTCCCTGCACCAGCGGAAGAACTTCATACAGTGATCCGCCAGTGGAGAATTCTCCATTTGGTATGCCATGAAGGACAGGATGCTTGGAACCGCTGGATCTGGCAAAGGTTGCCAGTTTATTACCATGATGACCGTGATAATTACCACCAAATACATCAGCATCAAAACTTTCCCAAACCCGGTGACCCTCGG
Source organism: Verrucomicrobiales bacterium (assembly GCA_029940475.1). Lineage (GTDB taxonomy): Bacteria > Verrucomicrobiota > Verrucomicrobiia > Verrucomicrobiales > DEV007 > CACIUL01. The sequence continues at coordinate 4,021 of JAPYUT010000034.1, read as the reverse complement.
GCGGCGGTTTCCCTCTCAGGGAAAAGGCATGGCTTGCAGTTCTAATGCCTATGACCGGCTTTCCTGATTTGATGTATTTCTCAAGCGCCGCCATCTGGCTGGCAAGTGGCGCCCGGCGACGAACGCTTAAAAATAAAGCATCAGTATCTTTGAGGGCATCGCTGATCCCCACAAAATCATTTTCACCATCACCAGCCACAATGAATTCACAACGATAACGAGCAGAGAGTTTACTGGATGCAAATGCAGATAGCGATTTGCCTGTTTGATACTCACGCTCACCAATGACAAACAGTATCTTCGGACGCAAGTCCCCCTTGAAAACAAAGGATGACCCTCCGAGCAACTGCTCACTGCTTACTGTTGGGCAAACATGCTCCTCGACGTGCTCGACTATAAGGTCCGTGCCAGCAAAATGACTGACCCTGGGCCGCCTCGCGGGATTATACATTGTATCTGTAAGATCCCTGACAAGAACAACATTTTTCCCGTTCCTTGCCAATTGACGCAACCCAAAAGGTCGCCCCAGCACACACATGTTGGCATGAACTCCAACCAGCATGACATGTTTAATCTTATGTTGTTCAAGCACATTCCAACTCTCCTCGCCACTGTCAGTAATAAAGTCGCGACCAGAATCAATTTTAATTGTCTCAATCTGTCGCACCCATGGAGATTTTGGATTACGCCCCATTTCCTTCAGTTGCTCGACCCATTGGGCATGCACAAGGGGATCGTCATCCTCGCCTCCATCACTGTGGTCAATTGGATAACCCGCCTGTTCCTCCTTCTTATTAATCCAGTGCACCCAGGAGTTGATACCTTCCGGAAGATCTACTGCCCCCGGTGCTTTCTGGGCTCTTATCCTAGCGGGATGGTTGATGTAGAAATTCATGCAAGATGACGGCGCATGAATAATCAATCCACCCATTGAGCGCACTTTTTCCAATAAACGGTTTACCCGCGGAGCAAGCTCCTGCACTCGCAGCACCGCATTACGGCAATGATGAGCGTCCCACATGTCACAAACAATTACCGCCGTTTGTTCCGCCTCCCATTGTTCACGATTCAAGCGAAAAGTGTCACCCCCTGGAGCATCACCACCCCTCTCACGAAGTTCCATTCGAAACGGAGCAGCCAAAGCACTCGGAAGAATTAATCCAGCTAACAAAATAATAATCCACTTCATCCTGAAAAATCTAACCCTTACACACCTGCCATAAAACAAAAAAACCGACCGCCCTGCGGGCAGTCGGTTTTTGAAGATTGATTGCGATTGGATCGCTCAGGCAATCTCCTGAGCATGAAAACAATACCAATCGTCGAGATTGTTCAGGTTTACCGCATCAAGAATCGATCCATTGTCCTCAATACCGCTATCCCCAAGGATCTGCTGACGAGTTGCGTCATCGTGATTGTATCCGGCAATACTGTCATTGAGTGCCTGGACTCCAGCAGAATCAAGTGATCCTCCCTTTTGATCGAGAACCCATTGCTCAAGTTGCGGATAAGTCGGCTTACTATCCATGAAACTGGAAAAGGCCTCCTTGTCGATACCTAGGCCATCAAGCACCATCTGGTCATACCCGGCGCCAATGCCCGGGTAATCATCATGAAGTTTTGCGACCTTTTCGAGGGAGACTTTCTGCCATAGGCGCGGCAGGTGAAGGACTCCGATGGGTCCGGCAATGCCAGAACTGATAAGTGGGATAATTTTACTCATAGTATTAATTATTTCGCGGTTATTCCTGATTCGTTAATTTAATAAGGGTAACATTAGACAAACCGGAGGCTCCGGGGAAGGAATTTCTTCGATAACTTTAACCCATTCCAATCGCGCCACTTTTCTAATCCGGAAGTTCAAGTTTCAGGAAAGTGCTTCCCACACGACCCTCAGCGGTAACCGGATAACTGCGCACATTCATCATTTTGAGAATCCAGGATCCTTTGTGGCGCTGAGCACTTTCCACCTCATAACTTTTAATCAATCTCCCCTTCGCATCAAATCCGTTCATCCTCACCATTACCCCAGTTTCCTGAGAGACCCAGACATCAACCACAGAATAAGGGCCTTTGCCATCAGGATTAGTGCACCGGATCTTCCATGCTGCCCTGCCTTTAGCCTTCTCAACCTTCAAATGCTTCGGCTCAGGCCAATAAAGAAACCTCATCGCAATATCCTCATAAATAATATCACTGCCCCGTATCCGTTCAGAATATCTCTCCGGGGCAATCTTGTCGGTTCCGCTCCTTGTGGGCTCGGTAAGCTCATACCGGCCATTTAATAATTTCAATTCAAGAACCTGGTCCACCTTGTTACGCCTGCTGTTTCCCTCAAAAAAGACAAACCGCACCCCTCCGGGAAACAGCTCCATTCTCATTGGCGTAGACTTCAATCCAATTTTCCGCGGCCTTATTTCGCCATTAAAAACCTGATTCTCAGTCGACTGGCTATATCTGACAAGCCGCAGGATCTCTCCCGCTTCCGGGATTCTTTGTGCATCCTGCGCGCAAATCATCCTGCACATCACCGACAATAGAAAAACCACAGGGAAAATCGGGAGACAGCGATAAAAGTGCATATGTTTTGGAATTTATTTAGCTGTTCTTTTGACAGTGTGACACTAAACGTTATTCAATCTCGAATCAAAAATTCGAAGCGCCTTTTTTTACCTAAAGGCGAGCCCAAAAGAGCCGCACGCGAAACGCAGCACGATGAATCGCCAAGCCCATATGCCCGGTTACCTGCTGGCTGGCCTTCTGCTGCTTACCCTTGCGCGCTTGGTAATCGCCGGATTTACCGAGCTTTCCGCTGACGAAGCATACTATTACATGTGGTCCCAGCGCCTCGACTGGTCCTACTACAGCAAAGGTCCCGGCATCGCCACGCTCATCTGGTTGAGTACTTCAATTTTTGGTTCGAGCGAGTTGGGAATCAGAATCCCCGCCTCATTACTGGCTCTCGTCAGCAGCCTTATGCTGTGGCGTTTAATTCGCAACATGTTCGACATGAGAATTGCCTCATGGACCCTCGTGATTCTTAACCTTACTCCAATTTTCAATGCCGGGTCATTACTCATGACCATAGATCCGTTATCCATCACATTCTGGATCGCCACCATGTCATGCCTCTGGCGAGCATTGCACACTGACCGCACTGTCTCTCCACAATGGCCCCTGGTCGGGCTTATGATAGGGCTGGGCTTCCTCTGTAAATACACCAACGCCCTGCAACTCGTTACCGTAATCCTCCTGCTGTCTTGCTGTAAACGGTGGCGCCCATTTCTTCTCAAGCCAGGCCCCTATTTGATGCTGGGAGTCTTTGCCTTATGTACAATTCCGGTATGGCTGTGGAATGCGGAAAATCACTGGATTACATTCACTCACCTCACAGATCACACAGAAACCGACCCGGGATCCTCCAGCTTTAATCTGCTAGAGCTAGGTGAATTTTTGGCAGGGCATCTCTTTGTTTACAGCCCATTGTTCTTCATTGGTCTAGCTTGGGCAATTCTTCGCGGCAGTCGGAATCTGTTCCGGGGAAACAATGAAGCATTCCTGATCTCATTTACCCTGCCAATTCTGGCACTCTATCTGATCGTCTCACTGCGCAATGCGGGAGAACTGAACTGGACGGCTCCGGGAATCATTTCCGCGACCGCACTGCTACCCTACTATTGGCGGAATATCCGCATACCCCCAAGGAACAAAAAAATATTCCAAACGGCTGCGTTCATCCTGGCTGCTGGCCTAACTCTCCTCATGATGAATACTGACATACCAAGGGCGATGGGACTTCGCTGGGGATACAGTCATGACAACACTCTCCCTTCCAAAACACTATCCGCTCACCTCAAAGAACCGCATCTGGCACTGGATAATACCACTGATTTTTCCACCCGGCTTCGTGGCTGGAAGACGACGGCTACACATATCTCAAAATGGATCAAGGAAATTGCCAATGATCAAGGGGATTCTATATTCCTTATGGCCAACCGTTACCAAACAGCCGCAGCCATGA
>JAPYUT010000094.1 GCA_029940475.1 Verrucomicrobiales bacterium | reverse complement strand
AGCTCTTGTTGCGGTAGGAGCCGCCGACCCATTTATAGGAGGCCGAGTTGACGTGCAGGTAGGACAGCTCGCCCGCACGTGCCACGTGGTCAATGTGGGTGTGGCCATTGACCGCCAGCAGCACCTTGTCGGCAGCTGCGTTGAGCAGCGCCTGGATCTCTTCCGTGTTGTCGATGCTGTATGGCCCCGCCAGGGGCTGGTGGCTGATGACAAGGATCGGGCCCTTGAGGGTTTTCAGTTGTTTGTCGAACCACTCAAGCTGTTTTTCCCCGATGTGTGCGGGGTAACCGCCCTTGTGGTTCTTCGGCTTCTCGTTGGCATCAAGAACGACCAGGTCAAGGCCATTGATGTTCTCGGTGTAGTAGCGTCCCTTCATGCCCCAGAGCTTGGCGACTTGATCAAAGGAGTGCCCCCCATCGATCTCGTGGTTGCCGAGAACGTGCAGGGTCCTGGGGTGTGCCTTTTCAAAGACCTTGCTAACGGCTTCGTTTTTCTTTGTCGGGTAGGCGAAGTCGCCGAGCTGGATCAGCGCATCGGGTTTTTCTTCCTTCATGGCGTCGAGGAAGGCCTTCAATCTTGCCGGGCCATCATGCATCACGTCCTGGTGCAGGTCGGCAATCAGTCCAAGTTTGATGGGCTTCTTGATTTTCGCCAGGGAGGCCATGACCTGCCGAGGCAACAGGATAGAGCTCGCCGCCACCCCGGTGGTGCGGAAGAAGTCACGTCTTGATGGGCTTTTTCTTCTCATGGATTTATTTTTGGCGTGTGCGGCGTTGGCGTTCGGATTTGGCCTTGAACTCGGGGGCAGCTTTTTTTGGCAGCCACTGGGAGAGTTCATCGATAATCTTCTGGTGGGCCGGGTCCTTCGCCAGGTTGTGGAATTCGTCCGGGTCGGTTCGGTGATCGTAGAGTTCCCTGGCTCCGTCCTCATAGGCAATCAACCGCCAATCCCGATTGCGGATGGAGTGGTTGCCAAAGTATGATGAGGTAATCGCCGGTTGTTTTCTGGGTTTACTCGGATCACTTAGTTGAGGGACCAGGGAAAGCCCTTCGAGATGGGGGGGGTTCGGCAAGTGGCACAGCCCGACCAGCGTCGGGTAAAGGTCGATGAGGCTGGCGGGCTCCTTACAGGGTTTGCCCGGGAGAATTCCAGGACCGGCAATGAGCAGCGGCACGCGCGTGGATTCCTCCCACAGTGTGCGTTTGGCCCAGTGCTGTTTTTCACCGAGGTGCCAGCCATGGTCACTCCACAAGACGATCAGGGTGTTTTCGGCATGAGGACTGGATTGCAGGGCATCCAAAATAATGCCCACGCAATGGTCGACGAAACTCACCGAGGCCAGATAGGCGTGTGTCAGGTCTAACTGTTTGCCACTTCCAACAACCTCGGCATGGGTTGGAGCAACCGCATAGTCATTAATGCCCAAGAAGTTTTCCGGGAGATCTCCGAGGTCGGATGTTGGATTTTTTGGAAGGGTAATTTTTTCCGCATCATAGAGTTCAAACCACTTTGGTGGCACGAAGAGCGGAACGTGGGGGCGAAAGAAACCGACCGACATGAAGAAGGGTTTATCGAAATCCTCCTTGAGCACCTTGGCCGCGTTGTGCGCCAGCTCGAAGTCAGCCATCTCGGTATCCTGTTCCGGATAGGCTCCCCAGTCCCAGGCGCCACTCCAGCTTGCAGGTCGGCTCATCGGCTTCCTGGGGCGCGGACTGCGTTTGCGGCCTAGTGACTGGTCAATATCCCCGGCCAGGCGCCCGCTGAAATTATGATGCAATACCTTGCCGCCGGACAAGGTGGTGTAGCCGTGATCCTTGAAGTAGCGCTGAATAGTGGGCACGTCCTTGAGTGCGGGCAATTGCTCGTATCGCGGCCCGAGTTCATAGCTGCCGTGCGTGGTGGCCGAGACGCCTGACATCACGGTGACCCGGGAGGCCGAACAGACCGGAACCGAGCAATGGGCATTGGTAAAGTTCCGACCCCGCTTGGCCAAGGCATCCATATGGGGCGTCACCGCTTGGGGGTGACCTCCCATGAAGCCCACCCAGTCGTTGAGGTCATCAATGGCGATAAAAAGGACGTTGGGCTGTGAAGGCTTGGCCCAAACCGAAAGGGGAAGCAGGAAAGCAAGGAGGATCAGGCAGATGAGGTTTTTCATGGAACTTCCTGCCGTGGTTACTTCTGGAACTTATCGAACCAGTCCTGGACCTTCAGGCCTGGATGCTGATCTTCCGGGATCATTTTGATCAACCTGCTCTTGATCTTTCTGTGTTCGGACTTTTCCGCCAGATTGGTCCATTCGTCAGGATCGACCCGGTGATCGTAGAGTTCCTCGCTGCCGTCCTCGTAACGGATGTAACGCCAGTGTTCGGTGCGTATCGAGGTGTTGCCTTCCCCATAGGAAGAAATTGCAGGCGGGCGGAGTTTGGATGGATCCTTTAGTTGGGGTTTAATCGACTTCCCGTCCAGCCAACCGGGAACTTTAAGGCCGGCGAGATCCACCAGCGAAGGGTAGACGTCAATCAGGCTGGCTGGCTGGGTGCAGGTGGAACTGCTTTTGACTCCCGGGCCGCGGACGATGAAGGGGATGTGGGTGGTCTGCTCCCAGATTGCGCCCTTGCACCAGTGTTTCTTCTCGCCGAGGTGCCAGCCGTGGTCGCTCACCAGCATGACGAATGTCTCACGGTTACGGGGATTCTTCTTCAGGCTTTCGATAAATCGACCAATCTGGCGGTCAACAAAAGCGATTGATGCCTGATAGGCGCGGATGGTGGCATCCCATTCATTATTTTCGACAATGTACTCATGATCACTCAGGCCCTTGTGCATGGGTTTGTGGGCATGGGTGCGCGCTAGCTTGCGGGCAAAGTCGGGCATGTCGGCCCAATCATCTACACCATTGGGTTCAGCTGGTCGGCGAATCGATTCGATCGGGAATACATCAAACCAGGGCTTTGGTACCTGCAGGGGGCGATGTGGCCGGTAGAAACCGACCGACATGAAGAGGGGTTTTTCGGTGACTTCCTGCCACTGTTTGATCGCCCAGCTTGCGACTTTGTAATCTCCCATTTCTTTATCAGGGACATCGAGCGGATAGCCATCATTGGGTGCCCGCATGGCATTGAAGTTATCTTTTCCCTTTGGTGGCCTGGGATCTCTAGGCCGGGTGAGAAGCGCATCACCGATCTTGCCGGGATGACCGTGGAAGACCTTGCCGCCGCTGGCAACACGGTAACCGTTGTCCATGAAAAACTGCTGCATGGTTGGCGTCTTTATTTTGGTTTCCTTGGCGGCCTTGGCATTGAAGTAGGTGCCGGTTTTGAAGGGATAGACGCCATGCAGCAAGCTGGTGCGTGAGGGGCGGCACTGAGGGGAATTGCAGTAGGCCTGGGAGAAGAGCATGCCACTTCCGGCGAGGGCGTCGATGTTCGGTGACTTGGCGTCGGGATGTCCGCCGAGACAGCCCACCCAGTCATTGAGATCATCCACAATGATGAAGACAATGTCGGGGGACTTGTCCTCAGCGTGAACTGTGGATGTGAGTGTGGCGACGCCGGTGAATGAGAGCAGGCTACAAGTGATTAATTTGAATGGATTCATGTGCAAAAAAAGTGCTGGTGTGAGGTCTTACTTACCCTCGTTCCAGATGATGTGGGTACCACTTTTGCCGGGGACGATGATGTCTTTCCAGCCGTTGCCGTCGAGGTCGTGCACGCGGATCTGCAAGCCGATCCCGGGTCCTTTTCCTGCGGGAGCAGTCGAGATCATGTGCTTGCTCCATGTATGTGTTTTGGGGATCCAGTTGTAGTATTGGACGGTGATGTCATCGTGGGCACCGGAATCCTTGCCGGAATGGCCGTAGTAGCGCTTGCCGGTGATGAGTTCCGGTTGGCCGTCGTTGTCAATATCATCCCAGGCCAGTGAATGGGCCTGGGAAAATTTCTTGTCGATGAGGTGTTGGCGCCAGGTGGTGGTTCCATCAACTTGAGGTGCGAGCTGTTCGTGCCAATAGAGTCCGTAGCTGTGGCCGTCAGCCCAGACAATGTCGTTTCGGCTATCGCCATTCAGGTCAACAATGAGAACCGGGCAGCTGGCGTGTGGCAGGTCGAAGTCATGGTGGTATTCCCAAGGGCCGGAGAACGGACCGGCAGCCGGTTGCTCATACCAACCGGCCTGGAAGATGATATCCTGCTTGTTGTCGCCGTTGAGGTCACCAAAGCCCATGCCGTGACCGTTGCCGCTGCTGGATACAACATGTTTTCTTGCGGACACCTTGCCGTTCTCATCCCGGACGAGGCGGAAGATCTGCATGGGGTTCTTCTTGTTCCACGAGTTCTCGATGAACTCAGGTGTGCCGTCCCCGTCGATGTCATGCAGGAAGGAGGCTTCGTTATGGCCCGTGCCGGTATCAACAAGCCGGTGAGCCGGCCATCGCCCCTTTTCGTAATTGCCGGCTCCCGGGTTTTCAAACCAGTCCACATTCTGCAGGGTGAATGCGCCGGTAAGGACATCAAGGTCCCCGTCGCCATCCATGTCGTAGAGGTGCTCGGAGTTATTCTGCATGTAGTCGGCCCCGAAAGCGGCAATCTTGCGGATCGGGCGTTGCTTGAATTCGGGGGCCTGATACCAGAATTCACCGGCAGTGACATCAAGCTTTCCGTCCCCGTCGACATCACCGACGGCGATGCCCTCGTTGTTGTCCTTGTGGAGTTGTTGAACGCGCCACTTGAGTAGTGGAGCACCCTTTTTCTTGCCTCGCTGTTGAGCGAATCCGCCAACCGCTAGTATTGAGATGAGAATAATGGGAATTAGAATGGGAATGAGGAATTGGCGCTTCATTTTTCCGGATAGGCTTCTTTAAGCCTAAAGATCCTACTTCTGCCGAAACGCTTCGGAAAGCACTAAAGTCTGCACGAATTCGCTAACGCTGTATTGTTTGGATTTTGCAGCTGCCAGAATTTCCTGGGCGAGATCTTCGTCAGTAAAGCCAAAAGGCCGACCAAGGGCGTATGCGATCAAAGCCTCCGTAAATCCGCGGCCGAAGTCCGGTTCACGCTCTGCGATGCGGTCGCGCAGTTCGAAGTAGTTGGCGAACTGGGGGCCGTTGTGAAACTTGCCCGATGGATCGATATCATAAGATCTTTTGCCATGTCCGTCCTGCGTGCGCCATTTGCCGGCGGCGGTGAAGTTTTCCAACCCGAATCCAATGGGATCGATCTTACGATGGCAACTCGCGCACTGGGCTTCTTCCTGATGGAGGCGGAGCCGGTCGCGGGTGGTGAGCGACTTGTCGTCCAGACGCGAGAGCTGCGGCACGTTGGCCGGAGCCGGTGGCGGTGGGTCGTTCAAGAGGTAACGCAAGACCCAGGCCCCACGCTCGACCGGACTGCTCTCGATGCCGTCACTACCCATGGCAAGAACGGCGGCCGTGCCAAGCAGACCGCCTCGGGGTGCGTCCGAGGGCAAGGACACCTTGCGGAAGTGATCCCCGGTCACTCCATCTATGCCGTAGTAGGTGCCGAGCAGGCCGTTGATCATGACGTAATCGCTCTTGAGCAATTTTCCAAGACGACCACCTTCCTGATCACGCAACAACAGGGCGAAGGATTCGTAGACTTCCTTTCTCGCGGAAGCCCGCACGCTCTCGTCGAATTCACGGTGCAATTTGGTATCGAACTGAAAGAAGTCCAAGCGTTCCATGTTCAGCCACTGGTGAACGAAGCCGGCCACGAATTCATCGGCCCGCGGGTCGGCAATCATGCGGTCGACCTGTTGGCGAAGAACCGCGGGTTTGCTCAGTTCATTTCTTTTGGCCAAGTCGATCAGTTTCGCATCCGGTGGACAGCTCCAAAGAAAATACGACAGACGTATAGCGAGTTCGCGCTCGGCAAGATTACGTTTGGAGCCTTGCTTGTTGGGCTCGTCCAGGTAAAGAAACCCAGGCGAGGCGAGAATTACGCTCAAAGGAGTCCGAATGGCCACGTCGAAGGAATCGCCGGCAGTCTTTCTGGTTTTAAAGAGTCCAATCAGTTTATTAATGAACTCAGGATCCGGTTGAATCTGACGAAAGGCTTCCACACAAAAGTGCTGAAAGATTGACCGTGCTCTTTCCTCTTCCGTTTCTACGGTTCCGTCCAGATTGTTTTGTAAAATAGTTACCAGCCCACCGTCCTGTACCTTGTCCCTCAAGGGACCTTCCCATTCCACCCAGTCGACCCAGAGAGCCGGCGGAGGAGCCATTCCGTCTTTGTAAATCTCCCTTTTGCCCCGCAAAGTGTCTGCCTTCAGGTTGCTTTTTTCTCGCAGTGCAAACTTGCGTGTGCCATTGAGGCTCAATTCCACCGTGGTTTCGAAAACCTGCGGATCATTGGTGGTTCCCGTGACTTGAAAAGTTTCCAACAAGCTGAACTCATCACCCTTGTCAACGGATCCCAGCACCGCAAAATGACGATCCTGCGAAGTGCCCTCTACGGAACCCATACGGACACGAATCCGATATTTGCCAAGGGGTAAGGGTTTGGATTGTTTCTTAACACCGGGCGGATCCAGGCTGAGTTCAATAATCTCCTCACTGTTCAAATTTCCGTTCCGGTCGAAGACACCAAGCAAAGATCCGTTCTTGGTTAAGGGATCATTGAGATACCGAACTTGGGACGGTGCTTCCATTTCATAACGGCGGATACGGAACTTGGCTTCTTCCAAGTCCTTGACCCCCACTTCCGGCCTTGGAATCCCGTCTTTTTGAAAGGCAGTCGCGGCCTCATAACCCGCCTTAAAGTAAGTTTCGTATTTCCTCCTTACTTTGGCAGTGGCATAATGTTCTACTTCCCTTCTTTGCTTCCATGTCTTTGGTTGATTCGGGCGGTGCGGACCTTCGAGCTCGGCCCAGTCAACCCAGATTGCGGGAGGTATTCCATATCCGTTCTTTTTCTTGGCTAAGTTGAAGGTTCCCCATAATGCCTTCATTTTTCCATTGTTGGGTTGCTTTTCCTGCACCGAAAACTCGCGTGGAGTATCGGGCCCAACTTCGATGGGAACCTCAACGACCTGAGGGTTTTTTATGGTTCCTGAAACCTGGTGCGTGCTGATTGCTCTTCCCTGGAAACCATAGTCCCACTCCGGACCGTTGTACATTCGTTGAGGATGTCCAAACTGTATGAAATGGCGGGATGGATCGGAACCTTCCACAACACCGACTCGTGCCCGAAGAGTGTAATTTCCTCTGGGTAATCTTTCAGGGGAAACAATGACCCGTCCGGGTCCCTTGGTCGGCTTTAGGTAGGCGCCCGTATCCCTGTGAGGCAAACCCGCGTAGTGTTTAAAGTATTGATAAGTGGATGGGCGGTCCGGGTTGGCAGAATTTGCATTTGGGGCATCGTTGAATCCGAAATCCTTGGCATCCGGAGTCCCCTTCAGTCGATCGGCGATACTGTAGAATCGATGCGGTTCGAGGATGTTTTTTTCCGTTTTGGCGATTTCCGCAATGATTGCCTGGTTTTCCGGATTATTGACGACCGCATCGACACCCTTTTTCCACTGCCTGAATCGTTCGAACCACTTTTCCTTACCCTTGATGAACACTTCGTTTTGAGGGTTGATTACCTGTTCCGCTTCCACTCGGGTGATGGTGGACTCAGGCACATAGTTTTTGGGAATCGGGCCCTCCAGTTCGACCCAGTCAATCCAGATTGCCGGCGGATGACCGTAACCGTTCTCTTTCTTAAGCTTGTTATGGTCGTCCCAAAGTACTTTTAGGTTTCCGGTGTTGGGCTGCTTTTCCTGCACTGCAAATTCACTGGGCATGCCCGGACGCAATTCAATGGGAAATTCAATGATCTGCGGGGCCTCGATGGTTCCGGTAACCTGACGCACGCTGATCGGTTTACCTTTCAACCCCCAATTCCTTGAATCAATATCCCGCTGGGGATGTCCGA